>OMOD01000163.1 GCA_900290255.1 Candidatus Sulfotelmatobacter kueseliae
AAACTCAAACCGTAGCTTGGCCTGGCGGCCAAGCTGGTCTCAGAGGTTCTGATGACACACACCAATATGGAGAAGGTAAGTGCTGACTCCAACCCTGCGAATGATTCCCTGTGGCCGAAAAAACCTTCCAACGAGTCGGCTGACAGCTCGCCTGGAGATATTGCTGCCGAACATCCCACGACGTAATTCGAAGTCCTGTACTGGCGAGCAGCATTCGAGGCCATGGTTTTTTGGTTCACGTTGGCGTTTCTACCGACGAGGCGCTTGCAGGCAACGCGGACACATCCTTATGTCCCCCCAAGATGAGGACAAACTCAGCGGCGTGCAGTTGGGCGACTCGAGGAACCCATGACCAAGAAACTCAAAGATCAAGCCTTTCGGGGACGGATACCGCGGGCGGCGAGTGTCTGGGCTAAGCTACCGAACGAACCCGAGAAGTGGTTTGTTTTCAACGAGCACTCTGCACGCGGGCCAATGCGGGAGGCCGATTGAGCAGATCTGTGCGGCGCGATTTCGGCATAGGGAGTCCGTGACTGTGTGTTGCGTAGTTGAGAAGTGTGCAGCCCACTCCCTGAGGTATTAGCCCTTTGACAGGTATCTGGGGAAGTTGCTGTGTCCAGTGTTCAGAGTCGGGCCCGCTATGCGACGCTCCCGAGTAGCCGGAGGGTTATTTACGTCGAAGGCATTTTCACGTGGCTACGGGTTGCCGGTCATTCGTCAGCAAAAAGTGACGGGAGTCGAACTAGAGTGCTGTTTCGCCTGACAGTATCCCTTGTGCCATGCAGGAAGGCAATTCTTTCCTTTAGGTTTATTTCCGGGCCGGCATTTTGAACACCACGCCGCCTTTCATTACGAAGACAACGCTTTCCATGGCCTGGATGTCGACCAGCGGCTCACCGGTGACGGCAACCACGTCAGCATACTTTCCCATCTCCAGTGTGCCGATCTGGTCTGACATGCCGAGAAGCTCAGAAGCCCGCACGGTGGCAGCCTGGATTGCGTCAAGCGGCTTCATGCCGCCCCGAACCAGCGCGCCGAACTCTTCCGAGACGAAATCAGGATCGTCGTCCACGCCATAGGCGATCTTCAGGTGATGCTTCAAGGCGATGGCAAACGCAGTCTGCTGATAGCTGATGACCTTTTTCCCTTTTTCGACGGATGCGGGGTCGGCGCCGAGCGACGCTCCCTCTTCGACCCCGTGCTGGAACGTGAAGAGCGTGGGCACCAACCAGGTCCCTTTCTGCTGCATGAGCGTGGCACCTTCTTCGTCGAGCATCGTACCGTGCTCGATGGAATCGACACCGGCCCGCACTGCTGCCTTGATGCCCTCAGTACCTTCGGCATGAGCCATGACTTTCTTGCGAGCGCGGTGCGCGATTTCGACCGCCATGGCCATCTGTTCCTCGCTAAGCTCCTGCACGTTGAAGTCGCTCGTCGTGTCCATCACACCACCGGTGGCCATTAGCTTGATCCAGTCAGCGCCGTACTTAATATCGCGGCGGACGGCGTCACCGACTTCGTTCACGTTGTCGGCGAGGTTGGGCCGGCGCGCCAATGCCTGATCGGGGGCAAGCGGATCGGCATCGCCGTGGCCGCCAGTGAGAGAGATAAAGTTGCCGGCGGAGACAATTCTCGGTCCCTGTACCAGTCCCTGGTTAATGCTGTTGCGAAGTGCAAATTGTCCATAGGCAAGGTCGGACTCGCCCGCGACGCGCAAGGCGGTGAATCCATGGGCCAGCCAGATTTGCAGGTTGTGCAGGCCCCAGATCGTCTGTTGCGGAGAAGACATCCGCAAATCTGCGGTTGGAGATTGATCTTTGGGGTTGCCGAGGATGTGACTGTGGCAGTCGACCAGACCGGGCAACAACGTGGAGTTTCCGAGGCCGATTATGGTGGCGCCACGGCCAAACTCATTCGTAATACTGGCCGCAGGCCCGACCTGGCGAATGCGATCTCCGTCGACTAAGCCTGCTTGGTTCTCCAGCACGCGCCCGTCGCGTACGTCGAGCAAGTGTGCGGCGCGGACGATCGTAATCTGCTGGGCAGCTTTCGGATTCGCTGGCGTAGTCTGTGCCGTCGAAGACACCACGAAGAGAGCCACCAAAACACAGAAAACCGCAACCGTCTGCAATCTTGCCACGTTAACACCTCCAGATGGTGAAGTAGTGAAACAACAAAAGGCCGACTTGATCTTGCGCTTGCCCAGCACGCTCGGCTCGTGCGCGATGGTCTGACCGATCATCAGCAGGTGTGGCTTCCGGGTCGCTTCATCTTAAAGGTGTGTAACAAAACCTCCATTTGTCACATTCGAGCTTTAACGACGGATTTCCGGCGGTGCCGGCGGCTATTTCGCAGGCACAAACACAGGCCAACAGCAGACCCAAACGCTTCACGCGGAATGGAATACTCGCAATTAAAATGCTAGGGAAGGCTGACGGTGAGGGCGTAAATGTCCCCGCCGCCGCGGTTGACTTGGACGAGTAAAGAACCATCCGGACCGAAACCCCAAAAAGCGCAGCGCATGGCGCCAGTCTGCAAGATGTCTTCGAAGCTGTAGACGCGCTGCGGGCCAGAGGCGCCGTTCTTGAAGCGGTAAACGGGTTCTCCTGGCGCCAGAATATCCTGAAAATACAGTATGGAGTCCGCGGACCACACCGGAAATGAAATCAGTGTGCCATGAGCCACCTCACTCCAGCGGTGAGTTCTGAGGTCTAAGAGTTTCATCACGGAGGTATCTCCTGACGCGGCGGCGAGGAAGCGGCCATCGGGCGACCAGCGGGCCCGGGTCAGTCCTTCCGAGCCGGGGATCATAGCCGAATGTCCCAGGGCGAAATCGAAGAGATAAAGACCCGGGTGGGAGGGGAAGGTTTCGCCCCCTTCCTCGTCGACGGAGAAGACTATAGTCTTTCCGTCCGGCGACCAGTCGGGCCAGAGGCGAGAGAGACCGGGCGGAAGGGGCTGTTGGGGAGAACCACCGTCAGCGGACCCGAGGTAGACGGCGCCCCTTGCGCCGTCGGCCGTGTTTGCGAACACGATGTGCTTCGAGTCGGGACTCCAGCGAGCGCCGTGGATGTGGGGTATAGAAGGAGCTCCGAAAAGTTGCCGACGATCGGTGCCATCTGGTCGGCTGCGCCACAGTTGGTTCCCGCTTGTATAAAGCACCCATTGATGATCGGGAGAAAAGGCGGCCTCGTCAACGTCGAAGGTGGGCACCAGGGGAGTGAATTTGTGCAAAGCGGGATCGAAGCGGACCGTGTCGATCTGTTCAGTCAGGCCGCCGCTGACATAAATCGAGTGCCCGTCTCGGGAAGGCAAGGCGCCCCCGAGAGACATGGGCCGAAACGTGAGTTGGGTCGGCGTCGCCCCCTGGCGATGATCACACAAACTGCGAGAGAGCTGGTGCAGGCAGTAAGGTCGGCGCGGGAAACGATCTCCCCATGTACCGTCCACGCCGGTTAGTTTTCACTGAAAAAGCTACTGATTGACCCCGCTTGCCAGGAAACCACCATCTACCACCAGCAAAGTTCCGGTCACAAAACTGGCAGCATCTGAAGCGAGAAAAATTGCTGCGCCGACCAGTTCCTCCAACTCGCCAAATCGCTTCATGGGAGTGCGCATCAGGATTTCCTCGCCGCGCGGCGTGCCCGTGACCAGCTTCTCGGTGAGGGGCGTACGAAAATAACCCGGCGCGATGGCATTCACCGAGACTCCGTGACGAGCCCATTCGATGGCAAGCGATTTGGTCAAGGAAGCTACTCCGGCTTTGCTTGCGCAATATGCCGCGACCTCGTACAGTCCCAGGAATGATCCCATCGACGCGATATTGATGATGCGTCCGTAGCGGCGCTGGATCATGTGACGGCCGAAAACCTGGCACGCCCGCAGTGTGCCGGTCAGATTGGTGTCGAGAAGGCGGTTCCAATCGGCCTCGGGAAAGTCCAGCGTGGGGGCACGCTGGTTAAAGCCAGCGCAGTTGATAAGGATGTCAACTTTGCCGAATGCCTCCACTGCTGCCTGCAGCAGTTTTTCGAGAGAGCTGCGGTCAGTCACATCCGACGCTATGCGCAAAGACTTCCGCCCCAGAGATTCGATCTGATCCGCAGCCTGTTTGACCAGATCGAGGCGACGAGCGGTGGGAACGACGTCAGCCCCGCCTTCCGCCAACCCGCGCGCGATGGCTTGGCCGATTCCCGACGTTCCTCCGATGACAACTGCAAGTTTGCCCGTTAGTTCTAGACGACTGTAGCCCATAGCTCCTCGCTCTCAACTTCAAATCCGCCGCACCAACCCCTCGTCCGTCGCCCGGGTGTTGCGAACCAGCAGCAGCGTCAGGATCATCCCGGCAAACGGAACCAGTCCCGCAATGATAATGATCGGATCGAATGCATGAGTTGTCGTTGCGGCCCGGGCATCGGAAAAATATCCGACCAGCAGAAAGGCCACGATCGTTCCGATCCCCGCGCCCGTACCGCTCAAGCCGCTGACCGAAGCTACCGAGTCGCTGTGATAAAGGTCCGAAGGTAGCACGTTGGCGATGGTGCTGAAAGATGCATAGGAAGAAGTCGCAAGCCCGAAAAGCAACGTGATCAACACCAGGTTCGTCGTGAGAATGGTCGGGATCAGCAGGGTGACTCCGATTCCCCCAAAAACCACCAGTGCTTTGCGGGCTGCGCCGAGGGACCAGCCCCGCTTGATCAAGTATCCCGACATGCCACCGCCGAAAAAGTTTCCCAGATCGGCGGCGATGAAGGGGATCCACACTGCGATCGGCCCACTCCTGAGTTCGATTCCCTTCGCAACCAGGTAAATGGGGAACCAGTCGGTGATGAAAAACCAGACTGGATCGGTGAACGTCCTGGCGACGATCGTTCTCCACGTCTGCGGCAGTTTGAGCAGATTGCGCCAGTGAGCTCGGGTACGGCTGGCTGGCTGCGGGCCAGGATCGATCTTGTCCGCGGCGATCATCTGCAGTTCGGCCTGACTCACGCGGGGATGCTCTTCCGGCGGGTGATACAGCCAACGCCACACCATTAGCCACAGGATTCCCAATACGCCCGGGATCATGAACGCCGGACGCCATCCCCAACGGAAGTAGATCGGTAGAATGACGAAAGGCGCAACCGCTCCTCCGATGGACGACCCGCTATCGAAGAGGGCGGTTGCCAGGCCGCGCTCGCGTTTTGGGAACCACTCCGAAACGGCTTTCGTGGCCGCCGGCCAGTTGGCGGATTCTCCAGTGCCCCGCAGAAAGCGGAATCCGGCAAAGCTGCGCAGGCCGGTCGCCGCGGCAGTGGCCATCGAGACAATCGAATACCAGGTGACACAAATACTTAATCCGCGCCGCGTTCCGATGCGGTCCATCACCCTGCCAAAGACCGTTTGTCCAATGGAATAGGAGATCCGAAATGCGATCACGATGCCGGCGTAGTCGCTGTTGGTCCAGTGGTATTGGATCTTCAAATACGGCGCGAGCAGCGAAAGCGTTTGCCGGTCGATGTAGTTGATGACTGTGGAGGCGAACAATATCGCGCCAATCCACCAGCGCAAGGAGGGAATGGCACGTGTAGGAGTCGGCTTCCCGGCGGTCGCCATAGGTAGTAGGTGAGAGACGAACTAACGCCCTACCATCACCTGTGCTTTGTCCTTCAGTTGGTTCTGCAACTTCGGCCCTAACAGTGACGCTGAATTCTTGTCCAGATAGACGGTCGCGTTGGGGTGCGTGCGCAGAATCGATGCCGGCGCTTCGGGGCTGATGCTGCCCTCAAAGCACAACTTCACCGCTTGTGCTTTGCGGGTGTCAGGCACGACCGCGAGAATCTCGTTTGCTTTCAGAATCTGGCGCACCGACATGGAGATCGCCTGCTTCGGCACTTGTGAAATGTTGGCGAACCACGCCTCGCCAACCTGCTGCCGGCGGCACGCCTCGTCGAGGTCCACGATGATGTACGGCTGTTCCGTTTCGAAGTCTGCCGGAGGATCGTTGAAGGCAATGTGCCCGTTCTCACCAATACCGAGAAAGGCGATGTCGATTGGCTCAGAAGCCAGGTGTTTGCTGGCACCGCGCACGGCTTGGGCCGGATTTGCAGCATCCCCTTCGAGCAAGTGATACCTGGTGATGCCGGTTTTCCGGACCAGTTGTTCCAGCAACATCTTGCGAAAACTCCCGGGATGCGTGACCGGCAACCCGATGTACTCGTCGAGGTGAAATGCCTCAACATTCTGCCAATCGATGCCTGGCGTCTTGGTGAGCGCGTCGAGGAACTCAAGCTGCGAAGCCGCGGTTGCAGCGATGATGCGGGCATGGTCGCGCTCCGCCATCGCCCGGCGAATCGCCGTGGCGGCCTGCTCCGCCGCTGCTTTGCCCAGGGAAGCTTTGTCGTTGAACACTTTGATGAGCATGACGGACATCTCCTGGCAGCAACTATAGTTGTTCTTAGAACTCGAAATTATACAGAGCCGGCAACTAAAGCCCTACAAAAGCGAAAATGAGTTTCATCGCGTGAAAACGATCGGCAACTTGATGGCGCATGCACTGCTGTTTGTTGTATGACTGTCTGTACCGGACCTCGAATGTACTAAAGGGCTCCAAATCCTATGATTCGCTCATCCTTCATCATTGCTCTCTCCCTGATTTTCTCGAATGCGATTCTGGCCCGCGCACAAACCGTGCGCGTCGACGCCACACCCAGTCATGTGGTGAACAAGTTCAGCCCTCTGCATGCGCTGGGTTCGACCGTGGACCGGGTGCCGAGCAATGCCACCGACATGTTTTTTCGGCCCGACCAGATCAAGGAGACCCTCTCGGCAGGGTGGGGCGTGATCAGTTACCGGCAGAACACGGATTTGTTTGTCCAGGCGTGGCATTGGAATCCAGAGGGCGCCTGGAGCGATCCTTCCGGCAAGGGGTATTTCGTAGGAGATTCCACTCCTACGAAGAAGATGATCCGGCACTCCTACGGCTATTCCCTTCCGCACCGTGGATTCACACGAAACAACGGGACGGAGTTTGACGGTTTCTCGCGCCTGGATGACGGCGACGTCAACACCTACTGGAAGAGTAATCCCTATCTGACGAAGGCCTTCACTGGCGAGGATGACTCGCTGCATCCCCAGTGGGTGGTGATCGCTCTGGATAAGAAGCAGGACGTGAACGCGATCCGCATTGCCTGGGCCGAACCGTACGCGCAGGTCTACGTGGTGCAGTACTGGGTTGGCGAAGGCGATGCCATGGACGAGCAGGACAAAGGACAGTGGAAAACCTTCACTTCCGGGGAGGTGAAAAATGGGAAGGGCGGTACTCCTACTCTTCGTCTCGATACATCTGGCCTTGCTTCGTCGCCGGTGAGCACGAAGTTCGTCCGCGTTCTGATGACGCAATCGTCGAATACCTGCGACACTCACGGTCCGAGCGACCGCCGCAACTGCGTCGGATATGCCATCCGCGAGCTTTATCTCGGAACCATTGACGACAAAGGAGAATTCACTGATCTGCTTCACCACTCTCCGGATCAGAAGCAGACGCTGACGTTGTGTTCCTCGGTGGATCCCTGGCACCAGGCTTCCGATCTTTACGTCGCTCCTGATCGCATGGAATCGGGCGACCAGCCTGGGTTCGACCTGTTTTTCACCAGTGGAATCACTCGCGGCCTTCCCGCCATTATTCCAATCGCCCTGCTGTATAGCACGCCCGAAGACGCTGCCGCGCAAATGGCATACATCAAGAAGCGGGGCTATCCCGTTTCCTACATCGAAATGGGCGAAGAAGCTGACGGCCAGTACATGCTCCCGGAGGACTACGCCACTCTGTACCTGCAGTTCGCAACCGCGCTGCACCGGGTGGATCCGAACTTCAAGCTGGGAGGTCCGGCATTTGAAGGCGTCACCGAGGACATCAAGGCCTGGCCGGATGCCGAAGGCCGGACGTCTTGGTTTAGCCGCTTCCTCGATTACTTGAAAGCCCACGGGCGCCTGCAGGACCTGGCCTTCATGTCGTTTGAACATTATCCCTATGACGGCTGCGAGACGCCCTGGAAGAATCTTTATCAGGAACCAGAGTTGCTCACTCACATCATGCAGGTGTGGCGGGACGACGGCCTGCTGGCGGGCATTCCGCTATTCGACACGGAAACCAACGCCCACGGTGGTGAGGCCGCAGTCGATATCTTCGGCGCCCTGTGGCTGGCAGATACCTTCGCAGGCTTTCTGGCAGCCGGCGGCCAATCGACTCACTATTACCACGATCTGCCGTATTCTCCGCCGCATCCCGCCTGCGCCAATAGCTGGGGAACCTACCACATGTTCATGGTCGATGAGCATTACGAGATTCAGCAGAAAACCTCGCAGTTTTACGGGGCACAGCTGATTACGCAGGAATGGGCAGAACCGAAAGACGCGGAGCATCGCCTCTTCCCTGCCGTCAGCGATGTGAAGGATAATGAAGGGCACGTGCTGGTGACGGCCTACGCTCTCGAGCGGCCGGACGGTCAGTGGTCCCTCATGCTCATCAACAAAGATTATGACCATCCTCATCAGGTTCGGATTGTGTTTCACAACGCCGAGAGCAATCGAGAGGACTTTTTTTTCGGTCCAGTCACCATGATCACCTTTGGGAAAGCCCAGTACCTGTGGCATCCTGATCGTAAGAAGGGCCACGCTGATCCGGACAGCCCGCCGTTTAAGTTCACGCTTACCGGCGGGGAGAACGCGAAGTACACTCTGCCGGCAGCGTCTCTAACCATCGTCCGCGGGAAACGTTGAAGTGATCACTGCCCTCGAGTTTTGATGCTGTGGAGGTTACGACATGCGCAATGATAATGACGACGAGAATCTGAAAAACCCCACTGACAATCCGGAGAACCCCGGCGTCTCCCGGCGCGACTTCCTCAAGATCTCCGGAATCTCCGCCGCTGTGCCTCTCGTCGCTGGTCCTCGTGTGATCAAGGCTGCTGGCCAGAGAGTCCGGGTCTATGGACCCGGCAAGGTCCCCATGGAATTTGCCATCAACGGAAAGAGCTATAAGGCGAATCTCGAACCCCGGGTCACTCTCCTGGATGCATTGCGTGATGAGTTCGAACTCACCGGGGCGAAGCGCGTCTGCGACCGTGCGGAATGTGGCGCTTGCACTGTGCTGGTGGATGACAAACCCGTCTATGCCTGCGCTATGCTCGCCATCGAAGCCCAGCACAAAGCCATCACGACCATCGAATCGTTGACGCGAGACGGCAAGTTGCATCCCATTCAGCAGGCGTTTGTGGACAACGACGCTTCGCAGTGCGGGTTCTGCACGCCTGGTTTCGTGGTTGCCTGCAAGGCATTTCTCGACAAACACCCTCACGCTGGGCCCGAAGAAATCCGCCGAGGTCTCAGCGGCAACCTGTGTCGCTGTGGAACCTATGCCGGAATCCGCAAGGCAATCGCGCAAGTCGCGCAGAAAGGAGCCTGACCTATGCCGGATTATGCATGGCCCGATGCTCAACACCGGACGTTGATCGGCACGCGCGTCAGTCGAGTCGATTCTCCCGCCAAAGTTTCAGGGCAGGCAAAGTACACCTATGATGTTCACCAGCCCGGCATGCTTTATGGCAAGGTGCTGCGTTGTCCCTATGCGCACGCGAAGATCGTGAGCCTCGACACGAGTGCGGCTGAGAAGATGCCCGGAGTGAAGGCGGTTCACATCGTGCAGGGGCCGGGCACGACTATCCACTGGGCGGGAGATGAGATTGTTGCCGTGGCTGCCGTGGACGAGCCCACGGCCGAGGACGCCATCCGCCTGATCAAGGTCGAATACAAGCAACTAGAACATCTGGTCAGCGATGCCGAACCCCCCAAGAGTGGCGTGCAGGAAGAAGGCCCGCTCAGCATGGACACTATCGATGACATGCTGGATAACCAGGTACCCGCGGGGCAGATGGTCAGTCAGATTCAACAGTATGGAATTACAGAAAAACCCAGCGAAGACACGCTGAATGGGCTCAAGGAGGATGGCGCCTCAGACGCTGTGCTCGATGCCTTGCGGACGGCAGCGGTTCACGCCGAAGTGGCGAGCAAGCTGCCATCGAGTTACCAGAAAGCTGCAGCGCAAACGACGGGTGATCCGGAAAAGGCGTTTGCCGAAGCTGCCGTTGTTTCCGAAGGGCTCTACGGTATTCCGGTTATTACTCACTGCTGTCTCGAGAGTCATGGATCGATTTCCGAGTGGACCGATCCGGATCACCTGTTCACTCACATTTCCACGCAGAATGTCTCCGGTATTCCCGGCCAGATGGCAGAATCGTTGAAGATGCCAGCCACCAACATTCGGGTTCACGAGGACCACATTGGGGGAGGCTTCGGCAGCAAGTTCTCTCCTGATCGTTGGGGAATCTTTACCGCCGAAATCTCCAAGAAAGCTGGCGGCAAGCCGGTCCGCATCATGCTGGAGCGCGATGCGGAACTGGAAGTTGCGGGAGCCCGGCCTTCGGCTTACGCCCGTGTGAAAGTGGGCGCAACCAAGGACGGTACTGTGGTGGCGTGGCAGTCCAACTCCTGGGGCACCGGCGGGCCCGGTGGCGGCGGCATGCCTCCCATTCCTTACGTCTTCAGCATTCCGAACCAACGGCAGGAACACATCGCAATCCGCAACAACATCGGTCCCGCACGGGCATGGCGCGCGCCCAACCATCCTCAAGCTGCCGTCCTTACGATGTGCGCTCTGGACGATCTGGCGGCTAAGCTGAACATGGACCCGGCGGAATTCTTCGGCAAGAACCTTAACCTGACCAAGCAGCGCGAGAGTACTTACCGCGAAGAGCTTGCCATCGCTTCCGAGTTGATGGACTGGAAACAGAAATGGCATCCGCGGACGAGAATCGCGTCTGGGGATATGACGCGCGGTGTCGGATTGTCCTTTCATACCTGGGGAGGACGCGGCCATGCGAGCGACTGCGATCTGACCATCCATCCCGATGGATCGGTCGACATCAAGCTGGGTACGCAGGATCTGGGCACGGGAACACGCACTTGTATCCTCATCGTTGCTTCCGAAACGTTGGGCATTCCCATGGAAGCCATTCAGCTTCAAATCGGCGACACGACGTACCCGCCTTCTGGTGGTTCCGGGGGCTCGACTACCATAGGCGGCGTCAGTTCTTCTACACGCCGTGCAGCCGCAGATGCGCGTGACGCGCTGTTCGCCAAGGTTGCACCCGCGCTGAACACCCAGCCAGATCAGTTGGAATGTGTGAATGGGAAGGTCAGCGTCAAGGGCGACTCCAGCCGATCCCTCAGTTGGAAAGAAGCTTGTTCCAAGCTGGGTGTAATGCCGCTCACCATACGCGGCAAGAATCCGGACAAGAGCAAACCTCCCGATCTCACCAATAGCGGCGTCGGTGGCGTGCAGATGGCGGAGGTCGAAGTCGATACCGATACTGGCGTCGTCAAGGTCAAGAAGATGGTCGCGGTCCAAGACTGCGGGCTGGTCATCGACCTTAAGACCGCCGAAACCCAATGTTATGGCGCCTTGATCATGGGCATCAGCTATTCACTGTACGAAGAGAAGGTCATGGACCCGACCACCGGCCGAATGCTGAATTCGGATATGGGGTTCTACCGTCTTGCCGGTCTCAGCGACATTCCCGAACTGGTCGTGCATATGATGACGGGCAAAGGTTACGACGAACGCGGCGTGATCGGACTGGGCGAGCCTCCAGTGATTTCGCCCGGCGCAGCGATCTCTAACGCCGTTGCCAATGCGATCGGCGTGCGTGTGCCGTTCCTGCCGCTCACGCCGGACCCTGTCCTGGCTGCCCTGGAACAGAAGGCAGGTGCCTGATGCGACCTTTTGAATATGTCAGCCCAAATACCCGAGCCCAGGCCATCAGCCTGTTGGGGACAAGCTGGGGCAATGCCGAGATCCTTGCTGGCGGGACCGATCTGCTCGCGCTGATGAAAGATGATGTGGTCGCGCCTAAACGATTGATCAACATTAAGGGAGTCCACGACCTCCACGGGGTTTTCTCCAATGCACAAGGATTTCACATTGGTGCGTTGACTACTCTGGGCGATCTAGCCGATGACGCCAGGGTAAGCCGGAATTACCCGGCGCTGGCTGAGGCCCTGCTCGAAGCCGCGAGCCCGCAAATTCGCAACCAGGCCACACTTGGAGGTAATCTGTGCCAGCGTCCGCGCTGCTGGTACTTCCGCAACGGCTTTGGCCTTTTGCCGAGAAACCAGGCTGGCAAGGAACTGGTCGCAGAAGGCGAGAACCGCTTCCATGCCATTCTCGGCAATGAGGGCCCTGCCAAGTTTGTCAGCCCCTCCACCCTGGTTCCCATTCTGATCGCCTATGGGGCGAAGATCCGGCTGGAAGGGCCGAAAGGGAAACGCGAGCTTCCGCTGGAAAAGTTCTTTGTTATTCCGAAGAATGAGGGCGAACGCGAACATGATCTGCGACCGAACGAGATCGTCACGGAAGTGGTGATCCCGCCTGCACCGGATGCAAGGGCCGCACACTACGAAATCCGCCAGAAGGAGGCATTCGAGTGGCCGCTTGCGGTCGCTGGCGTCGCATTGAAGATGCGCGGCTCAACTGTCAAATCGGCCCGTATCGTGATGGGATATGTGGCGCCCGTGCCCTGGCCTTCGCCAGAAGCGGAGCAGGCTTTGGTGGGGCAGCCTATTAACAAGGATACGGCGCAGAGAGCGGCTGAGGCCGCCCTGACGAATGTTAAGCCGCTCAGCCATAATGCCTACAAAGTCCAACTCGCGCGTGTGGCGCTGAAGCGCGCGATCTTGAAGGCCGCATCGGGAGGTGTCTCATGATTCCGGAATCGGATCGCTTCAACACCACTCATCCGAACCTGTGCCCGGCGCTGCGCTGGAAAGGCCAGTTCATCCTCGCCGAACCCGATCCCGGCGTGCCGCCTTGCAACGATGGACTGTTCTGGTGCATCCATACTCAGACATGCATCGGTCCGGATGGCGGGCTGGCAGAACCCGGAAACTGCAATTCGAAAAGCCGGGCCTGTCATGGGACGGGGAAGTGCGGATGAATTTGACTATTAAGTCTGAGGAGTTTCGTATGCGATTTCAGCTCTCGATGATTCTGGTTTGTCTGGTAACCTGCCTTTCCATTTCGCTGGCAGCGCAAGAAATTCGCGGCGATTACCTGGAGACCCGCAGTGCCGACGTTTACACGGGTCAGTGCTTTGCCAACGGCGAGGTCAACTTGGTGGGGAATGAGGCCATTCTGGCCTGGCATGTGCGGAGTGGAGGCTGGGACGGTGTGCAGTTGCAAGGTCTGACCGTAGCTGCCGCAGTTCGCGCGAACGGTACCCTGGGGGATCCTTACGAGAATCCCTTCCCGGCGAAAGCGGTGTTGCTGGTGGACGACCTGGCCAGCGCACAGCAGCGGATGGCCTTGGTGAGTTTTGCCAAACACATGGGTGGTGAACTGCTGAAGAACGTCGAGCAGGTGATACCCGCGCAGATGGAATTGGTGGTAAACGCAGAACACCACGGCGTCGCGATGCTTCGGGCGGGCCGCTTTGCGACTGTGCAGACACGTTCTATCGGCGACCAGGACCATTTGTGCGGAAATGAAGTTACCTTCTACCCACCACTGACCCAGTTGTCTCATTCGATGCCGGCAGTGGCCCTCACCGATACTTACCGTGGGCCGGCGCTGGGTGTCTCTTGGGATTTTCACGGCAAACGAAGCGCCTTCGTAGGCACATTCGCCCAGTAGGAACCGAGCAGATTAGAGGTGCAAGAAGTGCGCAAGATTGCAACTCCATCGTTTACGGTCGCCTTCATCTTCGCGCTCTCGCTGGCCTGTGCCGCCCAGAATGGTAAGGTGGACACCGTCGGGCCATTAACCGACAACGCGGTTCCTGAAGGCATACGGCAGGCGCTCGACTCCAAGGGATATCGCCTGACGCTCGACGGCGGAGCGCCCGCCTGCGAGTTGTGGGTGCGCAAGAGCGTCCCTGCACAAACAAAAAAAGATGTTGAGGGTGTAACATACCCGCAGCTGGCCGAGTCCGTGCTGGTCGGGGTTGTGCATTTTCCGCAGGCTGCAGCTGATTTTCGGGGGCAGAAAGTTCCCGCGGGTTTCTACACGCTCCGCTACGCCTTGATGCCCAACGACGGCAATCACCTTGGTGCAGCTCCCAACCGGGATTTTCTTCTACTCATTCCGGCAGCGTCCGATGCCAATCCCAATGCCACTTTCAAATTTCAGGAATTGATGGTTTTGAGTGAAAGTGCTACGGCGACGAAACATCCCGCCCCTCTCAGTTTAGTCCCGGCGGATAGCGGGGTCACCGCACCTTCAGTTTCCAAGGACGAACAGGATCACTGGATTTTTTCTGCCAGCATGAAACTTAACTCAGGCGAGGAACTGCCCTTTGCGCTCGTGGTAAAAGGGACAGCCCAACAGTAGGTCGACGGTCGCGACCTAGTCCTTAATACCTCTCACCTTGCCGCGCAAGTACCGTGACGGAGGCTTTCGGGAGAGTAAACGTGGTTCCAGCGTCTGCCGCCACCGTCGTACCCATCGGCGGATTGTCCGGATCGGGATGGCTGTTGACTCCATCGTTGATCCAAACATACTGCTCGCTTCCGAAGGAACAGGGGATTCTGGCACAGCCACCCGTGGTCAATAGGTCAATAAGGTATACCGGGCCGACCAGCATCTTCCAGTACTCCCCTCTGGGAGTCTTACGAGCACCGTAGGGGAGAGCGGCCTTACCATACCGCCGAGGTTGCCGAGGTCAGTCACCCTGCCATTGTCCCAGAGCAATGCGTGAGGTTGGTACTTCGGACCTGAAGGGCGACACAACCTTCCACGGTTTCCTGTGGACCATGGAGACAGGTATTCAGGACTTGGGCACACTCTCCGGGGACGTAACGAGCTTAAGCGGCAGCATTAACGATGCCGGCTCGGTGGTTGGCGAGTCCGTCGACGCGAGCGGAAGCCTGCGGGCGTTTCTGTGGGAGAAAGGCGTGATGACCGACCTCAACACCCTGATTGCGGGTGATTCTCCCCTGTATCTACTGGCTGGTTGCTCCATCAATTCCCGCGGGGAGATCACTGGCTTAGGTCTGACCAGCACCGGCGAAATTCACACCTATCTGGCGACCCCGACACACGGTTTTGCGACCGGCCAGAGCACTTCACAAGGCGTGATCAGCCGGAGGGTTCTGAGCGACGATGCCCGCAAGCTGCTTCAGCAACAACTGCGCTTCGGCCGATCCGGAGCCCGGTTCATCATGGGGCCGCAATGACCACCGGGAAGATACCCATAGCCAATGTCGTATAAGCTCAAGAAGTCTAGGAACATGAACCGAGAATAAGAGAGCAGGAGAATTTCCTGCTCTCTTTATTTCTTCTATCTCTCCGCGCCGATCTATCTGGAAACTGGTTGTGGAATGCGACAGACGAGACTCTGGGCGTATGGTCGGCTAATCTTCCCTAATCGGTAAGGTTTGCCCGTCAACCGGGAGCAATGGCCGATCACCTCCCATGGGCCGACTATCCGGAAACGGACAGCGTTCGACCCTTTAGTGAGCAAAATGAGTGAGGACTGACTTGCCGAGCACGAAGTAGCAAGCAGCAAACTCGATTCCTGCGGTAAAATCCTTCCGCCCAGAACCCCAGGTAGCGAATGCTGGCTGCCATAACTGCTAAGGGCTGAATGCCGACTTCTGACACCCAATCCGTCGCCAGGACTCTTCCGGCCCGCTACTACACAGACCCTGATCTCTTCCGCGACGAGCTCGAACGCTTCTACTGCCAAACCTGGATCTGCACCGGGCGCGCCAACCAAGTACCGACGCCGGGCGACTACTTTCTGCGCGAGGTGGCGGGTGAAAGCGTCATCATTACTCGTGACGGGAGCAGCTCGTTGCGGGCGTTTTTCAACGTGTGCCGGCATCGCGGTACCCGCATCTGCGCCCACGCCCAAGGACATTTCCCCGGACGGATCCAGTGCGGCTATCACGGTTGGACCTACGGACTCGACGGGGGCCTCATCGGCGCTCCCCACGCGCACGACGGCTTCTGCCGCGAAGACTATCCCCTCAATCGCGTGCATGCTGATGTTTGGGACGGACATATCTTCATCAACCTCAGCTCAGAGCCCATGCCGCTTGCTAGGCAGTTAGAAGATATGCCGCAGAAGTTCCTGCATTGGCAAATGGCTGAGCTGCGCACCTATCGGCGCATCGAGTATGAGGTGAAGGCCAACTGGAAGTTGATCATGCTGAACTACAACGAGTGCCTGCACTGTCCCATTCTGCATCCGGCGCTCAATGCCATCACCGATTACCTCTCTGGCAAGAACGATCAGCCCCATCGCGGATACATTGGCGGCTCAATGGAATTTCAGGGCGGCGCCAAGACTATGAGCACAGACGGTAAGCTGCGGCGCGACTACCTTCCCGGACTCACCGCAGATGAACGTAACAAAGTTTATTACTACGCGATTTTTCCCAATCTGCTGCTCAGCTTGCATCCGGACTACATGATGACGCACACGCTATGGCCGCGTGCCGTGGATCGCACGAGTGTTATCTGCGAATGGCACTTCCACCCTGACGAAATGGCCAAGCCTAACTTCGAAGCCGATGACGCGGTTGAATTCTGGGACATCACCAACCGTGAAGACTGGGCCATCTCAGAACTCTCGCAGGCTGGAATCAAGTCCCGTGCCTACAAGCCCGGCCCCTATTCGCGTTGCGAGTCGCTGCCCCACGCCTTCGACGAGATGGTGCTGGATCGCGAAAAAGCACGGACTCCCGAAGGGGGACCACTAAACGGCTGACATCTTGGCGGGAGTGGCCTCAACCGACAAACGCAGTAGGAGTGATTGACGATCACCGGCGAGAAGCCGACTTCTGTGTGACACTTGGACCCCGAAGAAAGTGAATAGAAACGAGGCAAAATGACTGCTTCCAAACTGACCTTGATCGTTGTCTGTTCCACGCTGCTCTCCAGCACCGCGTCCCTGTCCCAGGAATTGAATTCAAGGAATTCTCTTCGGAGGAGTACATTACTGTTCTCGATCTCATTTGGGGGTCCTCAAGCATGAGCCGCGTTCGTTTTCTGGTGATCCTTCTTGTGCTCAGCACGATAGCTGTCGCCCAGCGACGTCAGGCCAATAAGCCGTCCGAACCGGGCGTCATGCCCGTGGCGACAGGCGAGCCTGCCGAGACATTTCCTCCCGATGCCGGAGTAGTCCCACCGCCGAAACCGGCCGCTCCCAAGTCGCCCTTTGAAGGTATGAAGTACCGTCTCATCGGCCCGTTCCGGGGGGGCCGTGTGGTTGCTGTCACGGGGGTTGCCGGCCAGAACGATACCTACTACTTCGGCGCCGTCGCCGGAGGCATGTGGAAGACGACCGATGGTGGGCTCAACTGGAAACCGCTCTGGGACAAGTTTCCCGAGGCGTCGCCCTCAGTCGGCGCCATCGCCGTGGCGCCCTCGGATCCGAATGTCATCTATGTTGGAACTGGCGAAGCCTGCATCCGCGGCAACATCGTTATAGGCAACGGCGTTTACAAGTCCACCGACGCCGGAAAAACATGGAAGTTCTCCGGCCTGCGCGACACGTATTCCATCGGGCGGATGATTGTTCACCCCAAAGATCCGAACACCGTGTTCGTGGCCGCGCTCGGGCATCCATTTGGACCGAACCCAACCCGTGGCATCTTCCGCTCCCGTGACGGTGGCAAGAGCTGGCAGCGTGTTCTCTACGTGGATGACAAGACCGGAGGCGTTGATATCCAGTTCGACTTGTCCAATCCAAGCATTCTCTTTGCCGGCATGTGGCAGGCCGACCGCAAGCCCTGGATGATGGAATCCGGCGGTCCTGGCAGCGGTCTCTATCGCTCCGCTGACGGCGGCGACACCTGGACGAAGCTTACCGGCAACGGGCTCCCCGATGGCATTCTCGGACGCGTCGGCGTCGCGACTACTTCGAATCCCAACCGTGTCTATGCTCTGATTGAGGCCGCCAAGGGCGGTTTGTTCCGCTCTGATGATGGCGGCGAGAAGTGGCAGCTCATGAATGACGACCGCCGCTACCGCCAACGCGCGTGGTACTACACTCACCTCTTTGCCGACCCCAGGAACCCCGACGTCGTCTACATCCTGAACACCGGAGCTTACCGCTCCATCGATGGCGGCAAGAGCTTCACGCCCATGCACACGCCACATGGCGACAACCACGGACTATGGATCGATCCTGACAATCCACGGCGCCTGATCAACGGCAATGACGGCGGTGCAACCGTTTCCACCGACGGCGGTGCCAGTTGGACGAGCCTCATGAACCAGCCGACGGCGCAGTTCTACCATATCGCCGCCGACAACCGGTTTCCGTATTGGCTCTATGGCGCGCAGCAGGATAACTCCTCCGTGGCGATTGCCGCGGCGAGTGCGCACGGTGGGATTGATCAGTCCGACTTTTATGCCGTGGGCGGCGGCGAGAGCGGATATATCGCTCCCGATCCCGAGGATCCCGAAGTGGTGTACGCGGGTTCGTATGGCGGTGACATTACGCGCTACGACCACCGCACCGAGCAGACCGAGATGATCAATCCATGGCCCCGCAATCCCATTGGCTGGGGCATGGCCGACCTGCAGCATCGCTTCCAGTGGACTGAGCCTATCGTCTTTTCGCCACACGAACCGCACACGCTCTACTTCGCGGCCGAAGTACTGTTCAAGACCACCGACCAGGGCAAGAGCTGGACGATCATTTCGCCCGATCTCACACGCAATGACAAGTCCAAACAGCAATCGTCCGGCGGTCCCATCACGAAGGACAACACCGGCGTTGAGGTCTACGGCACGATCTTCTCGGTCGTCGAGTCACCGGCGCAGAAGGACCTCATCTGGGCGGGCAGCGACGACGGCCTCATCCACCTCACGCGCAATGGTGGGGCTAACTGGGACGACGTCACGCCCAAGGCTATGCCGGAATGGGGAACGGTCAGCATGATCGAAGCTCCGCTCAGCGACGCGGGCACTGCTTATGTCGCTGTTGAACGGCACAAATTGGACGACTTCGCGCCTTACATCTTCAAGACCGTGGATTTTGGCAAGACGTGGACTCTGCTGGTCAACGGCATTCCGAAAGACGACTATGTTCACGCCGTTCGTGTCGATCCCAAGCGCAAGGGATTGCTCTACGCGGGCACCGAGCGCGGTGTTTACGTCAGCTTCGACGATGGGGCGAATTGGCAACCACTGCAGCTCAATCTGCCGATGGCTCCTGTCAATGACCTGATCGTGAAGAACGATGACCTCGCGGTCGCCACGCACGGACGCTCGTTCTGGGTCCTCGACGATATCTCTCCGCTGCGGCAGTGGAGCGACTCGCTCAAGAGCGAAGATGTGCATCTGTTCACACCGGCTGATCCAAACCACACGACATTTCCACCGTCATTCTTCGGGGGCAGCGGCAACGCGGGACAGAATCCGCCTGCAGGCGCAGTGATTTACTACTACCTGAAGACCGAGATCAAGAAGCCCGAAGAAAAGAAAGACGAGAAGAAGGACGACGCGTCCGCCAGTGCGTCGGCTTCCACTTCAATTGCGGCCGCACCTTCGCCGGGCGCAGCGCCTGATTCTTCTGCCTCGGAGGACAAGGACAAAGAGCCGCGCGTCAAGATTGAAATCCTCGATTCGACGGGTAAGGTCGTTCGAACCTATCCGCCGAAACATTCTCCGGCCACGGAAGGCGAAGAAAATTTCTTCGCGCGCTCGCAACCGGGCGAAATCGCGACCGAAGCCGGCATCAATCGCTTCGTCTGGGACCTCCATTACGAAGGCGCCCCGCGGATTCCGAACTCGCCCCTCTGGGGAGGCTCCCCCGACGGTCCTGTCGCGTTGCCTGGCGACTACCAGGTGCGCCTGACTGTGGACGCTAAATCACAGATGCAGCCCTTCAAGATCGTTCCTGATCCACGGCTGCATGTTTCTGCCGAGGACCTGAAGAAGCAGTTCGATCTCATGCAGGCCATCCTCGGCAAAGTCACCGAGGTGCACGACGCAATCCGGCAAATCCGCGATGTTCGGGCGCAGATGACCGCGCTCAACAAACGCCTGAAAGAAGAAAAGAACCTGAACGCCAAAATACTCGCCGATGCAGGCTCTGCCCTCGACAAGAAAATGACCGTGGTGGAGGAGGCGCTCATCCAAACAAAAGCCAAGAGCGGACAGGACGTGCTGAATTATCCGATCCGGCTCAATAATCTGCTCGTGGCACTCGGCGGCGTGGTCTCGAGCGCCGACGCGGCCCCCACGAAGCAGGATTACGACATGTTCGACGACCTCGGCAAGCAGGCGGACGAGCAAGTGACGAAGTGGAACGAGATCGTGAAAACCGATCTCGCAGCCTACAACCAGTTAGCGCGGGACAAAGCCGTGCCCGCCGTCGGGCTCAGTCCGGCAACCGAGCCATAGCGACGATAACGATACCTCCGGAGGCATGATTCGATCAGGGACTCGCAGCGGCGAGAAACTCCGCTGCCGGACAGGCCGTTCTGCTTCAGAACCACAGCGGAATCCGCCGGCACGGTTGGACCCTCCTCGTGCGTGTGCGCCAGCCCACTTCGGTACAATAGCCGCCGTGGCGGAAATCAAGGTTGACCGCGCTCAGACACTGGCGAAGGTCCAGCTCTTCTCCGGGCTCACGGAATCCGAACTCGCTTTCCTGGCCCAGCGAGCAGTGCCTCGCCGTTTTTCTCCGGGCGAAGCCGTTTTCAGCGAGGGCGAGCCGTGCGCGGGACTGTATGTCGTCGATTCCGGACACGTCCGCATCTTCAAAAGTTCCGCCGGTGGACGTGAGCAGGTTCTCAGTATCGATGGGCCAGGCAGTTCCGTCGCAGAGCTACCAGTTTTCGATGGAGGAAACTACCCGGCCTCGGTGACCGCGGTTGACGACGCCACACTTCTGTTTGTCAGTAAACAAGACTTTCAGGCACTCTGCCTGGCTCATCCTCAAGTTGCGCTCAAGGTGCTGCGCGTGGTCGGTGCTCGGCTGCGACGGCTGGTGGGAATCATCGAGGAGCTTTCATTTACCACAGTGCGGCACCGGCTGGCTTCGTTCCTCTTGCGCCTTGCCCGAACCGAAGGCAAGCCCACGGCTGACGGAGTGGAAGTCACTCTGCCGGTCAGCAACCAGGAATTGGCGTCGCAGATCGGAACTGTCCGCGAATTGGTTTCCCGGAACCTCTCCCGCCTCCAATCCGAAGGCTTCGTAAAGATCGACGGCCGCATGGTGATCATTCACAATCTGAAGGCTTTGGAAGCCGAACTGCCGTCTGCCGAATAGCTCTTTCGAGACCTCCCAACCCCGAGTCTGACGGCTTCTTGCGGTCGCCGTGACAAAAGTCATCGGCGCGCTGCCGTTGTTCGACTAACTTCAGAACAGCAAGCGCACCGCAAGGAATGGAGATGCGATGCCGAGGAGGATGCGATGAGCGTGACCACCGAGAAAACTGTGCGGGAACTGGCTCTGGAAAGCCCTGCCGCAACCCGGGTTTTTGAAAAGCTGGGCATCGACTATTGTTGTGGCGGAAATCAATCTTTGGAACAAGCCTGCCGGGCGGCGAATCTGCCGGTGGATCAGGTACTGGATTCCCTCGAAATGGCAGAACAGACAACGCGGACGAAACAGAAGGTACATGACTGGCAAAGGGAGCCGCTGGGAGACCTGGTTGCGCACATCAAAGATACTCATCACAAGTACACGCGCGAGGAGATTGCTCGCCTTGGTCCTTTGCTTGAGAAGGTGTGCTCGGTCCATGGCAAGAACCATCCCGAGCTGCTGCATATTCGCGCGACCTTCGCCGGGTTGGCGCAGGAACTGACGATGCACATGATGAAGGAAGAGATGGTGTTGTTCCCCTACATCATCAGGATGGAGGAGGCTGTCATTCAGAGTGAGCCCATCCTGCCGCCGCCTTTCGGCAGCGTGCAAAATCCGGTTTCGATGATGGAACATGAACACGAGTCCGCCGGCAATGCATTACGCTCTATGCGTAAGGCCAGCGACGGTTACATGCCCCCGACTGATGCATGTATCAGCTACCAGACTCTCTACAAGGCGTTGTCTGAATTCGAGGCTGATCTGCATGAGCATATTCACCTGGAAAACAACATCCTGTTCCCGCGAGCGATTGCGATGGAACAGACGCAGTAACCGACTCGAAGCCAGCAGACGCACCAGGTAGCTCGGACTATGATTGCGGTAAGAACGTTGCGATCGGAGGTGCCCATGCGCTTTATGGCTTTTCTCAGCTTTCTCCTCTTCCCGCTGATGACAGTTGCTCGTGCCCAGGTGTCCGCAGAAGGCCAGGCATGCCTGGATTGCCACAGCAGCAGTACGCCGGGAATTGTGGAGCAGTGGCGAGAGAGCGCCCACGCCAGGAAGAATGTGGACTGCTATTCGTGCCATCGTGCAAATGAAAAAGATCCGGCAACCTTTGAGCACTATGGCCAGCGCATCGCCGTGATTGTCACACCCAACTACTGCGGGCGCTGTCACGGCAAAGAAGTAGAACAGTTCGAAAAGAGTCGTCATTCTCAGGCAGCACAATTCATCGGGTCTCTGGATAACATGTTGGGAGAGGTAGTTGAGGGCGGCCCAGCCGCGGCGAACGGATGCCGGCAGTGTCACGGGAGCGAAGTCAAGTATTTGAAAGACGGCAAATTTGATGCCGATACGTGGCCGAACAGCGGGATTGGGCGCGTGAATCCTGACGGCAGCCGAGGCTCCTGCGCTGCCTGTCACGGACGGCACTCCTTCAGCTCAGCCCTGGCTCGCCAGCCCGAGAACTGTGGAAAGTGTCACCTGGGTCCCGATCATCCGCAAATGGAGATCTACACCGAATCGAAGCACGGCATTCAGTTCCGCGCCAACATTGCCAAGATGAACCTGGACGCAAAGTCGTGGGTGGTTGGCAAGGATTACTCCGCGGCGCCTACCTGCGCAACCTGTCACATGAGCGCCACTACTAATCAGCCAGTGACCCACGATGTGGGCGACCGTATCAGCTTCACACTTCGGCCAGTCGTCAGCATCAAGCTGGAAAACTGGGAGAAGCGTCGTGCTGCCATGCAGGACGTTTGCTCAAACTGCCACGCCACCGGCTGGGTCGAGAACTTCTATAAGCAATACGAGAACACGATCGATCTCTACAACGAGAAGTTTGCCAAGCCAGCCAAAGCGATCATGGATAAGCTCTATGCCGCCAACAAGCTTACGAAAACACCGTTCGATGAAAAGATCGAATGGACCTACTACGAGCTCTGGCATCATCAGGGGCGGCGCGCTCGGATGGGCACGGCAATGATGGGCCCGGACTACACTCAGTGGCACGGCTTCTACGAAGTCGCGAAGACGTTCTATACGGAATTCATTCCCGAAGCTGAGGCGCTTCTTCCCGGCGTGACGGCGGACGTCATGAACAGCCCTTACCACCAGTGGACTAAGGGCCTTAGCAAAGAACAGCTCCAACAACAGCTCGAGTTTTATAAGAAGAAGTACAACCAGTGATGCGCGTTCGCTATGAGAAGCGGGCAGACATTCACGAGGCATTTCTGTCCTTGGGGTGCGCTCTGATCTGCTGGCACATGCTGCGAGTCCTGGCGCCGATCCTGTCTGCGACTTTGGCGGCAGCCAATGCGCTCTACCCGTGCAGGTGGAGAATAGCTCGTTACCTGGGGAACTGGCACCCCAGTGCGTCCGGGTAATTTCTAGGCTCGCCCGAGGTGCGGTTCATGCTAACGCCACGTTTCACGAGATGATACTGGCAGGATATGATGCACCGGTGGAGTTTATCCCGTTTTGTATGAGGAGCATTTGCATGCAACCGCGCCGCATTCGCTCAGTAGTACTTCTCGCCTCAGTCCTGGCGCTGGCCGCGTCAGCCGCGCTCGCTCAAGAAGCAATCTCGGTTACCGTGGACGCAACGAAAACACAGCAGAAGCTGCTGCGCGTCGCGTTAGTCGTGCCGGTCAAGCCCGGACCGCTCACTCTTTATTATCCGAAATGGATTCCCGGCGAGCACGGGCCCGATGGACCCATCGCGAATCTCACCGGCCTCAAATTCGAGGCGGACGGCAAGACCATTCCGTGGCAGCGCGATCTGCTGGATGTTTTCACCTTCCACCTGGAAATCCCCCGCGGCGTCAGCCATCTCAATGCCAGCTACGACTATCTTGAGCCCGACGGCGGCTCAGCCACTGACAAACTCCTGGTCCTCGAATGGAATGAAGTCGTACTCTACCCGGCGGACATTCCCGCCGAGAAGCTAACTTATGAAGCCAAACTTCTGCTGCCGGAAGGGTGGAAATTCGGCACACCGCTTCCCCTCGACAACGAATCAGGGAATCGAGTCTCATTCAAACCGATTTCTCTGGATCTGCTCGTGGACTCGCCCGTAATTGCCGGAGAGTTTTATCGGACGATTGACCTCACGCCGCCCGGCGAAGCCATCCACCATGAAATCGACATGGTCGCCGACAGCGAAGGCGCTCTGAACATGAGCCCCGAAAACCAGAAGGGGATGACCAACCTGGTCGCCGAATCGGGCAAACTTTTTGGCGCTCGCCACTATCGCGACTATCATTTCCTGCTCGCGCTCAGTGATCATGTCGCGCATTTCGGCCTGGAACACCACGAGTCGAACGACAGCCGCATGTCGGAGCGAGCTCTTCTTTCGCCCAGTTCCGGCATGTCGCTGGGCGGACTGCTGGCGCATGAATTCGTTCATTCCTGGAACGGCAAGTTTCGCCGCCCCGCTGATCTCACCGTCCCTTACTACGAACAGCCCATGAAAACGGATCTCCTGTGGGGCTACGAGGGGCTGACGGACTACCTTGGGCCCATGTTGGCCGCGCGCAGCGGCTTGTGGACGCCAGACCAATACCACGAGGCCCTGGCCGGCATTGCGGCCGCGCTTGGCCCCGGACGCCCCGGCCGTACCTGGCGCCCATTACTGGACACCGCCGTTGGAGAACCCGGACTTGGCTTCGCAAGAGGCGGCTGGTTCAACTGGCGCCGCGGCACCGATTACTACGACGAAGGCGATCTGCTCTGGCTCGAAGTCGCGACCATCATTCATCGCGAGTCTGGCGGCAAGAAATCGATTGATGATTTCTGCCAGGTATTCCACGGCGGTCCCAATAACGGCCCGGAGGTGAAGACCTATACCTTCGACGAGTTAGTGAAGGCGCTGAATGGAATAGCGCCTTTTGATTGGGCTGGCTTCTTCCACGACAGGTTGAATTCCACGTCCGCGGAAGCGCCAGTGGGAGGGATCGAAAACGGCGGCTGGAAAGTTACGTTTAGCAGCGAGCCTCCGAAGTCGGAGGGCCGCCGCAGTGGTCCCAGCGATGTTTATTCCATCGGCCTTCAGGTGGGCAGCGATGGGGTTGTCAGCGATGCCATTGTCGGGAGTCCGGCGTTTGAGGCGGGCATCTCCTCGCAGATGAAGATCATTGGCGTGAATGGCCGCGTCTTCACCCAGGAGCTGCTCTCGGACGCGATCAAGTCTGCCAAGGACACATCCAAGCCGATTACACTCCTCGTCGTCGTGGACGATTATTTTCGAACCTGCACGATCAACTACCACGGCGGCGCCCGTTACCCGCACCTGGTGCGGGATGATGCGCGCCCGGACTATCTCGACGAGTTGATCAAGCCCCACGCCGCGAGCCAGTAGAAGTCAATAGTCTGGTCTCGGGAACGTCCAGTTGTGGCGTTTCAATTTGCGCGTTCGGGTCGACTTTAAGTCTGGTGCCATCCCTGCGCGCTGTCTCGCCCGCTCTTAAATTTGCAGCTACAATGGTCCCGTTCTTGGAAGCAAGAGGGAGGTTCCGGTTGAGAGCATGTGCCTGTCTTGCGGTCTGGTTGCTGATCAGCGAAGCGATGCTTGCTCAAGTGACAGTGGTGCGGGCAGGCCGGATGGTGGATCCGGATTCGGGAACAGTGCTTTCCAATCAGATGATCCTGATTTCAGGAAACAAGATTCAGGCGGTGGGCCCGGGGTTGACGGTTCCAACCGGCGCGAAGGTGATCGATCTTTCGGATAAGACGGTGTTGCCCGGCCTGATCGATTGCCACACGCACGTGGCCGACGGCCAAGCGGACAGCGAGCCTTTTAATGCTCTAAAGAAGACAGCGTCGCAAGTCGTATTGGAGTCGATTCCGAACGCGCGGAATATGCTGCTTTCGGGATTTACGACGGTGCGCGACGTGGGCACGTACCGGGCGCTGAACGACGTGGCCTTGCGCGACGCGATCAATCGCGGAGATGTGATGGGACCGCGGATGTTTGTGGCAGGAGCGTACATCACAATTACCGGTGGCGCAGGGGCCATGACCGGGCAGGCCCCGGACATCCAGCTGCCCTGGGATTTGCATTATGGGGAGGCGAACAGTCCATGGGAGGTGCGGCAGAAGATTCGGTTGCTGGCGCACGATGGCGTGGACGTGATCAAGATGCTGTCGACGGGTGCGGTGCTGACCCATGGAAGCAACCCGGCTTCGACTGAGTTTACCGAGGAAGAGTTGCAGGCGGGCGTAGATGAAGCCCACCACTTCGGTTTGCGCGTCGCGGTGCACGCGCATGCGGCGGAGGGAATCCGGAATGCGATTCTGGCCGGGGCAGCTTCGATTGAACATGCCGAACTGCTCGACGACGATCTGATAGCGCTGGCCAAACAGCACGGAACGTATCTCGATATGGATATCTATGACGAGGAGTGCATCCGGGCGGCCGCACAGACGGGGCAGATGCCGGCGGACTTCCTCGCGCACGATGCGGACCTGGCGCGGATTCAGCGGGAAAACTTTCGCAAGGCGGTGAAGGCGGGCGCGAAAATGGCGTTTGGCACCGATGCCGGTGTGTGCCCGTATGGAACGAGCGGGAAGCAGTTCGCCTTTATGGTCAAGTACGGAATGACTCCGATGCAGGCGATTCAGGCGGCGACGTCGAATGCAGCCGATTTGCTGGGCCATTCGAGCGAGATCGGTTCGGTCAAGGCGGGCAAGTTCGCGGACCTGATCGCGGTAGGCGGCGATCCCCTCCAGGACATCAGCGTACTGGAGACCGTCGACTTCGTTATGAAAGATGGGAAGGTCTACAAGTCGGCCGGCGCCGCGGCGTGCTCGCAGTAGACCTAACTCCTACATCTTCGCGATTGTTGTTAAGTCGCGTTCATACTTACTGTGGTCTGCGCCAGTGTCATCCCATGTAGCTGGCTCAAAAATAGAGCTTCAAGGCGAGCTGGAGGATACGAGGCCCGCGGTAATAAGTGGATGACGACCCTGTGCTGTCCGTCGTCACCTGTCCAAAACTCGGGCTCCCGCCAATGGATCCTTCGCTTGCAGTTGGGCCGAAAAACTGAGCGTGGTTAAAGGCATTGAAAAAGTTCGCCTGGAACTGCAGAGACTTGTTTTCATGGAAGACGAAGTTCTTCATCACAGAAATGTCCCAGTTGTTGATTCCCGGCCCACGCAACACATTTCTACCAATGTTTCCGTAGGTGAACATTGGAACTCCGCCGGCCACAAGCGTGCTGTTTGCCGGAACGGCCCGCCGGCCACAAGCGTGCTGTTTGCCGGAACGGCTTGACCGGCGGGCGGCCCAGCCGCGCACACCAGATTGGTAGGATCGATAAAGAAATGCCCGGTAGTAGTTCCCGACAGGCAGCTTCCGTGCAGGCCGTCAGAGCTGGGACTGAAGGTCTGCGTCTGGCGTGGATCGTGGAAGACATGGATTGGTCCCAGGATATCGGGACGGTCCAAACCTTCGTTTGAGAAACTGGCGCCGTTGCTGGAAAACAGCGTGAAGGGATTTCCCGACTGGAAGCTGGTGATGGTAGAGACCGTCCAGCCGCCCAACGCTTTCTTCGCCAGTGAAGTTGCATTCCGGCCAAAAGGAATTTCCCAAATCGGCGTGAGCACCAAGCGGTGGGTCGCATCAAAGTCCGCCAGCCCACGGTCAAAAGCTGGGCTGAGTGGATTGGTGTAGACCGCTGACCGCGCTCTGAATCCCGAAGACTCATCGATCGTCTTGGCCAGGGTATGAGCCACACGGAACTGCAAACCGTGACTCATCCGCCGGTCCGCTTCAACCTGAAGTTGGTTGCTGGACGAGCTTCCCTCGCTCAAGTTGGTTTGGATCTGGGTGGCGCCACTAGGAATGCCAAGAAACGCCTCCGGGCTGCCGTTGCACGCCGCCAAAGGGCGGGCACAATCGGCGGAGATGCTCTTGTAGGGGTCTTCCGGTGGCAGCAGGCTGACGTAATACTGGTATTGGGCCATGAGCCCATTCGGTCCACTGAGGGTCGGGAAGTTAAGATTCGTGCCGCCAATGGCCCTTCGGCTCATGCTTCCAACATAAACAGCCTCCACAATGCCTTTCCTGCACCGTTACCTTGGCAACCCGGTGTTGACCGCTTTGGGCCGGTTGTTTTTTCATTCCCCTTGCCGCGATTTCCACTGCGGATTGCGCGCCTTTCGCAAGGACAGCTATGAACGGATGAACATTCGCTCAACCGGCATGGAATTTGCCAGCGAAATGGTGGTGAAAGCCAGCTTGTTGCGGATGAAGGTGAGCGAAGTACCGACCACGTTGTCCGCGGACGGGCGCAGTCATCCGCCCCATCTGCGGACCTGGCACGATGGCTGGCGCCACCTGCGCTTCCTGCTGATGTACAGTCCCCGGTGGCTGTTCCTGTATCCCGGCCTAGCGTCAATCCTGTTGGGGTTGGCGGTTGGTTTTTGGCTCCTGCCCGGCCCGCGTCGAATCGGGGGCATTGTGTTTGACGTCCACACGCTCGCCTATGCTTTTGGCTCCATGCTGGTCGGATTCCAATTGCTGGCTTTTGCCGTGTTCACGAAGGTCTTCGCAATCACGGAAGGGTTGCTGCCGGAGGACCCTCGGATGAATCGCCTCTTTGAATATGTCACACTCGAGACGGGCCTGATCGTGGGAGCGGTCCTCATAGCTCTGGGGATCGCCGGTTCGTTGTTCGCCGTGTCCTCCTGGGCCAGAACCAGCTTCGGGCCCATGAATTCGGAGAGTCTGCTGCGCATCGTCATGCCTTCCGTTTTCGCCCTTACACTCGGGGCACAGATCATCTTCAGCAGCTTTTTCCTGAGCATTCTGGGTCTGCGCCGGCGCTGACTCATGCGTCCAGCTGAATTCGATCGCTCCCTCAGTGGCAGTTAAGAAACCTCCTGCGCTTTCCAGCTCAAAATTCTTGCCGGTCTGTTGCGCTTCGATTTCATTTTTGTTGCCGTTTGCGCTAGTGTTACCCGGCACGGAAGGAACATCTGTGACCCTGAGTCAGGATCAGACAAGCGCGGCCTATGACGCCATCGTGATCGGAGGAGGCCATAATGGTCTCACCGCGGCTGCTTACCTGGCTCGGGCGGGATTGTCGACGCTGGTGCTCGAACGCCGGGAAATCGTGGGTGGTTGCTGCGTCACGGAGGAAATCGCGCCCGGGTGCCGCGTCTCGACGACTTCTTATGTCGCCAGCATGCTGCGCCCGGAGGTAATTTCTGAATTGCGCCTGCCCGACCACGGCCTGCGCATGATTCCGTGCGATCCCGCGATTCAGGTTCCTTTCCCGGACGGTCAGGTAGTGCCGTGGTGGGCTGATCGTGAGCGGGCCCGGCAGGAATTCTCCAGGATTTCGAGCAAAGACGCGGCGCGGTTTGTCGAGGTGGATGATCAGCTGAAGAAACTGGCGCGCTACCTGCAGCCCTTTTTTCTGGAGCCTCCGCCGGAAGTTGACCTGTCGGCGGTGAGGGGTTGGACGGACCTGTTCCGTGTGGGCAAACGATTTCGCGGCATTTCGAGTACCGAGATTGCGCAACTGGTCTCGTTCCTCACCGGCAGTCTGGGGGAGTTTCTCGACCATCAGTTTGAGTCGGAGAAAATCAAAACCATGTTTCTGGCGAATAACGTTTACGGAAAACATGGGGGACCATACCAGCCGGGGACGGCGATCGGTCTGCTGTTCCACTTGCTCAGCGGAGGAGAACACGAACTGCAGGGCTTTTACGGACACGTCATGGGAGGCATGGGATCGATTACGCAGGCGCTGGCTGCGGCTGGGAGAAAACTCGGGGTCGAGATTCGCACTGCAGCGCCGGTCGGGCGCATTAACGTACGCCATGGCCGAGTGCGTGGCGTGGTGCTCGAGAACGGCACCGAACTCGGAGCGCGGATCGTGCTTTCGAATGCCGACCCGAAGCGCACCTTCCTGGGACTCGTGGACTCAAAGGATCTGCCCGAGGACTTCGTGTTTGCTGTGCGCGGGATCAAGATGGATGGTCCGTGCGCGAAGGTCAACATGGTTTTAGACGAGGAGCCGCGATTTACCGGAACGTCGCCTCTGGCCACGCCGCTCGAGCGCACATTCTATACCCTGGTTCCGACCCTGGAATTTGCCGAGCGTTGCTACGACATCGCCAAGTTTGGCGAAATTCCCGAGGAACTGTGGGTCGATTGCGTGGTTTCCTCGAATGCCGACGATTCACTGGCTCCTCCGGGCAAGCACATTCTTACTTGCTTCGTGCAGTACGTGCCTTACCGTCTGCGGCGGGGAAATTGGGACGAGATGCGTGACCTGCTCGGTGATCGCGTGGTCAGGAAGATCGCGGAATACGCTCCCAACGTGCCGGGAGCGATTGTGGCCCGGCAGGTGCTGACTCCGCTTGATCTGGAACGCACCTACGGTCTGACCGAAGGCAACATTTTTCATGGCGATTTGCGACTGGATCAGCTCTTCTTTATGCGGCCTGTGCCGGGGTGGTCGCAGTATCGGACGCCGATTGCCGGGCTATACCTGTGTGGTGCGGGAGCGCATCCGGGAGGCGGTGTCACCGGAGCACCCGGGCGCAACGCGGCGCACCAGGCGCTGCGCGATTGGAAGAAGGGACGATTCAAGGAGGCCATAGCGTGAGTTCTGCGAGAGAACATTCGAACTCGTTGCCGAAGACTGCCGATATCGTGATCCTGGGCGCCGGCGTAATGGGCGCATCTATCGCTTTTCATCTGGCACGGCGAAAGGCCGGGAAAATTGTCTTGATCGAGAAGGATCATTTTGGGCGCGGAAGCAGCGGGCGATCCTCCGCATTGATTCGTATGCACTACAGTTTTGCACGTGAAGTGCAGCTGGCTCTGGTCAGCTTGCGCATGTTTGAGAACTGGCAGGAAATTGTGGGCCAGCCAGGAGATTTCCATAGGACCGGATTCGTGCGTATCGCGCTTCCCAACGAGACGGAGAGACTGAAGCTGAACGTCCAGATGCAACGCGACCTTGGGGTCAATGTCACGCTCATCGACCGGGACCAACTGCGCGCGCTCGAGCCAGACTGGAATGTTGACGAAGCAGAACTCGCCGCTTACGAGCCAGATTCTGGCTACGGTGACGGAGCGGCGGTTGCGGGAGATTTCCTCAGCGCTGCGCGCGACATGGGCGCGCAGTATTTCTCGCGCACGCAGGCGACGGCATTTCTGGTTGAGTCTGGCCACGTTCGTGGCGTGGTCACAGACCAGGGAACGATAGCGGCTCCGACTGTTATCTCAGCCATAGGGCTCTGGACGAAGCCGCTGTTTCAGCCGATCGGCTGCGACCTTCCCATCGAATGCGAGTTTCACCAGGTAGCCATACTGCGCAAGCCCCCGGATGTGCGAGGTTTGGGTTGCGCCTGTATCGACTCCGTCACCGCAACGTATTTTCGTCCCGACGCACAAGACAAGTTCCTGGTCGGCGACTTCCACGGAACGCGTCCGGTTGATCCGGACAATTTTCCGCAAAGCGCTTCCGGCGAGTCGCTGGAGGAACTCATTGAGCGCGCCTGCCGCCGGATTCCGAAACTTTCCCGGGCTGAGGTGATGCGCGGCGTAACTGGCGTTTATGACATGACGCCGGACTCGCGGCCGTTGCTGGGTGAAATCCCCGGCGTTGGCGGCCTGTATGTATGTGCCGGATTTTCCGGGATGGGCTTCAAGATTTCTCCCGCGATTGGGCTGGTGATGAGTGAACTCGTACTCGACGGCGAGGGCAAGACCGTGGACATCACCGTGTTCCGCCCGAATCGCTTTGCTGAGAACCAACCGATCGAGGCGGAAAACGAATACGCGGACTTCTAAAGACTCTGAGGGGAAAAATATGGGCAAGAAAGGCATTCTCGATCGCTTGAAAGAAGGCCCTGTCCTGGGCGACGGCGGCTACTTGCTGGAACTTGAAAAACGCGGCTGGGTGCGCGCAGGTCCGTTCACACCGGAGGTGGCGCTCACCTATCCGAACGCGCTGCGCGAGCTGCACATAGAGTTTCGCGAGGCAGGCGCAGAGGTGCTGCAAGCGCTCACTTTCTATGCCAGTCGTGACAAGCTGGCCACGGTTGGCCTGGAAAATCGGCTGGAAGATCTGAATCGTTCGGCGGTGCGCGTGGCGCGCGAGGTCGCTGGCGACCGGTGCCTGGTTGCCGGCAACCTGAGCCTGACTTGGATGTATGAGCCGGGAAGTCCCTCGGCGGCCGATCGCGTGCGCAGCACCTTTGAGGAACAGCTTGCCGTGCAGGTCGACGAAGGAATTGACTTTATCATCGGCGAGACTTTCTCCTGGCTGGGTGAGGCGCTCATTGCCGTGGAGCGCGCCAGGAAAACAGGCTTGCCGGTCATGGTCACAATTTGCTTCGAGAACAAAGATGAGACCGCCGAGGGCAAGAGTGCCGCCGATGCAGCCAAGGCTCTGTTTGATGCCGGAGCCGACATCGTCGGCATGAACTGCCTGCGACCACCGGAGCACATCCTGGGCCCGATGGAACAGATGCGCAAAGCCGTCTCAGGATACCTGGCCTGCCAGCCGGTCGCCTATCGCACCCCGAAGAATAAGCCCGATTTCACAAGCCTGCCTGAGTTTCCCTACGGGTTGGACCCCTTACAGCTTACGCGGAAGGAAATGGCGGATTACGCTGTGCAAGCCCGCGATTTGGGCATCAACTACATCGGCGCGTGTTGCGGCGCCGTGGCCATGCACATCCGGGAAATGGCGCGGGTTCTCGGGAAACTGCCGGAGGACTCCCGCACCTGGAAAAAAGGTGGCGAGAAGCCGATGTCGGCTTACGAATACTACGACCACGACAAGCCGGGGGCTGAGAGCAAAAGATAGACTGAGCCACTTGCGGCGGGAGCGGCGCTTTCCCCCACAGTAGGCTATGGACTAAGGACTGCGGTCGCGAGTATCGTGAGTTCGCTGTACTTATACATCGGGCAGCAGCATTCCAACTGGCTATGGCCAAGTTGGATACGGCGCGGCTTTGGTAAAAGCAAGCCTGTTTTCCGAACTGGTGAATACGTACTGCGACTCCGAGCTTGCGCCGCGACTGCTCCCGGAGGGAAATTATGCGACCTGTTCTTAAGCTGCTAGGGAACGAACTGATCGAGAAAATCATTGCCGAAGCCAGGGAGGTCATGTGCAAGCTGGGGATTGAGATTCACAACGAACTCGTGCTCAGCATGCTCGCCGACCATGGCGCTCGCATCGACAAAGACACATGCTACGCCTACTTCACAGAAGCCATCATCGACAAGGCGCTTGCCACCGTCCCACATTCCTTCAAGCTCTTTGATGTTCTTGGAAACCAGACTCACGACTTCCAAGGCAACAACGTCTACTTCACCCCCGGCTCAACTTCCCTCAACATCCTGGATAGCCGCGGGGAAATACGCAAGGCGACAACGGCTGACTACGTCCGATATGCGAAGTTGGTGAGTGTCCTGCCCAACCTGGCTTCTCAAAGTACCGCCCTGATCTCCACTGATGTTCATGACGAGATTTCCGACAGCTACCGGCTTTACCTGAGTCTGCTGTATGGCGAGAAGCCGGTCGTGACCGGAGCGTTCACGATCGAATCGTTTGAAGTCATGAAGGACATGCAACTCGCCGTGCGGGGAAGTGAGGCGGCGCTGCGGGCCAAGCCGCTGACGGTCTTCTCCGCTTGCCCCACCGCCCCGCTCAAGTGGAGCGATGTCACCAGCCAGAACCTGGTGGATTGTTCCCGCTGGTCGATCCCGGTGGAATTCATCTCCATGCCGCTTTCCGGATTCATGGCGCCCGTCACCCTGGTGGGGAGCCTTATCCAGCAAACCGCCGAGACCCTGAGCGGGGTGGTGATCAGCCAACTGGTGAACCCCGGCCATGCCATCCTCTACGGCGGCTCGCCGGCCGTCTTCGACATCCGTTTCGCGACCACTCCCATGGGGGCCGTGGAGACCATGATGATCGACTGCGGCAACAGCGAGATCGGGAAGTATCTCGGCATGCCCACGCAGAGTTACATCGCCTTCAGCGACGCCAAGCAACTGGATGCGCAGGCCGGGCTGGAGTCGGGCATCGGCGCCATCATGGCGGCGCTTTCCGGGATTAACAGCATCTCGGGCCCGGGAATGCTGGATTTTGAAAGCTGCCTGAGCCTGGAGAAACTTGTAGTCGACAACGAGATTTGCGGCATGGCCTACCGCCTGTTGCGCGGCATCGAACCTCGGGAAGACTTCCCTTCAATTCCCCTGTTCGAGGAATTGCGGTCCAAGAAACATCTGCTGATCGCGGCGCACACCCGCCGTCACCTGCGGGAAGAGATTACTTTCCCCGGCCCGGTTATCGATCGCGCCAACCGCGACCGGTGGATCGATGACGGTAAGCAGAGCTTGATGGAACGAGCCACGAAGGAAGTTAACCGGCTGGTTGCGACCCACAAGCCTTCACGTCTGCCGGAAACAACCAAGCAGGAGCTGATGCACCTGATGCAGCGCGAAGCTCGGCGCTACGGAACGGAGACTCTGCCAGCACGAGAGGAGTGTGTGGCTGCTGGCTGAGCCACCCCAGGGATTGCGTTCGTACGAATCGTTGAAATCGACGAAGGTGAGTGCTTTCCGGCGAAGCTCAGTCCGGGTCATTACCTCGTGCCCGAATAACGGCTACGGAGTGGGAAGGCACTCTGCTCGCGAGGTTCGAAGCGCGCGTTATTGAGGATAGACTGTTCTATATCTTTAGGCTACGGCGACTTCCGCGAGTTTGCCTTCCTTATAAGCGCGCAGGTAGCTTTTGCAGTACGCATCGCGTCCCAGCAGCGCTTCGGCCGCCAGAATGTTCATCATCATCTGGTGGTCGCAAGGATCGACGATCGCAGCATCAAGGCCGTGTGCCATGAGCAACGTCAGGAATGTCTCATTCACCAGTTTGCGCAGCGGCAGACCAAACGAGACATTACTGACCCCCGCACTGATGTGAACTCCTGGGTACCGTGCCACAATCTGGCCAACTGCTGCCAATAGATACTGGCTGTGGGGACCGGTGGCGAGAGGCATGACGCAAGGGTCAACGTAAATATCGTCGAGCGCAAAACCCTCTGCGGTGAGGCGGTCAACCAGCCGGCTGGCCGTGGCCACTCGATCATCCACTCCGTTGGGCGTTCCCGACTCCGACAGGCAGAGAGCGATCACCTTCGGCCGGTGCTCCTTGAGAACCGGCAGCATGGCCCAGCGTGCCGGCTCGTCGCTGATCGAGTTCACCAGCGGCCTCTGCTTGCAGCGGGGAAGCGCTTTGAGCAGCGCTTCTGGATCCGCACTGTCAAGGCACAGCGGGATGTCCACGACTCCTTGCACCAGATCCACCAGCCAACTCAGAAGCTCCACTTCCTGATCCGGCAGACCGCCGTTGACGTCCACCATGCGCGCTCCCGCGACAGCCTGCTTGCGTGCAAGATCCTTGAAGAACTCCGCATCCCTCTTTTGTGCAGCTTCGCCAACCTTCTTCCGCGTGCAGTTTATGAGTTCACCGATAATTAACATGGCTTTGTTTCCTCTTCTCGCTCCTCTTTCTTAGTTTCTCGAAGATCGATTCTCTTGCAGACGTTATCCAGCCCGGCAAATCGGTTGGCCAGAGCATTGGTGCGGTCCAGGCACCAGTCTCGAGGTGGGACCAGGACCCGGCCGAATTTGCTGGGATCATCGCCCATCGCCCGGCTACCGAGGTAGATCAGGTTCCAGATGCAGGGAAGGTCGGGACGAGCCTCACAGCTTCCGTCCACCCGAGAGCCTCCGCAAGGACCGTTACGCAACTCCTTGTAGCACCAGCGCATCGAGCATCCGGCATAGTTGAGATGGTCCTGCACGCAATCTCCACAGCTGACGCAACCCAAGGTCGCCTTTCGATAAAGCGTCGCAGGCCCAAGCAGCCGGTACCACAGGCCATGCCGCCAGGAATTGTTTTGGACGCTGTGATCTCCAGCCTGCAATCGTGGGCCGAACAGACGCGCTCCGAACGAATCGTCTCTTATGAAGTGCCGGTGCACCATCGCGGACATCCGCTGAACCAGAGATGGGTGCGCCTTGGCCTGCGTGACCTGATATTCCGATGTGCCGTCGCTCAGACCGTCTGCGCCTTGCCGGAAAAGGTGGAATTCGCCCGGAAACGCAAACACGAGTTCATCCATCCGCGCCCGCCAGTCGCTACCAATTACGGCGGCGCGCTCGACGATGGTCATGAAGTCCTTGTGAGTAAGGCCGAAGCCGCCAATATGAGCGCCGGCAAACCCAAGGCCCTTGGCTGCGGCCACCATCAGGGCGGCACGTTCCAGCCGCTGCGGCTTCTTTTCTTGTTCCAACCGCTTAATGAACTCATCCGTAACCACGCAACCCGCGATCTCGCCCGCCTGCATCAACTGGGCGATTTTTGCCGTCGGAACATAGACATTCGCCAGAACTGGGATATGGCCAATGCCCTCCCTGTTCATGTACTGCTTCAACTCATAGAGTTTACGCAGGTTGTACCCAAGCTGGGTGATGATGTATTGTGCGCCGGCCACCACTTTCAATTGCAGCTTGTAGAACTGCATCAAGAGATCGGGCTCGCGGACCTTGAATGGATTGACCACCGCGCCGGCGAAGAAATCAAAGGGGGTGGTGCGTACTGTCTTGGGCCCCAGGTTGTACTCGAGGCCACCGTGCAGGGCGCGGAGCAGCCAAAGAATGAGGACTGAATCCAGATCGTATACGGGCTTCGACTTGCCGGCGAAACCCTCTTTCTGGGCATCGCCGGTGAGAGCCAGAATGTTTTCCACGCTCAGGCGCGCAAGCGCGTGAAGCCTTGCCTCGAGCGAGGAGCGGTTCCCGTCTTTGCCCGTCACATGTGCGATCGGCGTCAGGTTGTGCTCCAGCACATAGGAGACAAACGCTTCCGGCGGCAGCGCGGGGTTTCCGCCGGGAAGATCGGTCACGCTGATGACTTTGATTCCATCTGCCTGCGCCGAGGCCTCTCTCACAAAGGTCTCAGCCTCCGCTACATTGTGGTCGCGCCCCAAAACGAGCTCTGCGGTGCATACGAACTCTTTCTTCTCGAGCGCGGACCTAAGAAAGTTCGAATTTTGACCGTTCTCGCGTGTATCCATTATTACCTCCTCGTTATCCGTAGGAGCGCGAATTTGGTTTCCCGTGCACGGATAGGGTGGCCTTGTAGCAATTGACCAGGCGCTGCCCGATAATCCGGCTGAGATGCCGGAAGAAGATTAGACCGCTGGCAGGGTCTTTCTCGAGCAACTGCAGCAGCGCATTCTTTGCGATCTTGGTCACCGTGACCGGAAGAATGCACTCCGCGGATGAGGTGTATTGTTCCTGTTCCGCCATGCTCGACCACCCGATCACTTCTCCGAGTTCGCTGACGACGTAGGCGACCGTACCTCTCTCTTCCACGCACAGGCGGATGCGGCCTGCTCCCAATATGTAGAGGTGGTCAGCCGGGTCACCGGCATGAAAAAGAAACGCTCCCGCAGGGTGCGACTCTTCCGTGGCTATTTCCGCGATGCGTTCCAGCGTTATTTTGCTGATCCCCTGAAGCAGATAAGCTCTCTCGAGCGACATAGTGTGCTCTCCATTCAGAACAGACCGCTCACATTGCCGCTCTTGACGTCGACATCCACCCGGCGAAACCCGGGGTTCGAGGATGTTCCTGGCATCAAGCTGATCGTGCCAGCGACAGGACAGAGGAATTTTGCTCCAGAATAGACCAGCACATCCCGTATGGGAAGCACCCAGCCTTTGGGCACGCCCTTCAGCGACGGATCATGGCTCAGACTGAGGTGAGTCTTTACCATCATGGTTGCGTAATCACGGAATCTCGAGTCCGATTCGAACGCCTCGCACTTCACCTCGGCCTCTGGAGTCCAAGCCACTCCATCGGCACCATAGACATCCTTGGCGATCAGTTCTACGCGATCCCGCAACTTCATTTCCAGCGGGTAGAGATACCGGAAGTTGATCTCGTCTTTACAGGCGTCCATTACTGCGTCGGCTAACTCCAGGGCTCCTTCTCCTCCCTTGGCCCAGTGCTGAGATAGCGCACACCGGGCGCCTGCCTGTTCGGCGGCTTTGCGCACAATTGCGATCTCATCCTGAGTGTCGGTCTGGAATTGGTTGATGCACACCACGGGATTGATCCCCGACTTGCGAATGATACCGATGTGGTGCAGCAGGTTCGCGGTGCCGTTTTCCACCAGTTTCAGGTTCTCTTTGCTGTACTCCGCAGGCAGCGATTGACCAAGTGCGACACTCGGGCCTCCGCCGTGCATCTTGAGGGCTCGGATGGTGGTGGTCAGGACCGAGGCGTTCGGCCGGAGCCCGCTGTAACGGCACTTGACGTTCCAGAATTTTTCAAAACCGATGTCGGCAGCGAATCCGCTTTCCGTCACGTGGTAGTCAAACATCTTCAAGCCCAGCCGGTCACCAATGATTGAAGACTGTCCCACGGCGATATTGGCAAAAGGTCCGGCGTGAACCATGCAAGGCTGGTACTCAGCGGTGCAGCATAAAGTGGGATTAATGGAGTTCCGCATCCAGGCACACATGGCACCGGCCACTTCCAGATGGCCCGTGGTCACCGGATCACCCTTCTTGTCGTAGGCGACGGTGATTTCGGCCAAACGCTTTCTCAGATCCGCCAGATCCCTCACGATGGAGAGGATGGCCATCAATTCGGAACTGGCAGCGATGCCGAACTTGGACTGGATCATGTACCCGTCTTGCTTGGTGCCCATGCCGATGATGATGTTGCGCAGCGCCTGCGCACAAAAGTCGATCACCCAACCCATTTCCACTCGCGTGGGGTCAATATCCAGGCGGTGCATTTTAGTAAGGCGTTCAAGGTGGGCGTCGTCGTAGTTTCGTTCGTGCTGCATGCGGGCGGTGAGCGCCACCATTGCCAGGTTATGGGCGTTCATGAGGTCATTGATGTCGCCGGTCAGGCCCATGGAAAATTCTGTCATCGGGATCAGCAGGGCATTCCCGCTTCCCGCCGCAGTTCCCTTGATGTTCATGGTGGGGCCGCCGGAAGGCTGGCGCAGGCACCCGCCGACGCTCTGGCGGCGCTTGCCCAGGCCCTCGATCAGGCCCAGGGAAGTGGTGCTCTTACCTTCGCCCAAAGGGGTGGGCGTGATAGCGGTAACCTCGATGTACTTGCCGTCCGGGCGATCTTTCAGCCGCTCGATAATCTTCAGAAAATCAAGCTTGCACAGCCTTCCCAGGGGAATGACCTCATCTGGTTCCAGCCCCAGTCTTTCCTGCCACTCGCGGGGAGTGGGCATGTTCGCTTCGGCCGCTTGAGAAATTTGCCAGTTCTGCAACCGCGTCGCATCGTACGGCATAGCAAGGTCCCCGACCAGAGTTGCCATTTGAACCATCTCCCTGACGCCACCTAAATCGAGTAGCGCCCGCCGCGATGGGCTGTGGCAATTGATTCGGCTTTATCCGAATGAACATTTCGTTTTCATGGCGATAATGCGGCAAAATTCGGGCCGAATCCCGGTCTACCACCCGATAAACAGGATTCGCATAATTCCGAATCAAATGCTAGGCTCAGCCCGCAAGGCTAGAAGTTGTAGAGTCCCATTCGCCTTGCGGCAAGTCGGACCGCCGATGTGATGAAGTTTGCGAAAGCCGTTTTCCAGTATGCTGATTGGCGGCGATATCATTTAAGACTGGGGGCACGATGAACTCAGTTTGGGCGCGCCTGACGCACGAGCAGTGCCAGCAACTGCACAATGCCAGCTTAGAGATTCTGGAACGCACCGGCGCCCGTCTATTCAATGACGAGGCCCTGGCTCTGGTGTGCAAGGCAGGGGCTAAAGTTGTCGAGGGAAACCACGTGCGTTTCCCCGCTCGTCTGGTCGAGCAAGCTCTCTCCACGGCGCCGAAAGGCGTTACATTGTTTGACCGCAACGGCCGTCCCGTCATGCCGCTGGAAGGAAATAACAGTTTCTTCGGTCCGGGCTCGGATTGTCTGAACATCGTCGATCACCGTACCGGCGAGCGGCGACGGCCCGTGCTGCAGGATGTAGCGGAAGCAATTCTGGTCTGCGACGGCCTGAACGAGATAAATTTCGTGATGTCGATGTTCCTGCCCTCCAATGTTCGCCAGGAGATTGCGGATCGCTATCAGATGGAGGTCATGCTGCACAACACCACCAAGCCCATCGTGCTCGTCACCTACGAAACTTCGGGTTGCGTGGATGCGGTCGAAATGGCCGAAGCTGTGGCCGGTGGAGCAGACGCTTTGCGCGAGAGGCCTTTCATAACCTGCTACATCAACGTCACCACTGGCCTGCTGCATAATGCCGACGCGCTGGAAAAACTCCTGTTTCTTGCCGGAAAAGGCCTGCCTGCGTTGTATATCCCAGTG
>OMOD01000184.1 GCA_900290255.1 Candidatus Sulfotelmatobacter kueseliae
GTTGGCGGAGTGGTGCTCGGGCCCGTACCACCAGTTCCAGTCGCTGCCTTCGGCGATGAGGATCTCGTCGAAGGCTAGTTTGCGCTGAGACTCATCGGCCCGCGCGGCATTCTGGGCATAGAATTCGCGGGCATGGTGCAGATAATCCCAGGCGCGATTGTCTTCCGGAGCGCCGATCCACACGTTGAAGTTGGCATTGATCCACGACCCCGGCACCAGGGAGGTCATTTTGCCGAAATCCTTGTGGCGGGCGATGGCCTCGGAAATCGTCACCGCCTCGACGCCCGGCTCGCGCTGCAGGCTGTCGTAGAAGCGGCGCAGAAACTCTCGGCCGGACTTCGGGTAGTATTCCCAGGCGTTTTCGCCGTCGAGAATGATCGAAACCACGGCGTCGCGGCCCTTGGCCAGCACCGGTTTGGCCGCCTCTTTGATGTTGCCCAGCAAATGCCTCGCCGCCTCGGCCGGAGGCATGCCGGAATACACGAAGCCGATCAGATCGGAGATGGTGCGATCGCGAAACACCAGGTGCATGGCCGTCGAGCCGTTCTCGTAGCGATGGATGTTGTAGAGCTTTTCCGCCAGAGGCGCGGGCATGCGGCCATTTCCGTCCCGCGCAAAGAACAAGCCGGTACTGCGGCCGAGCACGCCTTCGTCCGTGGCCATCCACTGCACGCCCAAGCTCTGCGCGATGGCCAGCACTTCCTCCGAGAGACTGCCTTCGGACGGCCACACGCCCCTGGGCCGCAGGCCGAAGACCTGCTCGTGCAAATCGAGACCGCCTTTCAACTGCTCGCGGGCGTCCTCGGGATGGCGAAAGCGGTTCTGCGGCAGGGGCAAGCCCGGGGACGAGACCACCCCGACGCTGGTATCGCATACCAGCGGCAGGATCGGGTGATAGAAAGGCGTGGCAGAGAGTTCGATCGAACCTTTCTTCGCCGCCTCGGCATGCGCCGGCAGCACTCTGCCCAATAATTCTCTCTCGCGCGCGATGACAAATTTCTGATCGTCCAGCGAGTAGTGATGCCCTTTAGCCACCAGGGCAGCGATGTCTTTTTCCTCCAGAAAGAACTCGTCGAACCAGGCAATCTGCGACAGGACCTGCAGATCGGTGAAGTCTTGCGGTTGAAAATATCGCTCGGCGCGCTCCGGGTGGTCACCGTGTTCGCGAAAACGCTCCCACAATTCGCGATAGCGAGGGTAACGCCCAATCAGGTTCTGCGGATTCGCCTGAAAAAGGTATTGCAGGGCGAAGCGGCGCTCGTCCAGCGATAAATCCTTTGCTGGCTTGGCAGCCACACTCAGAAAAGGGTCGTGAGCGGTTCCGGCGGCGTAGTCTTGTATCTGCACCATCAGCGAGGGGACAAGGTTGAAGTTCTGATGGACGTTGGGAAACTCGTCGAGCAGTTTGACCATGCCGCAGTAGTCTTTGAGCCCGTGCAGGCGCACCCACGGCAGGCGATACTCGCCCGTAACCAGATCTTTGTAGAAAGGCTGGTGCTGATGCCAGAGCAGGATGACACGCAGCGACGGCATGGCTGGAGAAGTCAGTCTAGCATGTGCTCCCCAAGCACGAGTGGACGAGACCCCCTGCTGCCGCTGTTCTCCCGCGCGTATCCTGTGCTCCGTTGCTCCGTATGAAGGTCCGGGCGCGGAGAGGCCGCCCCTGTGCCTGATACAGCGGCACACGCTCATACGCGTCTTTGATGTCGGATTCCGATACACTAGGGGCGCGCAGTTCAGGTCAACTTCCATGAGCCCCGAATCCACTCTCGCCAGCCCGCAACTCCTCACCGACAACGATCTGTACTTGTTCAACGAGGGGAGCCACTACCGCATCTACGACAAGATGGGGGCCCATCTGGCCACGCAGAATGGCCAGGCCGGCGCCATTTTCAGCGTGTGGGCGCCGAATGCGCGGGCGGTGTCGGTAGTCGGCAGTTTCAATTCGTGGACTCCCGGAGTGCATCGTCTGGAACCGCGTGCTTCCTCGGGCATTTGGGAAGGCTTCGTTGCTGGCGCCGACCACGGCGCGCTCTATAAATTTCGCATCGAATCGAACCGCCACGGCTATCGAATAGACAAATCCGACCCCATCGGCCTGCTGCATGAGAAACCTCCGCGCACGGCGTCCGTCATTTGGGATCTCGATTATCAATGGGGGGACAACGACTGGATGGCGTATCGCGCCGGCCGCAACTCGCTGCGCGCCCCGCAGACGATTTATGAGGTGCACCTGGGCTCGTGGATGCGCGTTCCGGAGGAGCACAACCGCCCGCTGACTTATCGCGAGACCGCGCCGAGGCTGGCCGAGTATGTCAGCCGCATGGGATTCACCCACGTCGAATTTCTGCCCGTGATGGAGCATCCCTTTTACGGCTCCTGGGGATACCAGACCACGGGATACTTCGCTCCGACATCTCGTTACGGTGCGCCGCAAGATTTCATGCATCTGGTGGACTATCTGCACCAGCACGGCATCGGCGTCATTCTGGACTGGGTGCCATCGCACTTCCCTTCCGACGCCCACGGTCTTGCCTATTTCGACGGCACGCATCTCTACGAGCACGCCGACTCGCGCCAGGGCTTCCATCCGGACTGGAAGACGCATATTTTCAACTACGGGCGCCCCGAAGTGCGCAGCTTCCTGATGTCGAGCGCCATGTTCTGGCTCGACAAATATCACGTGGACGGCCTGCGCGTGGATGCAGTCGCGTCCATGCTCTATCTGGACTACTCACGCAAGCAGGGTGAGTGGATTTCGAACAAATACGGCGGCCGGGAAAACCTTGATGCCATCGATTTCCTGCGCCGCTTTAATCAGGAAGCCTACAAAGAGCATCCTGAGATTCAGACCACGGCCGAGGAATCGACTTCCTGGCCCATGGTCTCCAAGCCGGTCTACGTCGGCGGCCTGGGCTTCGGCATGAAGTGGGATATGGGCTGGATGCACGACACGCTGAGGTACTTCCAGAACGATCCCATTCACCGCAAGTATCAGCACAACCTGCTGACCTTCCGCATGCTGTATTCCTGGCACGAGAATTTTGTTCTGCCCCTGTCGCACGATGAAGTGGTGCACGGGAAAGGGTCGCTGATCGGCAAGATGCCGGGGGATGAATGGCAGCGGTTCGCCAACCTGCGTCTGCTGTTCGGCTACATGTATGCCCAGTCAGGCAAGAAGCTGTTGTTCATGGGCGGAGAATTCGGCCAGGTACGGGAGTGGGCGCACGACACCAGCCTGGAATGGGATGTGTTGCAGTACCAGGTTCACCGCGGAACGCAGGCGTGGGTCGAGCAGTTGAACCGGCTTTATCGCAGCGAACCGGGCATGCATGTTCTCGACAACGATCCGGCGGGATTTGAGTGGGTGGATTGCAACGACAACGCCGCCAGCACGATTTCCCTGCTGCGTAAAAGCGAGAACCCGCAGGACACCGTGCTGGGAGTCTTCAACTTCACGCCCGTGCCTCGCACCGGATACCGCGTGGGCGTTCCGCACGGCGGATACTGGCGCGAACTGCTCAACAGCGATGCCCGCGAATACGCGGGCAGCGGCATCGGCAATCTCGGCGGAGCGCAGGCCGAAGAAATCCCCATTCACGGCCGTCCGTTTTCGCTGAAATTGACCTTGCCACCGCTGGCGGCGCTGTTCTTCAAAGCAAGCTGATGTGGCGCGGGCGGCCACGCCCGCGAAACCCGGCCACCGATCTCACGGATTCGCGCGGATAAAGCCCTCGCGAACCACACGTCGCGCATTGCCGTCATCGATCTGGAACACGCCTCATGCTATGCTCGGTTGAAGCGCGTCCCCATGCGGATTCTCACCCGTTACATTCTTCGTGAAGTCACCGCCCACGCCCTGATCGGCGCGGCGATCTTCACGTTTGTCCTGTTCACCCGCGACCTGGGGCGCATCCTGGAACTGGTCGTCCGCGCCAGCGCGCCGCTGCCCAGCGTTGCAGAGATTTTCTTTTTCACCGTCCCGCTTGCGCTCACCTACACGCTGCCCATGAGCGTGCTGGTGGGAATCCTGATCGGCCTGAGCCGCCTGGCTGCCGACTCCGAGATCACTGCCATGCGCGCCAGCGGTTTGGGCGTGTGGAGTTTCCTGCGCGTGCTCTCGATCTTTGTTCTCGCCGCGTGGCTTCTGGCATTGGGCAACGGGGTCTACGTCGCGCCGCGATCGCAAGCCGCGCTGGCCCGACTGGAAGATCGGCTCAAGGGATCGCAAGTCTCGTTTGAGGTGCAGCCCCGGGTTTTTTACGAAGGGTTTCCGAAAATCGTCCTTTACGTGCAGGACGTCCAGAGCGCCCAGGGTGCGGCGCTGTGGAAAGGCGTCTTCATGGCCGATCTCAGCGACGCCGCTAATCCGAAGATCACGCTGGCCAAGGAAGGCATCGTGGTGAGCGAAGGCCCGGACCGCCTGCACCTGCACCTGATTGACGGTTCGGCCCACGAAACCGATCCGAAGCAAGCCGACCGCTACCAGATTTCGACGTTTCTGAAGACTGAGATTCCCATCGAATTGCCCTCCACGGAAAACAAGGGCGACGAGTCACAGCCAGCCGCTGTCATGGACACATGGGCTTTGCGGGAGAAGGCGAGCCACGCCACGCCGGTTTCTGCCCGCTGGTATCTGATCGAATTTCACCGGCGTTTCGCCTTGTCCAGTGCCTGCCTGGTGCTTGCCCTGGTCGGAATCCCGCTGGGTCTGTCGTCCAAGAAAAGCGGCAAGTCCGGCGGATTTGTGCTGACCATCCTGCTGGTCTTCGCCTATTACGTGGTCTCCTTGATCGGAGTCTCGCTGGCCAAGCAGGGTACTGTCGGGCCGTGGTTTGGGACGTGGCTGGCCGACCTGGTGTTTCTGGCCCTGGGGCTGTTTTTGCTGTGGCAGGCGGAGAGGCGTCCGTTTGAGCTGGCGTCGTTCCGTCCCTTCTGGAAGCGCGATGCGGCCTTGCCTCAAGCAGCGCCGACGCGCAACCGGCGCGAGAATGCCTTCGAGCGCGCCGCGACTCGACGCCGCGTCTTCAGCGCCAGTTTTCCAACCCTGCTCGATGACTACGTGCTGCGCGACTTCTTCATCTATCTGGGAATGATTCTGGCCACCTTCCTGGTGCTGGTGCTGGTGTTTACGCTCTTCGAGCTGCTGGGAGATATTCTCCGCAATCAGGTTCCGGCCTTAGTGGTCGCCGAGTACCTGCTCAATGTAACGCCGTATCTGCTGTACAACGTCGCTCCGCTGGTGATGCTGTTGGCAGTGCTGGTCACGTTTGGCCTGATGAATCGGTCCAACGAGATCACGGCCATCAAAGCGACGGGAATCAGCATTTACCGTATCGTCACGCCGGTTATCGTGGCGGCGGCCGTGCTCGCGACGGCGCTGTTCTTCGCCGACCAGTTCTATCTGCCGCGCGCCAACAAGCGCCAGGAGGCGCTGCACAACCAGATCAAGGGCAAACCTCCGCAGACTTATTTGCGCCCCGACCGCAAATGGATTTTCGGCCAGAACAACGACATTTACTACTACCAGTTCCTCGATCCCGACCGGGACCAGTTCGGCAACGTCACGGTGTTTCAGCTGGATCGGGCCAGCTTCACCATCACCCGCCGCATCCACGCCGAACGCGCGCATTGGGCCGATAATCTGAACCGCTGGATCTACGAGCAGGGTTGGGACCGCTCATTCAATGGTTCGGCCATTGGTAACTACCGGCCATTCGACGTAGCTACTTTTCCCGAACTGCCGGAGGCACCTTCGTATTTCAAGAAAGAAGTGAAGCAGTATACGGAGATGAACTACGAAGAACTGCGCCGCTATATTCGCGATCTGCAGCAGAGCGGATTTGATGTCGTACGCCTGCGCGTGCAGCTTCACCAGAAGCTGTCCTATCCCCTGATCACGCTGATCATGGCGGTGCTGGCCGTTCCCTTCGCGCTTACGGCCGAGAAAAAGGGAGCGGTTACCGGAGTCGCGGTTGCGGTATTGATTGCGGTCTTCTACACGGTGGTGTCGCGGCTCTTTGAGGCCATGGGGAACCTGAGCCAGCTTCCACCCGGGCTGGCGGCCTGGTCGCCGGACCTGATTTTCGTCCTTCTGGGCGGGTATTTGATTCTGAAAGTGCCGACGTAGAACACCAGACCTCGGACGTCAGACCTCAGCCGCCAAGGTTTCAGTGGAACCTCGTCTTTCCGAACGCCGACATCTTAAGAGCCGACAGGCGCCCCGATCAGCAGCTAAACAGTCTGAGGTCTGAGGTCCGAGGTCCGAGGTCCGAGGTCCGAGGTCCGAGGTCCGAGGTCTGAGGTCCGAGGTCTGAGGTCTGAGGTCCGAGGTCCGAGGTCTGAGGTCCGAGGTCCGAGGTCCGAGGTCTGAGGTCCGAGGTCCGAGGTCCGAGGTCCGACGTCCAGCGCCCTACTTCACTGCCACTCCCCAAGGATAGTTGTCGGTCGTCGTTACCGGCAGCGGCGTCAGCGCCCCGGTTGCAGGCGTGATCGTGTATTGCGAGAGGGTGGCCGACTGGAAATTGGCTACAAAAAGCCAGTTATCGTCACTCCGGATGGCAAAGGACGTGGGCTGGAGGCCGGTCGCCACCACCGCGGGGGTGTCGGCAGTCAAACTGCCTGAAACCGTGCTGATGCGGAAAATCGAGATCTGGTTGGAGAGCAAATCCAACACGTAAAGGTAGTTGCCGAACGGGTCAGTCATCATCTGTCCAGGACCATTAGCCCCGCCGGACAGGTTGAAGGGTGAACCGGTGATGGCAACCAGGCTGCCATCCGCAGTCGCCGGGCAGTATTGGGCTGACGCAGTCGGCATTCCGTTGCACATGGTGTAAGCGCTGACCGTGTTCTGCAGATCGTTGGATACGTAAACGAACCGGTTGCAGGCATCCACGGCGACGCCCGCAGGCACCGACAAGGCCAGACCCGTTGGCGGCGACGTTGGGGAAGGAAAATAGGGCACCTGGCTTCGGTTCGGAGGATTTCCCAATGCGCCGGTCGAGGTGTTCACGGAGAATTCCCAGACCACATTGTTCACCGAATCCGCCGCGTAAAGGTATTCCGATGTAGGAGGGTTGTTGCCGGGAGAAGAGCAGACGGCTTGCAGTATGCCGTTGACCAGAGGGGGCAAAACCATGGGCGTAACCGCTACGGCTGCGAAATTCGGCGTCTGGAATTCTGACCCCGCTGGCAGTGTGAGGTTGAAAGTGCCTGGCACGGGGGTCAGGCTGCCACCGCTGCCGATGGCGTAGGAATTAACCGTACCCTTCAATCCCTCCGCCACAAACAGGTACTTGCCTGTCGAATCCATGAGCAGCCTCATCGGATTCGGATCCGGCACAAGCGAGCCCGAAGCTGTCATCGTCCCGTCGGAATTTATCTTGAATGCTGCGATGCCAGTTGCCGTACTGGACGAACCACAGTCCGACTGGTTGGCAGTAATGATCGTGTAGGCATAGGCTCCCGCCGGATCTGCCACGATCGACGACGGTATGCCGTTCAGGACGCAGGTCAGATCGCCCGTCTGCGAGGGCGGATTGTTAACGGCCGCAATGCTCCCGCTATTCAAGCTAAAACTGAAGGTCTCAAGCAGCCCTGAACCCTGGCTGCTGACCAGCACCAAGCCATCGAACGAGGAGTTGTACGTGGTCCCGCACGCCACCAGCAGGCCTATCGCAACCAGTACCACTACCCCGAGCAGCCACGCGAATCGTTTCGACATTCTTTGGTTGATCTCCATGTTGTACATGAGGGGTCTTATGAGAACAGCCCGGCGACCCGTCGGCCGGGACCTAGGGATCTCAAGAAAGCGGGAGAATCTCAACCCATTTATGTATCAGGAAACGGCGGGAAGAGCAAACTCCAGGCACGACCTATTGGAACGCCGGAAGCGTCCAAGAGTTGCCTGGGTGGCCGACTTCGGACCTCGGACCTCAGGCCTTAAACCCCTGCCATGAGGAGCTTACGCGTGCTCGGTCCGTGAGGTCGCAGATCCGAGGTCTGAAGGCCGAGGTCTGACGTCTGACTTTCTACGCTTCTTGTGCCGACGCTACTGGCTCAGGCTGCTGAGCCTCTTGGCCGCCGGCGATCAAAGGCAGTCGGATTTCTACCCGCAAACCCCCCTCCGGGCGATTGTGAGCCGAAACCCGGCCACCGTGGAAGCGCACGGCGCGCTCCGTAATGGCCAGTCCCAGGCCGACGCCGCCGGTGAGCCGCCCACGGGCATCATCAATCCGGTAGAACGGCTCGAAGAGCTTTTCCAGACTCGCCTCCGGAACGCCCGGCCCGGAGTCACTGACTTTGAGCACAGCCTCCGGCCCCCTGCTGCTTTGCTCGCTGGTCAGTTCGATCTCAATCGAGGTCCCCTCCTGGGTGTAGCGGATGGCATTGCGAATGACGTTCTCGGCTGCGCTGTGCAGCAGCGAGGCATTCCCACGCACTCCCCAATCTCCTTCGGGAATGACGGTACGCACGTGGCAGTGCCGCGCCTGAGCTTCAAACTCTGCGTCTTCCGCCACACTGGCCACCACCTCGTCGAACGGCACCGGGGTTTGCGGCACGGGCTGTTCTCCGTCTTCCAGCCGCGCCAGGGTCAGAATGCGACCGATCAGTTCGTTGAGGCGGCTGGCTTCCAGTTCGATGCGGTCCAGCATATCGCCGCTTTCTGCGTCGGAGCGCTGCCTCGCCAGCCCCAAGGCAACGTTCAGGCGTGCCAGAGGCGAACGCAGTTCGTGGGAGATGTCGTTCAGCAGCCGGGACTGTGCTTTGACCAGCGTCTCCAGCCGCTCAGCCATGGCGTCGAAGTCGCGCATCAGGCCGGCCACTTCATCCCGGCGCTGCGTGGCGGGAGCCCCGGTACGGGTGGTCAAGTCGCCCGCCGCCAACTGCTGAGTAGCGGCCCGCAGACGGACGATGGGCTTGGTCAGATACCAGGAAAGGAAGTAACAGACCACTCCGGAGGTAATGATCAGGATGATCAAGCCCGGAAGTGGCATTCCACGTGGACCGAGAAACAATCGCGGCCCCGGTGGAGGGGCCAACACCAGCGTGTAGCGGTGCAGTCCGTCGGAGGAAGCTCGCGAGTCGCGGAGAACGGGGGGTGGTGCCGGGAAGAAAAAGCCTTCACGGGGTGCCCTTGGCCCGCCGGCCGCGACGCGCACCGCCCAGTCTGGCGCTCCACGGTGAGAAATCTCTTCCATGTTCTCATTGAAAAGGAACCCGCGAACCCGTTGTGTGTGCTCCAGGTTGTCCAGGTAATCGTGCAAGCCCCGACTGCCGTTTTGCTCGTAGCTGTAAACCGAGTCGTTTAGGGCTGTTGCGAGCAGGCCCTCCCAGCTTGAGCTGCGCGGACGAAAGACAAGCGTCACCAAAGTGGCAAGCACCACGAACAAAGCCAGTGCCACCCAGAACGACAAAAAGATTCGGAGAAAGAGACTTTTCATGCCGCACTCGCCGCCTAAGTGGTCTTGGACTTCTCTCTCGGCCGGACAAAAATATATCCTACTCCGCGAATCGTTTTGATGTGTTCGTCATTGTCGGTATCGCCCAGTTTCTTGCGCACCTTGCTGACGTGCATATCAATGCTGCGGTCAAAGGGCGAAAACTTCCGGCTCAGGACGGCGTTGACCAGCCGTTCCCGCGGCACCACGCGGCCCGCTTCGCGCAAGAGAACCTCGAGCAAGTTGAACTCGACCGATGTCAGGTCAACGGGTTGGCCGTCCAGGCGGACGGCGCGGGTTGCTGGATCGAGTTCAACATCGCCTACGCGGACAATCTCTGGCGCCGACGGCGCACCGTTGCCATCCGCACGCGTGCGTCGCAAAATGGCACGGATACGCGCCACCAGTTCCCGGGGATTGAACGGCTTCGGAAGGTAATCGTCGGCACCGATTTCCAGGCCGACGATCCGATCGACGTCTTCGCCGCGCGCCGTGAGCAGGAGCACGGGCAGCCGGGATGTGGCGCGAATCCGCCGCAGCACCTCAAATCCATTGATGCCGGGCAGCATGACATCGAGCACGGCCAGCAAGTACTCTCCGGCTGTGGCTTTTTTCAGGCCGCTTTCACCCTCGTGCACGCATTCGACTGTGAATCCCTCTGCGTGCAGGTACTCCCCGACCAGATGGCAGAGTTCGACATCGTCGTCAATGACCAGAATTCGTTCCATTCCTTGCTCTATTGTGCACCATTGAGAAAACGCCCAGAAGTAAAGAATTGTCAAACGCTACAGACCGGAAACCGCGCTTGCCAGGTTTGAGGCCTTTGACAAAACTTTACTCTGGTTGACTGACTTTTTACCGTCGTTTCCCCTTCAGCTGTGTTCCTATCAGGGAGAGCAAAAATCCCCGGAACTATCCGAGAGAACCCTGGGAGTATAAAGATGAAATCGATACGTTTTCGCTTATTGATTGCCGCCGCCGCCGTCCTGCTGGGCACAGCCATCGCCAAGTCGCAGACTGCCGCGGACGCACCTCCGCCTCCACCCATGCACGGCCCCGGCCACGAATTCGGCATGGGCGGGCACATGATGGGCTTCTTGGCCAGGTCTCTAAACTTGAGCGATGACCAGAAGACGCAGATGAAGGCCATCATGCAGAAGGAACATCCGGCCATGAAACCGCTGTTCCAGCAGTCTCGGCAGATGGGATGAGAAGGCCGGTCTCCGACGGGATGCTGTACGCTCCCAAGTTATCGACGCGC
>OMOD01000160.1:0-34976 GCA_900290255.1 Candidatus Sulfotelmatobacter kueseliae
TGGGTGCATGGGTGCAACTGAGTTTGCACCCAAGATTCGTAAGCGATACCAGACCAATGAGTTAGCTGTTGACTCTACTGAATTCGGGACCAGGGGGTCGGAGGTTCAAATCCTCTCTCCCCGACCAATTCCTTCAAGCAGTTAGAGCGAATTCAGCCGAGCTTTTTTTCGTGCAACAGGGTGCAACTGGCAATTTCGGTACCACAGTGGGCATGTGGAACGTATGCCGACCATGTGGGGCTACAGCATCGAGATTTCCGACATTTTCGGGAGTCGTCGCTGGGGTTGATTGGGATCGACGAAAGATAACTGGACCTGTCCAATTCCAACAAGATTGAACGTGAAGCGATCGGAGCCGAACGCCTCCAGGGCCTTTTTGTAGGTGATGAACTCAAGCTTCTGTCCGCGCGCGAAGATCTCCAGCATGCAATAGCCCGCGATGATGTCGGTCACGTTCTTTCGAGGAGCGCAGCATCTCTCGATCAGCCGATTCAGAAACCGCGGACTACCCAGGCGGATGAAGTCACTCTTCAAGCTTCCCGTGATTCTTATCACTGGAGTGGGAACTGCGGTTCGTGTCGGGGAGGAATTGTCGAAGTGCAACAACTGACCCGGTTGCGAGAAATATTTGATGATCGCCTCAGAGATTCGGGGAATCTCGAAACTCGGCGAGTTGCTCAGGATCTCCGCAACCGCCGGGAGTCCATCTTTCGATGCGAGCGCCGCTTCAATGATTTCCGTAGCATCATGCATGCGGCACGCGGCGTACGCGGTCCGCGCGTTCCACTCGTATTCCCTCAACTTCGCAAATTCGCCCGTCTCGACCCAGTATTGCGCCGCGAGAAAATCGTGCAGCGTGCGATGAACAAACTCGTAGCCCTCCTCGCAAGGCACGAGGATGCCGTAGAAGCGGGCGGTTTCCATGAGCACTTGCCGCGCATCGACCCTGTCGTAGGTCAGCAGATCGAGCTGCTTCCGGGCGAGCTCCTCGGCACGATGTTGCGGCACGTGAGCGGACTTGGCGATGTAGGCGATCCGTTTTAGAACTTGGATCCGATCCTTCCCGTCCAGTGGAGTGACGGCGTGCCTGTCGAGCCCTTTTTGCTCGTCCCATCGATAGCACAACACATCAAGGGCGCGCTCCAGGAGTCGCATTGCACTCTCCGATTGCACGCTCGCTCGACTCGTCTTGAGGATGCACGCGAGCGCCAAGAGCAGCGGGTGAGAAAGGAACTCAGAGAATCCCCTGGCCTCGAAGTCGTCGACGACCTCTTTCGGATCAAGCTTCGATTCGTACGCTGACAAGAACGCCCGAACAAAGCGATATTTGTCTTCGAGCGTGAAGCCGTCGATCCGCACTTCCCGGGCCGCGAGCTGAAAAACCTGGTAGTACTCCCGGCAGCTCAGAAAAAAAATGCCGACGGCGAGAGCTTGGTACTTGAGCAGAGCTTCCGAAACACGTCGCCGATCATGGACCGATAGCTCGTCGTAGCCGTCGACGAGAAGGAGGGTTCGGGACTTGTGCTGTTTTCCCTGGATTCTTGAAGCCGTGTCGACGAAGCGCTCCAGATCGTTGACGGCTGTCCAGCGGGTGCGAACAGAGGTCAAAGTGCGACTCTTCCGTTTCGCACTCTGAGTCATTGTGCACCATTTCGAGGGCAATTGAACGTACTCGGCGACTTTCTCAGAGGGCTGCGGAAGTGATTGCTCCGAAAGGGGCTTCTGAGCCGCAGAGTGCGACTTCGCACTTTTTCGCAGCACCCGCACTCGCACCCGTTGAGACACTTGTCTTTCACGTATTTTCAGGTACTTGGCAGTCCCCGCTAGCCTGTTAAGTTGTTGAAAGTATTAAATAGGAGAGAATTGGCAAGGTCGCACTCTACCACTGAGTTACTCCCGCTCGTTGTCTCATTCTACAGCACTTGCGCGTTTCGGCAAAATTACTGCACCGGCACTGCGCTCCCGCTCGTTGTCATCCTTTTTTCCACTTCAGCTGGAGTATCGGCAGGAACCGCTCGATGAATTGCACTTGCCCTAATTTGGCTGGTCATCCTGTTGTTCGCCGTGCTGCCTTACTTCTCTCATGACCGATTCCCAAATCTGCGAAAGAGGTTGGGCGGCGTGTTGAGTCAGGAGTCGCTCCAGCCGTTCCAGACCAAACTCTTCGTCGCGCTCGTTGACCACTTCCGTAATGCCATCGGTAAGCAGCAGGAACAAGTCGCGCGGCGAATAATTGACGCTTTGGCTCGCGTAACGCCCACCTGGAATTCGGCTGGAATGGAGTATATCTGGGATTTCGGCCCTCACGTGTCCCTATCGACCTCATCTTCTGCCTGTCACGAATGGTAAGAGTGCGCAGCTACAGTCCTAGTGCAACTTCTTGGTTGACTCCGGCGAATGAGTTTCGATAATGTTCAGACCTGATCATTTTACGGGCGGGCCGGTGTCTTCTTATTAATTACGCTGGGCAATTGTTCGCTAGTCAATTGGTCCTGCATACGAAACCGCCGTCCTTCCTGGGTTGAGGGCGACCCTGCCTTCTCCGACGAGTCGCTCCGAGCTTGATCACCAAGGAGCTCCTATGAAAGCGCGCATCTTCTTCTTTGTATTCTTTCTTTTGATCGCGATGAGCATGTGGGCCCAGACCTTTCGCGGAACAATCTTAGGAACGGTGACCGACCCGTCCGGAAAGTTCGTGGCTGGCGCGACCGTGAAAGTGAAAAATGCAGGCACGGGGCTGGAGCGGACGGCTACTACCGGCACCGACGGAGGCTATAACATCCCCGAACTGCCGGTCGGGAGCTATAGCGTTACGGTCACGCAAAGCGGATTTCAGACTTCGGTGACAACCGGTGTGGAAGTGGACGTGGCCACGGAACGCCGCGTGGATGTGCAGATGAAAATAGGACAGGTGACGCAGACAGTGGAAGTCGCCGGCGGAGACCTGCCCCAGATCGAAACCACCAGTGACGACCTCGGCGGTGTCCTGACCTCCAATACAGTCGAGGATATGCCGATCAACGGCCGCGACTACACCAAGCTGATCTATCTCAATCCCGGTGTCGCCGGCTCGCCGGACCAGATCACCGACTCTCCCGGATCGTTCGGCGAGTTCTCCATGAACGGCGCCCGAGGACGGTCCAACAATTACATGCTGGACGGCACCGATATGAACGACGGCTACCGCAACGATCCGGCCATCAACCAGGGCGGCGTGTTTGCGGTTCCCTCGGCGATTCTGCCCATCGGAGCGGTGGAAGAGATGAAAGTGCTCTCCAACTTCCAGCCCGAGTACGGACGCAACGCCGGGGCGGTGGTCAACATAGTGACCAAGAGCGGCAACAATAACCTGCACGGCGAGGCATTCGAGTATTTCCGCAACGATGCTCTGGATGCACGCAACTATTTCGACCTTGCCAGCCAGCCCCGCGCGCCCTTCCACAATAATCAATTCGGGGGCGCTCTCGGCGGGCCGATCATCAAGAACAAGACTTTCTTCTTCTTCGACTACGAGGGGCAGCGCGAGCCGGTAGGATTGGTTACGCTGGCCTGTGTGCCGGACCCGGCCCAAGTCGCAGCCGACGAAGCGGCAATCGTGGCGGGCGGCGGCACCGTGAATCCCGTCACGGAAGCCATGCTCAAATTCTGGCCGACGCCAAACATTCCCGGTGCAACCTCCAACGATCTCGGCTGTACGAACCCGACCGGGGGATCGAGCGACGCCTCACTGATTACTCCGTCTCTGAATAACCTGAGCAGCGTTATCGCCAAGATTGACCACAATTTCAACGTCAACAACATCTTTACCGGGCGCTATTTCTTTGGCGACAGCACGCAATCTTTCCCGCTGGCCCTGACCGGCAGCGGCGGCCAACTTCCCGGCTTCAACACCGTCACGCCCACGCGAGTGCAGTTGGTCTCGCTCTCCTATGTGCATACCTTTGGCACCCATGTGGTGAATGAGGTGCGCTACGGTTGGAACCGGTTCTCGGAGGGTTTCTTCTCCCAGGACCGGAGCTTCCAACCCACTTCGATCGGACTCTGCGCGGAGGGTACCAGCGACCCCACGCAGTGCTCAGGCGCCAGCGTGCACAACGCCGGCTTGCCGATTATTCTGGTCTCGGTGACTCCACCCGGTTCAACCAGCTTTTTCTCGCAACTCGGTACCACTTCCGGCGATCCCCGGGCTCGCCACGACACCAACGATCATTTTGTGGAAGACCTGTCCTACAAGATGGGCAAGCACGAGCTGAAGTTTGGCTTCGAATTCCGCCGCACCAGCATTCAGCAGTATTTCGACAAGTACTACCGCGGGAGAATTAAGTTCGCGAACCTGACTGATTTTCTCGAAGGCAGCATTGTCGACGGAGGTGGCCTTCAGTACACGGGGAATTCGCTGCGTCACACCTCGGAGAACAGCTACGGCCTTTATGCCCAGGACAGCTTTCGTATGAACTCACGGGTGACGCTGAACTACGGCCTGCGCTGGGATTTGTACGGAGTCGTCAAAGAGAAGAACAACCTCTTCGCCAACTTCCTGGAGTCGAGCTTCGATCCGGTGAGCGATACCGGAACAGGAACATACGAGCAGGTAGGGACGAACGGACTCAACCGCCTGTACGATCCCGACTACAAAAATTTCTCGCCACGCGCCTCGCTCTCCTGGGATGTAACCGGGAGAAGCAAGACCGTCATCCGCATCGGCGCGGGCCTCTTCTATGATGCCTTCTCCCAAGACATCTTCCTGGGCCATCTGCCGTTTTCTGCCTACTACGCTCCCGGCCCGGCCTACGGCAACTTTGGGCCAGACCCGATTCTCTCCGCAGGGCTGGGCCCAGATCTAGGGCCTAACAACACGATCGTCGCCGGTAAGCCGATATTCGGGGATGAGACTGCCTGTAATTATGAGTGCGACATTTTCGCCGTGGATCCCCACATCAAGACTCCTTACATGGAGAACTACAACATCAACATCCAGCAACAGCTCACCGCCAAGACCACGCTGCAGATCGGCTACGTGGGATCGCAGGGGCACCGGCTCTTCCGCTTTTACGATATTAACCAGCCGACAAACGCAGCGGTTACTGCAGCCGATACCGCTTGTAATTGCATCAACGACTTCAGCGTGCCGCGTCCGTTTGCCGGCAGCGTAGGCCAGTACGGCACGACCTATCTCTACCAGGAGAAGTCCACCGGCAAGTCCAACTACAACTCGTTGCAGGTCAGTTATCGAGTCAACGGATGGCACAACGTGACTTCGACGGTCAATTATGTTTATTCCAAGTCGCTCGACAACTCCAGCGATCTCGAGGACTTTGTGCCCCACGCTGGACAACCGCAGGACAGCAACAACCCGCAACTGGAATACGGGCCGTCAAACTTCAACATTCCCCATCGCCTGACCTGGATCTTAGCCTATGAACTGCCGAACCGGGGCGGAAGCATGCAACGGCTCAAGAACGGCTGGGGTTTCGAAAGCACGGTATCGATGCAAAGCGGTCAGCCCTTCGAATTTGCTTATAACTGTGAGGATGACTACAGCGGCGGCGGAGAGTGCTTTGACCGCCCGGATGTGGTTGCCCCCATTACCTATCAGAAGCGAAATCCCTACGACTACATTAACCTCAGCTCCTTCGCCATGCCCTGCGACTACAACCCCAACAACCCCAACGGCGGTGCGTTCGGTCTGGCGTCGGACTGCCTTCCCGGAACCCGGCACTATGGCGACCTGGGTCGCAATGCGTTGGTCGGTCCGACCTACAAACAGTGGGATTTCGCCCTCTACAAGAACACCTCGCTGAGTGAACGAGTGAAACTGCAACTGCGCGCGGAGTTCTTCAATATTCTCAATCATCCGAACTTCGCCAACCCGGAAATGCCGGCATTTATCGCCGATCCGGCAACGAATCTCGGCCCGTGCGGCTGCGGTTTTCAGCTGGTGAATGGGCGCGAAGTGATGGGCCAACCCAACAACCCCGGTTACCAGATCACCGCGACCGGCGACGTGGGGATCGGCAACCCATTCCTGGGAGGCGGCGGACCGCGCGGTATTCAGATCGCGGCCAAGTTCAGCTTCTAGAAGTCAGAAGTGCGAAGTCAGAATGCAGAAGTTGCGGAGAAGCTAAAGTCGGAAGTCGGAAGGCGGAAGGTAGAGAGAAGACGCCTCGACTTCTGAATTCCGACTTCTAAGGTGGATTCACAGTTGCCGTACCCGGGGCCATGGAGGCCCGGACGCCCCCGTCCAGGCGGGCGAGCGTAGCTCGCCATCCTTTGTCCGGGTACATCATCTGTGAATCCGCGCTGACTTCTGCATTCGTCATCGCCAGATCATTGGAATCAAAGAGTTAACGGGCACTCTGCCCGATGCGCTCGGCTTGAGCGCTGCATCCGGCCAACGCCTTTCGTGACCTCGCGGGTCGATTACTCTGGTGCTACCCTCCTTGCGAGCCCCCTCCCGCAAAATCCTGTTCCGGAGATTCCGATGCACCGCTCCATCCGCGCCGTCTGCACTTTTATTCTTATCGCATGCGCTGTTGTTTGCCTCGGTGTTGGCCTGTCCGTGCCGCTTTACGCGCACCATATCCAGAAGGGTGCGACCACTGCGCTGCCGGTTACGACTTCGTCCGCCAAGGCGCGCGCGCTGTATGAAAAGGGCATGGTTGATTACGAGAATCTGTACTTGGAGCGATCGAACGACGACTGGCGCGCGGCGGTCAAAGAGGATCCCAACCTCGCCCTCGCCTGGGCCTGGATCGCGTTCAACGGCAGCAATCCTGAGGAAGTGAGTGGGGCTCGCGCCAAGGCCAACGAACTCGCGCCCAAGACGTCTCCGGGCGAACAGTTGATGGTGGCGTGGATCGTGAAGGTGCAGGAAGGCGACTTTATTGGCGGCATCGAGTCCATGAACGACATGCTGGAGATGTATCCGCGCGACAAGCATTTGCTCTATCTCGCCGGCAACTGGCTGATGGGGGAAAACGGGAATGATCAAGCGCAGCGCTTCTTTGAGAAGGCGCTCGCCATTGATAAGAATTTTCCCGCCGCGCTCAACGACCTGGCCTACGCCTACGCCCGGAACCGGCAATTCGCCGAGGCTTTTGCCGCTATGGACCGTTACGTTGCGGTGCTGCCCAAAGAGCCCAACCCGCAGGATTCTTATGGCGAACTTAAGCGCATGGCCGGCGATTTCGACGGCGCTCTCCAGCACTATCGCGCCGCGCTCCGGCTTGATCCTGATTTTGTGACCTCGCAAGTGGGCCTGGGAGACACTTACGCACTCATGGGCAATCAGGAGCAGGCCCGCATCGAATATGACAAGGCCATCCGCTTTGCTCACAACGAAGCCGACCGCCTGTCCTACAGCATGCAAAAGGCGATGACGTATGTTCGGGACGGCAACTACGTCGAAGCCGACAGGGAATATGAGGAAATCGCCGCGACCGCGCATGCCAAGGAGCGCGGCCTGCAGGAAGCAAAGGCCTACCGGCAACTGGCGGAATACCAGGCCGACGACAATGTCGCGTTGAAGGATCTGAAGCTGGCAGAAGATGCGCTGCATCACCAGGCAACGATTTCTGCCCTGGACCGCGATGAAGAAATGTCGCGCATCCTGCGCAACCGCGTCGTGCGCGCGGCCCGCGCCGGCAATCAAACGCTGGCCGCCCAGTCGCTCGCGCAACTCCAGGCCATGGCCGACGGCAGCCGCAACCGCGTGATTCAGAGTTCCTGCCAGGGCGCCGCTGGAGAGCTCTTGATGCAGCAGAAGAAATACGAAGAAGCCATTGCTCATCTGGAGGAAGATGAGGGCAATCCTTTCACCATGGAACTGCTGGTGCAGGCTTACTACCATACGCTCGATACCGAAAAACTGCACGAGGTGGAAGCCAAGCTCCGCGGCACCAATGTGCCCACCATGGAGCAGGCGCTGGTAGTTCCGGCGATGCGGGCCAAGCGGCCCAACCTGTAGAACTGGTTTCACAAATAGGTTTTGGGTAGGGCCCGGCTTCAACCGGGCCGCCAAGGACCGCATAAACGCTGGGCTTTAGCCCCTGAGGGCTTGCCCCTCGTCCCGCTTGCGGCCTTGGTGTACAGTAGGTGGGCACGTTTTGCCCACGCCGAACAATGAAGGCTGATACCGAGCGCCGCAGCGGAAGAAGAATCGCGACTCGCGTTCCCACGCGGGTGCGTACTGCCCAGGGTGCCGACCAGACCGCCGAGACCCGCGACGTCAGTGCCAACGGCGTTTTCCTTTACACACAGTCCCGCATGGAGAAGGGAACCGACGTGGAGTTGGTGCTGATCCTGCCTCCCGAACTTACCTCCGGAGAAAAGTGCTGGGTCTGCTGCCAGGCCACAATCGTCCGGGTCGAAGAAGAGGGGAAGGAATTCGGGGTAGCGGCCCAGATTCGGCGCATGGACATCCTGCCCGAAGTCACTGTTTGACCGGCTTGGGATGATTCTCTCGACTGCGCCTGGGCGATAGCGAATACTGTTCCTGGTTGGGAACCTGCCTGAGTCGGAAATTCCCGGGACGGCGAGGTGAAAAGACCCTGGCTGGGGATTCTTCCCCACAAGCTGTGAAAAAAGGCTTCCTATTGCACCGTGCTCGGTGCAATAATGGGCGGCCTTAGAATTGCTCTGGCAATCTCAGGTTTCCCCAGGTGGGCCCGGTATGCTGATCGAAAAACTTGCGGCCGGTGTGGTACAAGTGCAAACGCCAATAGGGCCGCGCTACTTAATCCCTTCGTTCTTCCAGCGTGTATATCTGCTCTGGATGTTCCGCAATTTTCCCATTCTTCCTCACGCCGTGCTCTCCAGCCGGCAACAGCGCATGATCGACCGAATGTGCGGCGAACAGCGGTTTGCTTCCTTGCCGTACGCCCATGGCGTGGATGACGTGCCGGTCATTGGCACGGTCGAGCATCGCCCGCCCCTGGCCGACTTGCCCCCACGGCGCCCCGTTGCCAGCGAGACAGCACGCTCGCTGACCGCCGAAGTTCGCCAGCGGCCCTAGGCTGGGATAGACGAGACAGCGCCGCAGCGAGGAGAGCTCGAAACTCCAGCTACAGAAGCGCAAGCGCAGGAGTTTGCCTAACTGTGCTGACGCGATCTGCGCGTGTGGACCGAGACGCTGCAACTGCAGATCACGAGCAGAACAAGCGGCGGGCTCTGCCCGACATGAAGGGCATCTTCGGCGGACTTGGGCGAACTTGGCGTTACGGATCAAGGCCAAACCAAAGGAGGGGAACGGCTTCCGTGGTATAAATATGAAAGGGATGATCGTTTACGATTCGCTTGGCAGGGTCATCCGCAAGTCGGAGAGCGCGGGTGTTCGTGAGTTCGTTGCCGCTGGAATATCCGCAGGGATCCAGGCAGCGTTTGATCGCTGTGAGGTGGTCGGCAGGAAGGACTTATCGAAGGCAAGGGGTTGAACTTGCTGGAGTCGCAGGTGGAAATTCCGCAAGAGTTCATCCGCGGTCGGAACGACAGCTCACCCAAAGTAGTTCAGAATAAAGCTTCGGGCGCGTAGCTCAATTGGCAGAGCAACTGACTCTTAATCAGTAGGTTGAAGGTTCGATTCCTTCCGCGCTCACCATCTTTTCAATCACTTACCAGTTGTCTTCAGACTGATTTTTCCAGGTGTGCCGTAAAGTGTGCCGTAGGTGTGCCATAGCGGACGAGACTACGCGCTCACTGGCGGCGCAAGGCTGCGCGCGATCCGACGAAGCCTTCCCTTAATGCTAGACTGTGGCATGGTTGTCCTTCGCTGTTTCTTTGCGGTCCTCGTCCTGTGTGGGGCGGGTTGCCCTCGTCTTGTTGTCACCCGGCCCAGCTTCTACGGCTGGAATTTGCGACAACGTCCTCAGTGGATTTACCGCAAGCCAGCTCAGCGCGCCCAGCAGACACAAGCCGGCCGCCACCAGGAAAGATGCGGTCCATCCGTATCGCGCCGCGATCCAGGGAGTCATCGAGCCGGTCAAAGCTCCGCCGATCTGTCCGCCCATGTTCATGAATCCCGATACAGATCCAGCCGATGCTCCTGCGATGTCCGCTGTTAACGACCAAAAGGAACTCTGGGAAAAATAAAGCGCCCCAGCTCCGCCGGCGAGCACCAGGCTAGCCAGCCGCACACCTTGAACTTGCGATCCGAAAGCAATAAATCCCCCCGCCACTGCCATCGAAAACGCTGCGAGGCCGCAGCGCCCAAGCCGCGGTCCCCGCCACTGGGTGAGGCGATCGTTCACGGTCCCACCGAGCAGGCAGCCCCCGAGCATCGCCAAAAAGGGCAGCATCGAATAGAACGCGCTTGTCTTGAGATCGAGCCCGCGCACTTTCGCGAGGTAGCGATAAAACCAACTGAAGAAGATCCACGCAACGTAGCCGTAGCAGAAATAGCTGATGGTTACTGCCCAGACCTCGCGGCTTTGCGCGACTCGTTTCCAAGGAACAAGGGCGAGAGCCGCCTCCCTTGAACTATCCGATTCTCGCACTACCGTCAGACCGGATTGAATCGCGGCAAGTTCTGCGGGAGAGACACGCGGGTGCTCGGACGGGCTATCGCGGGAGGCGACGAACCATACTGCTCCCGCCAGGAAGCCGATCACTGCACAGACCCAAAACGACGAGCGCCAGCCGTAATGAATCGTCAGATAGGTGATGAGAGGTGGTGTCAGGCCGGCGCCCGCACCCACACCCGCGAAGATCCATCCGTTGGCGATGCCACGTTCGCGCACTGGAATCCACCGAGCAATGAACTGGTTTGCGGCCGGATAGATCACGGCTTCGCCGGCGCCGAGCAGAAATCGAACCATTACGAACAAGTACAGTGCTCCCCTGACACCAGCCGGAACAAGAGCGGTAAGCGCAGTGAAAATTCCCCACCAAACCACTCCTGCAGTCAATACGCGCCGCGGACCAAGCCGATCCGCAAGGTGCCCCCCAACTGTCTGGAATAGGGCATACCCTGCGAGCAATGCGCTGAACACCTTTCCCAACTGCACGTCGGTCATGTGGTAGGCATCAACGATGGAGCCGCTCGCTATGGAGATGTTTACCCTATCCAGGAAGGAGACGGCGCTGAGGATGAACAGCCAGAAGACCAAGAACCACCGCACATGCGTTGTTTTCGCTGAGAGCATGATTGTGATATTGGCGAACTACGCGGAGTGTTCCCTCAGAATGCGCGACAAGCGCTCGGCAACGATCTTGTCTTCTCCCGGCTGGAGCATGAACGAACACATGCTGAGCCCGGGCCGGCCTTCTCCTCCGCCGATAACAATCGCCGGCTGGGACTCATGAAGCAATTTTGAGACCTGCTTCGGCTCCAGAGAAACTCTCGAATCCCAGGTGATCCGCATGTGGGGGACGTGGTTGGCAATTTCGGGAGTGAAATACTCGGTGCTCACGCCGGGAATCTTCGTGAGTTGGCGGGAAATCCCTTCCAGCTGAGCCTGCCATTCTCGCGCCAGGGCATCGTGATCCTCCTGCTGGTAGAGCTCCAGCGCTTTCAGCATCCCGATGATTTCTTCCTTGCCAACTTTCTGGCTGCGTCCGATCGTGTCCTCATGCGGACTGTTGTTGAGCAAGGCGTATGACACGAGGTCCTTGCGCCCGATCAGCAGTCCTGCGCACTGCGGTCCCCGAATAGCCTTGCCCCCGCTGAACGTGACCAGATCGTATCCCATGTTGGCGTAATCCCACAGATGGGATACGGGAGGTGTGTCGGCGGCCGCGTCGTTCATGCATGGAATGTTGTACTCCTTCGCCAGCTGCACCCACTCGTCGACTTTGATCTGACCCGCTGCATTGGCGAAATTCGTGAAGTGCATCATCGCCGTTCGGTCGTTGACTGCCCGCCGAAGGTCATCGCGAGTCTCAATCTCGATAAGCTTGACTCCGGTGGATCGCAGCTGGTGATCGAACGGATTGCGGTGGGTTTTCTGGATGATGACTTCCGACTTCATTCCGGTGAGATCGGGAAGCTGACGAATCAAGGCCTCATTGTCCTTGGTGAGTATCCCCGCCAAACCAGACTGCATCGCAGCGGCTGCGCCTGACGTAACCAGTGCGGTGTAACCCTCGGGAAGCTTCAGCATTTCGGCGATTCGCTTGCCTGCTGCGACTTCGAGCTCAGGAATGCTGACAAAGTGGCGGCCGGCCATTGCCATGACTGCTTCGAGTTCGGGGCGAAGAACGGAGCCGCCAAGCATGGTCATTGTGCCCTGGCAGTTGATGACCGTGGTCACTGCCAATTCTTCATAGGGATTCCCGCTCTGGCCAAAGCCGGTCACCCTGGTGTTCCTGGAGGACGCGCTGATCTTTGAAAAAAGTCGGCGAGGAGCAGCCATCGATGCCACCATCGCCGCCACCGTACCCAGAAATCCACGACGGCTCCAACTCGAAGTCAGTCGCATAATGTTCTCCTTGGTTCTACTTCCGGGCCACTGCGGCAATGCAATTGATTTCCACCAGCGAATCACCCGGCAGCGCGGCTACGGCCACGGTCGTGCGTGCCGGCCCGCCGTGAGGAAAATAGGTCGCAAAGACTTTGTGCATCCCGTCCCAGTGTTCGATCTTCACCAGGAACACGTTGGCCTGAAGGACGGTGTCCATCGTACCTCCGCCGATCTCGACCATCTTCTTCACTTTGTCCATCACCATGCTCGTGTGGGATTCGATCGTCCATTCTTTCTGATCCCGGGTATCGTGTGCGCCCTGCCCCGAAACATAGATCAACCCGTTATGAATGACGACGGGCATGATCACATCTTTTTCGCCGCCTGGCTTGCCTTCGGCATTGAGCTTACGGATGGCGTTTGCATCCTGCGAACTTTGCGCTGTTGCACGAGTGGTTAAGCCGACAGCCGTAAAACCAAGAGCGGAAAAAAGAGAGCCCAACCGCATAGCAAATGTCCTTCGAGTCGAAACGAAATTCATATTCATGCTCCTTTCGGGCTTGTGATCTTAAGTTCGTGGTTCGGAAGGAGGCGACACGATCGAAAAGCCGATCCTCGTCTTGCCTGCGTCCAGAGTGTAACAACTTTCTCAGGCTACAGGCGGCCGACTTTCTTCACCGCCTGCACAATCGATTTCCATTGCTCGATGAGCGCGTACATCGAGTGCTCTTTATAATCCATCTGTTGCGCCAATGTAAGTACTGCTTGTGCCTGAACTCTTGGAACCACGGCGACCCCATCACTATCGGCGACCACGATATCGCCGGGATTTACCTGCACTCCGTTGCACACGATGGGAATCTGCGCCCTGTCAAACCGATAGTGATGCACTGAGGTAGACGGAACGATCCCAGTCGCAAAAACTGGAAACCCGATCTTGCGGAGATAGGCCACATCCCGCACTCCTCCATCGATCACCGCTCCAGCGTAGCCGCGCACCGACATGGCTGTACCCATCAGCCCGCCCATCCCGGCAATATCCTCTCCGTCCTCGACCACCATCACGTACACAGAGTCGGTCGATCCCTGATCAATGGCTTCGAGCATGCCCGTAAGGGCTTCCGGGTCGCTGTTGCCTTCATCCTTCTTCAGCTGCACGGTCCGTGCAAATCCCGCAAACTTGGCCGTAAAGATCGGTTGCATGCGATGCGTCATGTACATTCGCTTATGGATAATTTGTTCGAGCGCATCGGAAACGGAGGCCACTTCGACCCTCCGGAACTGTGCGACCAGTTCGCTGTCAGCCAAAGCGGGAGCGTCGGGGAAACTGGATTGTGCGCGTACGAGACGGACGTAGACGGTCGCAGCAAAAATGAAAGTCAATGCCGCGATAGTGGCCACAAAAACTCTTGTTTTCGAAAGTCGATGAAATAGACGCATGCCTTCCTCCACAATTCGCGGTCTCGCGAACTTTATCATTCTAGACGCGTCCTTTGAAAGGGCAACGAGTCGCAACAACGTGAAATAAAGTCTCGGCCGACTGCCTTTCTATCACACTCCAAGGATCACTCTTTGGGAAGAAGTTTCCATTGTGTGGGAAAAACGGCGAGCCAGCTTTTTTCTCATATGCGATAGAATGTTGGCGATCCTGCCCATGTTTCGGAATCCCAAATCGCTATATCAGGTCAGCATTTTTCTGATTCTGTCGGTCTCGCAACTCTCTTTTGGTCAGGCAAGACAGGCCTCCCCGAATCGCGACTCGAAAACACCATCCGCAGCGGGTCGAAGCGCTTTTAATTCTTCCTGTGCTGGGTGTCACGGATTGGACGGCCGAGGAAGCGACAAAGCCGTCAACATTTCTGAAGACGTCAGGGTGCGGCGGCTGTCAGACGCTCAACTGTCCAGCATCATCTCAAACGGTGTTCCTGGAACGGGCATGCCGGCTTTCCGTAATTTTCCTGAAAGGCAGGTTCGCGCTCTGGTCAGCTACCTGCGGTCTCTTCAAGGCCGGGATGAGGCGCATGCCCTTACCGGCGATGCAAAACGCGGTAGAGAAATCTTTTTCGGCAAAGGTGACTGTTCACGTTGCCACATGATTTCGGGCCTAGGGGGATTCCTTGGGCCAGATCTTACCAACCACGGAGCTAGTTCGTCGCCCAGCGCAATTCGCGACGAAATCATGAGATCGCCGAGAGTACCACCACCGGGTTATCGTGCGGCCGTGCTGACCACAGCGAGTGGCGAGCGACTTGAGGGATTAATTCGCAACGAGGACAACTTTTCCGTGCAGTTGCAGACAAAGGACGGGCGTTTTCACTTTTTGACGAAAGCGGAACTACAAGAGATCGAATATTTGAATGCGTCACTGATGCCCGCAGATTACCGCGACAGGCTCAGTGACGGTGAACTCAATGATCTCGTGAGCTACCTGATGGCGATCCCTGACTCGAACAGCAAGGTGACGCCGCACCAGCATGAGGATGACACCGAATGAGACTCAGGATTGCGCTTCTGCTCGCATTTGTGGCGGTAGTCTTCTCGGTGGCCTTCGTTCCGGCTCAGACTTCCAAGACTCCCCGGGACTTCAAGCTCGAACCTATCTCTCCCAAGTTTCTAGAACTCATCGGCGGCAAGGTGAAGTTGGAGACCGTGGCCACGGGTTTTGGCTTCACAGAAGGACCAATGTGGGATCCGGCTGGCTTTCTGTATGTCAGCGACGAAACGATAAACAAGATTTTTCGAGTCTATCCGAATGGCAAGAAAGAGGAAGTTATCGCGCTTGGCGATCCAGACGGGAATACATTCGATCGCCGTCATCGCTTGATCGACTGTGCGAGCGTCTTGAGAGCCATAGTCGAAGTTACTCCGGAAGGCAAGTACCAGGTGCTCGCAGATCGGTACCTAGGAAAACGTTTCAATAGCCCGAACGATGTGATTGTCGGGCCGGATGGCTCGCTTTACTTCACCGATCCAACACTGGATCTGGTAGCGGGAGAAAAGCAGGAAATTCCCTTTCAAGGGGTTTATCGCTTGGATGAGGCAGGGAACGTACGCTTGCTGACCCGAGATCTTACGCAGCCGAACGGGTTATCCTTCTCTCCGGATGGCAAGAAGTTTTATGTAGACGATAGCGAGCAACGGAACATTCGCGTCTACGATGTGGCGCCCGACGGAAGCCTAAGCAATGGCCGCATTTTTGGCGAAGAGCCAGGGGGAAAGAATGAAGGTGTTCCCGATGGCATCAAGGTGGACAACAAGGGCGATCTATTCATTACAGGGCCGAAAGGTATCTGGGTCTGGGACGCGAATGGAAATCACCTGGGCACAATCGTGATGCCGGAACAACCAGCCAATCTAGCCTGGGGCGGTCCGCAATACGACACTCTTTACATTACAGCAACGACGTCAGTGTATCGGTTGGCAACGAAAACCCACGGATTCGTCCCGTATCTGGTGCACTGAAAAGGTGCCAATCTCCCTCGGCAGTAGCAGATTTCAGTGTGGCAACGCGAAGCTGAACACATCGCTCCCGGCGCAGACCGCTACATACTGAACCCCGTCGACTGCATAAGTCATCGGAGACGCTTTGAATGACTGCCCAGTGTTGAAGTGCCAGAGGGGTTGGCCCGTTTCTGCATCGACGGCTTCGATAGTGTCCGCATCGTCACCAAAGAATACGAGTCCACCCGCTGTGGTGAGCGTTCCTCCCCACGAGTTGCCGCTGCCCGTTTGCGGATATCGCCAAACCTTCTTGCCGTCTGAGGGAGAAAGTGCCAACAGAATCTTCTGCGAGTGTTCGTCTGGGAGATGTTTCGTGCCCGTGGCGTAGAAGGTTTCGCCTGGCGTAAATGTCTTCGGTTTGGAATAGTAAACACTGCACTCCTCGAGTGCCATCACATAGAAGAGCCCTGTGTTCGGGTTGTATGAGGGTGAAAACCAATTCGTCGCCCCAACAACGCCCGGACAGATATATGTGCCTTCCTTCGTCGGTATTCGGCCGGACAGAAGCGGACGGCCCGAGGCATCAATTCCGGTTGCCCAGTTCAACTTGTCTACGAACGGCGTGGCACGCAAGAACTTACCGTTGCTTCGATCAAGAACGTAGAAGAACCCGTTTCGGTTTGCTTGGATCAGCAAGTGAGACAGCGTGCCGTTCTCTTCCTTGTCCACTAGCACCGGCGGTTCATTTGCGTCGTAGTCATAGACATCGTGCGGCGTGAACTGGAAATACCATTTCAACTTCCCGGTGTCGGGATCGATCGCAAGGACGCACGCGGTGTACAAATCGTCGCCAGGCCGGGAGCTTCCGTCGAAATCGGGTGCCGCGTTGCTGGTCGCCCAGTATAGTGTGTCCAGCTCCGGATCGTAGGTACCGGGCATCCACGTCGTACCGCCGCCGTGGAGGTAGGAATCGCCGGGCCAACTGGAAGAACCGAATTCTCCCGGCCCCGGAATGGTCCACAGCTTCCATTTCAGGATGCCTTTCCTTGCGTCGTAGGCCGCAACAAAACCGCGCACTCCGGAATCGCCGCCGGATGTGCCCACGATCACCTCATCTTTCACCACCAGCGGCGCGCTAGTCGCGCCGTACTGCTTGAGCTTGTCTGCGTATTGCACGTCCCATACCAGGTTTCCTGAGCGAGCATCGAGGCAGAGAAGATGAGCATCGTCCGTTTCCGAATAGACAAAATGCTCCCACACGCCGACACCGCGACTTTTGTGGGCTGCTGCATCGTCGAGCAGTCCCGAACTTACTGGCCGGGAATAGTGCCACAAGCTTCGACCTGTGGCGGCATCGAGAGCAAAAACATCATTGGCGGAAGTCACGTACATGATGCCGCGCACGACCACCGGGGTCGCCTCCAGCCTTTGCGAATTGCCCGGATGGAAAACCCAGGCGGCGCGCAGTTGGGCGACGTTACCGCGATGAATCTCGTGCAGGATGCTGAAGCGGCGTCCGGTGTAGTCTCCGTTATACGAGGGCCAGTTTTCTCCGACCGGTTGCTTCAACAGATCTTCAGCGCTGCCCTGAAGAGTTGAATTCGAACGGGACAGGTTCACTTGCCCGGCCAGCCTTGTCCCCGCGCACGCGGCGAGCAATAGAAGGACTACTCCGGCTGGCCGTTTCATCTCAATGACTATCCTGACCACCTAATTGGACTTCCTCCAGCGCTCCTCGGTCCACACCGTTGTTATCCACGAGATGAATCGACAGCCGCGAGCACTTTCCGGGTGAAGCAATCGCGGATTCTAGCAAGACGGGTTCGGTTGGGCTTACCTCGGCGACTGGCGTTGTGGCGGCAAGGTGTCCATATTCATCGTAGAGACGCGCCATCAATCTCCCGGGAAAGAACACTCCGAAAGCTCCTGAGAGGCCGATCTTGCCGTTCTGGTTGACCGTTGCCTTCAGCGGCCGAATCACAATCCCCGCCTCTGTGGCACCGTGAAATTCGCTTCCGGAACGGGTGGGAAACCACTCCGTGTCGAAGGCGCAACTCTCACCCGGACGCAGCCGGCACATGGGGCTGTTAAGTTCTGCTTCGAGGTAATAAGGGCCCGCATCTGGATCACCGCTGAGAGAGAGGTTCCCGTCGCTGTTCAATCTGGTTTCAGTGCCATTGGTCCAGAAAATGACACTAGCTTTTCCTGGATAAATCCTGCGCTCGTCGTACTGAAAGCGCTCGACCATGGCGTATTGGCTGCTGCCGTCGACGACTGCGAGCCAACCCTCTATCGAATCAAGCCACAATTCTGCTGCCATGTGAACGTAGTGCACACTAAACAGGCCGTCTTCTCTCACTCTGACTGCCAGGTTTTCTGCTGGGCCAAAGCGAACGTGATAACGGTTCAAATAGCTGCTCGCCGGATTCAACGGCGTAAACGTCCAGAAATCGTGGTTCATGTGTGCGTCCGGGTCCGAGTCGGCAGCGGCGGAGATGGAAGTATCGTACTGCGAAACGGACTGCATCGACCACTCAACGGTGTGGCCCGTCACGTTCTTCATGGAGGCATGGAATGCGATTCGCGGAGACTCGGCATCCAGGCTGATCGTGCGCGCAAATTGAATTCCCGTCTGCGGATCGGCTGGGCTGGTCAGTTCGATTTCACAACTGTGCCCTTCCGAGATTTTTCGAAACGTAAAGGGGCCATCATCCAGGACGTCGGAATTTCCGGCCCAATGTTGCTCATCATCATTTCCTTCGGGCAGGAGCCAGAGTTTGTCGCCGCCATAGTTGAACCACTGGCTGGAACTCGGTGGAAAGTACTTCCCAGCCAGCTTGGGATTCACGAACAGGTAAGGATGGCCCGCAAAAGTGACCTGCATTAACCGGCCACCGTTTTGGGGCACAACGATCAACTGCACCCATTGGTTCGACACCTGCTGCGCTTGCCATCCCTTATAGTCGACGGCCTCGATGCGGCACTCGCTGCTCTTGGACGCATTCCCTTGACTGAATGCCGGAGAAACGTCCAACAACGTCATCACCGCAAACGCAGCAGATGCAATCCAGACGATCCGCAGTGGTTTCCTAACGCCAGGATATGTCATGTTGCTCTTCATCTTATATGGCTGTGCGCTTGAGAGTAGCACGCCCGATTTTTCGGCTAAGGTCATGCGACAAACGAAACAAATCTCAATGAAACGAAAGATTCCGATTTGCGTCAAGAAGATTCTGTGGTATACCAGCGAACACACGAAGGTTGCTGAGACTTCTTCCGTTGGGAGGCCCTGATGGTAGTCCGAAACACTAGCCGTAGATCCTTTGTAAAACTGCTGGCCGCTGCTCCGCTGCTGGGCCAGATTGCCGTGCGGGACTTCTACGCGCAAGCTGCGACTGCCGTCGGGCGCGACCCACGACAAAACGTGTACACCCGGCTGGGCGTGAAAACGGTTATCAACTGTCGCGGCACCTGGACCTATCTGAGCGGCTCGCTCGAATTCCCGGAGGTGCGCGAAGCTCAGGTCGAAGCAGCGGAGCACTTTGTGAACATGCTGGAGTTGCAGCGGGCCGTAGGCAGGCGATTGTCCGAGTTGACCGGCGCCGAATCCGGAATCATCACTTCTGGAGCAGCGGGGGCAATGGCCGCTGCCACGGCAGGATGCATGGCCGGCGCCGACGATAAGTACATCTGGCAACTGCCCGACGTAACTGGATTGAAACACGAAGTCATCATGGTCGGCGGGCGAAGCGCCTTTGACAGCGCCATACGGCTCACCGGAGCCCAACTGGTTCTCGTCTATTCGCCGGAAGAACTGGCCAACGCAATCAACGAGAACACGGCGATGATCTACACAACCGATCTCGGCGACAAACTCCAGAAGGAGCTATCCATCGCCAAAGAGCACAGAGTTCCGGTGCTGCTCGACGACGCCGCCGGCATCCCTCCCATTGACAATGTCAAGCTCTATGCCCGCATGGGAATTGATCTCTATTGCTTCTCTGGTGGAAAGGGGCTCTGCGGCCCGCAGTGCAGCGGTTTGCTCCTGGGACGCAAAGACTTAATCGAGGCGGCATTAATGAATTGCAGCCCCCGGGAAGGAGCTGTTTGCCGTCCGATGAAAGTCGGCAAAGAAGAAGTCATCGGCTGTCTCACTGCACTTGAAACATGGTTGAAGTTGGATGAGAAGAAACTCTACGCAGAGTGGAACAGCCGACTGGATCGAATTCGAAAACTGGTGGAGACGGTGCCAGGAGTGAAGACAGACACATTCATCCCGGACGACGGTAACCGCTTTCCAACCCTGAGGATCGCGTGGGATCAACAAGGCTGGCACTACAGCATCAGCGATTGTGTAAAGGAACTGCGGGGGGGGGATCCAGTCATCGAAGTGCTGGGAGCCGACAATCCAAGTCTGGTCACAGCGGTTCACGAGGGCAATCCCAATCGCAAGGAGCGCAAGGAGCCGGATCACATTGAACTGGTTTCGATGACCATCAAGCCGGGCGAGGAAATGATCGTCGGACAAAGACTGCGATCCATCCTGGGCTCTGCGCAGAAGAAAGCCAGAGCCTAAACAAGCGAGGCTGACGTTGAGAATCTTTCACTTCCATTTATCCTTACGATTACTTATCGCGGCGGGTCTTTTTTCCTCCACGCTCGCGACCCAGGACGACATCCGTGCCATCGTCCCGGATCAGGCAATCACTCACACGAATCGTCTCTACTCACCAGGAGTAGATGCAGATGGCTACGTCTACGTGTCCGGACAAGGGCCAAGGAGACCGGACGGAAGCTTGCCCTCAAGTTTTGCGGACCAGGTTAAGCAAGCTCTGGAAAACGTGCAAACCGTGGTAAAGGCGGCAGGATTGTCCATCGATCATGTGGTCTACGTCCAGATCTACTTGGAAGACATGCGCCAATATGACCAGATGGACCATGTACTCGCACAGTATTTTGGGAAATCCCAGCCTGCTCGGGCAGTGCTCGGCGTTGCTCGAGTTCCGGAACCATCCATTCAGATCAACGCGGTTGCTGTCCACAGTCTTGAGGATAAGAAGCCTGTGTATCCACCGCATTACAAATCGGAGGACACAGCTCCTCCTGGAATGCTTACCCATGACCGTCTGTTCGTCTCGAGCATGACAGGCAGCGATCCCGTGTCCGGCAAAGTCCCGGAAGATTCGGCGGCTCAGGTCGACTTCGCACTCGATCGCTTAGAAGCGGTAGTTAAGGCGGCGGGCCTCGAACTCCGCAACATGGTTTTCGTCAATCCGTATTTAACAGCTGAAGTTCCGATGCGTGTTATGAACGAACATTACGCGCGGCGGTTTGAGTTCGGGAACACTCCCGCTCGCGCCACAATCAAGGTGTTGAGTCTTCCCGGTGGCTCACACATCGAGTACACGGGCGTGGCGGTGCGCGATCTCAACCAGCGAAAGGCCGTGCGTCCGAAGAATATGCCGCCGAGCCCCACCGCCAGCCCGTGTGTCTTTGCCGGCGACACTCTCTACTGCTCCGCCAAGGACGGCTTTATTCCGGGACCGCATGGCGGCGTTTACGCCACAACGACGGCGCATCAACTGCGCCAGACGATGCGCAATCAACTCGACAATCTGGAAGAAGCCGGCATGAATTTTGACGAAGTAGTCTCCGCCACCGCGTATCTCGACAATCTTTCAGACCTCCCTGCCTTCGATGATGTATACGCCCAGTATTTTGGTTCCGTGCCCCCGGCCCAAACGACCATCCAGCAAAACGCGCCGACGGAGCGCAAAGCCGATGAGGAAGATCACTTCCCGGAATTGGAGCAAGTATCACTGATTGCCGTCCGAAGGCAACGTGACCATTGAAAATCGATTTGCCGAAGGTAAACCTTGCATCGTGGTTTCGTCAGGTTGTGCTAGAGTCTGCGCCACGCGCATAGCCGCTCGTGACGTCGTAGGTGTTCTGCTTCAAGAGAAGCCGCGCCCAGAGCAGAAGCGCCCTATGAGAGCCAGACGCTGGTGGCTACCACTGTCGCTGGAGACTATGCAGCTTCAACAGTGGCGAACGCAGAACAAGAACCTGGAAGATAAAGTTTTGGCGGACACGGTGAAAAAGCAGAGCTAGACCCAAGCATTCAGGCGCTGGCAGCCTTTCGAGTTGTGGCTGCGGGTTAGATCATCGCGTGGCAGATCTCGACGAGATCCGAGCAGAATCAACCCGCTGTCTTGAACGACTTTGAAGAACGGCGTCCCCGAAGGTGGACCACTCTTGTCGCTTACGTTTAGCGAAGTCTCAAGTTTAGAATACGCTGTCAAACAGTATGTCAGGCATATTCTCTTCGTCCCGAACCGTAGGAAATCGTCGTAAGAATGCTACCGTTAAGAGCTTGCGGATACTAGCCTGCTTGACTCTGGTCCTGGGAGCGGCTACAGCAAGGCGAGGCGCCGCCCCAGTGCATATCTGGGAGAAGCAGGAGGTGATGCTCACCGCCGCCCGGTCCTATGCGAATCCGTACACCGACGTGACCGTTTGGCTGGACCTCAGTGGCCCTGGCTTCCGCAAACGGGTATACGGCTTCTGGGACGGCGGGCAGGTCTTCCGTGTTCGGCTGTTGGCGACGGCACCCGGGACTTGGACCTGGCGCAGCGGGTCGAGCCCCGAGGACCCGGGCCTGACCGGGAGAACCGGCGGGTTCACGGCAATCGACTGGACGGAAGACGAGAAGCGAGCGAATCCGCTACGGCGCGGCTTCTTGCGGCCCACCTCCAACCACCACGCCCTTGAGCAAGCTGACGGAACCCCGTTTCTCGTGATCGGCGACACCTGGTATTCAGCAGGAACCAACCGGTTCAAATGGTACGACGACGACCAGGAGCGCCCGATTGGTCCTGGGGCCGGATTCAAGGATTATGTCCGCTACCGCAAGGCGCAGGGTTACAACTGGGTCAATATCATTGCAGCGTTCCCGAACTGGATGACAGACGGGAAGCCGTGGCATGTCCGGATGCCCGACGGAACCCCGGTTCGCTCCGCCTGGCTGGAGTTCGGCACAGGCAGCGCAAAGAACATGGACAACGAAGGCGGGCGGCCATTTGTGTTCCCGGGGAAAGTGCCCGGGTATGAATACATGTTCCCCGACGTGGACCGTGTGAACCCGGAATATTTCAAATACATTGATCGTAAAATCGACTACCTCAACGCACAGGGCTTCATACCCTTCATCGAGGTGTCGCGGCGCGATGCCAGCCTGCTTTGGAGCAAGTACTACAAATGGCCCGACTCGTACGCGCGATTCATCCAGTATGTCTGGTCGCGCTATCAGGCTAACAATACAGTGCTCAGTCCGATCCACCTCGATGTCATCAGCGAGAGTGTCAGTCCCGAAGACTTCAAGAAAGCAATCAACCTGGTGGAGGAGAAGTATGGACTGCCGCCTTTCGGCACACTGCTCTCGGCGAATGCTAACCCCTCCACGCTTGAGAACTGGGGCGAAGATTCCTGGGTAACCCTGCACCAGACCGGCAACATGCGCGAGCACAATAATTATTGGTATCTGACAGAGATCTATCGGTTGGCCAATCCTCAGCCCGCGCTCAATGGCGAGCCCTATTACTCAGGCTACAAGGATGAGCGCGGTTTGGGAACGGGCCAAGGTTACCAATTCGGCGCGCCGGGCGGGACTCCAAAAGACGACCAGTTTGTGCGGTCCGCGATGTACGGCAGTTTTCTCTCCGGCGGATTCAGTGGTCACGTATACGGGGCCGAAGGCATTTGGGGGGCCGACATTGAGTCCGCAGCGCCGATCAAAATGTGGGATGCCTTCCAGTGGAACTCGGCGAGCCAGATGCAGTATCTGCGCACGTTTGCCATGTCGATAGGCAAACGCTACCAGGAGTTGGTTCCGGAGGCGGACCTGGTCTCCCCTGACAAAGACCACAACCTGGACGCGTACGAAGGTTGGGCCTATGGCGCTCGCACTCCGGACAAGGAAATCTTCCTGCTGTATTTCGAGAAGGGCTGCCCGATGAGCCAGGTTCGCGGCGCCAAGTTGTGGAGCGAGTACCGCGCGGACTGGTTCGATCCGCGGAACGGAACCTGGCAACCGGTGGGGAAGGGATCACTCCGGTCGGACGAGATCGGAATCATTACGCTGCCCCAGTTCCCGGCAGATATCGATTGGGGTCTGCGGCTCACCTACATCGATCCGATACCGGCCGCCGAGCGCCGGATTCCGGATGAATATTGAGGGCTTCGCCGTTCAGGGTATAAAGGTCCAGTCGAGCGGCCTACTCCACCCATGAGCATGCGGCGCCGGGAGTGCTTTCGCAGTAGAGCACACGCCAGGACTTCGGCTTGTGCGCCGCCGTCCAGGCAGGTCCTTGGATGAAGTAAGGCTTCGCCCAGACCTCGCTATCGACGGTGCGGGGCGCAATGACGGTCACCTGAACAGCGCTCTCGGCCGGAATGCCGCGGCGGGGATCCATGATGTGCGAGTAGCGGTGTCCGCCGACACGGAACGATTTCTCATAGCTGCCCGAGGTGGAGAGAGACATATCTTTGAGGAACACCTGCGCCGCGTTCTTCCGATGATCCCAGGGGTCGGCAATGTTGATGGGCCAGCCTCGGGGCTCATCCGGAGGGTTGCCAAGGCCGAAAATACTGCTGCCGGATGCAGCGACGAGCGCGTTGCGAATACCTCGTGCGCGGAGGACCTCGACCATGCGATCGACGGCGTAGCCTTTGCCCACTCCGCCGGGATCGATCTCGACACCGGCACGATCGAAGCGCACAGTTCGCTTCCGTGCGTTCAGTCGCACGTGCCGGTATCCCACCAACTCGAGCGCTTGGCGGATCTGGTCGGGAGATGGAACATGACGGTCTCCGCCGAACCAGGAGCCAGCACCGGCCTGCACCGTAATCCCATAATCAAAACGAAGCCCTCGCCGAAGCGAGGGCTGATTTCTGTGGGACGTGCCGCGTCAATCTGCGAAAATCCGTGGCGAAAAAAACTACTTTTTGGCCGCCTCTGCTTTCGCGGCGTCGCTCTTGGCGTATTTGCGGCGGAAGCGCTCGATGCGGCCGGCGGTATCAAGCAGCTTCTGCTTGCCGGTGAAAAAGGGATGGCAATTGGAGCAGATTTCTACCGCGATGTCGCCCTTGTGGGTGGAGCGGGTCATAAACGTGTTGCCGCAGGCGCAGTGCACGCGCACTTCATGATAAGAGGGATGGATAGCTGCCTTCATTGTAGGGTTCAACCTCGGTCCGAATCATTAGATTCTACAGGATTCATGCGGGATTCAGCAACAGCGGACAAAGCCGGGGTACTGTCCTAACTTGACTTTTTTCACCACGGAGTCACGGAGACCTTGAACCTGCAAGAATCAGAAGGGAATGGTTTTGCCACGCTGTTGGGTTTCTCTGTGTCTCTGTGGCTCCGTGGTAAAGAACTAAAGTTGGGACATTACTGACAAAACCGATAGTGGTGCAGTTTGCGAGCAAGATTCAGATCTGCCTTCGGCATCGCTCCAGCGAAGCCCGGATACAAATCGTCCTTCTCCAACCGCACCACTACCACAAAGCCCTTTACGGCAAGGGGCTTGGACTACCGGCCATTCGCCAAGACCACATCAGGAACGAGGTGGTAGTCAGATCGATGCCCGGCTCGGTGGTGCTATAGGACTGAACATTGTCCTGATAAACGGCCACCTTCGAACTGCTGTAAGTACCATCATTTCCGTTGAAGGTCTTGAAGGTATCTACTCCGTTGGCCGGGCACAGGTTCATTCCCGTAATAGTTCCGGAAGTTGCCGCGTTGGCGGGACCCTCGGTGGCCGCGCCCCACAGAATGGGCGTGCCGCCAGAAGTTCCATTGAGCGCTCCCGCCAGGTTCGCCACCTGATGCTGTATGCAGTTGGGGAAGGTGGTGCCGTCGCCCACAATGAACGACGAGCCCCAGGAGTTGGCGCCCAAAATGTTGGCGAGCCATCTCTGCGAGTAAGTGTTATAGCTGGACGTGCCGGTCAGGTAATAGAGTTCGCTCGCCATCACCGAGATGCCGGCGCCGTGCGAAGTGGTGTCGCCATTCTGCCAGGGAACACCAAAGCCCCACGCGTCAGTTCCGGACTGGGTGATGGCCACGTTCAGCTGGTTCTCGAGCGCGGTGAGCATAGTGGATTGGTTCACTGCCAGGCCGCTCGGATTGCCTGCCAGTCCCAGGGCTCGATAGAGCTCGAAGTGGGCGAGGCCGCTGACGTCATAGAGGTTGAGTGTGTCTTCGTTGCCAGTGTCATAGATTTTGGTGATGTAGTTACTGGCATACTGGGCGGCGTCGGTGAGGTAGGTCGTGGGATTGGTGACCGGCAACCCGGAGGGCAGGCTTCCACCCGCGGACTGGAGCGCTATGTAGAGCTCGGTGGCGCCCAATTCCATATCGTCATCCCATACCGTCTCGGGATAGCCGTCAAACGGGAGAGCGGTGAGCAGGCATCCCGAAGCGCACGAGCCGTCAGCCACGGACTTGGCGGGGTCGGCAAGAGAAGTATTGGCGAGCGCGAATATATCCTCGGCATAGAGGAGGGCCTGGTTCGCCGTAGTGGGATTCGAAGTGCGGTAAAGCTGGTAGTATTCGGCGAACGCAGCTGCCATGCGGCCGGCAAGGTTAGGGCTGATCTTGGACCCGGCTGGCGCGGCAATGAACACTGGACGGTCGCAGATGTAGACGTAGTCGGCGGTGCAGCTGTCGTAGTCGTCAGCCGCCTGAGGCAGCGTCCAGATGTCATACTCCGTTTCGAGGGCCTTGAAGTTTTTCCAGTCCTGACTGTTATCGACCTGGTAGTAGAGTGTCTTGGTGCTGTCATTCCACATCTCGACGAGCCAGTTGAAACCGAACTGAGCTTCGGCCGAGAAGTTGGACGATGTGGGCGCACCGGAGGCGTTTCCAGCATAAGAGACCGAGACTGGCGGAGCCGCAGGCTTCGCGGGAGCGCCCGGACCCATCTGATTGGGGAAATCGCGAATTCCGATCTCCATGAGCGCCGTGGTGTAGCCCACCGTTTCTACATATTTCATGTAGTCGCCGGCGTCCCACCAGCCTCCGGCGCCATCAATCGTGGTCCCAGTGGATGTGAGCGCTGTTCCCGTGGTGGTGATCAGGTCGTTGGCGTTCAGGGGCGGCGTGTCGTAGACGGTGGCGTTCTCGTCATTGAGATGCCCGGCCGCGGTGCGCAAGGCGTTGGGGATGTAGTTCGGGCCATCCCGGTCGGTCTCGTAAAACCACAAGGTGTTCAGAAGAAATCCCTGGTAGAGGGCCTCCGGAGTGTTCACGGCAAACTTGGGGGACGTAGCCGCTACGGGCCCGGTTACCGAAATCGTGTAAACGTCGCCCCCGGGAACGGTAAAGCTGAGAGAGTACACGTCGTAGGTTAGTTTCTTGCTGTTGCTCCAGGTGCCGAGCAGCGCTCCGATTGCGCCCGAGTAAGCTGTGGCGCCCTCGGAATTGATAACTGTGAAAGTCGCCCCGGATTCCGAGGCCGTGGACATCAGATAAGCCTGAAACGGGGAATTGGCAGTTTCGTATCCGGCCTGGTTGACGCGCACATAGGCCGACGAAGCTGCTGCCGCTGAAGCGCAAACCAGCAGCAGGAACGCAGTGATAGCGATTGAGGAATGTTGCAGACGATGAGAAATCTTGGGGAAGTTAGCGGCAAGCATCATAATTCACCTCGCATGGGGCAAAGTGCATGAAAGCATTCATTAAAACGTATGAATGCTCTTATCGGCTGGCAAGCGTATACCTTTCGGCCCCGATTGTCCAGGCGAAGTCTGAGCCGCCGGCCGCCAGCCATGAGCCGCCAGTTTCCAAAACCTTCGGTTTGTTTTCGCTGACGGCTGAGGGCTGATGGCTGACGGCTAGAACAGCGTGCTCTGGCGGCGATTCGGTGTGATGCCGAAGTGCTCGTAGGCCAACTGGGTGGCGACGCGGCCGCGGGGAGTACGGTTGAGGAATCCGATCTGCATGAGGAAAGGCTCGTAGATTTCTTCGATTGCGTCCGGTTCCTCGGCCAGCACGGCGGCCAGCGTGTTCACGCCCACCGGACCACCTTGATACTTCTCGATGATGGTGAGCAGCAGGCGCCGGTCGGTTTCGTCGAAGCCGTAGTGATCCACTTCGAGCATTTCGAGAGCGGCCATCGCCGTGGGGTGGTCAATCTTGCCCGAACCGCGAACCTGGGCGTAGTCGCGCACGCGCCGCAGCAACCGGTTGGCGATTCTGGGCGTGCCGCGGGAACGGCCGGCAATTTCCCTGGCGCCGGCGTCGTCAATTTCGATGCCGAGAATCTCCGCCGAGCGCTCCACGATTACCTGCAGATCCTCGGGCGTGTAAAACTCCAGCCGCAGGGTAATGCCGAAGCGGGCGCGCAGCGGTGACGAAATCAGGCCCGCGCGGGTGGTCGCACCAACAAAGGTGAAGGGCTTTACCTCGAGCGTATGGGTGCGCGCTGACGGCCCCTGCCCGATGATGATGTCGAGCTTGTAGTCCTCCAGCGCCGAATAGAGCAGTTCTTCAAGCACCGGCTGCAGGCGGTGAATTTCGTCGATGAACAGCACCTGGCGGTCCTGCAGGTTGGTGATGATGGCGGTCAGGTCGCCCTTAATTTGAAGCAAGGGCGCGGCCGTGGGCTGAAAATGCACGCCGAGTTCGTTGGCAATGATGTTGGCCAGGGTGGTCTTGCCCAGGCCGGGAGGGCCGTAGAGCAGCACGTGGTCCATGGCCTCGCCGCGCGAGCGAGCGGCCTGAATGGCGACCTCGAGGTTCTCTTTGATCTTTTTCTGGCCGATGAACTCGGCCAGCCGCTGCGGGCGCAGCTTCAGCTCAAAGGAGGAATCGTCCTCGACCGGGGCCGCAGAGACCAGACGTTCGCGGTCCTCTCCCGCTGGCCGCTTTTCGGAGAATCTTTCCACTCGCCGGATAGTAACACGCAAGGGCCACTGGGCGCGCCCTGCGGCCAGACACTGCGCGGGGCCGCGGGTTCATCAAATGTTAACTTTCCTGTAATCGCAGCCCAACATTTGATTGTTAGATTGCCCAGATCGAGCCAGCACAAAACTGGGGTTCCCTTCCGGGGCATTGCTGGCCGTTCTCAGGAGACTCACCAATGAAAAAGAAATCTCTCGTCCTAGGCGCGCTGGCCTGGCTGGCATGCCTCACCGCGTTCGCGCAGCAGGGTCCGGTTCCCGGCGGTGTTCCGCATCTGGATCACGTCTTTGTCATCATGATGGAAAACCACGGGTACGGCGAAATCATCAGCAACCCAAACGCGCCATTTATCAACCAGTACGCGCGATCAGCCAACCTGGCGACCAACTATTTCGCGGTCGCCCATCCCAGCCTGACCAACTACCTTGAGGTTGTGGGCGGCTCAAATTTCGGAATCCATAGCGACAACCCTCCCGACTGGCACAATGGCAGCTGCGCGACCAACCTCTCGACGGGCGCGCCAAACACCGACGATCCCCCAAGCCCGAATATCTGCCCTGTCTCGGGGTCGGGAACCGACGCAGCGACTCCGGTCCTAGACTGCACGAACGAAGTCACGGGCCCGCCCTGCGAGATCAACCTCGACGGGAAAGCCTCCTACCCGGCGGTTTCCACCACGCTGGGCATCACCATCGCCGACCAGCTCGCCGATGTGAGCAAGACGTGGAAGACTTACCAGGAAGATCTCCCGCAGACCGGACCCGACACGGTCAACTACAGCGACGGAAATTTCACCAACAACACCGACTTCACCAAGATCAACCCGCAGCTGACGCCGCCTCTTAGTAGCGGTGACATCGTGCAGCTTTATGCGGCCAAGCATAACCCGTTCGTCTATTTCCAGAACGTGCAGCAGGGTACCAATCCGCTGGTCAGCTACGCCCAAATCGCGGGGTTCGACGGGTGGGGTGGGCTGTGGAGCGATCTGGGATCCGGCCGGGTGCCGAACTTCTCCTACATCGTGCCCAACCAGTGCAACGACCAGCATGGACGTGGGAACGGGACAGCCTTCTGTGGCTACGATCCGAACGATAACGGCACGCAGGCAGGTCTCAACCCGGCGTTGATCCAGCTGGGCGACCAGGCCGTACAGAAGATTGTCACGGCTATCCACGGCTCGCCAGCGTGGCGTCACGGCCGCAGCGCCATTGTTGTGATTTGGGATGAGAACGACTACTCCGTTCAGCCCGTCATCAATAAGGTGGCAGCCATCGTGGATACCAACTATGGTTTCCACGAACTGAAGAGCGGCGAGTTCTATACCCACTTCTCGCTGCTGCGGACGATCGAGGGCGGCCTGGGCCTTCCCTGCCTTAACCACGCCTGCGACGCCTCGACGAGAACCATGACGGACCTGTTCGGCGACGCCTTCTAGCCGGCAGAGTCGCGGCAGCTGCGTCTGGCTGTCATTTCAAACAGGCCGGCCTTTCCCTTGAGGGCCGGCCTGGTTGCTTTCCGCCGAGGCTCTTGGAGGAGGGAGATGTTCAGGCTGTCACCCGCGCGGAAGAAGCGCTTGAAATGTGACACATGAGTGTGTCACAAATGGCCAGCCGCCCACCTCGGTAATGTCAGTTTGCGCGCGTCGCCCTGAAGCGACAAACCCCGTCGAGCTTCGCTCGACCGGACAGCCCCGTTCGACTCCCCCATCGTTTCTCGGGGTCGCTCAGGGCAGGCTATGGGCAGCTGTCCCCACATGAGTTCCTACTCTTCCTCTTCCTTCACCTCGCCGCGCTCGGCCTTAGCCTTCTCGATAACCTTCTCCTGCAATTGCCCGGGCACAATGTCGTAGTGGTGCATTTCCATATTGAATGATCCGCGGCCCTGGGTCATCGAAGTCAGCTCCACGCCATAGGTCAGCATTTCAGCCATGGGCACTTCGGCTTTCACGATGGTGTTGCCCGCCTTGTTGTCCATGCCCTGGATGCGCCCGCGGCGGCTGTTGAGATCGCCCATGATCGAGCCGGCGAAGTCGTCGGGCACGGTAATTTCGACCGCCATGATGGGTTCGAGGAGCGTGGGCTTGGCCACCTCCATCGCTTTCTTGAACGCAATGCGGCCGGCCATCTGGAAGGACAAATCGTTGGAGTCGACGTCGTGATACGAGCCGTCATAGAGCACGACTTTGAAATCAACGACCGGATAGCCGGCGAGATATCCGCGGGCCGCGGCATCCTTGACGCCCTTTTCGACTGCGGGGATGAAGTTTCTGGGAATGGCGCCGCCGAAAATGTCGTTGACGAACTCGAAGTCCCCGCCGCGGGGCAGCGGCTCCATCTTGATGCGGCAATCGCCGAACTGCCCGTGGCCGCCGGTCTGCTTCTTATGGCGGCCCTGCACGTCGGCCTTGCCGCGAATGGTCTCGCGATACGGCACCTTAGGAGCTTTCAGGTTGACCTGGGTGTTGTAGCGCTTCTTCAGCTTGGAGACGGTAACTTCAATGTGCTGCTGTCCGGTGCCGGCGATGAGGAATTCCTTGGTCTGGGCATCACGGAAGAAGCGCAGCATCGCGTCTTCTTCCATGAGCTTGTGCAGGCCCGGCCCGAGCTTGTCTTCATCGGCGCGGGTTTTGGGCTCGATGGCAAACGTAATCGCCGGCTCGGGCAGCTTGACGCGCGGATATTGAATGGGAGCCGACTTGTCGCCCAGCGTGTCGCCGGTGAGCGTATCTTTCAGTTTTGCCACCGCGCCGATGTCGCCCGCGTGCAACTCAGTCACCGGAATTGCCGTCTTGCCTTGCATTACCGAGATGTGCGACAGCTTTTCCAGCGTGTTGCTGCGGAAATTCTGCGCGGTGGATTCGTTCTTCGCCACGCCGGAAAAAACTTTGAAGTAGGAAATGCGGCCGGCGAATGGATCCGAAACCGTCTTGAACACATACAGGGAAGCCGGCTCGGCATCGGTTTCGTGACGCTTGGGAGCTTCGGCATCGCCTTCGACAGCTCCCTGCACCCACTCGTGCTCGGAAGGCGCGGGCGTGTAATCCACGATGAAATCCATGACGCGGTCGGCGCCGATGTTGCCCAGGCCGGAGCTGAAAATTACCGGGAAAATCTTGTCTTCGCGGATGGCATTGTGCAGCGCCGGAACCAGGTCTTCTTCGCCCAGGGTACCGGCCTCGAAGAACTTCTCCATCAACTTGTCGTCGCCCTCGGCCACCAGCTCGACCAGCCGCTCGTGGGCCGTCTGCGCTTGCTCTTTCAGGTTGCCGGGAATTTCGGTTTCTTTCCCTTTGCCGTTTCCGCCGAGCTCGTAGGTGTAGGCCTTCATGCGGACCAGATCGATCACGCCCGACAGATTCTTTTCCGCGCCGATGGGCAGCTCGATGGGAATGACGGTGCGCCCGAACCCTTTCTCGAGCGACTCCAGAACGCGCGTGGCATCGGCGCGCTCGCGATCCATGCGGTTGACCACGATCAGCCGCGGCGTCTTGTACTCCTCGCAGTAATTCCACACGCGCTGGGTGACGACTTCCACGCCGGCTACGCCGTCAACGACCACGATGGCGGCGTCCACCACCGGCAGCGCCATCTTGGCCTCGTGGACGAACATGTTGAAGCCGGGCGTGTCGAGAATGTTGATCTTGGTTTTGCCCCATTCGACGTGGGCGATGCCGGTCGAAATGGACATCTGGCGGGCGTTTTCCTCGTCGTCGTAGTCGGTGGTGGCCGAGCCGTCGTCCACGCGGCCAAGCCGCTGGGTCGCGCCCGCCGTGTACAGCATAGCGGCGACCAGCGAGGTCTTGCCCGCATGCCCGTGCCCCACCAACGCTACATTACGGATGTTTTCTCCAGAATAGACTTTCAAATTAGGCTCCTTCGGCAGGCGGGGGAGAAGAAACGGCCCATGAAGAGGATAAGAACAGGTACAGGCCAGCCCGGTATCCGCTGCCAAAACCTACGATGCTAACACGCGGCAAGCGGACGCCTCAACCGGACGGGCTGTGCGCTGTCGAGCTTCGATCGACTGGACAGCCGAGGGCGGCTGTCCCCACACAGAACGCGCCAAGAAAAAGGGGCGGGTCATTTGCCCGCCCCTGCATCCTAACTCGCGACCTTGAGCGCTACATCGCCACATCCTTGATGTGGGTCGCGATGTACCACGTATTGCCGAAGTTATCCTTCACGCCGGCGCTGCGGTCGCCGTAGAACTGGTCGGTGGGTTCCTGGAAGGAAGTTGCACCCGCCGCCACCGCCTGACGATGAACCGCATCCACGTCCGGCACGTACAGGTAGAACATTGCGGCCATGGTCTCGTACTTTCCCTGTGCTTCGCCCATCTCGACCACTGAATCGCCCACGCGAATCTGGGCGTGGTGCACCACACCGTCCGGCGACGCGTACTTGGCCACCTCCTGTGCTCCGAATGCGCGCTTCAGGAAGGCGATCAACGGTTCGGCGCGCCGCGGGTGCAGATAGGGATTCACGTTCTGCAGACCTTTGGGCTTGAAGCTTTCGCCTTTCGCCGTGGCGACGTACCAGAAGTTGCCGGCAGCGTCTTTGACGGTGCCGGAGCGCTCGCCGTAATCCTGGTCGCGAGGCTCGTCGACGAGCGTGGCGCCTGCAGCGACGGCCCTCTTGATGACGGCATCGGCGTCTTCGACGTAGACGTGCAGAGCGTTGGGCTGGAGCGATCCGGGGAACTTCTTGCCCGGGACGCCGCCGCCGATCATCATCATGGAATCGCCAATGCGGACTTCGCCGTGCACCCCGGGCGCGGGCGTTTCGACGCGGAGCAGTTCTTCTGCACCGAAAGCTTTGCCGACGAAGTCGAGCAGGGCCCCTCCGTCGGCGGCGACGAGATAGGGCGTGACCATGCGGAAGCCGCGGGGAACGGGGCTCACGCCTTTTTCTTTCGTTGGCATCTTGCCGGCTTCGGGGCCGGTTTCGAGGCCTTTCATGCGGCGGTGCATTTCTTCGACCGACATTTCTTCGATCACGGTCCACACGTTCCACGAGTAGCCGAAAGGATCGGCGAGCAGCGCGTCGCGGTGCCCGTAGAACTGGGTCTGGGGCGCGCGCACCAGCTTCATTCCGTGCGCGACCGCATTATCCGTGAATTTATCCACGTCGGCGACGTGGATGGAGAGCGAGATGGGCGAATTGCCCAGGGTTTCAGCGCTGAAGCGGCCTCCTTCGGGCCACTCTCCGGTCACGTCGATGATGGAATCGCCGATCATGATCTCGGCGTGAGGAATGTTTCCTCCAACCTCGAAGCGGAACGTTTCTTTCGCGCCCAAGGCCTGCTTGTAGAACTCAATCGCTTTGGCAGGATCACGGAACGCTATTCTTGGTGACGCACTCACAGGAACGGCTGCAACTGGCTCAGCAACGGTGGACATACGACTTCTCCCTTCGAATTTGGACTTCAATCGTGCCTTGAAGCTCTCCCGCGGCAGATTGCGCAATTCCGCCGCGATGCGCACGAGTGGCCGGATGCCGGCTTCCACGCTGGGCGCCTTGCCGTCGCTCCGCGCCAGCATCGCGTCCACAGCCTTATTCAGCTGCTCGATCTTCTTCTGGTCGATCCTGTTCTGGTCGCCATTCCCTGGATGCAGAGAGCGCTTAGGCATCGGCACCCTCCATGCGCGTCCGCAGACTGCTGAGCGCGCGGAACTGCAATTGCTTTACCGCGCCCTCAGTCTTGCGGATCTCCCGCGCCACTTCTTTAATGCTTTTCTGTTCCACGAATCGCAGCACGACCACGCGTCTCTGCTCGGCGGGCAACGTATCCACCAGCTTAAACAGCGTGGCCCGGCGCTCGACCTCTTCAATCTCCGCCGGACTGACGTGTGCCGATTCGAGTTTTGAATCGTCGGCTATTTCGCGTCCCGACCGCTGCCACCGGTCTGAAATCAGGTTGGCGGCGATCCGGAACAGCCACGCCGCGAACGGAATCCCGCGCCACTCAAAGCGCTTCAGGTTGGCCAGCGCCTGATGAAAAACCTCGGCGGTCAGATCTTCTGTATCCGCGCGGTCGCGCACCCGCTGCACGATGTAGGCATACACACGCTCGAAGTTGATTTCATAAAGCTCGGCAAAGCGGGCGGGGTCCTGCTGCGCAGCCTCGATCAGAAGCCGCTCGTCCGCTTCTTTCTTCAGAGCCTTCAACGAATTCTC
>OMOD01000160.1:34982-35599 GCA_900290255.1 Candidatus Sulfotelmatobacter kueseliae
GCCTCGATCAGAAGCCGCTCGTCCGCTTCTTTCTTCAGAGCCTTCAACGAATTCTCCGCGGTTCTGCCTTACATGGGAGTAACGGGTGACAGGGCAAGAAGGTTACGGACGCAAAGCTTTTCCCGCAAGCCGACGACCACCCTCCCACAGCCAAGTGCTGAAGATTCTACAAGAACTGGACCCAATCGAGATTGAGAAGGATTAGGCTCACACTCCGGCCGATACGACCTGCCCTGAAACTGCCCTAAGTGACTCTCGCTGAGCGAGTTGGCGCCGGTAGCGAACATGCCGCCAGCGCGTCATCTCAACCAGCGGTTTCCACACCGGGTTGACGAGGTCGTGCTTGATCAACAGGTGCCAGAAGCGGTTGGAACGTTTGTAGAGGTACGACATGGCGAGATAAAGCGGGATCGCCTGCCATTGCTCCGGCCGCCGGCGCCAGATTGACGCGTGCGAGAACAATCGCTGATAAATCCACGCGTAGCCTTGCTCGAGTTCTTCGGGCGTCATGTGCCTTGGGCGAAAGACGGCGTGGCCGGTATCGTAAAGCGTCCAGTCGCGGTGCAGGATTCGCCCCTCGGCTTCCATCTGGCGAAACAGCGGCGTCGCCGGATACG
>OMOD01000159.1 GCA_900290255.1 Candidatus Sulfotelmatobacter kueseliae
AAGGCCGCGGCGCGAGCCGTGGTCTTTCTGGTGCGTCTTGAAGTGCTCCGTCAACTGGCCAATACGCTCGCTAAGCAGCGCGATCTGCACCTCGGGACTGCCGGTGTCGGTCGCGTGCGTGCGATTGTGGTCAATAACGGATTTCTTTTGCTCTCTGGCTAGCACTCGCCTGATGTGCTCCTGTTCTTAATCGTTTGTCTATGTGACAGTTAGAAGGATATCACGGGGGATTGGAGAGCGTAAAGAAGCGGAATCCGATGGATAGTGGCCGGGCACGGAAAACGTCCCGCCTGTCCCCAGGTTTTCCTACGAGCCGCCTGAGATCTACTCCTCTACCTTTTCCCAGCCGACGTACACCGCTGTTACTTTACCGCTGTCGTCCTTGACGGGTTCAACATGCTTCTCAAAGTGACAGTATTTGTTGCCAAGGGGGGCTTTTTCCCACTCGCAGTCGTGGGGTTTCTCTTGGACGTAGACCTTTTCGGTCGCTACATCATATTCGATGGAATATCTGTACTTGTTTGGCAAGAGCCAAAACCAGACCACTGCGCCAATCACGGCCAGTACTACGAGGCACCCGAATCCATAACCCGGTGACGCCGTTTCGTCCTTCTTGTCTGTCATAAAGCGTCATTATTGTACTTTCGGCCTTTTTGTGCGAGTTTTGAAATTGGCGCGTGGCCCACCCAAAAATCCCCACCCCTTCGACTCCCCCTCGCCGTGCTCGGGGTTCGCTCAGGGCAGGCCCCAACGTCGCAAAAGGCGCGACGTTAGGACGGGGCACGCAGCATTGGGCCGCGAGTCGCGTGTCTGATCTTAGTTCTTGCGTTCCCTAGGCGTCTTTGCTCCAATAACAGAAGGCGCTATCAGAAAGCTCAAGCCAAAACGGCGAATTACCCCAGCTCCCTGATGGGGGTAGGGGGAGGGTTTATCAGACCTCTGATTCGCTGATCCACGAAACCAACAATCAACCAAAATGAAGCGGTTAGTAACTTGGCTCATCGCGGCTGAGGTCGTAGTCCTTCACGTCTACGAACTTTGGCACCTGACCCGGGTGTTGTTCTTTAATATCGCTTGCCGGTAGATCGTTGCCGGTAGTTTGTTGTTCGACCCCTTGGGGTTTTCTTTCCTAGGGGATCACGGACTGCGCCCAACAAATGCGGCGGTGTGGCGGGTGGCCCACACGACCGGTTTGCGAGAATCGGGGTCAAAATCCCCACCCTCCTTCGCGCAGGACGCGAAGGAAGGATGGGGCACCCGCGATTCCGTTCTTCATGCTGCATCGTGCCCACCCTTCGAAAATCGCGAAGGGCGGGTGGCCCACACGACCGGTTTACGAGAATCGGGGTCAAATTCCCCACCCTCCTTCGCACAGAACGCGAAGGAAGGATGGGGCACCCGCGCCGCCGCGATCACAGCAATTCTCGCGGGTGCCCCGTCCTTGTCCCTGCGGGCTTTGCAGGGACAGGGCGGGGATTTTGACTCTGACCGTTCCCAATCCCGGAACCTTCACAACCAAATGTTCACAGATCACAGACCCCGGGTTCGATCTCGGAGTACCGTCGCGCTATGCCGTGGGGACTCAAGCGCTTCCAGCGGGCGCGATGTCTGCATTTCGTGACCTTCAGTTGTTACAACCGTGCTCCCCTGCTCGCCACGCCGCGATCTCGCGAGATTTTCGAGGAAACACTGGAGCGGGTGCGGCGCTGGTACGGCTTCTACGTCGCCGGATACGTCGTCATGCCCGAGCATGTTCATCTGCTGATCACGGAGCCCGAGCGGGGCAAGCTCTCCCTGGCGCTTCAAATGTTGAAGCAGAATGTCGCACGGCAGTTGCGCTTGCCGGAGGGCGGACCGTTCTGGTTGGAGCGCTATTACGACCTTAACGTCTGGAGCGAGAAGAAGCACATCGAGAAGCTGCGCTACATCCATCGCAACCCGGTGCGCCGCGGACTGGTCTCATGTCCGGAGGATTGGCCGTGGAGCAGCTTCCGTCACTATGTTTCGGGCGTTGAGGGTGCGGTGGAAATAGAGTCGCAATGGACCGCACGGAAACGAGAACAGCTCGGGCTCAGGCCGCCTTTGGTGCTTCAAGATCAAACTCCCCGCCCCTTCGACTGCGCTCAGGGCAGGCTCTGTCTCCGCAGAAAACGCGGAGACAAGGACGGGGCACCCGCAGGGATGAGATAAGGGACAGGAAGTCAAACTCCCCGCCCGGCCGAGATTTTCGCGGGCAGGAGTGCCCGCGCCACATCTTACTCGGGCGTGTGCGCGTACTCGAATAGTTCTGTCTTCCCGCCGGTGCGTTCGAGCAGGACTTCGAGGGTGTTCTGGCTGGTCGAGCGGAAGGTGATTTTGGTTTCCTTGTCGGGACGCTGGAAGACGGCCTCGTTCGGTTTCCAGCTGACGAGCGGATAACTGTTGGCTTGCGCTTTCTCTTCCCATCCCACGAGGCCGGGATCGAAGTGCTTGAGGCGCAGCACGGGACCGGTGGCGGTCTGCTCAATGGTGAGGAACTCGTACATCTGGGCCTTGCCGTTCTTGATCTGGCGGAACATGCCGATCATGGTGTCGCCGCCGACCTCGCTCCAGTGCTCGTCGATGATGGTGCCGTTGGACTCGCCGCGATTATGGCCGCAGATGAAGGAAAGATCGTCGAGCTTGACTTCCGCCGGAGGTTTCGACTGCGCCAGCCCCACCACGCCCCACAGCAGCAGGAATGCAATGACGATGACGCTTGCCGGATGGAATCTCACAATAATCTCCCTTGGCGGGATTCTAGCGCGGGCGTGGCGGCCTGCCACGTAACCAGTAAGGGACGTGGCCACGGGCGGCCCATCCTATCCGTCCCATCTATGGTCGCGAGATGAATCGACCGGTTCACGGGAATCGGGGTCAACATCCCCACCCTCCTTCGCACAGGACGCGAAGGAAGGATGGGGCACCCGGCGAATTTTCGCGGACACGAGTGTCCGCGCCACACAGGCTACGGGTCGAGGCAGGATTCGGGCGATTGCAGGTCGCGGTGGAACGCCATCTTCAAAGGCTCGAGGCCCTTGTCGGTGTAGAGATAAGGCGCGATGGTGGTCGACGCAGTCGCGGGGGAATGAGCGCCGGAGGACTGGGTTTGATCAGACTGGATGTCGTAGGAATGGACGAGTAACTCCGCCCAGCCATCCGAATCGGCGTCGAATTCGTTGAGGATGGTCTGGAAATCGAGGCGGTCGCCGAGCGAAGCGGGAGCCTCGCCTTGGCGCATGGCTAACGACCAGCTGGAATCGGACCAGAGAAGAACGGGCTGAGTATCCGGTGAACCTGCTTTCTGGGATTCCGGCTTCGGCCACTCGGCCTGAAACCATGCCGTCATGAGGAACGCGGGAGCGTCGTTCAATTTCCATCGGGCGCGGACGTAGAGACGCGGTGCGCCATCGGGCGTGAGACGGTAGGCGTGAAGATCGTAGTCGAGGGTGCCTTCGCCGCGGGCCAGGCCCTGGTCGGCATGGATCCACTCTTTCAAGCGCGGGCGGGCGTTGCCGACGGGCAATTCTGCTGCCGAGGCGCCGGGGCTGTGGGCGTTGGCCAGCAGGCGGGCGTCGATGTCGGAGACTTCCTGCTGCATGCGCTGGTTGAGTTGCTGCTCGATCTCGTGGGCAAGCGACGGCGGAGTTTTCCAATCCGGAAATTCGCCAATGTGTGCAGCGATGGGCGAGTCAACGGGCGCAACCGCGGCGTTACGAACCAGGAAATAGTCGTGGCCGGAGGCAGCGAAGGCGTGCTGTTGATCGGGCGGAATGGAAGCCAGAAAGCCCATGCCCAGCGAACATCCCGCGGGAGCGATCACGGTGCGCTCGATGGCGACGGGGATGGTGGTTGTGGCCGAGAGGCTGAGGATCCACTGCTCTCCCGGCTGCGTCTTCTGCACGATCGCAGGGAAGAAGTGCAGCGCCTGGGAATCGGGCTCCCACAATTCCTGGAGCCCGGCCAGTGGCGCGGCAGGATTGGCGGGCGCTGAGACTCTTGTGGGCTGGCCACCGGAGCGCATGAGGGGAGAAGCGGAGAATCTGGATTCAGTGTTGGTAGTGACCACAAAGACGATGTGGTTCTGGTCGTAACGCGCCGCTACGAATGCGGGCCCGGCGGCGTTGAGACGGGCCTCGGCGAGATGAGGCTGGGCCTTGGCGTATTCCTCGGCCTCCAGGGCGCGCCGCTCCTTGAATTTGCGCATCTCCTCGTGCTGGATGTGCTCGAGGATGGGGCCGTCGGCGGGGCGCTGGCCAATCGACCAACGATAGGCCGACCACATCACGAGCAAATAAAGCCCAACGGCCATGGCTGCCCATTTGCGGTTCTTGCGGCGCATCGTTTCTCCGACAGGGAACTATTTGAAATGTAACCCGGTCGCGGTCCGGGGCGGGAGTGACTTTGGTTTTGCGTAGTGGTTCAGTTTTGAGTTTTATCCTCCTGCAGGCGCCGTCCCGAAGGCCGCGCGCTTTCTCGGTAGACCCTCGGCTTCAGCCGGGGGCTCGCGAAGCGAGCGGGCCGAGGGATCTGGCGCGCACCACCGAGACGCCCCGCGCGAGATCCCTCGCTCCGCCTGAAAAGCGGCTGCGCTCGGGATGACGCCGTCGAGGAAGGTGAAGATGGTCAAAATTCAAACTGCGCCTAGAACTTGTAGCCAAAGCCGACGGAAATGATCGGATACTCCTTGAAGAAGCGCATGCTGTTGTTGATTTTGTTTTGCTCCGACAGGATATTGGCCTGAACCGTGGAGTCGCTGGCGATAGTGCGGCAGTTGGTGCCATCGGTGTTGCACACGTTTCCCGCCAGATTCAATGCGGCTTTGGGAGAGCCCTGGAAGGCGACGCCGAGCTCAACCGGAATGCTGAAGTGTTTGGAAGACTTGCGCGGAACCAGGTTGCCCCAGCCAATCGTGGCCATGGGCGCGGCCTGGTTGAACTTGATGTTTCCGTTGCCGGTGACGGGAACACTGAGGTCGCTAAGATAACTCGTTCCGCCCAGGCTGAAGGTCTGATTGCCGGGTACCGAGGCGTTGGCGGTGATGGGTGTGCCGGCATAGATCAGCACGCCGGGGCTGACATGGAAGGCGCCGGCAAAGGGGAAGATGTCGTAGTGCGCTTCCACGGTTTTGAAACTGAGCTGGCCGTCGTAGGCGACGCCGTCTTTGTTGAATGTGCGGCTGTAGCTGAACATATTGAAACCGGCGCGGACGTTGGTGCGATGGGTAACGCGCGCCGCCGCTTCGACGCCTCCGCCCAGAAGAGATCCCTTCACGCCGATACCGAAGCTGCCTGAGTCTGCTTTGGACTGACCATAACTAACGGCTGCCAGCAGCACAGTGCACACGGAAATCCCACAGTGACGAACCACTTTCTTCATCTCATCTCCTCAATTTGGTTGCATATTTCAAGAAAAGTGCCTGAAGCTAGCATTCGCTGAGTGAGAATGAAGATCAACGCACGAAAGTAATGGCTCGGGCACAAAAGGAGGAAAAGAGCGGGGGGCGATGCCGCGACTTGGCAGAGGCTGGAGAGCGCCGCAATCGCTCAGAGCGATTCGCTGTGCTGTTGCGTGAGAGTGAAGTTGACCTGAACTTGAGTCTCGACTTCGATCGCCTGGCCATTCAGCAAGAAAGGTTTGTACTTCCATTGCTTGACCCCTTCCATGGCGGCGGGAGCGAGCAGGGGATGGCCGCTGATGAGTTCGACGTGGTAAACGTTGCCTTCCTTGTCGATGTTCACTTTCAGCACGACCGTGCCTTGAATGTGTTGCTCGCGGGCTTCGGGCGGATATTGCGGAGCGACCTTGTTCTGGATGAGGGCCGCTTCAATGTTGGCGGAAACCCGTACGCGTCGCAGAGTCGCGGGGTGGTTGGCGTCGCCGGGAGTGGCTGGGGCGATGACGCCCCCGATCACGCCAGTTTGGACTCCTTGCAGAGGCTTGCTCCCCGGGATGCCGCCCGGGACTTGTCCCGGCCCGGTACCGGGAGCGTTGTCGTCCGGTGCCGCCGGCGTGGGTTCGCCCTCGAGTTTGAAGATCACCTGGACGTTGGTCTCAACGTCGACCGGTTCGCCGTTCACCAGATAAGGCTGGTACTTCCATTGGCGCACGGCGTCCATAGCGGCGGGCGAAAGCATGGGATGGCCATTGACCAGTTGCACTTCGAAAACGTTTCCCGATTTGTCGATCACCACTTTCAGAATGACCGTGCCCTGGATACGCGCCTGCCGCGCCAGCGGAGGATAGACGGGCGCGACCCTTTTTACGAGCACGCCGCGCATTACGTCGCCGGAGACCTGAATGTGCTCGGGAGCCGTTTCCTGAGGCGCAGCCAGCGACAGGCAGCAGCTCAGGACGATCAATGCAGGGAATAATGCAGCCAGCCGCAAAGTCATGGGAAACCTCGCCTTCAGTATGGGAAACAGCCGATCCAAGTTTGTCCCATACGAGTTAGCTCCAAAGGGCCTCGCAGATATCGTAAGCTATAAGTGTAGACATGAGGAGGTAGTGTGCGCTGCCCTCGTTGCGGCAATGAGAATCCGGCAACTCACCGCTTCTGCGGCATGTGCGGCACGTCGCTATTGCAAGCGGCCGTCCCGGCCCCGGCTGGCCCGGCGGCAAAGCCTCCGGCCCCGGCGCCGGCGGCAGTGCCGACGGCGGCAAGTGCCGGACCATCTGCCGGTCCACCCGCCGTCTCACCCGCCGCTCCAGCGCAGCGGGTTCAGGCGGCGCCCTCGGCGGAGCCAGTCATCAGCGGGCCCTCGTTCCTCGGGCTGAACCAGCCCGCGCCTGCGGCACGGCGCACGAACCCACTGAGCATCGATCCGCATGCGGGGCCGAGCTCGAGCAATCTCGATTATTTGCTGCAAGACGACGAGGAGCCAAAACGCGGCGGGGCATGGAAGTTCGTTCTGATTGTGATCGCGCTGGCCCTGGCCGGCGGGTTTGGTTATCTGCACTGGAAGAATCAAAGTGTGCCGCAATTGGGAGCGGGAGCGAATAAGCCAGCGGCTGCCGCGCAAAGCTCGGACGCGTCGGATAGCAGTTCGCCGGCACCATCTTCTTCGGCAGCATCTCCGGCTGCGGCCCCGAGCCAGCCGGCATCGGCGCCCGGAGGAACGGGGGCGGCTGGGGCTAGTCCTGCTGCTGCGGCCCCGGCGTCGGCTGCGCCGGCTTCTTCTGTAAGCCCAGCGGCGAACCCGGCGGCCACGAGCGCACAGCCGAATTCCGCACCGGATTCGGGCGCGAGCGGAGCCGGTGGCGCTGGTTCTGCCACGCCGCAACCTGCCGCTGCGGGCGGTGCTGCGGCGAATACTCCGAATAGCGCACCGCCTGCGGGCGCGCCCGAGTCTGCTCCCGCCCAGCTGCCAGCCAAGCCACGCGCGACCATCCCGGCCAGAGTGACTGATCCGGTAGCCGAAGCACAGAAATACATCTACGGAAAAGGAATGCCGCAGGACTGCGATCGCGGCTTACGCATTTTGAAACCGGCAGTCAATCAGGGCAATCCCAAGGCCATGATCGAGATGGGCGCGCTGTACTCGGCGGGCTTGTGCACGCCGCGTGATCTTCCCACGGCGTACCGCTGGTTTGCGCTGGCGCTGCGCAAGGATCCGAACAACGAGTCGCTGCAGGCGGATCTGAATAAGCTGTGGGGCGAAATGACGCAGCCGGAGCGGCAACTGGCGATCAAGCTGAGCCAGTGAGGAAAGCAAACAATCCCCATCCTAACGTCGCAAAAAGCGCAACGTTAGGATGAGGCACCCGGCGCGCTGCCGGACCGCGCTAGGCTGAAAAGGGGAGGTTAGGGTGCCCACAGAGCAGGATGTGCGAGAGTTGCTTGCGCGAAAGGCAGAGGGCAAGAATCTCGACTACAAACAGTCGATGAACTGGCTTATGGCAGCCGCAGATAGGAAGGCCGCGGTTGTGAAAGACGTCCTGGCCATGTCGAACACGGAGGATGGTGGCACGATAGTCTTTGGAGTGCGCGACGCTGATTTTGAGGCCACAGGCCTTACCGAGAGCGATTTCTTTTCATTCGATGCGACGCGGTTTGCTGACGTCGTGAATCGCTTTGCTGATCCCTCACTGGGATGCGGCGTTCACAAGTTCATCATCGACGAGAGGCGGTTCGTAGCTATCGAGGTGCCGGAGTTCAGCGACATCCCAACTATCTGCAAGGCCGACCAAAATGACGCCAGCAATCGCCAGGTCCTTAAGCGGGGCGCGATATACATTCGAACCGACCGGGCGACATCTGAGGTAGTGCCGACAGCAGAAGTCATGCGCAATCTCATCGACCGAGCGGTCGTTAGACGCGGCGATCAGTTTGTGCGAACGATAGAACGCCTCGTAAGAAAGCGGCCAGAGAATACGAAAGAGCTTGCCGTAGCTCTCTCTAATCTGGAAAGGTCCTACGACATCACGCTCGAGTCCTTGGGCGACGCCCTTGATCTCAAGGGCGGTGCGCCGGAAGGACATTCTAAGCGTGTGACCGCCTTCACTATCGCTATTGCCCGTGCGATGGGAATGCCGAGGGACCGGATTCCACCGATTGCTCGGGGAGCCTTCCTACACGACATCGGCAAAATGGCGGTCCCGAACGAGATTTTAACCAAAACTGGCCCTCTCACTCCCGAGGAGTTTGCGATCGTTAGGGAGCACTGCTCGCGGGGATACAAGATACTCCACAAAATTCCATTCCTCTCCGATGCCGCCGAGATCGTCTATTCCCACCATGAGCGCTATGACGGAACCGGGTACCCGCGCGGGCTAAGAGAGAACGAAATACCACTAGGTGCGAGAATTTTGGCGGTGGCAAACACTTTGGATGCGATCACGACCGATTTACCTTATCGCGAAGCACAGTCTCTCGACGCAGCACGCGAAGAGATTCGGCGCTGTGCCGGTACTCAGTTTGACCCTAAGACCGTGGAGGTTTTTCTTGAGATGCCAACCAAAATCTTTTCTGACTTGGCGGGAGACATCCGGTCGCAGGGCCTATAGGCTGGTAACTGCTGCAAAACCACCATCACACTCATTGCCTCTGCTCGCGCAAGCCCCAGCGGGCGCCCCCAGATAGCAGAAAGGTCATTTCACCGTCGCGGCCTTCTTGGGAAACATTTCTCCGATGCGGCGGATCTGTGCGCCGACTCCCTTGAGCTTTTCTTCGATGTGCTCGTATCCGCGGTCAATGTGGTAGACGCGGTCAATGATAGTTTCGCCATCGGCGACCAAGGCGGCGAGTACCAGTGAAGCCGAGGCGCGCAGGTCGCTGGCGAGCACGGCGGCGGCGCTGAGCGGAGTCTTGCCGCGCACCACGGCGCGGCGGCCTTCAATTTTGATGTTGGCGCCCATGCGGACCAGTTCCAGCGCATGCATGAATCGGTTCTCAAAAATATTTTCGGTAATGATGGAAGTGCCTTCGGCCTGGGTGGCAAGCGCCATGAATTGCGCCTGACAATCGGTGGGGAAACCGGGATATTCCTCGGTGCTCATGTCGGCGGCGGCGAGAGGATTGTCGCCCATGACGCGGACCGAGTCAGCAGAAGACTTGGTCTTGACTCCGACTTCGTGAACCTTGCCGAGCAGCGCGCCGAGATGTGAGGGATCGCAAGCAGCGACGTTGAGATCGCCCCCGGTCATGGCGGCGGCAATGACAAAAGTGCCGGCCTCGATACGGTCGGGAATGATGCGGTGCTTCGCGCCTTTCAGCTTGCTCACGCCTTTCACTCGAATCGTGGGGGTGCCAGCGCCTTCGATCCTGGCTCCCATTTTGTTGAGCAGGGCGGCGAGATCGGCGACTTCCGGCTCGCGCGCGCAGTTCTGCAGGATGGTCTCGCCCTCGGCGAGCGTGGCGGCCATGAGCAGGTCTTCGGTACCGGTGACAGTGATCTTGTCGAAGACGACTTCGGCGCCTTTAAGGCGCTCGGCGCGGGCCTCGATGTAGCCGTGTTCCTGCGTGATCTTCGCGCCCAACTGCTCAAGCCCCTTCAGGTGGAGATCAATCGGGCGGGCACCGATGGCGCATCCACCGGGGAGCGAGACGCGAGCGTGGCCGCAACGCGCGACCAGCGGCCCGAGCACGAGGGTCGAGGCACGCATGGTCTTGACCAGTTCGTAAGAAGCTTCGGGGGCGGTGAGATTTTCGCAGTGGATGGTGGTGCGGTGGTGGGCACGTCCGTAGCCGAGTTCGACCTGGGCGCCCATGGCGGTGAGCAGGTTGCGCGTGGTTTGAATGTCGCGGACCTGGGGGATGTTTTCGAGGATGACCGGCTGATCGGTGAGCAGCGCGGCGGCCATGCAAGGCAGGGCGGCATTCTTCGCGCCGCTGACGCGGACCGTGCCGAGCAGGGGCTCTCCGCCGCGAATGACGAACTTGTCCATAACGTGATGAGTCCTTGAACGCTTTCATTCTAGCGAGGAATTGCGGAGACGGCAGGTAACCGGGAGGGCACGGACCAGTGGGCTGTTCAACCCCATCTGTCGAGCTTCGCTCGACCGGACGGCCGAGGGCGGCCGTCCCCACATGGTTCTTGCCGATCACCTAAGATTCTGCCAGTGCGATGGCGTGGCGGACGTGGCCCTTCGACTTCTTCAGGGCGGCAGCAGCCTTTGCGCGAGTGACGCCCGCGGCCAGCATCACGACGGCGACGGGAGTTCGATTGCCGCTGGCTTTGAGGGTGCGGCGGGCCGCGTCGTGGCCGGCGCCGGTGGCTTGCTCGAGGATGCGAATGGCGCGCTCGGTAAGCTTCTCATTCTTGGTCCAGACATTGACCATCAGATTGCCGTAGACGTAGCCGAGGCGGCACATCGCGCCGGTAGAAATCATGTTGAGGACCATCTTGTGAGCGGTGCCGGCTTTCAAGCGGGAAGATCCGGCGAGGACTTCGGGGCCGACGTCGGTGACGATGGCAAAGCCGGCGGCGCGTTCGAGCGGGGAGTTGCGGTTGCAGGTCAGCGCGATGGTGCGGGCGCCGCGGCACCGGGCGTATTCGATGGCGGCGATGGTGAAGGGAGTGCGTCCGCTGGAAGCGATGCCGAGAACGACGTCATGCCGGCCGGGCTTGCGCTTTTTCATTTCGGCGACGGCGGGCGCGGGGTCGTCTTCGCTGGCTTCGGTGGAGGCAGCGAGGGCCTTGGGACCTCCCGCCATAACGAATTGCACGGTGTGAGGATCGGTGTTGAAAGTGGGCGGAATTTCTGAGGCGTCGAGAGCGCCGATACGGCCGCTGGTTCCGGCCCCGACGTAAATGAGGCTACCGCCGTGGCGAAGTGCGCCGGCGACGACATCAATGGCGCGTGCGATCTGGGGCAAGGCTCGACGAACAGCCCCTGCGACAGTCGCATCTTCACGGTTGATTAGGCGGACGATCTCGAGCGACGACATGCGGTCGAGATTGCGTGCGGTGGGAAGGATCTGTTCGGTGGAGAGGCGGCGGAGGTCGATCTTTTTCTTGCGAGTGCGGGTCAAGTCTTGCGCCTTTCGAAAAGTGGTCGAGAGCAGTTCATTGTAGTACGTCGGGGGCAAACGCCCCAGCCAGGGCGGGTAGTCACAGCGGTGAAAGCGCTGCCCCTAGCGAAGTCGAGGGGCGCTGCCCCACCCCAAGGCCGTGTTTTACAGACTTCGGCCTGGAAGCTACACAATCTCGTTCAGAGCTTCGATCACAGCGTCGTGGAATTTCGGCCGGACTTGCTTGATGGCCTCGTTGGCGCAATCGGGCCAGGTGCGGTTGGTCAGGAGCGTGACAGAAAGTTGGCGCGCGGGGTCGATCCACAGCGAAGCTCCAGTGTAACCAAGATGGCCGAAAGAGGATGGGCCGAAATATTTTCCCGACTGCGAGGGGGAGGAAGGCGTGTCCCAGCCGAGGGCGCGAGAAGTGCCTGCGGGCGCGGCTTGGCGGCGCGTGAACAGCGCAATGGTCTCGGGGCGCAGGAGGGGATGATATGCCGCCGGCATTTCGCGGGCAGGAGTGCCCGCGCCACATTGGAGCATGGCATGGGCGAAGCGGGCGAGGTCTTCGGCGGTCGAGAACAGGCCGGCATGGGCGGCGACGCCGCCGAGGACGAAAGCGTTTTCGTCCTGCACTTCGCCCTGGATGATCCGGTTGCGGAAGGTACGCTCGTCTGCCGTGGGAGGAATTTGATCGCGCATTTCTGCGGGAGGGTTGAACGTGGTGTGTGACATTGACAGGGGGCCAAAGACTTCGCGCTGGCAGAAGCGGTCGAGCGATTCTTCGGCGATGCGATCGAGGGCCGCGCCCAGGATGATGAATCCGATGTCGCTGTATTCGGCGCGCGAACCGGGATCGGCGGAGAGCGGCGTGGTGAATGCGGCGTGAAGAAGTTCGTCGCGGGTGCGGGCCCTCAGGAACAGCTTCTCGTATGCCGGCAGACCGGAAGAGTGGGCGAGCAGCATGCGCAAGGTCACGTCGCTGCGGCGAGGATCAGAGGGGACGCGAAATTCAGGGATGGTGCCGACAACGGGAGCATCGAGCTCCAGCAGGCCGCGTTCGTAGAGGATCATAGCCATGGTCGTGGTGGCGACCACTTTGGTGAGGGAGGCGAGGTCGAAGAGAGTGGCGGGGGCCACATCGGAATCAAAATCCCCACTTCTCGCAACCCCGGCGAGAAGTGGGGCACCCGCACCGGAATCAAAGTCCCCGCCCTGTCTCTGCAAAGAACGCAGAGACAAGGACGGGGCACCCGCGGAATCTTCTTCATACGTGAAGTGGCCGAACGATTTCAGGGCCACCAACTGGCTGGCGTGCGTGACGGCTACAGACGCAGCTGGGAATGCGCGCTGGGCGATCGCTTCGCGCAGCAACGAAAAGGCCGAGGAGAAACGTTCGTCCTGATTCTCGAAGGCCCGGAGCAGCGAGGCTGCGGCAGTTGGATTCAGGGCGTGCGCTCTGGCGAAGATATCGTGATCCTGTGCGGGTTATAGCAGAGTTAAAGGGCAGGGTAAAGTGATGCAACGTTGGGCAGCCACGGCCGACGGCCTTCGAGCATCTCAGGGGATTACTTGCGGTTATTGAGTTGGATGGCCTTGGTTGTGTAGAGTCAGAGAATCTTCTGTTCCGATTCCAATTCGATAGTTTCCGGGTCAAATGAAAGCAAGAATCGAATGAAAGCAAAAATCTTCTGGCTTGCCGAAGGTGTGTTGTGGCGCACAGGACTGATGTGGTTGGTGGGTTCGACCCTTCTTGCCGCTGCAGTGGCGGCCCATGGCCCGGAGTCCTCGGCGGCAATGCCAGCGGCTTCTTCGGCTGATGCACCGCCGGTGCGGCTGGGAGCGGTGGATTCCATCATCCAGCAGGCGATTGCGAATGGGGATATTCCGGGTGCGGTGTTGGTTATCGGCCACGACGGTAAGGTTGTGTATCGCAAGGCTTACGGCCAACGGGCGCTGGAGCCGCGGCGCGAGCCGATGACGCTGGACACGGTGTTCGATCTGGCGTCGCTCACCAAGGTGATCGCCACGACGACCGCGGTGATGCAACTGGTGGAGCAGGGCAAGGTGCGGTTGAATGATCCGGTGGCAAAGTATCTGCCGGAGTTTGCGCAGAACGGCAAAGAAGACATCACGGTGCGGCAGTTGCTGACGCACTATTCGGGCCTGGAACCGGATCTGGATCTGAAGACGTTGTGGGAAGGCAAAGACACCGGATACAAAATGGCGTTTGCCGAAACGCCGGCCGAGGCGCCCGGTTCGCGATTTGTTTACAGCGACATTAATTTCATTGTGCTGGGCGCGCTGGTGGAGCGGGTGTCGGGCGAGACGCTGGATGCGTATACGGAGCGGCATATTTTTGCTCCGCTGAAAATGACGCGGACGCGGTTTGTTCCTCCCGAGAAGTGGCGAGCGAAGATTGCGCCGACCCAATATGACGAGAACGAGAAAATGCTGCGCGGGGTGGTGCATGATCCGACGGCGCGGCGCATGGGCGGCGTAGCCGGGCATGCGGGATTGTTCTCGACGGCAGACGATCTGGCGAAGTTCGCGCAGGTGCTGCTGAATGGCGGCGATGGGATTTTGTCGGCGGTGACAGTGGAGAAGATGACGTCGCCGGAGACGCCTCCGGCAGCGCCCGTGCTGCGGGGCTTTGGCTGGGACATTGATTCTCCGTTTTCGTCGAACCGCGGCGACTTGTTGCCGGTGGGATCGTTTGGGCACACAGGGTTTACGGGAACATCGATGTGGATCGATCCGACTACCGAGACTTACATCATTCTGCTGACCAATGCGGTGCATCCACGCGGGAAGGGAACCGCGATCGCATTGCGGTCGAAGGTAGCGACGGAAGTGGCGGCGGCCCTGAAGCTGAATCCCGCCGAAAAAGAAGCGCTGCGCTGGAAGACACTAACCGGCTACAACGAAGCGCAAAGCGCGGGGCGGCGCATGAGCGCGCGCAATGGGACGGTGAAGAATGGAATCGATGTGCTCGAGGAACACGGGTTTGATGTGCTGAAGCCGGCAGCGACGGCGGACTCCGCGCCCACGCAACCGGCGGACGGGGCGTCCGCCGCTCCAGGGGCGTCCGCCGCTCCACGACCGGCGGACCAAGCAACGACGCAGCCGGCGGACGGGGCGTCCGCCGCTCCACAAGCCCAGCGTAAGAAGCGCATCGGGCTGGTGACCAACCAGACCGGGGTCGATGCCGACGGGCGGCGGACGATTGACGTTCTGGCACAAGCTCCCGGAGTCGAGTTGGATGCGATTTTCAGTCCCGAGCACGGCGTAGCGGGCGTGATGGATTCGACTGACATCAGCAACTCCAAAGACGCAGCCACAGGCGTGACCGTCTACAGCGTGTACGGGGGCACGGACGCGGAGCGGCGCCCGCCGGAGGACGTGCTGAAAAACCTCGACGCGATCGTCTACGACATTCAGGATGCCGGCGTGCGCTTTTATACCTACGAGACGACGCTGGGATATTTTCTGGAGGCGGCGGCCAAGGCCGGGATCGAAATGATTGTGCTCGACCGGCCGAATCCGATTACGGGATCGTTTGTGCAGGGTCCGGTGGCGGACGAGGGCCGCGAGAGTTTCACCAATTACTGGACCGTGCCGGTGCGGCACGGCATGACGATAGGCGAACTGGCGAAGATGTTCAACAGCGAGCGCGACATCAACGCCAAGCTGACCGTGGTGCCGATGGATGGATGGGACCGGGGAGACTGGTTTGATTCGACGGGACTGGCGTGGGTAAATCCTTCGCCGAATTTGAGAAGTGTTACCGAGGCGGCGCTGTATCCGGGAGTGGCGCTGATTGAGGGCACGAATGTTTCGGTAGGCCGGGGAACGGACGCTCCGTTTGAGTTGGTGGGTGCGCCATGGGTGAAGAGCAGGGAACTGGCGGCGTATTTGAATGCACGCGGGATCGCGGGTGTGCGCTTCGTTCCGGTGACGTTCACGCCGGCGGGCAGCGTGTACAGCGGGCAGGCGTGCCAGGGAGTGAACATCGTCCTGACGGATCGGAATGGACTTGACGTGCCCGAGTTGGGAATTGAGCTGGCAGCGGCCCTGCACAAGCTGTATGCGGCGGATTTCAAGATTGAGCGCATGACGGACTTGCTGGTGAACCAGAGTGCGTATGACGCGCTGGTGGCGGGCGAGGATCCGCGGCGGATCGCGCAGGATTGGCAGGAGGGTTTAGAGAAGTTTGAGAAGATCAGGGAGAAGTATTTGATTTACAAGTAAACGCTGCCGCTCGGGATAACTCTGTGCCCGCAAGAGTGCATCTTAGCGGCTAAGCCGTAGTAAGCTTGGATTTGACTGCGGGGCGCTTTGCCCTTGGAGGTGCAGGATGCGCGCGATTTTGACATTGTTGCTGATTTCGGGGATGGCGTTCGCGCAGGCGGCGGAGACGGCAAAGCCGGCGGATACTCCGGTTCCGGCTGCGGGTGCGGCTCCGGCTCAATCCTCCGGTACGGCTGCGATGCCGGCACAGGCCACTGGTGCCGCCCCGGCGGCTGCCGCGACTCCGGCCCAAGCGGCCGAGCAACCGGCCGCATCGTCAAATCCTAACGCCGGGGTGATTCCCGCCGGGTCGAAGATTCCACTGTTGTTGAAGCAGGCGATCTCGACCAAGAATGCGCGCGAGGGCGACGCGGTTTATGCCGAGACGGCGTTTCCGTTCGTTCTGAACGAGCGCGTCCTGGTGCCGGCAGGGACTTACATCCAGGGCAGGATTGAGCACGCCGAGCCCGCGGGGCGATCGAAAAAGCGCGCGGAGATTCTGATTCACTTTACTTCGATGATCTATCCGAGCGGGTATACCCTGATGCTGCCGGGGACGATCGAGAACACGCCGGGGGCGGACGACAAGGGAGTGAAAGACAGCGAAGGGACGATCCAGCAGGATAAGGATACGAGCAAGAGAGTTGAAGACGCGGCCAAGGGCGCGGCGGTGGGAGGCACGGTGGGGAGCATCGGCGGGGCAGCGGCCGGCGGCTTCAATGGGGCGCGGATCGGTGGACTCGCCGGAATCGCGGGCGGAGTGGCTTGGGCGTTGCTCAAGCACGGTCCGGAGCTGAAGCTGGAGGTGGGCACCTCGATTGAAATGGAAATTCAACGCGACATCCCCGTGGACATGAGCCGGACTCAGGTGGCAAGCGCACGGCCATAGGGGCTCCCAAAATCCAAATTGTCGGCCAAGGCTGTCGAGCTGCGCTCGACCGGACAGCCGAGGGCGGCTGTCCCCACATGGCATCCGCGACTACCCACTGTGATCCTCCCGCATCAAGCCAAGCAACCTGCCGGAGGCGATTTGCGCGCCGGCTTTTTGCGGCTGCTATACAATCCGCGATAGGGGCATTGTCGGCGCTCCCGAAGGGAAGGCATCCATGCCGCAAGTATTAGGTGGATTCACCACAATCATCATTGTCATCGTCGTCATTTACATCCTCAGTTCCATCAAGATTCTCGCCGAATATGAGCGCGGGGTGATTTTCCGGCTGGGGCGGCTGCTGCCTGCGGCCAAAGGACCGGGAATCATTCTGGTATTCGCTCCCATAGACCGCATGGTGCGAGTGTCGCTGCGGCAGGAGGCGCTGGAGGTGCCTCCGCAGGACATCATTACCCGCGACAACGTCACGTTGAAAGTTAACGCCGTTATCTTCCTGCGCGTGATCGAGCCGCGCAAGGCGGTGGTGGAAGTTTCCAATTACGTTTACCAGACGTCGCAGTTTGCGCAGACTACGCTGCGGTCGGTGCTGGGCGAGCAGGAACTCGACGAACTGCTGGCACATCGCGACAAGATCAATCTGCGGCTGCAGAGCATCCTTGATACGCACACTTCGCCGTGGGGCGTGAAAGTCACCAACGTCGAAGTCAAGCAGGTGGACCTGAACGAGACGATGGTCCGTGCCATGGCGAAGCAGGCCGAGGCGGAACGCGAAAAGCGCTCGAAGATCATCCATTCCGAAGGCGAATTCTCGGCGGCGCAGCGGCTGGTGGATGCAGCGCACCTGTTGTCGAGCGAGCCGGTCAGCGTGCAACTGCGTTACTTGCAGACTCTGACTGAGATCGGCGTGGAAAAGAATACGACGGTCGTGTTCCCGGTGCCGGTGGACTTTTTCTCAGGGATTCAGAAGCTGCTGGCGCCGCCCGCGGCTTCAACGACGCCGAAGGGGTAGGAAGGTTTCACGTTATCTCGCGGACGCGGTCCGGTCCGTCAGGGTGTCATTTCGAGCGGAACGGGGAATCTGCTTCTGGCCGCGAATGAAGGCCAGGTTTCTCGCGCCGGGGCGCTGGCATGACAAAGAGCGTTTTGCGTGGTTGCGCCGCCGAATTGGGATGTGAACTATGACTTCGTCGGAAGATACTGAAATCACACTGGGAACCGGGAAGCTGCTGGCGTTGTTCTTTTCCCTGGTGGCAGTTTGCGCGGCGTTTTTCGCCATTGGCTATTCGCTGGGACGCAAGTCCGAACCGTCGATCGCCAATGCCAGCACGGCCGCAGTGCCGCAGCCGGCTCCGGTGGCGGGCAAAGCGGGTTCGTCCCCGACGGCAGCGCCGCCCATGACGTTCTACAAGGCGGTTGAGCAGAAGGACGCCAACCCTGAACTGGCGCCGGCGGCGCAAGCGAAACCAGAAACGACCGCCCCGCCCGCGAATGCGAATGCGGCTGCGAATTCGAATCCGGCGCAAACGCCGCCCGCGAACGCCGGGGACTCGACGACAACTCTTCCAACCGGGGGATATCTGGTGCAGGTGGCCGCCGTCACCAAACAGGAGGACGCTGACGCCCTGGTGGATGCGCTGAAGAAGAAAGATTATCCGGCCTTTGTGGCGGCGCAGCAGTCCACGAGCGACAAGTTTTTTCGCGTGCAGGTGGGGCCATATGCGGACATCAAGGACGCTGAAGCCATGCGCACGCGGCTGACCGGGGACGGGTACAACCCCATTGTGAAAAAATAAGGCTCCGCGGATTGGACAGCCGAGGGCGGCTGTCCCCACATCAGGACTTCTCCCACATTGACACCCATCAATTTCCGCGCTATTCCTAAGTTAACATGCCCGACGACGACTCATCGCTTAACCGGGCGCTCGACGCCATTGCCGATCGGACGCGGCGGCGGATTCTGCGGGCTCTGAAAGAGGGTCCCGTTGCCGCCCGGGGTGCCGCAAAGGGCAGCGCCATGGGGCCGTGTTTATGCGCCGGAGATATTGAAGAGCGGGTTCAACTTTCCCAGCCAACCATATCTCACCATATGGCCATTCTGACCAAGGCGGGGCTGGTCGAGGCGACCAAGCAAGGCCAGTGGCGCTGGTATCGGCGCAATGAGAAGGGCATCCGGCAGATGGTGAAAAGGCTGCGGGGCAAGCTGTAGGTTTTCCCTCAGCGGCTAAAGCCGCAAGCGAGAGGGGCGTTAATCGCAGCGCTGAAGCGCTGCGCCACCCAGAATCCCACCAGGGCTGAAGCCCAGAAGACTCGGGGGCTGACGCGGCGCTGAAGCGCCGCTCTTCCACGGATGTCCCCGGCGCTACGGTGTTTCCAGCGCCCACTTCTCCAAGTCTCCGGTGGAGCGAAGCAGGCCGAGTTGCGCCCGCTGCAACTGGAACGTCACGTCCTGCAAGGCGATGAAGCGCTCGCTGGCCTGGGAGCGGGCGTCGTCGAGATCATGGAGGTTGGCGGTACCGGCGCCCATGCGGGTGTGGACGGCGGCCAGGCTCTTCTGGGCGATTTCGTATTCCAGTTCCGCCACGTCGCGCGCGGCCTGCATCTGAGCTACGGAGCGCTGCCAGCGCAGAGTCTCCTCCGAGACCTGGTTCTTGGCGGCTTCGGCCTGCTTGCTGGCTTTCAGGGCGTCGGCGTCGGCGGCCTGGGCGCGGGCGCGTTGCGCGGCGCTGAAGAACGGAAAGCGGATGGACACGCCGATAGTGGCGTTGTTCTGGTGGAAGCTGCCGGTTGGACAAAGGAATGTCCCCAACGACACCGTGCAGGGCTTCTCCGGGATGTAATAGTTCTGGAAGTTGTTGAAGGTGGAGAGCAGAGCATACTGCGCAGCGAAATCGAAGCTGGGCCAGAAGGCGCGGTGCTCTCCCTGGGCACGCAGGTATTGCGCGCGGGCGTGCTCCACGGCCGCCTGAACGGAGGGATTCGCGTCAGTGGCGCGGGTTGAGACGGAGTCGTCCTGAGGCAAAGCGGGAAAGCCGGGCAGACCATCGGGTTCGGTCTGAATGTCGGCCGCAGGAAGGCCGGTAAGCTTGGAGAGATGTTCGCGCAGCACGTCGGCTGAACCTTGCGCCTCGACCACGCGCTCGTGGATGCGCGCCACTGAGAGGCGGGCGCGGGTTCCGTCCAGTTCGCTGTCGACCCCCTCTTTCACGCGTTCGGCAACGGCGGTCTGCATCTTGCCGGCTTCCGCTTCGGTTTCCTGCAGCCGGGAGAGGCGCTGTTCCCACTTGGCGAGGTCGGCGTAGCTCAGAACTGCATCCTGGATGATCTGGTTGCGCTCGTCTTTCTTTTTGAGAGACGCGACGGTGGATTCGATTTGTGCTGCTTTCAGGAAGCCGCTCAGTCCGGGATTGAACAAGACAGATTGCGTGTTGAGATTGAACAGCGACGGCGCCGAGCCCTCGAGTCCGAGAGGAAAGCCGTAGGAATATCCAATACCTGCACCGGTGGACAGCTGGGGGATGTAGTTATTGCGCAATTCGCGATAGCCGGCGGCGGCGCGCTGCTCGTCGGCGGCCGCAATGGCGGAGCCGGTGGCATGAACCAAAGCAAGCTCGACGATCCGTTTGAGAGAGACAGGTTCGGCCACGAGTGAAGAGGGAACTAACAGGACCGTCAGAATCCATTTAGCGCGGTGCGCACCACGGCAGGGGTTTTTCATTGCGTCCCTTCCAAAGTGATCTGGAAATGATCTGAACAATTAAATGCCAGCTCGATTCTAAATGCGAAGCTTCTCCCACCCTAACGTCGCAAAGAACGCGACGTTAGGATGGGGCACCCGCCAAAATCCCCACTTCTCGCAAAACCGGCGAGAAGTGGGGCACCCACGCGGACGTTACGGTGTGGGGCACCCGCCTTTGCAGCAGGATCAAGGCTCGACTCGTTTCAAGTCCTCCTGGGCGCGGGCGTAGTTGTGAGCGAGGGCCAGAGCGGCACGGTATTCTGCAGCGGCGGCGGCGCGGTCTCCCTGCTTTTCCAGTAACTCGCCCAGCAGATCATGCGCCTTGAACGCAGGTCCCTCTTCGACCGGAGACGAAAGATAACGGCGCAGCAGGCGTATCGCAAGGGGAAAGTCGCGGCCGGCGCGCAGCAGCACGCTGGCGCTGTCCCGCAAGGCCTCGCGCTGTTCGAGCGGAACCGATTCGAAGTTATGCAAAACTCGCTCCATATCGTCCAGGCGGTTGTTGCGGAGAAGAAGACCAGCGAGGTCAACCCAGGAGCGGCCCAGAGACTGATTGGCAGCGATGGCGGCGCGATATTCGCGTTCCGCCGAAGCGATGTCATGGTTTTTCGCGGCAATGCGAGCGGCAATCCAATGCGCCATAGCGGGATTGAGTGGCGCGATGGCATCGGCCTGGGCACGAGCCTTATCCTGGCCGCCGCCGACAATGCCCGGCGCTTCGAGATAGAACTCGGCGAGGTCGGCGCGAGCTCCCCAGTTTTGGGAATCTAATTCCACCGCTCGCTCAAAGGCGGTGCGGACTTTTTTCGCCAAGCCTGCTGCGGACCAGACTCCGGCGTGGTCGGCTTTTTCTCCGTAAATTCGCCCTAGCCAGAGCTGATAAAGGCTGCTCTCGGGAGCAAGATTGCGAGCGCGCTCGCAGGCGGGAATACCACGGTCCCATTCTTCCAGCATGAAGTAGGCGCGGCAGAGCAGATTGAATGAGGCTGCGTCGGTGGGGGAGTGGCTGAGCTGCTGCTCGAGAGTTTGAATGGCGTCGTCCACGCGGCCAGCCGCCAGCAATTCTTTGGGCGAGGGAGTCGCAGACACTGGGCCGAGCGCAAGGGCGATAAACACCGCCGGAAGCAACCACCGCCTGAACCAAAAGCAGCGCCCCGATTGCACCGCGGACCTCATCACTCAGGGCACCACCTTGACTGCGGCACCATCGAACAGAGGCTTGGACTCTTCGGCCGGTAAAGCGACTTCCGCGCCCTCCTCGAGACCGGCAGTGATTTCCACCAGGGTGAGATTCTGCAGCGAGATCTCGACCGGTTGGCGTTTCAGGTGGTCACCAACGATCCGGTAGACATAGGTCTTATTGTCGTCAGTATGGAGGGCGTCGCGCCGCAGGGTCAGGACTCCGGCGTGCTCGGCGGCTACGATGGTAACTCCGACATTGACGTTGGGCAGCAAGCGCAAATCGTGGTTATCCACGGTGCAGGTGATCTCGCCGACATTTCTGGAAAGATGCAGCTTGACGGTCGAGGGAACGGTGGTCACGGTGGCGGTCCAGACGCGTCCAGGGACAGCGTCCCAGGTGACCTCGACCTTTTCTCCGGGCTGGAGGCGGCCGATATCAGGTTCGTCCACGTAAGCGCGAACCAGCACGCGAGAAAGATCCGCTTCCTGCAAAAGCAAGTCGCCGGCCTGGACGAAGGCTCCCGCCTTGACGGGCAGGGAATAGACGATGCCGTCGAAAGGCGCGCGGACGTTGGATTTGAGCAGGGCATCTTCGGCGGCATCATAGGCCGCCTCCGCTTCCGTGGTTTGGGATTGGATCTTGGCAACTTCCGGCGGAGAGTAGCGGTCTTTCTTTTTTTGTTCGGCGAGGTGAAGGTCGGCTTGGGCACGGCGCAGAGTATCTTCCGCGACGCGAACCTCGCCGGGCGAGGAGGCGCCTTCCTGTTGCAAGTGGCGGAGGGCATCGAGATTCCGCTGAGCTGCATCGCGCGCGCTGCGGGCCTTCACCAGTTGCGCGTTCAGGGTGAGGACCTCTTCTTGTGTGCCCCCGGTTTTCAGTTCGGACTGATCGGCTTGGGCGGCTTTGATCTGGGCCTGCGCCTTGGCTGCCTGGGAGCGGATGTCGGCGTCGTCGAGTTGCAGCAGGAGTTGGCCCTTGCGCACGTGGTCGCCTTCCTTCACCAGCAGGCGTTTCACGGTGGTCGCGATGGGCGCGTGCGCCTCGAAATTCAGAATGGGCTCAATCTTGCCGTTGGTCGAGACCAGACTGCGAATAGGACCGCGCTCGACTTTGGCTGCGTACACCTTCAGAGGAGGAGTGTGGAACAGGGAATAAAGCAGGGCCACGACCAGCACGGCGAGCACGGGCCAAATCCATCGCCGGCGGGACGGTGGGTTCGAATTGTTGGTCAAGGCCAACCGGTTGTCTTTCAGGGTGCGGCAGGGATAAGTGTAAGTTGTAATTTACCACTGCCAGGGCTGCGGCAGATACAGGATGACGCGCCGGGCATGGTGCCTGTCTGGATGCGGACGGCCGGCTTCGGCGGCATGGGCGCTACCCGCTACAATAGCGGCATGGCCAAATCCCCTCGTTACACGCCTCAACATGCGGCTGCCGGCCTCGATGCGAAATTTCCGGAAATCGAAACTTGGCCCAACCAGTTCCCGGGTTACGAAATCGTGGTGGACGATCCGGAGTTCACCTCGGTGTGTCCGAAGACCGGACTGCCGGATTTTGGCGTGCTGACGATTCGCTACATGCCCGATCAACACTGCCTGGAGTTGAAGTCGCTGAAGGAGTATCTGCACGCGTATCGGAATCTGGGGATCTTTCAGGAGAACGTGGTGAACCGCGTTCTGGAAGATGTGGTGAAGTGGGCGAAACCGGTGTGGGCGGAAGTGAAGGGGGAGTTCCGGCCGCGGGGCGGAATCTCGACCACGATCGTGGCGAAGTGGCCGAGGCCAAAGAGCTGACCTCAGACCTCGGACTTCCGACCATAAGAATTCTGAGTCTTCTTCAGTCTTCGTTGACCACCGTCGACGTTCTGACTGAGGTCTGAGGTCCGACGGCTGAAGTCTCCTCCATGCTATATTCACTCGACCTGTGAACCCGTCCGATCTCCAACCGCGCACCGCATTGCTCGTCCTGACAGCGCTGAACCTGTTGAACTATGTGGACCGGAATGTGCTGTTCGCGGTGCAGCCGCTGGTGCAGGATGAATTTCACCTGAGCAACGCGCAGATTGGATATCTGACCAGCGCGTTTCTCGGCTTTTACATGATCGCCGCGCCGTTTGTAGGGCCGCTGGCGGATCGCTACTCGCGCAAGCGGATTATCGTGGTGGGCGCGCTTTTCTGGAGCGGGCTGACGCTGCTCACGGCCGTGACGCACAACTACAGGGAATTGCTGGTCCGGCACACGCTGGTGGGGGTAGGCGAGGCGACGTTTGTCACGATTGCGCCCACTTTTGTAGCCGATCTGTTCCACGAGAACGTGCGCGGGCGAATTCTCGGTGTGTTTTATCTGGCGATCCCCGTGGGGTCGGCGGGGGGATATTTACTGGGCGGGTATCTGGCTCCGCACTATGGATGGAGATTTCCATTTTATATTGCGGCAGCTCCGGGGTTCGCGCTGGCCATAGCGGTTTTGTTCTTAAAGGAGCCGGAGCGGGGGCAATTTGATTCGACGAAAGACGTTGCAGAGGGTGATCTGCTGCCCGAAGGCTATAGAGCTAGCCTGGCGACGGCATTATTCCTCCGCATTTTCCTCTATGTGAGAAAGCTGCTTCTGCTGATCTTTGCTTTGCTGCGCAATCCCGCGTTTCTGACCGCGACGCTGGGCATGGCGGCGATGACGTTCTCGCTGGGCGGCATTCAGGTGTGGATGCCGAAATTTCTGTTCAGCGAGCGGCATTACACACTCGAAGCAGCCAATTTTGCTTTCGGCATCATCATCGTGGCGGATGGCATTCTGGCGGCGCTGGCCGGAGGATGGCTGGGCGACTATTTGCTGCCGCGCATGAAGAGTTCCTATTACCTGGTCTCGGCGGCCAGCATGCTGCTGGGCGTACCGATCATGATCGTGGCGCTGTTTGCCAGAGGATCAGCGATGATGCCGGCGATCGCCGTGGCGGCGTTCTTTTTGCTGCTGAACACTGCTCCCCTGAATGCGGCGGTGATCAACTCCGTGGGAGCGCACATTCGCGCCACCGCCCTGGCGGTGAATATTTTCATCATCCACATTCTCGGCGACGTGCCTTCTCCGACCATGATGGGATGGGTGGCCGATAAGCGGTCGCTGCAGGCGGCGTTCATTCTGCCCGTCATCGCCATGGGGATTTCGTCCGCCATACTGTTTTATGGGATGAAATTCGCGCCACCGGTGAAGCTTGGAGATGCGGGCTAAGACAACATCCACCACGGAGCCACGGAGGCACAGAGAACACCGGGGACCTCGCAAAAACAACCGATGCCGTCGGCGGTTTTCGCAAGCGTTCGCTTTCTCCGTGACGGAGCTTGCCCTGAGCCTAGTCGAAGGGTGACTCCGTGGTAGGGTTTCGTGGGCGCAGGCACCTGAATGACTTTCTTTCACTGGATTGCGGGAACGATTCTGGCGCTGGCGTGGTTTTCGCGCATTGTGGATGCGGCCCTCGGCATGCCCAGCGTGGCGGACGTTTCGCGTCCGGAGTGGGATCGCAATCCGGTTTCGCGGGAGGGAAATCCTCGCGTTTCCATCATCGTTCCGGCGCGAAATGAAGAGGACTCCATTGAACCGGCGGTGAACACCCTGCTCACGCTCGAATATGACAATTATGAAGTGATTGTGGTCAACGACCGGTCGACCGATCGGACAGGCGAGATTCTGGAGCGGTTAAGTCAAAATCCCCACCCTGTCGCACAAAACGCGACAAGGGTGGGGCACCCTCCGCTTCGGGTTATTCATCACGCGGAACTCCCTTCGGGCTGGCTGGGAAAAACCCATGCCATGTGGACGGGGGCAAATCAGGCGACCGGGGAATGGCTGCTTTTCACCGATGCCGACGTTCTGTTCAAGCCCGACTCGCTGCGCCGGGCGCTGGCGTATGCCGAGGCCGTGTCCGCGGATCATTTGGTGCTGTTCCCCCGGATGATCATGAAGAGGCCGGGCGAGTACATGATGATCGCGTTCTTCCAGACCATGTTTCTGTTCGGCCACCGGCCGTGGAGAGTGGCCGATCCCAGCACCGACGATCACATGGGCGTGGGCGCGTTCAACCTGGTCCGGCGGAGCGTGTATGAGAAGGTGGGGACGTATGCGGCGCTGCGCATGGAAGTGCTCGACGACATGAAGCTGGGCAAGGTGGTGAAGAACGCCGGGTTCCGGCAACGCAATGTTTTCGGCGGCGATTTGATTTCGATCCGCTGGGCGCGCGGGGCCATGGGGGTGGTCAACAATCTGACCAAGAATTTCTTCGCCATCTTGTCGTTTCAGTGGTGGCGCACGCTGATCTCGGCGTTGGGGCTGGCGTTCATAAATCTAGGGCCGTTTCTTGGCCTCTGCCTGGCGCAGGGATGGGCGCGCCTGCCCTATGCGGTCGCGCTGGGGTCGATGTTCCTGGTTTACGTTGGCATGTCGTGGTACTCGACCGTGCCGGTGTATTACTTCCTGCTGCATCCGGTGAGCGCAGCGCTGTTTGTCTACATTCTGTTGCGCTCGATGGTGTTGACGCTGTGGAATGACGGAATTGAATGGCGAGGAACGAAGTATCCGCTGGCGGAACTGCGGAAGGGGATGGTGTGAGGTTAGTCCGGTGGGTCGTCGCCCTGCACGTCATAGGTAGCGGTGGGGTTGGGCGTGGGCTTGGTCTTCGCGGGTTTCTTGCTGGGGCGGAGGCGGCCGGCGCTGTAGTGGCCGCGGTTTTCCACGTCGTAATTCTTGGGCAGCGGCGGAATCAGGGCCGCGCCTCCGGTGATCTGGCTGATGCGGTTCAGGATAATTTCTGCGCGGCCGTCGTAGAGTTTGACGGGACCGTGAATTTCAATGGTGCGGCCTGCCAGGCGGCGCACGTCGCCGACATCTTTCAGATCGTGGGGAAATATGACGACGGTGAAGGGGCAGGCCATCTGATCTTCGCAGAAGTCGAGGAAGTGAACGCCGGTCGCGCTGACTTTAAGGCGCAGAACTCTGCCGGTCACGCAAGTGGTTTCGCCGACATGGTGGGCGGCCTCGTTGATGGGGATGCAATCGGAGGCGGCGGAGAAGCTAGACAAACCACAAACCGCGACAACAAGCAGCAGTCGCCGGGTGATCATCCATCCATTTTACGAACGACGCAACACGGAGTCAGTGAGCGGGCAAAGAAATCTATGCCCGTAGTTCCAGTATGAAACTCCCAGAGGCGCCCGCCAGGGCCACTTCTACTGCCCTATCTGGGTGCAGGACGTGGACGCGCTGACCATTTTTGTCCCCGATATTGACCCACTGCTCGGAGCCTAGGGGTCCGCGGGAGCTATCGCCATAAACGGTGGCGGATACGGGCATTTGATGACGAAGGGTTGAGTCGTCAGGTTGTACTGCGCTGGCGGCAGATCAACGAACCAGAAGACCGGGAGCGGAGTCACCGTGGTAGGCGAAGCCGAAAAAGTGCCGGTTGCGACGAGCTGAGTCTGCCCGCCGGTAATAGTTGCATTGATGGTGATGGATTGCAGCCGGCGGCCGTTTCCGCTTCCGCAGCTCAGGGTGCAGCAGGCCAATGCCAGAACCGGAATCAGGGGAGATGCGAGGCGGGCGATCTTCATAGCCACCTCCTTGGTGTTTTAGAGCCCCTCCGGCAACCGAGAAGTTGCCTTCCAGCGACAGTATGACTTCGGCGGAGGCAAGAGCGGCACCGGGAAAGGGCAAAGTCCCCACTTCTCGCAAAGAAAGCGAGAAATGGGGCGCCCGATGACGTGTCGTCGAACCGTCGAGCTGGGCTCGACCGGACAGCCGGGAGCCTGCCCTGAGCTTGTCGAAGGGGCGGCTGTCCCCACGCGATTCTCTTATTTGAACGACTTGACCGCCCCGGCTTCGTCGTCTTTCACGTCAAAGACGGTGTAGAGCTTCGTAATCTGGAGGAGGTCGTTGACCTTCTTGGTCAGATTCAGCAGTTTCAGCTCGCCGCCCTGATTTTTCGTAGTGGTGAAAGCGCTGACCAGCTCGCCTATGCCGGAGCTGTCAATGTAGTTCACTTCCCCCAGGTTCAACACGATTTTCTTGTTGCCCTTGGAAAGCAGGTCGCGCACCATATCGCGGAGAATGACGCTGCCTTCGCCGAGCGTGATACGCCCGCTGCAATCCACAATCGTGACTCCATCCACCTGCCGACTGCCAACCTTCATGGTCACTGAGAAGCCTCCTTGCCGTCCGCGGTTGGTCCGTGGACGTGCTTGATCAATTTAAGTTCGGTGCCCGTCTGGGAGGGGCGAATTTCGACCACATCCATGAACGAGCGCATCAGAAAAATTCCGCGCCCCGAGGTCTTGAGCAGATTCTCCGGCGCCAGGGGGTTGGGGATTTTGCTCAGGTCCATGCCTTTGCCCTGGTCGCAAATGGTAATGACCAGGTTGCCGCCGGTGTGCTCAAAAGCGAGGATGACTTTCTTGTCCGGGGCATAGCCGTTGCCATGCAACACGGCGTTGACCGCACCCTCGCGCACCGCCATGGAAATCTGCATGACCTCGTCCTCGGCAAAGCCGAGATCGGCAGCAATCCGGGTCGCCTTCTCTTCGGCGCAGTCAATCGTCTCCAATGAGGAGTCGAGGGTGTAGGAAACCCGTTGCTCGGTCATGGCCATGGATAAATCTATGTCTGAGTATAAGGCTGGAGGGCCAAATCTGCCTCTGGACCGCCCCCCGGCGCTCGCCAGAAGCATTTCCCGGCGAATGCGGTAGTTTGCCTGTGGGACGGGGTTTTGTCAACGCTGACAGGATAGCCCATCAGTTTAGTGGCTCGGACGGACTGCGCCGTCGAGCTTCGCTCGACCGGACAGCCGGGGGCGGCTGTCCCCACATGGTTGTTTCTGCGAACCGAGACATTACCGATGAGGCGATGGCAGGGAGCGGCGTAGGGCTATAATTTCAGCTTCGTGAGCCCGCTTCCCAGGCAAAACCTCAGAACTCGGCTGCGGCGGATCTTCCTGACCGCGATCCTCTCGGTTGTGGGCGCGGCGGCGATCGCCTTCGCTCTGGACTACGCGGCTTTTCGGGTACGCGCTGCCACCAACCGCAACGCCTTCGGCTCGGTCATGGTGCGGCACTACTACGCGGTGCTGCAGAAAAACGGCAAGACGGTATTCATGTTTGATCCGCCACAACCCTGGACTTGCTCTAACTCTTTTTTTCCCCACGCAGGATACTTACCTTGCTGGTATCTGCGGCGGCATCCGGAGCAGAGAACCGACATTTGAGACGGGAACTGCACAACCCGGGAAGGGCACGAGTTTACTTTTTGAGCCTGCCCTGAGCGACCCCGAGGGAAACGAGGGGGAGCCGAAGGGTGCCGCAAACGGCCCATAAAGACAACGGGCTTTAGCCCCGGAGGGCCGGTGGCATAGAATGCTCATCAGACTTAGCGACTCACTTGGAGAAAATGCATGCGGATGAGGCTCAGGCACGGTATCTGCGTCTTCTTGCTCATGGTAACGGCTGGGGCATTGGCGGAGAACGGCGCCCCGCCCGCCGGCAGGCTGCAGAAGGCGTATCGCTTCCAGAAGGGCGGCTGGACGTACGTTCATCTGGAAGGCTCGCCGTCCGACATCGGATTCCAGCACGGGTATCTGTTGGCGCCGGAGATTGCCGACGCGCTGGATGCGGTCAAACTGGTCGACACGCGCGAAACGAAGCGCGACTGGGAATTTTTCCGCACCACGGCGCGGCAAATGCTCTGGCCTCGCATTGACGCCGAATACCAGCAGGAGTTACAGGGCATTGCCGATGGCGTGAAGGCGCACGGAGTGGATCTTGATGTGGATGACATCGTGGCGCTCAATGCTATGGAGGAAGTGGCTGACTATTACGTGCCCTGGTTGAACAAACAACAAAAGTCGGAGAAAAATCCGAAACTGGCCGCGCCCGGCAACTGCAGCGCATTTATCGCCACGGGCAGTATGACCAAAGACCACCAGATCGTCATCGCCCACAACAACTGGACGAGCTACCTGACGGGCGAGCGCTGGGTGATTATTTTTGACATCCAGCCACAGGACGGCAACCGCATTCTGATGGACGGCTTCCCCGGCGTCATCACCAGCGACGACGATTTCGGCGTAAACGCAGCCGGCATCATGATCACGGAAACGACGATCACGCAGTTCGAAGGATGGGACCCGGAGGGCAAGCCGGAATTCATGCGCTCGCGCAAGGCACTGCAATATGCCGCGAGCATTGACGACTATGTGCGCATCATCAAGGAAGGCAACAACGGCGGTTATGCCAACGACTGGCTCATTGGCGATCGCAAGACCGGCGAGATCGCATATCTGGAACTGGGGCTGAAGAACACGCCGCTGTGGCGCACAAAAGATGGATATTTTGTGAGTTCGAATTTTGCCCGCGATCCCAAGCTGATTAAAGAAGAGACTAGCGGATTTGATCCGAACGATGCGTCGTCATCGCCGAATGCCCGGCACGCCCGCTGGGAAGAACTGATGAGTCAGGCCAAAGGGAAGATTGATGTGTCGATGGCAGAGCAGTTCTTGTCGGATCATGTCGATAGTTACGAGAAGAAAGAAGACGCGAATGAGCGCTCGCTGTGCGGGCACGTGGATGCGTCTTCGCGAGGCATAAAGGAATGGGCGTGGGATGCCTATAACCCCGGCGGCGCAGTGCAGGGAAAAGCCGCCGACAGCGCGATGACGGCCAAGATGAGTTTTGTGGCGCGGGCGGGGCATCCCTGCGGAGCGGATTTTCTGGCGGCAGACTTTCTGGAGCGCCATCCTGAATATGCCTGGCAGAAACCGCTGCTGCGCGACATGAAGGCGGGTCCGTGGACGGTGTTTACCGCCGGGGATAAAGAAGAGAAGTAGTGCTGAAAATTATGGTCCACCGCCCCACTCAAGCTAAAAGCGGGCTTGAGTGGGCCAGTCGCGGATTGGGGCGCTTTTACACTCAGTCCTGGGGCAACTCGGGACCGGATTTTCAGTCTTGAATCCGCTCCTCCCGCGGCAGGTCTACTTATGCCCGACAAAGTACGGCGCCCGGAAGTCTGGCTCGACATCTGGAGGTTTCTGGACCGAAGCTAGGTTTCCGATCTCCAGCAACCAAAAATCTTTTCTTCGCCTAGCCTGCAATGAATATTCTTTGGCACGACCGTTTTCGACGGTGGCATACCATTCAATTGAATCAAACCCCGTCGTTTTGTCGCAATAGAGACGACCAGCCCATATCTTTGGCGTATCGAGAACCAAATTCTGGTATGCATTATTATGGCGCCTTTCAGGAATCGCGAATTTCCTGACGTCCGCCCGCGACCACCGTTTTTCTAATAAAGCGGTAACTTCCTCAGGCGAATTGAAACCTGGTTTCGCATTCGGCGGATATTTGGCAAAAATTGCATGCGGGGGCCAAGTCGGATTGGCGCAATTTATAGGCTGTGATTGCAGAGCAGGAGACCCTAGTTCCTTCGTCGACTGCTGTGATTGACCCGCTCCGACCATCACTATCGTAGCGATGATCAGTACTAGTGAAGTTTTTTGTGTCCTAGCGTTCATCCTGTTCCCCCGGCAGAAAATCCTCACCCGCGTGGCTAACTATCTATGCCAACTGCATGGATTAGAGAGCGGCATTTACGCCAGCCGCGCCGTCCCTCTTCAAACTGACCTATTCGGGAATCTTCGGGATGACCGGGGGCTGGCCCACCTTGCCAGCCTCAATTGTAACGGGGGCTGCCCCACCCCTTCGACTACGCTCAGGGCAGGCTCTTCGCGGTTTTCGATGGGTGGGCATCGGCATTCCCGTGGAGCACTTATGCGCCTGCGGGAATTTTCGACCTCGGTTCACAGGACCCGCCTCAGGCGGGCTGCGCCTTCCCTAAGTAGTCTCTGACGACCGCGGCGCAAGCTTCCACAAAGTCTTTTTCGGGCCTGATGAACGTGCCGGGGAAATAGCTCTCGATATCAAGTTCACCTGCGAGCTTTCCTTTCACCGAAATGGGGACAACAATCTCACTGATCACCATGGACGAGCCGGGAAGATAGCGCGGATCCTGGTTGACATCATCCACGACCACGGTGTGGCCACCGGTGGCCGCGGCCCCGCAGAGCCCCGTGTCGAGAGGAATGCGCACGTTGGGTGAAAAGCTGCCGGCATAGGGTCCCACCACGAGAAAGCCCGGGTCGGCCGGATCGACGAGATAAAAACCTACCCAGTTGTAACGGGCCTTGGTTTCATGCAGGCGCTGGGCGATATGTTTCATGAGGATTTGAGCCGTGGGAGCGCCCGAGGCGAACTTATGAAATTCCTGGAGGAGTTCTTCATGCACCGCGATCATGTCTTAATCCCTCGTGCACAGCGTCAGGATACTATGTGACGCTCGACAGTCAACTCCGTCGCTACCAGTGTACGCAGGCATCGCCATTTCAAGAATGACGTTATCGATACATGCGGCCATGTCCACTTCCGTTTGAGAAGAAGTGGCGGTTACGGAGCGAGCGTCATGGCGAGGACCAACACATTCCGGTTGTCCGGCAGGCTGACGCTGCGGACTACCTTGTTCCTGTCGAGCGCGAAGGAGTAGGCATAGGCATGGAATGTACGGCTGTCCTTCGATCCGTCTGCGGTCAGGCGATAGGGCGTGCTCACCGCCACGGACTCACCGGGAAAGGTCCTTGGCGCGACCCAGTCGCTCAGGCTCTGCGTGAAGGGAGAAGATGTGCCGTCGGCGTAGGTGACGGCGAAAGTCTGCAGCTCCTGCCCGCCGTTGACCGCGGTGGCGAGGATTTTGAGGCTAGTGAACTTGCCGGCCGGCAGAGCGACCGTCTGGCTGGTAACCGCGTCCGGCGCATTGGCCGGTCCGAGTTTGAAAACCACGCCGTCTCCTCCCTGCTCGGAGCCTATCTGTTGCTCAGAAAAGGAGTAGCCGACTTCGTCCAGACTCGCGTCCCGTGCGAACGTGGAACCGTCGTTGTAAATGCCGGTGACGTTGTAGGCCGAGGAGAGATCGACCGGTACCGTCCCGGTCAAGACCGCAGTGACGGTGACTGTGCTGGTGATGCGATGGGACACATTGCCGGAAACGCCGGTGATGGTGACGGTCGCAGTTATGGGAGCTGCCGAACCGGCCGCGGTTAGCGTCATCGTGCTGGACCCGGCAGTGCTGGCCGGACTGAAGGACGCGGTCACTCCTGGCGGTAGACCCGATGCACTCAGATCGACGCTGCCATGGAAACTACCCCACGGGATCACCATGACCCCAGTGGTGGCACTTCTGCCCTGCGTGATCGACAGATTCGACGAAGATGCCGAGAGCGTGAAGTCGCTCGGCCCGGGGTTCGCGGAAGGAAGCACATCGTACAGGGGCTGTGCTGGCTTTACTTCCGGATTCTCATCGGCGACGGAGATGGCCAGAATGCGGATCCTGTCATTGTCCGGGAGCCTGAGGGTCGTCGCACCGGACGGCAGATCGACGGCATAGCCGAACAGATAGGAATACGAGTAAGCGACGTTCTTGCCCGCGGCGTCGTGATGATGATCGCAGTACCAGGCCAGGTCGGCGCGCTTAATGTAGCCCGGCTTGAGGCCGACCATGTCACCATAGTCGTCGTTCGAAGTGTCCTTCGAAGTCCACAGCCGGTCATCCCACTGTCCGATGAATCCGCCCCAGTCTTGAATATTGAGGTCGACTTTTCTCGATCCTATTGCGAACGTGGCTTTCTGATCGCCATCCGACGATGCCGCGAGTAGGTAGACGCGATTGTAGGAACCGTTGGGCAGAGCGATCGTCTGACCCTTGGCGACTATTGCATTGGGCACGCCGGTCTTGGCCGGAGCAAGTTGAAAGCGCACGCCGTTGAAGGTGATCTCGACCGGAAGCATCTCGGCGGCGAATGCGTTGCCTTTGCCGTCAAACCCGGCATCAGTGCGGGCGCCGTCGTTGCTGGCAGTCGCCAGGTCGTAGGACAGTGCCACGGGGACGGAGCGCACTCCCGCGGTTTTGGTGGACGCACCGGCCAGCCGGACCGCGAACGTGCGCGGCTGATACGCGCTGAACGAAGTTACCAGCACACCACCAGTTACGGTCGCCGGGCCAACCGGCTGCTCCTGCCCGTTTACTTCTCTGGCTGCCATGATCGGCGCGGCAAACGATACGCGGACGCCGGGTTGCGGCCTGCCATCGAGCTCCACCAGGCGCACGATGGTCTCGTCGCTTTCTTCGGCTTTCTTTAGCGCCAGCACCCGTATCCGCGGGTTGCTGACTTTCAGCAGCGAAAACGCGCGGCCCAGAGCACCTGTGTGCTTAGCAGTTTCGAAAGCGATGAGGAGAGCGTTCAGTCGTTGCGCTTGCCAGTCGGTTTGTGCGTCGCGCCAGCCGGCGGCATGTCCGGTAAGCCCGTAAACGAACTCGTGGTGTCCAATATCTTGCGTGGCCTGGTCGGCATAGCCTCCGGCTATCCCGGGAGTTCGGATGAGTGTGAGGCGGATCGTGTTGTCGGTCGGCTTGTCGGATCCATTCCTGCAATCGGTAAGGATGGTCGCACCGAACTCGCCGCTCATGTCGGTCAGATCGATCCACTGATGGGATGGCACTTCGAATTTCTTCGGCTCCGCCGTGGGACGCTCGATGGTGCCGATGTCCCAGTTATAGGTGGCCATATGGTTCGACGCAGTGAGCGGGAAAGTTGCCTTGAGGTTCGATTCGCGCGTGTTCCAGTCGATGACGTTGCCGAACTCGACACGTTTTCCCGCGTCGCCCGCCGTGAGCCGGATGGTCTGAATGAATCGCGAGCCGGCCGTTTCGCGCGAAACTTCCACCGCCACGCGTGCCGCGCCGTCTTCGACCACTCGAACCTGCGTCGCCCCTGCGACGAATGCCTTGGGCGCCGCTTGTTCCTGCTCCCAGTCCATGTTCCATGCCGGCCACTGCGCGGGATTATCGTAGGAGATGGCGAGGCGTGCCGGGGCCGACAGTAGTTCTCTGCCGATTGTCTTGTCGAAGATGCTGGCGACATCGCCATCGGCATTCAGTTTGACGCGGTAATACTGATTCTCGAGTCCCTGGTTCGACACTCGCAACGGCGATTGGGCCTGGGATGCAGCAGCAGCGGGCTCGACATCGTAAACGGCGTAGCCCACGGAAGGCATGCTGGCCACGAAGATCACATTGCCGCCTGAAACCTGTGCCGGAACCTCCTTGCCATCCGGACCGGTCACACGAACCGCCTTCGGCATGCCGCCCGGGAAATCAATCTTCGCTTCCACAACATCTTCGCGGGCCACATTCAGCGGGTTGAATATGACCAGAGGCACGCCCTTGGTTTGGGTGTCCAGTGCCGCGGCGACTCCTTCGGTGGCATTGGTGAGCACGCCGGCGAACTGGTTCATGGCGATTACGTCGTCGTTCCACGCGAACTCGTACGATTTGGGGGTAGCGGTTCCGGCCGCGATGTCGTGGAAGTGTCCGCCCATCTCCAGAGTCCAGGCATCGTTCAGGCGGGGCAACGGATACGGCCGGGCGCCCATCCACTCCGCTGTGACGGAGGCCTTTTCTGCGGCATCGGCCAGCAACTCCTCCTTGCGCAGCCAGCGTTTCTGATATGCCTGCGACGTCAGCGAACCCGCCGAGTGATTTGTCAGTTCCATCTCGCCGGTGTAGCGTGGAAGGCCGGTTGCTTGCGCCGGTGTGATATCGAGAAACATCTGGTCCGCTTTCGCGGAAATGACGTGAACGGGGCCATCGCCCACCTTGACCGCAGGCCACTCCGGATGCGGCCTCCCAGGAACATCGAATTCCCCCGGCGGCGGCAGGCTGATGGTTGCCTTGGTCACAATGGCTTCGAGGCGCTTCACCGATTCTTCCTCGGGAGTTCCACCGATATCGCCGGTGCCGTAGTAGTGATAATCCGTGAAGACGCCGCTCACTTTGCCGTTCTGGGCAACGCGCGCAGCCCAATTGTCCTGGTAGCGATCCAACTCGCTCTCCTGCCGGGCTCGCGTGAGTGCATCACGCTGGGTTCGCAGAGCGTAGTATTCGTGGAGTTCTTTCGGATCGAGCTTTCCACTCCGATCTTCCTGCTCCAGCTTTTGTCGCAGTTCCTGCACGTTCTTGCGCAGCTTCTCCAGCGCGGCGTCGGGCGGATGGGGCGGCAGCGGCTGGCTGAGATCGTTCTCGATACTGGAGCCATAGCCTCCGGGATTGAGACAGCGGCTGGCTGAGATCGTTCTCGATACTGGAGCCATAGCCTCCGGGATTGAGACCGGCGAGAACGCCCTCGCCATCGGGTCCGACCCAGACGCCCACGTTGAACGGAGTTCCTTCCGGCGTTCTCTCCGGCGACTGCGGGCCTCCGCCCGGGGCCGATGAACCCCACACCAGCTTCTGGGTGGAGAAGCCCTTCACCCCGGAGTGCGCCAGGATGGTCGGCAGGGATGCGGGAAATCCGAAACAATCCGGCAGCATATATTCCGCGCTGGCCTTGCCGAACTCCCTGCGGAACCAGTTATTGCCGTACAGAATCTGCCGGATAATCGCCTCGGCGCTGGGCGCGTTGACGTCACCTTCTTCCATCGACGATCCTGCCGGGTACCAGCGGCCCTCGTCCACATACGTTTTCAGCCTCGCATAATCGGCCGGGAAGTACTCCTTCATGAAGCGATAGCGGTTGGCCCCGCTGAAATTGAAAACATAGTGAGGATACTTGTCGAATAGCTTGAAGTTATCCTCCATGGTCTTGCGGATGTATTCGTCGATGACCTGGGGATACTCCCAACGCCACTCCGTATCGAGGTGGGCATAACCGACGACATAAAGCGTCGGGTCTTTACTTAGGTCAGGCGGGTTCGGGGGTTGAGTCTGAGCACCGCAGAGCAGGGAAGACGAAACCAACAAGATCGGGAGCAGATTGAGGCAGATTCGTGGCGTCATAAATTTCTCGTTCTTGGGCAACGGCTTATAAATTTTTACAGATACGGTATGAGACGATTCTCCCTTGGGCGGCGGGAGTGCAAGTACTTTCCGGTCATCAGCAAAGCAAGACGTTAAGGAACGTAGCCGGGCCCTTATAGAAATCGACTGATCCCGCAAATAGCCCATCAGCTGCTAAAAAAGGAACTTGAGCGCGACCTGCATTCTCCTTGGGAAATTCAGCTGCTGAGTGGTGTCGATGTTTCCATAGCCGGTGCATTCCGGAGCACCATTCGGTGTGGGACTGCAAGTGGGAACATCGCTGGGCGTGGTGTCGGGTCCGTTGTAAAGGCGATTATTGAACACGTTGAACACATCCCAGCGCAGCTCAAGCCGCTTCGATTCCGTGATGGGAAAATTCTTTGCCAGCGTTAGATCGAGGTTGGGGATCGACGGGTTTCGCACCCCCGAGTAAAAGTCTCTCAAGTAGCCGATTCCCCACGGCGAAACTGCGGAATCGTAGACCCACGCCGTTGGGATCCCCTGCGCAGGGCAACCGGGCGTCCCGGTGCTGCAGCCCAGCGGGAAGCCGTCATTGTTCCATACCCATTGCGTGTAGGAGGGTCCGCCCTCAGGCTTAAGCGAGTGGCTGGAAACATAATTCCATCCGCTGGTCGACGGCAGCCTTACCGGGTTGCCCGAGCTGTATGCGAATATCCCACTTAGGCTCCAGTTATTCACGACATAGCCGAGCCCGGCCGGGGGACTTGCCAACAGAGGCTTGCCTTTCCCGAATGGCAATTCCCAGGTTGCCGTCGTGGCCAGCATGTGCGTGCGATCGTAGTCCGAGACCTCGTGGGTGGGATTGGGGAACTGCCATGGCCACTCTCCGGCGCTATAGGGGTTATCGCCATAGCCGTTGGCCGGGCCAACCCCGTTGTAGCTCGTGGCCTGCATGGTCTTCGAGTAGGTGTAGGCGACATTGAAGGTCAAACCATTTCCCGCCCGCTTGGTGAGTTTCACTTCCAGAGCGTTGTACCAGGTTTTGCCGACAGGAAGGTTCCATTGGTACTCGCCGCCGGAACAATACTGGCTGAGCGGGGCCAGCAGATAGATGGCCGGGACCGTTTGCTCGTACCCGCAGCCAGTATTCGCGAAAGCCGGCACGTTGTAGTAAGGGTTCGGTACCTGTGTTACCCAATTATCAGTCTGACCGGCTGCGTCTGCCGCGATGTGTTGTTGCACCTCCTCCAGCGTGGCGAAGTTGTTGACGGTGTTGTAGACACGCAGACGGCTGGCGAAATTGCCTGAGTAGCGCGCATCCACAACAATGCTCTGTGGCAGTTCGCGTTGAATGCCCACAGACATAATCATGGTTTTGGGAATTTTCCGCCCCGGGAAATCCATGGCCCAACCACTGCCAATATTGGTAAGCATGCCGAGCGTGGTGGTCTGTGGATGGATCACACCTGAGTACGGAGTGCCGCTGGCGAAGGAATAGCCGTTGTAGTCGGCGCCATAGCCCGGAGCGTTGGGAAGAGCACCGAAATCGACCGATGAAATATAACCAGTGCTCGCCGTGTAACCGTATGTTGTTCCGCCTTCCAAGCCGCCGCCGAACATGTAACCCCATCCGCCGCGGATTACCGTCTTGGGGTTTAGGGAAAAGGCGAACCCGACTCGAGGCGCAATGTTCGACCAGTCGGTGTTGTATCCATCCCGCGACTGGCCGTTAATGCCGGCATATTGAATGCCGCCGAGAACCGAGGTGAGGCTGGCCGGATTGACGCCGGCAGCCGTCCACGCAGCCTGGTTCGCTGTGCTCGCCACGTTTGCCTGATAGGTCGGATCGCTGCTGACGGGGTTGACGCAAGTGAAGCAGACTCCACGGTTCAAGGCGTTGTGACGTTCCCGCAGGCCTCGCTGTACGTCGTAGCGTATGCCTAGATTCAGGGTGAGCCGATGATTTACTTTCCAGTCGTCCTGCGCATAGAGCGCCCACGCCGGTTGGCCCTCCATGATGGTGTAGTTGTAATCAACGTGACCGCCGTCGGGATAGCCCAGCAGCATATCGGCCAAACCTAAGCCGTTCGGCAGCGGTGTCCCGGCCGTGCAGGGAATGGCGGTAACCGGCCAGCAATAACCGTTCGTGCCGTTGTATTGCGTGGCCGCGGAGCCAAAATTGAATTGCCCGTTGGCGTTGCCCACCGACTGCGGATCGCCGTATTGGAACTCGGCATACACGCCTCCAAAGTGGATGCTATGAGCTCCTTTGGTCTTGGTGAAGTCGGCGTCCAGAATGACATTGGTCGTCGCGTCATTGGTTATGGCGTTGCCGATGATGTTGGTGAAGCCTCCTGTGCCGCTCGCCCCGGCATTGCCCACGCTGTTGATCTCCGGTAAGTCCTTGAAGGTCGTAGTGGGTATGTCCGGCATGCTGAAGCCGGCGCCGAAGAACGTACTGGCGTTCACCGCCGCGCCGAAGTCCCCGTCCGGAGAATGATCGGCAAAGCGGGAGAAGGAGACTTTGAAGTCTGCCAGAAAAGTCGGCGAGAACATGTGGGTCATGTCCTGCGCCGCGGTCCAGCTCTTTCTCGTGTGATCCACGTTGCCATTCTCGGCCAGCCCAAGGAGCCCGTTGGTGCTTCGGTTCTCACTGCCCGGTTGATATTCATAAAAGCTGTACCACTTGGTTTTGTCGCTGGTGTTGTAATCCACCCGGACCATGTATTGGTTGTAAGAATAGATATCGGGGGTGTTGGCGAAGTAGTTGTTGGTCAGCGAATTCTGCCGTCCGGGAACGTTCGGCAAAGGGTAAAGCGTCAGCAACTTGAGTGCGTATTGGTTCATCGCACTGGCCGGCATCGTGTCATTGGGAAATTCGCTGCGAACCAGATCGTTCGGGCTGGCGCAACTGTCCACGCCAGCCAGGCCCGGTGCTGCTCCAGTCTCGTTGCAGTACGTGGTCGAGGGGTCAAAAACGGCAACGCCATTAGGGAAGTCCTGAGGATCGTTTTGCTGAATCAGTCCAAAGTTCACCCCGGAATTGCCGTTATAGCCTGGGAGTAAGTAGGCCGGAGGCACTGCCGTCAGAACGTTACCGGCGATGGATTCGCGGTAACCCTCATAGCTGCCGAAGAAAAAGAGCTTGTTCTTGATGATGGGCCCGCCGAAGGTTCCGCCGAATTGGTTTTGCGTCATGCCTTGGCGAGGGATAGAACGGTCGATGTTCTGGACAAAGTTGGCGTTGAAAAGGGCGCCTTCATAAAACTCAAAGAGATCCCCGTGAAACCGGTTGGTGCCGTTCTTGGTGACGATGTTGATCGTACCGCCGCCGGTGCGGCTGTAACGGGCGTCGTAGGTAGAAGCCATGACGTTGACTTCCTGAATCGCATCCACGTTCGGAGCGACGTTCCAGGCCCCGGCATTCTGGTTGTTGTAGGTGGTCTGCTGGGTGATGTTGGTGCCATCCAGCGTGAACTGGTTGTATCCGCCTAAAGCGCCGGTAAAGTTCCCGGTCGGGGCGCCGCCGCCGATGATGTAGGCATTTGTGTTGTCCCAGCCACGGGTTCCGGAATATCCGCCGGGGCCAAATGTGGTTTGAGTGAATTGAGAGCCGGGGGTGGTGCCGATCAGCATGTAAACCTGGCGGCCGTCGAGAGGCATCCCGGTGACGGTCTTCTCATCGAGGATCGTGCCGCCCGATCCATTGGCCGTTTCGATCATGGGCGGCGCTGCCGTCACTTCCACGGTTTCGTGGAACGCGCCCACTTCCAGTTTGAAATCCTGCCCGAAATACTTGCCCGCCAGCAGTTCGACTTTGTCCTGCACCGCAGTCTTGAACCCAGCGGCGGTGGCCTTCACCGTATAGGTGCCGGGCACCACGTACGGAATGTAGTAGACGCCGGCATTGCTGGTCTGGGCTGTGTAGGTTGATTTCGTGTCATTGTTGATGGCGGTGACGGTGGCCCCGACCACGGCTCTCCCGTCAGGGTCGGTGACGTCTCCGGTCAAAATGGCGCGGAATTCCTGGGCCAGCGAGCGCTCCGAAGACGCGAGCAGCATAAGGCAGGCCGCTAATCCGAGAGCAATCCTGAAGCGGTGTGTCCAGCGACGATCACAATACTTAGAGTCGGGCAGAGCCTTCATAGAGACCTCCTCAAGATTTCGGGATGCGTAAAGATTTCGGGATGCGTGTCGGTGCGAAACTGCAAAACGCGACAGGGCGTAGCCGGAGTCTGGTAAACACGGGGAGAATGGGCCATGCGCACCGTGCGCAAGTGTTGCTTGAGCCATCATTTGGCGGCAAAGTCTGCGCCCGTAGGCCGCGCCAGTCAATGCACCGGGATGTTATCTGTACATTCCCCGCTATCCGGTTGATCAGAAAGCGGTTAGAAATAGTTGTGGCGGGTGTCACAGGCCCAGTTTCAGGCGGTCTTGGGGCACGCCCGGCAAGGTAGCCTGGCAGGAGAGGGAAGCGCAGGCGGTTATTCACCCATCATGTTACCAGTTTCGCCGGATTGGGTGGGCTTCGGTGTTGAAGACGACTTGGGTCAAGTCCAACGTCGCGGGCGGAGCAAAGAGCAGGTAGAGATATTTCAAGGTTTCCGCCAGGAAATAGCTCTCCATCTCATCCTTCTTTTCCTTCGTTTCCACGTTCTTCAGCGCGGCGTAGGCGATGTCAGTGCGGCAATATTTCACCAGGCTGTCAAAGAACGTGTGCCCCATGTCGAGATAGCGGGAATCATTGGTAAAGCGATAGAGGTAGAAAGCCGATTCGATGATCTCAGGTTGGAGCGGATATCCGTCGTAAGCAATCTTCATCCTGGAATAGTCCAACTCCTGCGGCTCGACGCCAAAGGCGGTCCACATTTTGAAACAGGATTCTTCCAGCCGGCGAGCGCGGTCGAGATCGCCGGATAGAGCGAGAGTGCCGGGAAAGAACGCATCCAGCGAACCAAAAATCGTCCCCACCCGCGCGCCCGTATTCATGTTTACTTCGCCGTACCAGAGTCCAGCCGGGCCATCGTCGGCAACATACTTGTTCACGGCCTCGATGCTCGATTGCCACATCCGTTCACAGTCGCTGTCGCCAAACAGCAACCAGCACTTCAGCAGATATTCGTAATAGGAATCGATTCCCCCGCCGATGAAGCTGGCGGGGTCAGTCCAGGCGCCGGTTCTGATGTTGATTCCCGCTCCGACCAACCCGATCGAGGATCTGCGATTGTAAAGTTCGACTACTGCGCGCTTGGCCTTGTCATAGTAGGCTGGGTTCCCGGTCAATTTGCTCAGGGCGCCAAACTCCACCAGAAGCGTGCCAACTTCGGCTGGATTGGTTTGTTCGCCCCGAACTGCGCCGCTCCTCAGGTTCACGTTCACATAAGGCATGCCGGTGGGAGAATTGAAAACCGGCAGCAGCCGGTTTCCGAGATCCTGCGCTAACTCCAGCAGACGCTTATCGCCACTGAGTTGATAGCTGCTGAGCAGGCCGCCCAACACCCGGATCGTGATCTCGAAGTTCTTTACGTAGATATCGCGATCGAAGGTCAAGTTGTGGACGATGAATTCCCGAGTGCTGGCCGCCTCGGCGTTAAGCCCCATCAAGATCATCGTGTCCAGCGCGTCCACCTGCGTCAGATAGAGCGGTGCGGCATACCAGTCGTGATAGCTCTTGCTCAAGGGCCTGAGCTGATCGTGCCCCCAGGCAAATTGTTTGTAGCCGTTCCAGGCGTGCAGAAACTCCTGGCGCACGCGGTCCGCCATGGCCTGATCGCCGGCGGAACGAATCGGCTTTTGCGGCGGCACAACTGATTTGTCCGCTGTCGAGAGCCATCGCGGAGTTGCTAAAGTGATGCTTCCCAGGCCGCCAAGTCCGATTGTGCGCAAGAAGTGGCGCCGGGAAAACGGGGACGATCTGACTTGGGATGGAGCGGGCAGCATAGCAATCTCTGGCGGCCGGGGGATGGCGAGTTAGTTTTCCGGCTTCTGGCTGAGGATGTCAATGCACTCGGATGTCATCTGCGTGCTCCCGTCCATGTGATTGATGCCACGGTAGTTGTGGAATCTTATTCCCGGCCGTCTGGGGTGGACGGATTCCCCCAATTTCTTTTCTGCCCACCGTGAAGGGAATTCTTGATAGACAACGGTACTACGTGCTAACTTCGCGGATCGAGTGAACCACCCGTCCGGCGCCCGCTATGGAAGCTGTCTCTCCAACTCAGGCTCACCGCACGCTACGCTTCGGCGTTTTTGAGGTGGATCTCCGCACCGCTGAACTGCGCAAGTACGGGGTTCGAATCCGGCTGGAAGAACAACCCTTTCATATTCTGGCTCTTTTGCTGGAGTCCCCCGGCGAGCTGGTGACGCGGGAGGACCTTCGCCGGAAACTCTGGTCGGCCGATACGTTTGTGGATTTCGACCGCAGTCTCAACAAGTCCATGAGCAAGCTGCGCCTGGCGCTGGGGGATTCCTCGGAGAACCCACGCTTTATTGAGACCCTGCACCGGCGTGGGTACCGCTTTATCGCACCGGTTCATGATCATGATGAAAATGGCGTAAGGCCGGCGGCGGCGCACGCATCAGATCCCGATCTGCAGTCACCGCGGCAGGAGCCGGCGACAACGCCAAGCCTGGCTCAAGCCGGTGCGCGCGCCCGGTGGTGGCTGAGTTGGCAGGCAATGGTTGTGGTCCCAGTGCTGAGCGTTGCTGTGGCTGCAGCTTATTATTTCCTTCCGCGACCAAACGCATCCGTGGCGCCTGTGGTGGTACCTCGCCGCTCGGTGGCGGTTCTCGGTTTCAGGAACTTGTCGGGGCGCTCGGACCAGGCCTGGATTTCAACCGCCTTGTCGGATTGGCTGACCACCGAACTCTCGGCCGGCGAACAGCTGCGCACCGTGCCCGAAGAGAGTGTGGCGCGGAGCAGAATTGAGCTCTCTCTTCCGGATGTCGACAGCCTGGAAAAAGACAGTCTGGCCAGGATCGGCAAGAACCTCAACGCCGATTACGTGGTCGTCGGCTCGTACGCCAGTCTCGGGAAGGATTCCGGAGATCAGGTGCGCATGGACCTGTTGCTGCAAGGCACTCGCGATGGCGAAACCATGGCCGCCATGTCGGAGACCGGAACTGAGGCTCATCTCTTCGATCTGGTTTCACGCGCCGGCGAACAGTTACGCGCCAAGCTTGGGGTTCAGGCGGTCACGCGCCGGGAAGCAGCCGAAGTTGCGGTGGCGTTGCCCTCGAACCACGACGCCGCGCGTCTCTACTCGGAGGGATTGGCCAAGCTGCGGGTGTTTGATGCCTTGTCGGCCCGCGACTCTTTGCAGAAGGCGGTCGCTTTCGAACCGGATTACGCCCCGTCCCATTCTGCATTAGCCACGGCCTGGGCCACCCTAGGGTACGACGAAAACGCCAGAATAGAAGCCAGACGAGCCTTCGAACTTTCGGCCAACCTGCCACGGGCCGAGCGTCTGCTGGTGGAGGGGCGTTACCAGGAGATGTCGAAGAATTGGGAGAAGGCAATCGACACCTACCGGGCTCTCTTCGCGTTTTTCCCCGACAGCCTGGACTACGGGTTGGCCTTGGCTCATGCGCAGGTCAGTGCAGGCAAAGGGAAAGATGCGCTCGAAACCGTGGAAGCTTTGCAGAAACTGCCGCCTCCGCTGAACGACGATCCGCGCATTGACCTCGCCGAGGCACGCGCGGCCGAATCTCTTGGAGACTACAAGCGGGATGAAGCCTCGTGTGTACGGGCTGCCGCGAAAGCGCAAGCTTCGGGAGCATCCATCCTGTTTGCTGAGGCTCGCACAGACGAGGCCTGGGCGCTTTCCAATCTTGGCCAGTCGGATGAAGCCATTCGGGCAGCCGCCGAAAGTAAGCAGATCTACGAGGCAACCCACGACCAGAGAGGAGTTGCCAGAGCCATCAACTTCAGCGGAATTGCGTTGGAAAACAAGGGCGATACGGTGGGGGCCAAGCGAATGTACGAGCAAGCTCTCGCTACTTTCCGCCAGATTGGAAACAAGCTGGGCGTGGCCAACGAACTTGATGATCTGGGCGACGTTTTGCTTGCCTTGGGCGATCTGAAGGGCGCGCGCCAGAAGTACGAAGAATCCATGGCCGCAGACCAGGAAATCGAGAACCCTGACGGAATCGCGCTGGCCGAAGGTGCGCTCGGAGTGGTGTTGCTTGCCACCGGAGACCACGAAGCGGCAAAGAAGGCCGATCAGGAATCGGTCGACCTGTGTCGTCGCATCGGCGACCGGGAAAAGGCAGCCATCGGCCTCGCCGGGTTGGGGAACGCGGTCCGGATGGAAGGCAGCCTGGAACAGGCCCGTAAGTACGAGTCGGAAGCGGTTGCCATTTTTGATGAGATCGGGGATAAGCAAAGTTCCAATCGCTTTCAACTGGATCTGGCGGAACTCGCCATCGATGAACACGACGCTGCTTCTGCCGAGGCCATCGCCAGCCGGGTGGCCGACGAATTTGCCAGAGAGAACGCGCTCCGCGATGAGTCCCTGGCAAACGCGGTTTTATCCCGAGCCTTGCTCGAACAAGGGAAAACTGACGACGCCAAAAAGGCCATCGATCAAGCCCAGGGTCTCGCGGAGAAGTATCATGACCGCGAGGTCGAATTTTTCGTCGCGGTAACTGCGGCCCGGGTGCGTGCAGCTGCCAACACCCCAGCCGCCAGAACTGCCGCCGCTACTCGTCTGCAGCGGGTTATCGCCGAAGCTACCAGAACTGGATTCGTGACCAACGCGCTTGAGGCACGCCTGGCGCTGGCTGAGATCGAGATGATATCAGGCAACCGATCCAGTGGCTTCGCCCATCTGGAATCCTTGCGCAAAGAGGCAGGCGATCGCGGTCTCGGACTGATTGCCCAACAGGCGGCGGCTGTAATGAAACGTAGTTCCTAGGGCACGCCGACGGGCTGTTTCGGCCAGACGGAAGAGTTGATCGGCGCAGCCACTGATCTCGCTTCCGATGCAGCTTCGTTCGTAACAGGGCAGGTTCTTGTTGTCGACGGGGGCTTCTTGGCAAGCGGTGTGAACCAATGATGGCGGAGAGGGAGGGATTCGATTACCGCCGTTTCTAGCAAGTCCTGGTGATTCCTACACATAGCGATAATACCCTGTGTTTGTGATGGTTTCAAGCACATTCTCGACTTAGGGTCTGTTGCCTCCGGCGACCTCTAACGACCTGCATTGACCATAAAAACGGTATCACTAGTATCACTTTCGCACAGGTCTCTCCGCGCGCATTCGTTTACGTTGTAAATTCGTCCGATCGATGAATGCCTCCAAACTCTATGGCGTACGCCAAAGCGAACTCCGCGTTTTGAGGTGACTGATGGCGGTCCGCCATAGCACACGTGCCGTTACTGCGGTGTGCTTACTGTGAGCTCGCTCGACTGGGCGAGAACAAGGCAGCGGTCGATGTGCTCCCTTGCTCTAGAAAATCGTTGCCCCACTATCAAGATGATGGATGCTCAAACTGAATAAGCATTTTCTGGGGGCGTACCAAAATCCTCCCTTCTGATCCTGTGCACCCTTACTGAATACACAGTGATTCCGTCGGCAGATTCCACATTTTACCCTTGTGCCGAAATCTACAGTTTTTGAACGCGCAGGATCGCAACCCGCAATAACGAAGTCTGGGCAAGTTTCATTGCAGTCGGGTCGGAGGAGGCGCGCTTGCACGCTGGCCTCCGTCGGCCTCCGTCCGCCGCTCAAACTGCACGTGCGGGTTTCCCGCATGCAGCTTTCACAAAGATTTAGTCGCGCCGGGTGAGAGAGAAGGTATTAAATCGAATAAGCGAACAAGCTCGTACTCACCGTAAAGCTGAGTCATAGGCAGCTGCGTCCAGCCCGCGTTACGCCAATGCTTACAGCGATGCGACCAGATCCGTCGTCGGATCCAGTGATCGAGACGATGAAAGAGCCTGCGAACGTTGGCGCGCTTATAGTACTCGCCCCAACCCCGCAAGAGTGGGTTAAGCGCCGTAATCAGCTCTGGGGTGGACAGAGGGATAGTTCGCTTGGTTCGCTGCCGAACCTCATCCTTGAAACGCTGGATCGACTTCGCCTTGGGGTACGCGTAGAGCGCACCATGCCGGACACGGCTACGAATCTTGCTTGCGGGAAGATCCAACGGTGTCTTCGCGCGCTTGATTAGGTAGCCGAGAAACTCGAAGCCTTGTTGGACATGGACAATCCGCGTCTTTTGCGGATGTAACTCCACGCCCAGTTGTTTCAGGATTCGGCGTGCCGTCTCTACCGCGGAACGTGCCTCCGCTGCCGATTTACAGGTAACCACCCAGTCGTCGGCAAACCTCGTCAGCTGATATCCTCTCAGTCGCATCTCCCGATCGAACGGCGTCAGAAGAATGTTACTGAGCAGGGGCGAAACCACGCCACCTTGCGGCGTCCCACGCTCGCTAGGAAAGAGCCGCCCTTTGCCGTAGCTTCCCGCTTTGAGCATCGCCCTGATGAGGCGAAGCACGCGGCCGTCGGCTACTCGCTGAGCTACCAGCGTGAGGAGTTTCTCGTGTTCCGCGGACCCGAAAAAGTCTCGGAGATCCGCATCCACGATCCACTCCGACCCACCTTGAATTTCTTTCCAGAGCTTGCGTAGTGCGTCCTTCGTCGATCGCCCTCGCCGATACCCAAAGCTGGCATCATCGAATATCGGCTCGAAGATAGGCTCCAACCGATTGAGTAGCGCTTGCTGACATCGGTTGGTGGAGTTGGACCGTCTACTATGGCGCCATCAACGAAGGCGAGACCTTGGCCAATGCCGACTGGCAAGCCGAACATCTGAAGTAATCTGAAGTCATTGGGTTATAAGTATTTCCAAATTTATGAAGGCTATCAGTACGCCCGCGAGAATATACAACTCCCAATGCGACACAATTTCCGGATGGTTTGCGGTTTGTCGGGCATTACCTTATCGGAGAGGGCCTGACATTCGGCTTATGGACTGCGCCGTTTGAGGTGACAAGCCGAGCGTGGATCTACGAGTACCACAAGGACTGGCTGGCGCACAATGCCAAGGGCCAGCCGGTTCCCATTGGCGACGTCTGGGACCAGAAGACGGATGTGCTTTACGCCCTGGACACAACCCATCCGGGAGCGCAGGAGTATATGCGCCAGACTTGCCGGACACTCGTTCGCGAATGGGGGGGCCGGTTCATCAAACTCGACTTCATGGATAGCACGGCGAATCGAGGGTCACCGTTACCGCCCCAACACGACAGCCATGGAAGCCCAACGCATTGGCCTCCAAGTAATCCGCGATGCTGTCTTGCAATCTACTTGCAACCCAGTCCATCGAGTTTAACCGGACAGCCGTGTTGGCGCCGGATCGAGATGGAACCGGCACCCCATCCGGCCCTGGAATCCTCTGCATTCAACAAAATTTTGACTATTACGGAACCTACGGTCTGGCCTCTGGATTCAGCTCGCCACGTAATCTGCTGCCAGTTGCCTCCGTTTTCCGTGGGAGCGGTGAGAACGAACCACACAGGATAGACATCCTGCGGCCGCACCGAATACTGCGTAGCAGCGGCCTTCTCGGTCCAGCCGGATGGAAGGTCAGCGCTCAAGTTAATTGTCTGAAGTTGATCCGTGTCGTTATGGAGCAAAAAAGGCAGCTCCAGTGTGCCACCCGGGTCGACTCCTATCTCCGGCACTTTCATCAAATCGGCAAGGTGTCCAATGCCGTGAGCAGGCCAGAATTTCCGGTAAAAGGCCCAAGGGTCTCCCAGTTCGATGGAGATCCCCTCGCGGGCTTGCGGACGATAGCCGCAAACGGGCGCAAATGGGATGGGCCCCCGAACGGCGCCCTCAAAAATATCCCCGGCGACGGCGCCACCCACCAGCGATTTGCCAAGAATGAATCGATCAGGAAGCTGAAAGTACTTGAAATTTCCGGTTGCAAGAGCGGCCTTCGCCGCCTGCCCTGTTTCGCCCTGGGTCAAATAGTAGGACTCTTCCAGGACCGCGGCCCGGTAGTAGGGCATATGAAGGGACGGAGAAACATCCATCGCGGAATAGACTGGACCTTGTTCCTTCATAAACGCCATCTGCGACGCATCAGAGAAGAAATAAAGCTTTTCGGGCTGCCACGGGCGCAGTCCCTCGGTAAGGTTACCGATCCCCTTGCGGTCGCGTGGAAAGGAAACCTGTTCCGGAAATGCGGTCGGATCCCCCGCCATGTCAAAGGCTTCCGTGGCGATCACAGCGGAAGCCTGATGATCGCCATGATTTTCTCCTACTACAAAATGAGGCAACCATGTGAGGATGACTTCCGGGCGAGTGAGCCGGACAATGCGCACTGCCTCCTCGAGCGCCGCACCGTGGCCCCAGGTTTCGAGCGAGCGCAGAACATTGTCGCCGGGCGTGTCGGTGGTGCCGCTCATGAACCAGACGTTGAAGACGCCGATCGAAGCCAGCGCCCGGCGCGCCTCAATTTCCCGGACTTCCCCGATCGCAGCGGCCTGTTCGTAACCCACTTCATTGCCGCCCCCTTGGCTGCGCGTTCCCTCGAGGACGGCCACCCGTTTGTGCTGATCGGCGATGGCCCTGATCAGATAACCGGCCGGTTCATCGTCGGAATGGGCGACGATGACAAGAATGTCCGCCTTGTAGCGGTCGTCTGGAAGCGGGCTGGCGGTGGTGGCCTGAGGAGCAAGTTGTCCGATCATTGCAGTGGGCCATACGCCCATCAAGAGGAGAAGCAAACATCCGATCGGGTTCGGTCGGACAGGAAATGCGGTGCGCTGCTGCATGATAAGACTCCCTTCTTAGCACAGACCGTGATTGCAACTGCGATTCGCATTATGCAGGAGAATGAAAATCTCAGTATTTTGGAGGAACGTGTTCAATCTAAGCCACGATAATTCACTGTCCAAGGACTTCCTTATACGCTTCGCCCAGAGTCCGCCACGCGTTGATGGGCTCGGGCGCGGACAAGATCGTTCCGAAGCCAGCGCGATAGGTCCATGAAAAGATCGACTCGACGCCGCTATCGGCATAGGTGCGGGCGATCTGCCGTATAAAATCGATATCGACGGGAGACTCTAAATAACTCATGATCCATCGTTGTGGAATTTTCTTGTACTTGCGCGCCAGGGCTACTGTCTTCTCGGCGAGGCGCTGATGAGTAGCTAAGGGGGCGTCGTAACTCGTAACAATTGAAGTCGAAAAGATGTCGTATTCGGGAAACGCGGCTACCTGTTCCCAATCATCGTAGCCTCGCTCGTACGAGAGATAATAATTATTCTCAGCGGGAAGACTACACTGCGTGACTAGCCACTCTGGACGGAGTAGCCACTCTGGACGGATCGATTTCGCGAGCTGGCTCGCGGACTGCAAGATCTGGCGGGCTTTCCGCCTGCGGAATCTCTTCACCTGATCTGTGAGCACTTTCGGCATCGTGTAGCCATATTCCTGCTCGAATAGTTTTTGACATACTGAGCAGCGGCACGTCCAATCTGCGGTGCTCTGATAGCCAACCGGGTAGATGGGCATTGCGAAATGAGGCTCGTCCCAGAATATCCCTTGGGCATCACAGGATCGCGCCAACTTCTCAACCAGTTCGAGAAAGTACTCTTGAAATGCTGGCGTATTAAAGCAAGCTGCCGCCACAGGTTCACCGGTAAGAGCGGTAATTTGCCGATTCTGAATATTCTCCTGGAGAAAGAGGCTGGGAGGCTCTCCTCCGAAAAACTTACCGACCCCCCAAGTATCCAGGTAGACGTCAAGCCCCTGGTTCCGGGCCTCTTCGACAATTTTCGGTATATTCGGAAACCAGAAGAATACATCGAACTCACTGAGCGCCAGCAACACTGCGGTGCAGTGGTGAGCCCGCATTTCGGTAAAGTCTCGTGCTGCATGCTCTGGATAGCTGATTCCGTAATAGCTAACGCCCGTTTCTTTTACAGCCATGTCGTTTTCTCCTCACAGAAACTTGACTCGACTGTTGTATTTGGCGCGAAGTTCAGAATTGTACTGATCCCCTCCCGAAATATTCGCGGAGCGCCACACGCGAGGCACGACGCCCCGGCGGACGCATTCTTTGACGCACTCGATCTCAAGCCGGTGGGCAATATAGAAATCAACTGTGCTTGAAATCCCCGTGATTGGCTGATCGAATCCTTCAACCGAAATCACCGTATCGCCATAGGGTACATAGTCGTCGATGCAGATATCGGTGAGGTCGAACAGTGTCTTGCCACTGCGATGGCGAAGTGGAAAATCCTTAGGAACGTTGCAGTGCCAGGCCTTTGAAGAAATTCCGATTGTCCTAGCTTTCCGACGCTGGCACTCCAGGGCTGCGTCAATTGTTGGCGCGTTGAATCCGTAACTATGGAACAACAAGACCACGTCATCCTGGGAGACGCCGTAGTAGGACACAATGTGATTGCCGACATCATGCAAGCGCTCGTGACCGAGATACATGTAGGCAGGAGTAACAGGGTGAATGGAAAAATCAATCATAGGACAAAGGTTTGCTAACCCGCCCGCACGCCAAAACAGTTCCTGCATGACAAGGCAAGTGTGGCCGCCACCCCCGAACAGATAAATCAGACGATCTTGTTCGCAGGCGTCTGCCATCCACTGGGCAGCGAGAAGCAAATTCGTCTGTTGCTCGTTCTCGAATTGACGGATCAGCCCAATGAGCGTCTCCAGTAAGCGAGTGTCGACCCCTTGGCTGATCAATAATGCCGATGACATGGTCACTCCTATTGAAAATCGTGCACCGTTTGATGATATGGCTAATGCTTTTGTAAGACGTTCGCTCGGATACTCAGTACGAAATCGAATCCCCGGCGGGTTTGAGAACGGTCGTGTTTAAGGCCGATAAATAGCCGGAAAAGGATCGTGACGGCTGTCGGCATCTTGTCGTGCTGCGCTCCTAATATTGAGAAACTCCCTCCATCATGCTGACCATTCCGCTGGGACTGGTCGCGATTTGTTATCTGGGTGCTGGCTTTCGTGCGTGGATCGCCAGGTCAGGGGTTCTACGCGTGGCTCGTTGATGCTGCACTCTGTGAAGCGCAGAAGCGCAGCGCCATCATCTTTGCGCTCGGCATCTTTCTGTATGCCTACCCAGCGCTTGATCCGCACACCATGCGCATCCGGCGTGCTGCAACGGATCGCCGTGGTGTACCTGATCTCGTCGGCGATTGTGCTCTACTGCGGCCGAAAAGCGCGGTGGGTGATCGCGGCGGTGCTGTTGCTCGGATATTGGGCGCTGATGGAGCTCTATCCGGTTCCTGTATACGGTCCCGGCGTGCTCACGATGGATGGTGGCAGCCATCATTTTAACGATTTGAAAGAAAGGAGTGGGTTTCGACGCCAAACAATTGCATCGGCAAGCAGCTTGCTGCCAAGCTCACAAGCTGCCGAAAACTCACCTTGAAAGTGTTCCAGAAAAAGGGGGACCGGTCACACCTAACCCGGATTGAGCCATCATCCCCCGGGACCTTCGACTTCCTGCGCAATATGGCCATACGTGCAAAATAGCGATTCCTGAGATGAACACTGGGACCAGAATCTAAATGGATTCTCGTGCCGTGACCACCAGCCAAACCTCCAACTCACGAAATTCAATGAGCTGTCAGATGTCAGAATGTAATGCGTACAGCTAGCTGAATGATCCTTGGATCGTATGTGGTCGTAATCTCTCCGAATGTTGAAGAACCAATGTCGTAATTCGGCACACCGAACTGCGCGGAATTGAAAATATTGAAAAAGTCGACAATGAACTGGCCCTGCACTTTATCTTTGGCCACGCTGAATTGCTTGGCTACCTCAACATCCGTGTCTGCATACGTAGGTCCGCGGAAGAAATTGCGCGGCAAGGTTCCATATGTGTAAGAGGTAGGCGGTGTAACAAGGGCAGCGTTTTGCAAATTCTGCAGTCGCGCATTGGAAAAAGTCGCCTGCTGGAAATATACAGAGCCGACTCCATCGGGGCCTACCTCACGATACGGACTCTGCGTAGTCACCTTGGTGCCCACAAGATCAGCACGAACCAGTTCTTGATCACCGGCACCAGACGGCCCGGGATCGTTGCCAAGATTACGCGATAACCCCGCCAACACGTCCAACGCAAATCCACTTCTCCATGAAGAGATAGGCGATACTCTCCAACCCTTGGTAACTACCTTAGGGGCACTCTCGATCCATTTATCGAATGGAACATACCACGTTCCAGAGATAACAACGTTGTTGGGTACATCCGTATCGGAGTCGGCATAAAACTGCCTCCGGTTATAGTAGGGGACTTCATAGTTTCTTTCCCGGAATCCCGAGACGTTATCCAGGTTTTTCGAATGCGTATAGGCAAAGGTGAAAGTCATGGGGCCTACGACCGGGGCCTCGGTCAAGTGTTTCGTCAGACGGACTTGCAGACTGTTGTAGTTTGCATATGTAACATTGTCAAACGTATCCAACCATGAGTAATTACTGTTGTTTCCTGGAGCATATCCGTTCGACAACGAGTACCTCATGTTATAGGTTCCCAAGACGTACGGGTTGTAATCAACCGGCGACGTGAGCCCATGCGAAGTGTTGCCGACATACGCTAAGTCGAAGGCCATACCCTGGGGTAAGTCACGCTGCACATCAAGGTTGTACTGGTAGATGTATGGAGTCTTAAGATGATTTCTCACAAAGTAATTTGCACTTGACCCGTAGGGAAGATACGGTGCAAAACTTACCGTGCTGGTTGGAGGCTTGGACGGAAATGGATTGATTGTTCCCGTTGCTACATACGGGTTGCTCAAATAATTCAGCGCTGTGGTCTGTCCACCAGGCAGCGGGGCATAGGACAGAAATGCTGTGGAGTAGAACGGGGGCAGGCCATTGAACTGCAGATTGGCGTCGCCCGACAAGATGTCGTAGAAGATGCCGAATCCGCCTCGTATACTGGTCTTTCCGTCTCCTGCTGCATCTAAAGCAAAACCAAAACGCGGCGCCCAGTTTGTGTAATCTGGAAAGCTCACTCCTTCAGGTGCCCCACGATCTCCGGGAAATACAAGACCAACGGGTGCATTCACAAAGCGGGTTGACTGTTCGCCCGGAATCAGGCTATACGTTCTTCCCTCTGTGTCCCGCCTTGGGGAGTTGTATTCGTACCGCAATCCGTAGTTCACCGTCAGGCGGCTCGTGGCCTTATATCCATCCTGCGCATAGGCGGAATATGAGTTAGTCCGAATATTGGAAAGGGCCCCTGCACCTTGGTAAAAAGAATCCGGGGCTCCAAAAAGTAGATCGGCATACGGATTGCCAGATGCGACACTACTGCCCGGCTGAAAGTTTCCATACAAGTAGAACCCGCCGTCCACAAAATAGTCATAGGTTGTGTTGTTTTGATATGGCGAGAATCCAACTCCATACTTCATTAGGTGCTTGCCTTTGGTCCATGATAGAGAGTCCTTATACTCAGATGTGTTGTTGATAAATGAGAGTGGTCCTTGTCCTGTGTAGCCTACGGTAAACAGCGAAGATGCGAAAGTGATGATCGTCGGCCCCGTTGTAACGTCCGGTGTAATTCCAATTCCAAGAGCGCTTGGTCCGGCAGGATTACCAATTGGTTGATACGCCAGGTTGTTGGCGCGCTGCGCAACAACGCGCAACTCGTTCAGCAGGTGTGCCGTAAATGTTCTGGTATAAGCAATTGCAAGGTACGAAATATGGTTCTGGTTTGTTACTGGAAACGGAATGGTAGAACCATCAAATGGGCTTAAGATCCGTTCATCCTGGTATGCCAAGGTTGTTGTAAGTAAGTCTGAGTTAGTAATATGAAAATCGACGCGCCCGTGGTACTGGTTATAGTTGTCTGTGGCCGTGCCCGTGGACAACAAGAACCCATTAGGGCTGGAAGGTATGTAATTCTTTGCAATATAAGCTTTCGTTATTGGATCAATCGTTGTTGGATCGATAATGCCCGCCACCGCCGACTGCGGATTGGCCTGATAGTACGGATGCGCCTGCAGGAACGCCGCCACCGCTCCATTGGGATCAGTCCCGGGTGCTGAAAAATCACCGTTCAACTCCGCCGTTGTATAAACCTGCTGGCCGCCATTGTTGAGCGTTGAAGACTCCTTCTGCCCCTGATATGCGAAGAAGAAGAAGAATCTGTCTTTCCCATTCACCAGTTGTGGAAACACAATTGGCCCGCCTACCGTGCCACCGTATTGCTGGCGCTTCAAATTATCGCGGGGTATTATTGGATTGGCGCGTTTGTTGTAGAATCTGTTGGCATCAAATGCCTCATTCCGGGCGTAGTCAAATAGGCTTCCGTGCAGCCTGTTGGTGCCAGATTTTGTCACAATGCTGATCTGGCCACCTCCGTTCCGTCCGTACTCAGCGGAATAATTGCTCTGTAAAATACGGAACTCCTCAACTGCATCTGGATTCGGCGTAAAAACCACGGCGTTAAAGAGGAGATTGTTGTTATCGCCACCGTCCAGTAGATAGCCGACACTATCCGAGCGTCCACCGGCAAGTGACTGGTGATTGGTGCCATCGTCGACCGATCCAGGATTATTTGCATTGGTAACGCCGGGCTGCAACTCTGCCAGGTCCAGTGGATCGCGGCCATTCAGCGGCATTTCGGTAATCGCTGCACCCGTCACCGAGTAGCCCACAGTTGAGGTGACGGTATCGATCCGGGCCGCTTGCACTCCTACAGTCACGGTTTGCGTGCTGCCCGCTACTGTCATCTTGAAGTCGATGCGTTCGGATTGATTGATCTCCAACTTGTATTCCTGTGATGTCAGCGGATTGAATCCAGCATGCTCTGCCGTTACCTGGTATCGCCCAATTTGCAAATCTATTGCCTGGTAGTCTCCAGATGCATTCGTCATGATCGTCTTAATGACCCCGGTTGCAGTGTTCATGACGGTTATTTTTGCCCCGGGGATTACTGCACCCGTTTGGTCGGTAACTGTTCCTAAAATTGACGCTGTCGTATCTTGAGCTTTGAGAAGAGGTACAACCGTAAACAAAAATAGCGCCACCACTCCTATGCGAACTTTTTTCATACCACCTCCAAAAGACCGAGCAGTTCATCCGCCTCTGCGGCGAGCAAGTCCGCCAGCGCGGCGAGATCCTACTCGATCTCGATTTCACCGATCTACCCACGGCCAGCAGCAACTCAGCTTCTTCGACGGCGCCTACGGCAAGCATATTTTTCATCCCATGCTGGTCTTTGAGCGCCATACCAGTTGCTTGCTGGCCGCGCGCTTTCGGCCGGGAAACGCCTCCAGTCAGGCCCGCATCGTGCCCATGCTGTTGCGTCTGATGCCACGTTTGCAGGCAGCCTTTGTCAGGGTGAAGATCAGACTGCGCGGCGAAGGCGGTTTTCCTTAACCACTTATCTACCAGTTCTGTCAAACGAAATCTGGCACCAACGAAATCTGGCACCAACAGGCTGCACGGAAGCCTATTTGACTACGCCCGGAATGAGGCATTTGATGCCAACAGATTCTACAAGAAACGCCCCAATCCAACTGGAAAAAGGTGCACAGCGTAACCGCTTCTACGCGCGAATGAAAATTTTGTGCTGGTACAGCCAATAAGACAGGTACCAGATCACAGCCAGAACCGCACAAGCCTGCGCTACAGGAGCAAGTTCCCCAATGTAGAGGAACCGGCCTGTGAGCACTCCCACGGATTGGTCAAGCCAGCCGTGAAGTATCTCGCCCACGCAGTAGACGAACAGCGAATTCATTCCTACGACCACCAGGAAAAACATAGGCCGCCGAATGTTGAAGATCTCGACAAGCAAGTAAAAAAGAATTAATCCGAAAATCGCCCATCCGCTTGTGTAGAGGGCATACGACGCAGTCCACAACCACTTGTTGATCGGCACGATGGGGGAAAGGGCCAGTCCTGCTGCAAAAGCAATCAGCATTCCGCCGATCATCCACTTGAATTTTTCCGACAGACTCCGCGGGCTCCGAAGCAGATTGCCAATCCAAATACCGATCAGCACATTCACCACTTCCGGGATCGTGTTGAGATTCACGCACGGCGCCATCCGGTAGTTGTGCCCCATAATTCCTCGATCGAGAACAGCCCCGAAATTCGTAACCCGCTGGAAGGCGCCGTCGGGTCCCGGGAAAATCAAATACAGCGATGAATGAAATGCAAGAAGCAGTACCGCCGCGCCCATCTGATACGAGAACGGCAACTGCATGAGGAAAAAGCAGACCAAAGAAGTCGCAGCCACCTGGATCAGAACGTTATGGGCCTGTAGATGGAGGTGATTCGTCTCGACCGAGATAATGATCCAGCTCGTAACGGTGAGGATCCCTGCGCGTTTTACAAGGTGTCGAAGGAGTTTACTCCGGTCAGCGCCTTCTTCTATGCGGCGACCGAACGAATACGTCATCGCCACGCCCACCATAAAAAGAAAAGCTGGCATGACTAGATCCCAGAACACCGCTCCGCCCCAATCCCTATGGTCAAACTGGCGCGCGATCGCTTGATAGGCCGGGTGATTCGATAGCTTGGTAAATCCGAAGCCCTCCGAAACGAGCAGAAGCATAATGAACCCGCGGTAGGCGTCTAAGGCGAGATCGCGCGGGGCTGGCTTCGTCTCGGGCGATTGGTTCGCCGGGCCGGGCTCAACGAACACTGCTGAAATCGTGGAACTCATAACAGTCGCAATGGTGCATTAGTTACCACTGATGGAGAATCAGATGCTTTCAATGCGGAAGCGCGATACGAAATCGAACATCGACGGGATCTACAGACAGGCGAACCTCGAGCTCAAGCGGGAGGGTATGTGGTCTTCTATTTTACGCTTCTCGCTAGAAGCGGAAGCTACAGTTACACTCCGCCATCCCGAAGGGGAAGCGTGAAATTCCCCCTACTGGCACGGAACTGCACTGGCGTCGTATGCGTGAAACGCTTGAACGCGGTCGCGAAATACTGGGATGAACTGAAACCGAACCGCATCGCTACATCGGTGATTGCGAGTTTCTCGTGAAGGAGTGCCTGCTTTGCGGCACCAATTCGCGTGCGCAATACAAACTCGTGAGGGCCGACACCCAACTCAGATTTGAACCTAGCTTTGAACCGTGACAAGGAGAGATCAGCTTTTTCTGCGAGTTCCTCCAGCGAAAACTCCTCTTCCGCTGAGGACTGGATGAACTCAACAATCCTTTGAATCTCCGGAGAGCAGCGACGCTGAAAATGCTGATTACTGCAGTCCAGAATTTCCAAAATGCAACATAATAACTGATTGACCACACGGATCCGCTTCAATGGACTCGATGGCTCATCGTAGATCTCAAAGAGTTGGTTAAAGAACTGCTTCAGGGCAGGACGCCCCGGAAACTGACGCTCCGGAAAGTGCGACAAACGATCGGCAAGCACGGCACCGTCATTAGGCGGCAGCATCACAAAAGACTCACTCTCCCTAGGCATCTGCAGGAGGAGCCAGTAAAGTATGCCGCAATCTTCCGGCTGTCCTCCTGTATCGTGAGATTCACCCGGTGCCGTCACAAAAAGGTCGCCCCCGACCAGTCGATATTCGCGTCCGCCCGCGCGATAAATCTGACATCCTCTCTCTAGATAACAAATCTCGACCGCATTGGGATGAGAATGCGTCGCCAGTCCCAGCTTTACGGCGTGGTATTCGTAGCGTCCCAGCGCCACAACGGGCAAGATACCGAGACAATTGAAATTGATGATGCGACGCTCGGGAGCTCGCTGGAGACGATTTTTTCGGTCGAGATCAGCCTTCGAATTCATGGGGGTAGCATATCCTTCCAACTATTCTCAAGCAACCGGAAGCCGGTCACGGAGGAGTACGATCCCGTATCACGGTGCCCGCTTGAAAGACATGAACAGTCGCGACTGATCTAACGTTGGTAGTCTTTCGCCGGGCCTGTTAGGCTGTGAAGGCGTCGCGGCTGATACCGTTACTTTTCAGAGGCTAGAGAGAATTAATCCATGATGACTAGACGCGAATTCTTGGCAGTAGGGTCTTGTGCCGTAGGCAGTGTCCTTATCGGCGGTGAAAGCGATCCTTCCCTCGCAATGCAAATGGCGACGTTGGATTTAGACGCAGTCTCCGCTAGTCGCTCGGTTTTGAACCGATTCCTCGGAGACCGTTCAGCCGAATTCGATTTGCAGCAGATTCCACTAGACAACGGACTAGAAGTCTACGTTCTCTCTTGTACCGGAGGCCGGGCCCGAGTCCAAGGAAGCAGCGCAGTCGCGTTATGTAGAGGTGTATATGCATATCTCCGGGAAATTGGAGCCGTCATGGTGTGCTGGAGTGGGCGACGCGTGTCACTTCCTGTACGCCTTCCCGACCGGTCGGAGAGAAAAGTAGTTTCTCCCTACCGATTCGTCCAGTACTACAACGTGTGTACCTATGGCTACACCACCGCATTCTGGGATTGGAATCGGTGGGAACGTGAGCTTGACTGGATGGCTCTGCACGGCATCAACATGCCTCTGGCCATGGAGGGTCAGGAGGCAATCTGGCAGCGCGTTTGGAAGAGCTTTGGCATAACCCAAGCCGAGCTCGACCGCTATTTTACCGGTCCTGCTTATCTCCCTTGGCACCGGATGGGGAATATCGACTACTACGAGGGACCCTTGCCCCAAGGTTGGATCGATCAGAAATGCACACTGCAGAAGAAGATCATGGATCGAATGCGGGAACTGGGCATGTGCCCTGTCGTTCCGGCATTTGCGGGATCTGTACCGGAGGCATTCAAGCGTATTCATCCGCAAGCGAGGCTATTCACGGAACTCTGGTCGTCAGAGATGCCTCGGCAGTCGAAGTCGCTGATCCTTCATCCCGGTGAGACGGATCTCTATTGTGAGATTGGCGAGCGTTTCATTCTCGAATATCGCAAAGAGTTTGGGCCAGCACACTATTACCTGGCTGACACTTTTAACGAGATGAGCGTGCCAGTCGGCCCCCAACCGGAACAGGACTTGGCCCGATTCGCGAGCACGGTTTACCGGAGCATACAGGCCGGCGATCCCGACGGGGTTTGGGTCATGCAAGGGTGGCTGTTCCGCAACGATCCGAATTTTTGGAACAATCGCGCCATCGCTGCTTTTCTTTCGAGTGTACCGAACGAACGAATGGTGATACTGGATTACTCCAATGACTTCAATGCTAGCCAGAAAGACGCCGATCCGACATCACACAATGAATGGAAGGATCACGAGTCATTTTTTGGCAAGCAATGGATCAATGGCATGATCCATACATTCGGTGGCAACAACAATGTAAAGGGAAATCTAGCCCTGATCACCTCCCAACCAGCAGTGGTTCTGGCGAGCCCGAAGAGGAAGAACCTCGTGGGTTGGGGCATGGACCCCGAGGGAACCGAAAACAACGAAGTTGTTTACGAATTGATGACCGACATCGGCTGGTCTGAACAGAAGATCGATCTGGATGATTGGATTCCGGCATACTGCCGCGCTCGATATGGCGACTGCCCTTCAGCCATCGCTGAGGCGTGGCGACTCCTGCGAGCGAGCGCCTATTCCTGGCACTCCACCTGGAATACCCGCCATGCCTGGCAATCGCGTCCCAGTTTAGAGCCGCAGTCCGTTGGGGTAGACACAACGCCCGAATTCCACCAGGCGGTGGAGCGTTTTGTTGAGAGTGGAGGCTCGCTGCAATCGAATGTGCTATATCGCAATGACCTAATCGAACTTGTGACCCAATCTATCGGTGGCCGTGTCGATGAGCAACTCATAAAGGCTTGCCGAGCCCACAAGGCCCAACTCGGAGAATTGCGGGATAAGTGTGCCAAGAGAGCTCTAGATATGTTGCTGCGGGTTGACGCGCTAATGAATCAGCGACCTGATCGGAGACTCGAAACGTGGATCAGCGCGGCACAAAATTGGGCCGTCGGGGATGACGACAAATCTTATTACGATCGGGACTGCCGCCGCCTGATCACTTATTGGGGATGGCCCGAACTCAACGATTACGGTTCCCGCGTCTGGTCCGGGCTGATTCGTGACTACTACGTGGGCAGATGGCGTGTATTCTTCGAAGCTTTGCAGGCACGGCGTCACCCGAGCCTGGAGATTTGGGAAGAAGGATGGCTCCTCTCTCCGTATGTGGCAAGCACACCATTGCTGGTATCTGACCTTTTGGCGGAAGCTCGTAGCATGCTGGCAGAGTGCCAGCGGTGGGATTCGAAGGATTCGATGACCTCATCAGTGCTCCTCGGGCCTTTCAGCTGAGCTTTGCCGCCAATGTCCAGCAGATCGCACATAAAGATTAGAGATGATGGGGCAGATCAACGATGGAATTTAGATCACCTCCTGGCTCGAAGACCTCTTTACGCAGTTGTTTCAACCCCCTCATTTTCTGGTGTTCCTTCATTGCATTGTATCGTTTTACTTACGAACAATCGACAACCGTCCTGTAAGGTAAGAGGTACATTAATGCTGTGCAGCCACCGCAGAAAATCGAGGCCAGTATCACCGCAAATACCGCAAATAATGATATTGACTGTGCCCCGGTCTCGGACCCACATGTCTCTTGACATCGGAACAACAACAAGCGTATTAGCTTGACTTAGGTGAAACGTTTCATCATTTGCATTTAGGATTGGCTGAGGAGCCACAGATGATTGCACAACGATGGCACAAACTTGTGTTCAGTGCAAGCTTGGCTGTCATTACTCTCTCTATTTCAGCGGTTTGCCAGACCGCTTCGTCACTGCAGAACAAATGGTTGGCTGTCTCTGTGCGTAGATCGGACGGCTCGTTTGAAGTGCGGGCTGAGGGACTGCGGGATCCAGTGCTGAGCGCCCGAGTCGGCGCTGAAACTAATCACAAATGGATTTTTTCGAACGAGTATTCCAAACATGAGGTATCGGAATCGGATTTCCATGATGCCTTGGGCGAGGGTCGCCAAGTTACAGTTTCATTCATTGGAGTAAAGGGAAAGCCCAACTTGAGATACGTGCTGCAGTTGTACAACGACCGGCCATACGGGGGCGTGAAGGTCCAAATCGAGAACACTGAGGGCCAGCCGTTGAAGATTCAAAGCATCCGCATGATTGATGCGGTCGGTAGTCCCCGTGTCAACTTAGGGGGACCCGAGGACGCTGATCGCGTACTCTCTGACAGTTACAGTGAGGATCGTCCGCCGCTTCAGATTTTTGATCTTGGCAAAGCTCCGGTTTATTTAGGGCGAGATGAATACGGAAGAGATCTGAGCAACTTGCATCTCGCAGTCGGTAGCCAGCTGATTTACAACCGACAGAGTAAGGTCAGCCTCCTTCTCGCAGCGCTTAGCTCAGATCGCTGGCTGACGATCATGCACCTACGAACCGCAAGCCCAGGAACTGCCCACATTTCCTCTTACACGGTCGATTCGACCGGCACGACTGAGATCATGAAGAAGGAATCGATACGCGACGACCCCGCTTCAGACCAGATCGAGCTGAGCGTCCCCTTGCCGCCAGGGAAGACGATTTCTTCAGAGAAGCTGACCTTTTCGGTTAGCAAGGACTATCACGCACAGCTCGAAAATTATGGCGAAGCCATCCGCCTGCTAAACAAGGCGCGCATTCCTGCTACTGCCCCTTGGGGCTGGTGGAGCTGGACAGCCTATTACTTTGGGCTTTCGCAAGGAACCGCTGTCACTAACGCAGAATGGCTATCGGAACATTTTAAGGATCTGGGATTCGACTACTTTCACATCGACGAAGGATATGCATACGATGACGGCGAGTTCTTGACTCCCAATGCCACTAGCTGGCCAGATGGGCTGCAATCATTTGGCCGCCATGTCTGCCACCTGGGGTTGAAATTTGGCATGTGGGTTGCACCATTCCGCGTTGGACAGAAGGCCTGGGTTTACGAGAAGCACAAGGACTGGTTGGTTCATAATTCTCAAGGCAAACCCATCCAGATCGGATTCATTGATTCAAGCCGTGGCCCGATCTATGTGCTGGACCCAACCCATCCTGGGGCACAGGAGTATCTTCGCCGCACTTTCGAAATTCTGAGCCGCGATTGGGGAGCGCGTTATTTCAAGCTCGATTTTATGGATGATACAGCGATCGAGGGCTACCGTTATAGGCCCGACGTAACGGCTCTCGGGGCACAGCGCATGGGCTTGCAGATCATTCGGGATGCGGTCGGCGATGATGTGCTCCTTGATAAAGATGGAAGTCCGATGCTCAACGCCGTAGGCCTGACCGAATTGGGACGAATTTCCGCCGACACCGGCCACTCATTTGCGGGAACTAAGGAAGATGCCGTTGGAATTGCAGCACGCTACTACATGAATAACAATTTTTATGCTGCCGACCCGGACGCGTTCACCGTGGCAAGACAGTTGATAACTGATCAAATCTGGCGCCAGTCTAAAACGCCGCTGACCCTTGATGAGGCCGAAGTATCGATCACGCTGGCAGCCATAGCTGGAGGCATGTTCGAGTTGGGGGATGATCTGCCGACTTTAGCTGCGGATCCCGATCGCGTCAACTTAGTTCGCAACCGCGACTTGCTCGAGATGGTGCGCTTGCGCCGAGCGGCCAAGCCATTGGACCTGATGACGTACTTGCCGGAGGACGAGCAACCAAGCGTCTTTCTTCTCCATGAAGATAAGCGTCAATCTATGCTGGTGGTTTTCAACTGGACGGAGAGCTTTCGCTCACATGAATTCACGGTCAGCGAATTGGGCATGAAAGAAAACGATTCTCTTGTTGCGTCCGACGTGCTCCACCAGGATCGGTCGGTTAACTTTGCCCAAGGTACGTTGCGAATTAATGATCAAACTCCTCATTCTGTTCGAGTGATCAAGATTGTCGACAATTCAATAGCGCCAAGCAACCCTGTCGTTAAGTTGGAGGCTCCAAGCCACGCTCAACTCGGGGTCCCCGTACATGTTTCGTGTGTGGTCGACACCAGCTCTGTACCAGTGCTGGCCTACAACTGGGATTTTGGTGATGGGGTTTCTAGTCAGGGGCCTTCGGCTGATCACGCATACACGCGGAATGGCGTTTACAAGATTTTGCTGAAAGTTGAGGGCATCAATGCCGTGTCCGCGACCCAGGCGACCTCAATTACGATCCTAGGAACCACGCAAACGACTTACGATGCCGAGCACTCGCGCAGATACAAGGAACGTTGATCTTGACTTTGTCGACAGGAACGAAATTAACAGCTCACTCAAGTTTCGTCGAAGAATCTTCAGATCGGTAAGAGAAAAAAATCGCGGACCGAGTCCACCTTGGCCACACGGACTTCAGTCGAATCTGCCGCATTGGAACCAGATGGAATGCGTGGGCGCCGGGAGCGGGAGTCTTGTAGGATTTCGCTGCCTTTCCAGGCTGCGAGCAGGAGCGTTTTCTCCGTGAGCGGCGCCTGGCGGGGAGGGAGAAATGGAGATTTCGTGCCTGATGGGTGAGTGGAGCTGTGGTGGTCGTGGGTCACGAATGGATCCTCGTTTCGCGTGGAAGACACTGGCGCACAGACTAGGCTGCGTGCTCCTGACATTATCGCTGGGAGGCGTGGCGACCGCCCAGAGTGCCCCACTTGTGCTGGAGCGGGATGGAAGGGTCATTTCGCTTGAGCCTTATGCCACGAACATTGTTCGGGTAACGATGAGCATCGACAAGGCGTGGGCGACCGGTGCTCCGGGCTATGGTTTTGTGGCAAAGCCGTCGGCAGGTGAATGGACGCACGAGCGTGAGGCGGAAGGCGGCGACGTATTTCGATCGGCCAGGATGGTGGTGCGTTTGGCGCCAGGAGATCTTCCGGCTGAGAAGCTGCCGCAGCCGATGCCGCTGGACGCGTTGAATCGTCAACTGCGCGAACGCTACTTTGGCGGAGGCGGCGGGCAGGGTCCGTACGACGATGCCCTGCTGGTGACAACGCCGGGCGGGAAGATGCTGCTGCACATGCACACCTGGACCATGGCGCCGGAACGCGCGGACGTCGCACAGCAAGACGCCGGTGCCAAGGGCTACTCGGTTGCAGCCATATTCGACTCACCCGCGGACGAGCACTACTACGGGTTAGGGCAGCAGCAGAAGGGCTGGATGGACCTCCGAGATCACGAGATCCGCTGCTGGCATGACTACTCGGCAATCGGCGGCGAGGACGTTGGCGTACCGTTCATGTTGTCAAGCCGCGGCTACGGGCTGGTGTGGGATAACCCTTCCAAAACGACGGTGGTTCTCGGGGTCAATGAACGGAATACGTGGTCGTCGGAGGTGGGAGACCGCGTTTCGTATTTCGTTATTGCAGGGGATACGAGCGACGAGATTTACGAGGGCTACCGTCTGCTGACGGGCGTAACACACATGCTGCCGAAGGCAGCGTACGGATACATCCAGAGCAAAGCGATTTATCCAACGCAGGAACAAGTTTTGGATGTGGCCAAGCAGTATCGCCAGAAGAAGTTGCCGTTGGACGTGATGGTCGTGGACTTCCTCAACATGACGAAGCAGGGAGAACTGGATCTCGACCCGGAGCGCTGGCCGGACCCGGCCGGGATGAATCGTGCACTGCATACGATGGGTGTGAGTACGCTGTTGAGCGTGTGGCCGCACTTTTCGAGAAGCACTCAGTTTTACGACATGCTGCAGAACAACGGCTGGCTGATCCATACGCGCGACGGAAAACCTGATCCGGGATGGACCAAGGAAGCCATCGGACCGAATCTCGATACAACGAACCCTGATGCGGCGAAGTGGTTCTGGGAGAAGATTCGCGACCGGTACGTAAAGCCGTACGGATTTGATTATCTGTGGCTCGATGAGACAGAGCCGGATATCGACCCAGCGGAAGATGTGTTCTCGATCGGTTCGGGCATACGCTTCTACAACGTCTATCCGCTGTTTCACACGGCTTCGGCGTACGAAGGGTTCCGGCGGGATTTCGGAGACAGCAGGAGGGTCATGATCCTAGCGCGGGCGGCGTACCTGGGGGCGCAACGCAACGGCACGGTGTTCTGGTCGAGCGATATTGTTTCGACGTGGGACATGCTGAAGCGCTCGATTCCGGCGGGGCTGAATTTTGCGGCAACAGGACTACCGTACTGGGACACGGATATCGCAGGGTTCTTCTCGCCGAAGATTCCCGCAGACTACCGCGCCGGGCACAAACCGCTGATCGATGGATCGGACGCACACGACACGATTGCGAATTATGAGGACTATCCCGAGCTGTTTGTGCGGTGGTTTGAATGGGGCGCTTTTCAGCCGGTCATGCGAGCGCATGGGGAGAGAGCTCACAACGAGGTATGGTCGTACGGCAAGCAGGCGGAGCCGATTCTGGCGAAGTATCTGAAACTGCGCTACCAGCTTCTGCCCTACACCTACTCGTTAGCGTATCGCAGCTACCAGACGGGAGCTCCATATATGCGGGCATTGTTCATGGACTTCCCGGCAGATCCGAAGGTTGCGGACATTCCAGATGAATATATGTATGGGCCGGCGTTTCTGGTGGCTCCGGTGACCGAGCAGGGCGCGACACACCGGACGGTGTATCTGCCGGCGGGTTGTGACTGGTACAACTACTGGACGAATGAGCGACTGCACGGCGGACAGACCATTGTGGCGGATTCTCCTATCGATACGCTGCCGCTGTTCGTGAAGGCTGGAAGCATTGTGCCGCTTGGGTCGGAGGTGGAGAGCACCCAGCAGACGCAGACGATTGCGTCCGTGCGCGTGTATCCGGGAGCGAATGGCAGCTTTGTCCTTTTCGAGGATGACGGAAAGACCTACGCCTACGAGAAGGGTAGCGGCTCAATCACAAAGTTGACATGGGACGATGCCGCGCATCAGCTGAGGCACGAGGGCGCGTCAGCATCGAGCGAACTAGCTAAGGCAATCGTGGTCGTGATCGGCAGGTAGGCGAGACCGGACTTTTCCATTTGCGAAACAGCGATCTTACATTCGTAGTTTTCTTCGAGACGTGTCGCTGACACTCCCCTACAGCACTTTAAGGTGCTGCTGAACTGCCAATTCTGGGTTTGTCGGCAGAATAAACGCGATAGATTCTGGTTTGCCCGGTATGTGGCGCTTTCTCAGGAGTACAAAGGCGACCGAACCTACGAGTGGCATTGACTTGCTCCTTGCCGAAGTTGCCCGCGATATTACCATCCGGGTTCAGAAACTGAGCATGATTACAGCTGTTGAAGAACTCGGTCCGGAATCCCCACGTTGAACCGACGGGTTCCGCACCAGGACTATTTCGAGCAGGATAGCCGTAGTCGTAGTGGTCGCTCATCGCTCTTTCACCTCTTGTATCGCTGCCTGCATGAGCGCCTCTTGGAAGTACAACACGCCCTCGTGCACGCGCCGGACTGCGATAGTTAGCTCGGCGCAGTCCTTGCAGTCAACCAGCATCGTGCCGCAAAGCTTGTAGGCCATGCCGCTCACGCCACTCATCACCTCGTATATTTCGCGTTTCTTTCGGGCGACAGATTCAATCTGCCCTCGAACATCCGCTTCAGTTCTTCTTTGTTCATGCTGCTGCCTCTTCCTTCATCAGATTCTCGCTTTCCGAAACATTGCCGCCGGCTTCCCAGCCAAAGAAGTCGGACACCACCCGCCAGATTGCCGCGCCGTCGGGATCGACGTAATGGTTCGGATAGAGTTCAATACTGGCGTCAACGCGTAATTTGAAATTCGGGTCGCCCATCACGACATCGTCAGCCTCGACGAAGCATTCTTCCAAGTCCTGCTTGGCGCGTTCGGCGTCCTCTATCGCACGTGCATATAAATGGCGTCGTGGTGGGGCGCCGATAGGCACGGTCCCCAGCCACGGTCGCACAGGAACACGCAGGCGGCGCGAAGCACCTCGCCGCACGCGCTTTGTTGGGGGAAGTTGAGGATCGTGTTGTACTGGCAATGCTCGACGTCCAGCTTCCAGCCGAAATCGGTGGACACGTAGCCGCGCTTCTTTCCCTGCTTGACGTGCTCTTCTGCCCAGTGCCAATACACGCCATATGCGGCCTTGTGCGCGTTGATGATTGCGCCCGCTTTCCATGCTGGAACGCCGAGGTAGGTGCCGAGCGTCTTTTCCTTGACCCCGTGGTTAATCGCCAGCAGCGCGGTCTTGTGCATCGCTCTAATCCATTCGCTCTCTGGGTCGGATTTGTCGCGGCGCGTTCCGGGCGGCAATGCGCCTGTCGCAATGGCAAATTCAATGTACTGGTCGGCGCCGGATTGGTAGATTCTCATTAGATCTGGATCGCCCGAGAACCCGGCGGCAAGCCACGCCTCTGCACCCACGATGTCGCCGTGGACGATTGCCATGCCCTCGCGAGGCGTGATCAAGTTGCGTGCCCAATGCGGTCGTGACAGCAGGAACGCCTTCGCCTTCGGGTTGTTGCCCCCGTGACGGTGCCGAACGCCCATAGCGCTGCGCGGTTAAACCCATCTTTACCGAGATACGATCCGAATCGCCCAAGGTCGTTGAGCGACTTCTTAGCCTGCCTAAGGTCTTCGAGGTAGGGATGAAGCTTAGCCATCGGCTCGAAGACTTCCTCGTCGTCTGTGCGCGGCTGTTCCGTTTCTGTTTTCGGCCACGATTCGAGAATGCCGAGGCGTTCGAGTAGCGCGACGAACTTTTTCATCTTGAACACGGCTTTCTGCCGGGGATTCTTCTTCGTGCCCTCGATGGCGTAAACGCCGTAACCGTTCTTCGCCTCGACCTTTTCGGCGATTTCGACCTGCAGTTCAGAGCGGCGAGCCTCGATAGCCTTGTAGCGGTCTATATTCACGGGAATGCCGTTGTGTTCGTAGTGCGCCGCCGGGCGCGTGTACGCCCGGCGCCACGTCGACGGCGCACTACGTTTCCCCGAACACCTGCCAAAAAATGGATTTTGATTTTCCTAATCATCAAGCTGCGCCACCAAGTGTGGGCGGGGCTTCGTGGTACTGTGGCAACCGGGAGTGCCATGAATATCAGCTCTACTTGGATAACATCGACCATTCCCGTACCAAAGCCAAGTCGCCTCAAACCAATGGTGTCTGTGAGCGTTCCGCAAAAAACTCTATCGCAACTTGGACAAGCTGCAGTTTGATCTTGATGTTTGGCTGCTTGAAGTACAATGAAAAACACGAACGCTCCGGCAAGTGACTACTACGGAAGAACACCCTGGCAGACTTTTCTGAATTCCAAACACTTGGCGCAGGCGAAAATGCTCGACTCCCTGACAGCTACGGTTTCCTCTGACTTCGAGGGACAACACGCGGAGCCGGAGCGGAGCCCTGCGCAGCGAAGCGGAGGCGGAGCACAAAGCGTTGCCGCCTAAGATGGAGTCTTTGTCAGATCAAGTTCCAGCTAGAGCACGTTAGCCAAGCTACTGGTGGTCCCGCGGAACCGTCTCTTCCCAGGTCTTTGACCTAACCATCTGGCCATCCTTGAGCAACTCTCGCGTGTACTTGTAATAGAAGTTTTTGACATCACTGGAAAGGACTAGGTGTCCGCGCCACGTGAGAGTGCGTTCCTTCAATGCGTAGCTGAGTTTCTTCTCGCCTCGAACAGAACTTACCTCGGGGTGAAGGTCGTCGGTCTCATAAGAGAGTTTTTCATAGCCAGTCAACCTGACCCATGGAAATTCGGCCTGGAACTTGAGGTTCAACCCCACGTTGCTCTTTTGGTGCGCTTCATCACGTGCCAGTGTCCAGTCGCCGGGCCAAGCGTCGCCTGTGCCTCGGATATCCGCCCTTTTCTCGGAGGGCCGAGGTGGCGAAAATGGCGGAGGTACTGCTCCCGGCATCGCCACGACGGGAAGCACAAGCCGGGAGCCGTCATTCCCTCCCAGGTTAAGCGAGGTAGTCATCGAGTACGGAGTCGGCCAGACCATGGGCCAGAGTGCGTTCGAGACGGCAAGACGGATACGGTGGCCCTTGGGGAACACCCAAGTTGTCAGGTGCATCTCGATGTCGAAAAGATAACTTTTCCCTGGTTCCAGATCGCGTGGTTCGGTCATGGAATCGCGTTGCGCGCCATTCAGGCCGGCTCCGGCAACAAACGTGACCGTACCATCCGGGGCGACATCGGATAGACGGGCGAACCAATCAGCAAGCCGCGCGTTGGCCGCCGCCCGCAGCAGAGCCCGTGGCCGGCCAAGGATTGCCGTGTCTTGCTGCAAAGGCTCTGAATCATAGACCAGGCTAAATGCATCCACCGACCGCTGGTCCGTGAGTAACTCGCCCCACCAGAAGCCGCCCTCAGCGCCAACCGACGATAGGTATTTGAGTTCATGAATGCTGGAACCGGGAGTGGCAGGGTTGAGAGTATGGTTCGGCTGCAGGTAAAGCGTGGAGGGATGCATGTCCGGTGGTGGCCACCCGTCCTCACGTCGCCATTCTCCGGGAATATTTTGCAGGTTGGGATCCGGTAGATGCCAATGGCGCATGTAGATCACAAGCTTGGGATCTTTCAGCACTCCTGTATCATGACCCTTCAGCCAGTAGTCAAACCAGCGTACCGCCTGATCACGCCATTCGATCTCTGGCCCGGGAACAGCGTCGTGCGGGAAGGTGTGATTCCATGGTCCGACGATCGCCTTGACGGGAGCTTTCGCTTGCTCGAGCATGCGCGGAATGCTGTCGCGGTAGCCATCAAGTAGCCCGCCGATCAAGAAACAGGGGATCTGAATTTCGCTTAGCGGACGCACCGGGCTACGCCAGAACGACCCATCGTGTTGATGTTTTAGGTAAAGCAACGACCATGGTTGCGAATCGAACCTCGGTCCTAGAACTTTCTCATCCAGGGTATAATCCGGGGCACCTGTTATTGCCGGCTCCAAGTCCATAGTCAGCTCATACTCATCAAAGTGCATCATGCCGTCGATGTAATGGATGTCATCGTGGAATAGTTCCTCGGTCGCGTCCACAGCAAGAATGGCTTTGAGCTCGGGCGGATGCCGCATTGCCAGCTGCATTGAGTTGAAGCCGCCCCACGAGATGCCAAACATCCCGACGTTCCCACTGGACCACGGCTGGCGGGCAAGCCAGGCGATCACCTCCACGCCGTCCTTTTGCTCCTGCTCGGAGTATTCCCGGTCGGGTGGAGTGCCTTCGCTCGCCCCGGTGCCCCGAATGTCCACGCGAGCCGTGACATAGCCGCAATGGGCAAAGTAGGAATGAATGGGGTAGTCTTCCTCGGGAGTTCCGTCATCCTTCCGATAGGGAAGATATTCCAGCAATGCGGGGAACTTCTCACCCGAGTTGGCGCCGTCCGGCATGTAGAGCGTGGCGGCAAGCCGGGTCCCATCGTTCATCGGAATCCAGGCGCTTTCCATCCGCAGTCCATAATTAGGTGGCGTTGGTGGTTCGGCCGCCAGAACGGCTTGTGTAGCGAACATAAGCAAGAAGAAGACGCTGAGCAAGTTTTGCCTCCCTCCTTAAGGGCAGCTCATCCGCACTGAGAAGGCCCGGCCGGTCGCCACGAAACAAAAACCCACACGACGGCCAATTGCCACGCAGGAGACGAACAAGCTCTTTCCCGAATGGTAAGACGTTTCACGCGAAACCCTTAAGTATACCCGGGTCGCACGCATGTCAATTGATCGAAACGATACGGGCCTAAGCAAGACTTGGAAACTCGCCGAGGACAATCACCCAGGTTTAGCTGGGAAACGTTCAACATTACCAACTCAGTGCGTTTCGGTTACGATCTCTCCAACGGAAATGGTCTACCTCCGCTCGGAACCACGGGTACGTGTGGTGAATACAACCAGACGTTGACAAAGCCGCGTGTTATGCAATGTGCCTTGCGGTACGGCTTCTGAGGCACGGCGTCTGCAGGTTCCCGCACCATTGTTGCCGTTCTCTCAATAGTCCAATAACTCATAAGACTCCACCCAGGTGTCTTCCATGAAGTGCTTTTGCCGGTCGTAGAGTTCGGCGTGTTCAGCACTGCTTTCAAAGACCTCCAGCGCCCGTTCGGCCGCTTGCAGATTGTCGAACCTTTGCTGCCAGATCAGAGTGTTGCGAGGATCACGACTGGCCAGAGGCGACATCCGTTCCCCTTTGAGAAGAATCCCCTGATGTTCCAACACTGCGAACTGCTTCTCCAGATCTATGAATTCCTGTCTCTTGGATGACTGAAACTGCTGCACAATTCGCAAAATGATCGCCACAAATGATCTCCTTAGACACTTATGCGCCGGAGGTAGCCGCTGCCTCGGCCTCATCCGGCACATCGAATGTGACCAGCTCGGCCTGAAAACCGCGAGTCTTCACTGCACCGTAGGCAATGCCCAGCGCCATCCAGATGCTTCCTGCAATTTTGGCCAGAAAACCTAGATATACGCCAACTGTCAAGCTCAAAAATGAATGTCACCATGCCGGAAGCTCTCTCATATCAGCCGGTTCGAATAGCTGTGTCCCCCAGTGAAGCGACAATATTCACATCCGGAACCAGATCCGCAAAACACTCCAGAACCTCAGGGGCAAACTTCTTCCCCAACTTTTCCACAAAGTTACGCAAGCTATCTAGGCAGGTATCGGGATAAATGGTGTGCGGCGAGGTGACCGTGTAGCTGGCCAACGCAACTCCGAACTCGAGGGCAGTGGAAATCGTGCACTCTTGCAGGCGATCATTGTGGCCCCCTGCTCTTGTAAACGCAACCCCGGCGGCGATCGCGGAAATTACACCTGCCAGCAATGCGTCACCGGCGCCCGCCGTGGAAGCGACCGGCACTTCGGGAGCCGGACAAAAATTCCAGTTTCCCCGCTCGAAGCCGTACGCTCCGCGCTTGCCCATGCTTACGATCAAGCCAAGATTGGGGTAGTGGCTGCCAAGAAAAGACGAACACTCAGTGACAAAGGCCTCGGGGTTTGATTCTGAGAAAGGACAGCCCACGAGTTCCGCCGCTTCAGCTTCGTTCAAGGCCACCATATCCAGCTCGCCAAACACTCCTTGCTGCTTCGCCGCGGCAATCTCAGCCGAAACAAACGAAGCCGCGCAAAACGCTCCTTTCCGGCGCGCGGCAGTCAGCAGGTAATGACGCACTGCTAGAGGCACCTCGGGAACCGCCACCGCAATCATCTGCTTTCCGTTCGCCACAATTTGTCCCAGAGCGTTCTCGACATCCTGAGCGCAGATTTCGGCCGCGGCCGAGTTGGACGCGGTGATATTCCCACCTGATCCGTCGGGATACTGGAAGCAAACACTGGACAGGGTGTGTTTCGCGGCCACCATGGTTACGTAGCGTGTGTCCATGCCGACGGCCTGCATCTGCTGCAGCAATAACCGCCCGGCGGAATCGTCACCCACTTTGCCGATCGGAAACAGGTGGAATGCACTCCCATCAGTTCCGGCACCGAGCAACCTGGCAACATAGTGAGCTACGATGTGCAGCTTGCAATAGTCTCGAATGTCGAGCAATCGGCCCGGCCTGCTCTCGTTGCGCCCTAGCGTGTGGTTCCCTTCCAAAGCGAAGAAACTGCCGGTCCCGATCCCGCCGACTCCCACCAACGTGCGAAATGAAGAGCTACCATCAGTTCTGAAAACGCGCATGGCGATTCCTCAAATCAGCTCCCAATCGGGGTTTTCACTGATGGGGTGAGCAGCGGTTTCCTCCGTCGCGGTCACGATTGCGTCAGGATGTTTCTGCAGAAGAGTCATGGGATACTCCGCTGTGGGCTCCGAAAACAGGGCCACGCGTAACGCGGTCTGCTTCCAGGAACCGGTATCGCTGTAGACTCGCACTTTTCGCGCCGATAAACACTCCTTGATTCCTAGCGTGATCGACATCGGTGGAACGAATTGATACGCCCCACCAAAGCTCCGCTGGGCCAGCGCCAAAATCGTATCCAGATTATTTTCCTGAATGCGAATGCTGGAACCGGCTAACTCTTCTAAGGTGATGCCACTATAGGGATGCCGCCGCGCCTGGTTGTAAGCAATGTGCCCGTCCTGGCCCCAGCCTCCGACCGTGATGTCCACGGGAGCCGCTGCAATCGCCTCGCGTACCTTGTCCGCCGTGGACGGCAGCAGCCAGAAACGTTGTGTCTCGGGGACCGTCAATTCCGGCCTAATGCCCCCGTAGAAGTGTTCTTCCATGAAGGTGCGAAAATTGTAAGGATGCTTTGCCGGGAGCGGCTGCGCCTGCCAGTCGAGACATTCGTCCATGTGAAAGACAAAAAGATTCCGTAGGGAAACTTTCCGTGAGTTCACCAACTCGGTGAACGGCGCATACCAGCACTTGGGCCCGCACGGAACAATGGCGCGGGTAGGAAGGTGACGAGCGTTATTGGCTTCGAGCACCTCGACCAGTTCCCAGGCCATGAGGCTGCCCATTGCGGCAGAATCCGCGACCAATCGAAAGCGCACCTTCAATTGCGGACGGCTCGCGAGTTGCCTCGCCGGGATTTTGCACCAGCAATAGAGATCAGTTTTTAAGATCTGGCTCACGAGGTCTCCTACGTTGCTCTCAAGGCACGTCGGTCCGGCAGTCAAGGGCGCGGCGCGGGACAAGTTGATTCCCGCACAATGAGTCTAGGTGTTACCTTCCGATGTCGGGGCACGGATGTTCGCTTTTCAATTGATGCTCGAATCAGTTCTTCAACGATCTCGGCCCCCAACGAGCCTTGCAACTCCAGTTGCTGCTGAATTGTGGTTAAAGGTGGGTTATAGAACTCCGAGTTGGGAATATCGTCAAAGCCCACCACGGAACAGTCTCTGGGAACCACGCGGCCAGCCCTGGTCAAGCTGCCAATCGCAGCACAGGCCGTGAGGTCGTCAAACGCGACCAGTGCGGTAAACTCTCTATTGGCTTTCAACAGTTCTTCTGTGAGCGACTGTCCTTCAGCATAGGTCGAGTTTTGCCCCTTGATGTTCCGGATGAGCTTGGTATCCATCTTGAGGCCGACTTCTTGAGCAAAACACTCTAGACCTCGCCAGCGGGGTTGCGTGTCGACCAACTCTTTCGGACCTTTGATAAAAGCGATTTTGTTATGGCCCAACTGGTAGAGATGCTGCAGTGCCTGCCGAGTGCCTGCGGCATTATCAACCGCAACCGAGCTCATCGGACTTCTGCTTAATTCCCGACCGATTAGTACAGTCGGAGTCTGTCGCGGAACAAACTTAGCAAAAAGTTCGGGCCCCAAATACGTTGGGTTGGCAATCGCGATAAAACCTTCTACGCGTCGTCCCAGGAGCATATCGACGCAACGCGGAAACTCCGCAACGCTGTTTTGAAGGTCTGTAAGAATTGGAAAGTATCCCGAGGCCCGCAGATGTTTCTCGATACCCCGCAGGATCAGTGCGCAGTAAGGATCGGTAATATCAAATGCCACAATGCCTAAACTCTGGCTGCGGTTGCTGCGCAGAGATCGGGCGAAGAGGTTCGGCCGATATCCCAGCTGCTTGGCCACCCTCTGGATGTGCTCCTTAGTTCGTGGAGGGATACGAGCGGAAGATGGTCCACCGTTAAGGACAAGCGAGACTGTACTGATCGACAATCGGCTCTCTTCCGCAACGTCACGTAGCGTCACCATCGCATCCTCGCTTGGCAGAAATGCCAAATTCGACTCGCCTCGAGCCGCGTGAAAAATGGTTAGAGTTCCGGATTACCGTGTCCAGGGTCCCCTGACCAGCCACAGGTAGCATAGCTGTCGTCGATATCCATTATCTGTACCTACTCTGCGGGCAATGGTCTGGCGTACCCAAGAACGATGTCAAGTGGGCATGCCTTCGCAATGTCGTCAAAGACCACGCCTTTGGAGCTCGTGAAATACGCCTGGGTTTTGGGCCACATGCGTTATTGACGATAGTGATGAATAGGGAAGGGCTGGCCACGTAGTCGGTGATTCCTCAGAATTTGTCAGTTCGTCCTTATTTACGCACGCCGGGCACAGGCTGCGACATCAAGTCGATGAACATTCGGTAGAACTTTTCCTTATCCAAATCTTCCTGGACGTGCACCAGTTGCTCGCCCAACCCAGGTTGTGACCCGGGCGCCCAGACCAGCACGTTTCCGTAACCCGCAGTGTGCGAGATGTCTATGTCCATGTAGAGCGATGTTTCTTTGGTGATGATGCTGGGATCAAGCCAGGCTGCGGCGGCTAACTCGTCCCACAAGTATTCTTCATCGCCATATTTGCCTACGTACTGTGCAGATGGGCTTGGCGACTTTGCGATTTCCGCTATCATGGCCTGGGTAAGGCGCGTTTTGACCGAAATGTCCACCGTCGTGATAGTGATCTTGTGCCACGGAGAAGTAAGGACCATGTGTACCGCTTCAGGATCCCACCAAAAATTAAACTCGCGGCGATTTTGGGTTTGCCACTCCAACGGTACAACCGGCGCAATGCTGCCCCCCATGATCACCAGTTCCTGCGCGAGGTCGGCAACGTTTGGATCGATGCTGAGAGCCTGGGCCAGGTTCGTAAGCGGGCCTCCCGCGTAAATCGTGACTTCATGTGGATACTTGTGCAGCATGCGGATAATGAAATGCGCGGCATCCTCGTCAGCAGGCTTAGTCGTCGGATTGCCTTCGACAAGGTCCGGGACCTCGTACGGACCGTGAAATGTTCCGCGGACTCCATCTCCGGTCGGCTTTCGATTCCACGCGCCCTTGTAACCTACCTTGCCGTAAAGCGATTCCCAGCGTTCGATCGTTTCCAGGCGATTGACCAGAGGAAAGATAGCGCCGGGCAGTACGGGCACATCGGTCCGACCAATGATCTCAAGCATCCGGAGAGTGTGCGCCACTTCCTCGTCGCGCCACTGGTCACCGCTCACGACGGTGATTCCGAGTGTCTCGACCTGCGGCGACTGCAATAAAATGATCATTGACTGCTGATCGGTAGTTGCTGGGCCTCGCGCGTCCTGGTCAATAATTACTTTTCTTTTGGATTGAGCCGCGATGGGCAACGAGATCAAAAGGATTGTGATGAGCCACAAAATCACTTTCAATAGACCTGCCCCTCGATAGCTCGTAAAAGCCGCGTCACCGAGCATAATCTCACATTTCGGGTGCCTGTCAGAGCCATCCCACTTCTCCAATAATTCCATCGCCTCTAGGCGTTCGACCGCTGCCTCGATCCAGATGGTACAAGTAAGTGGCCTTTCGCAGTCGACGGCGCCGACTCCAGGAAATTCCTTTCCAGTCTCGCCATTAATTAAGAACCCGCTTCTCATATGCAACGCCACGACGTGGCAGCTGCCACCAAGAAATGCATAGCAACCGCGACTCCATTAAAGAACTTCCTTCTCCCGTTCTTACATCTGGTGCGTTTACTATCCTTACGCCTTTTCACATCCTTGCGGACTGCCCGCCACCTTGTAGTGCAACGTTACACCTCAAGAACTTGTAACGTGATGCTACGCGTTTGTCAAGACTTTTTGGACTTCTCGATGCCTCTGAACCACTCCGATTCGTCACACCATAACCCTGGTGTTGATGCGATCAGACCCCACATCCGCCCTAAACTGGTTGTCACCGCATTCTGTCAGAACGAGAGTCCACACCTTCAACAGCCTTCGCTCAACCATGGTGCCTCTAGCACAGTTGCTCGAAAGCAGGCAGTAACTTTGCTCCTAACCCAAAGCCCAACTAAGTTGCGCAGTTCAAACATCCCCTGTTCCCAAAAAGGTCTTGACAGCTAGCCATGCCCTAGATTAGATAGGTGTAACGTTATACTACGCGTTACATTAGCGGATTGATAAATGCTCATTGTCTCAGAGGTTCTGGCTTGCTTTTGGTTTCTGGCATCTTCGATAACGCTAGCCCAAGCGTCGATGCCGCGCTAGGCACCGTGACAATGGCCGACCCGAGCGGGCGCTGCGGACCAGAAAGATGAGGTGACTATGACGAACGAGGGTGGGAGCTTTCTAGCGTGCATCGATCCAGGAAGAGTTCAACATGGAAAACAGTCAGGAGCTATTTACAGGGGCGTGAGTCGAATCCGGGTCAGTTGCGATCTTGCCACCAACGGCGGCTTTTTGCTCACCGCGCTCGTCGCGTTGGCCAGCAGCCGACGTTGCCATGCGCTCTGTCCGTCCGGAAGGATCCAAATGATCTCCCAGTTTGCAAAACTATCGTTACTCGTATTGCTGTCGATCGCAGTGGCCGACGCGGCCACCACCGGAAACATCCGCGGCACGGTGACTGATGCCAGCGGCGCGGCCATCAGCCAAGCCCTGGTCACAACGACTAACGAAGCTACCAACGAGAGTTATACGCTGACGACGAATAGTAGCGGGGTCTACGAGTTCCTCCTGCTGCCGGTCGGCAACTACACCCTACGCGTGGAGCACGCCGGCTTCAAGCGCTATGTCTTGCTGCATATACGGTTGGACGTGAACCAGGTCGGCAGCTTTGACGTGACGTTGCGGGTTGGCACTGTGGAGTCAAAGGTCGAGGTGGAAGCCAATCCGATTCAGGTGGACACCGTCAGCACGCAATTGGGGACAGTTATCGAGTCTAAGAGTATTGTCGACCTCCCACTCAACGGGCGTGACATATATCAACTGGTCGCGCTCCAGCCCGGCATCAGTGTTCCGGGACAGGGAACCTATTACGGGTCGCCGGATGTCAACAACCCAATTTTTGATTTTCATCAGGAAGGTGGTTCGATGGTGTTTTCCAGCGGTGGCGGCCGGCTGGTCATGAACGATTTCATGGTGGATGGCGGCGATACTAACGGCACCATCGCAAACGAGGCGCTGTTGCATATCATGCCCGACGCCGTTGAGGAATTCCGTGTGCTGACCAACACCTTCAATCCCGAATTCGGCCGCAACTCGGGCTCGGTGGTCAACATCATTACTAGGTCAGGGACCAACAACTGGCATGGCAATGCCTTTGAATTCCTGCGTAATGATGCGCTTAATGCTCACAACTATTTTGAAACCACCGGCAAGGCGCCCTACAAACTCAACCAGTTCGGAGGCACCTTCGGCGGTCCCATCCACAAAGATACGACCTTCTTTTTTGTCGGCTACCAGGACACGCGCGAACGCCGCGGTGTGCCGGGAACCCTGACCACGGTATTTTCCGATGCGGATCGCAGTGGCAACTTCCTCGATCGCGACCCCAGTGGCTTTTCCGGCGTGACTACAGACGCCCTGTGCTTTCCGCGAGGGAGTTCGAACTGCTTTGCCTCCGGTACCGCCTATTCCACCATTTTCCCCAAAGCGACCATTCCTACCTCGTCGTTCGATCCGGTCGCGGCGAATATCCTAGACAAGTACATCCCTCCTCCCAACGTGGGCGTCAATTCGCTGGTCATCACTCCTAACCAGCCGCATAACTCGGACGACTTCGACATCAAGCTGGACCACCATTTCAGCCCGAAGCACAAGATCGCAGGTTCTTATTTCTTCGATGACAGCTTCTTCGGGGATTTCGGGCTGGGGAACATTCCAGGATTCCCTGTCGTCAGTAAGGAGCGCACGCAGGCCGTAAACATCTCCGAAACCTGGGTGGTGGACCCCTTCACCTTGAATGAATTTCGTGTTTCCTATTTGCGCGATGCGCGCGGCGCCGAGGATGATCCCGTGGTTAGTGGCTCGCCCTCCTCATTCGGTTTTACGGGCATTAAGACTGGCCCTCCGGCGTCCCTACAGAGCATTCCTGTAATCGACATTTTCGGTGGTCCCATTATTGGTGGCCCAGGCCAAGGATCGGGCGGCGGCGCCAACATTGAAAACGTCTACATGGTGACGGATGACTTTTCCCATATCATCGGTCGGCACACCATCAAGTTTGGTGGCGGTTACAGCAGCGTAAATCACAAGCAGCTAGAGGTTTACCTTTTCGACGGCCAATTCAATTACGGCGCCGGCGGGAGCAACACTACCGGCGACGCCTTTGCCGATTTTGTTCTCGGCCTGCCCGACAGTTATTCCCAAGGCAGCGCGTCCTACGAGCGTCTGCACTCCAATCAGGCTTCCCTGTTTGCCCAGGATTCCTGGCACGTTCGTCATAACGTGAGCCTGAACTACGGCCTGCGTTGGGAACTGTTTACGCCTTTTACCGATAAAGCTGATGCCATCTCTGCTTTCCGCTTTCCCGCTCCTGGGCAGGCGCCAGAGCAGTCGCAAGTATTTCCTACCGCACCCCCGGGACTCGTTTTTCCCGGTGACCCCGGCATTCCTCGCGGCTTGACCCAGACCTACTACAAGTCTTTCGCACCCCGCATCGGCGTGTCTTACTCCCCCGACTGGCTGGGGGCCAACAAGCTGGTGATCCGCTCCGGATTCGGCTTGTTCTACAACCCCATGGAGCAGGCGGTATTGCTCCAGTTCAACGGCGATCCTCCATACGGTGGCAGTTCATTCGTAGCCGCCCCAGGTTTCGAGAATCCCTTCACTGACCAAGGCGGGACCACCTTCCCCAGCCCTTTTCCGTTCCAGATCCCCAACCGCGGCGCCCCAGTTAATTTCAAGAACTTCTTTCCCATTTATATGTACGGCAACTTTCCGCCGAACGTGCGTACACAATACCTCGACCAGTACAACGTCAACACGGAATACCAGCTCAGTCCCACAATCGTGCTGGGCGCAGGCTATGTGGGTAGCCAAGGCCATCGCCTTCTCGCCACTTATGACGCGAATGCAGGCAACCCACAACTCTGCTTGCAACTCGCCGCACTGGGTTGTGGTCCCTTCGGGGAAGACACTACCTATGTCCTGCCTAGCGGGCAGACACTCTACGGCACGCGCCCGGCGGGAGTGTTCTCTAATAACGGTGTCAGCGGCGCCAACGGGTTGGAGGCTTTTGGCAACATCTTTACAATCCCTTCTGTTGCCTCTTCAAGCTACAATTCCGGGCAGTTCCGCTTAGAGCGGCGCGGTGAGAGAATTCAATTCCTGGCTTCTTACACCTGGTCGCAATCGCGCGACAATGCCTCCGGATTTGAGAACCTCCTCAATCCGTTTTGCTTCAAGTGCGACCGTGAGCTCTCGGGCTTCGATGTCCGCAATCGCTTCGTGTTCAGCTCCACGTATGGCCTTCCTTTCGATCGTTTTGCTTCTAGTGGTGGAAAGAAGAACCTTCTGTCTGGCTGGCAGGTTGGCGGCATTACGACGTTCCAGAGTGGCGTACCTGTGCGCCTAACGGACCTCGCTTCCGACAATTCCCTGACCGGAGGCTTCGATTTTGAGCCCGTGGATCGTCCTAGTCTCATCGGCAAGGTTCGAATCATGAACCCGCGCAATCCTTCACACCTGTATTTTGATCCAGGTGCGTTTACGCATGAGCCGCTCGGACAAATCGGCAATATACCTCATGATCTGTTTGCGGGCCCAGGCGTGAACAACTGGGACTTTTCTCTGCTCAAGCGCACCACCATCAAAGAGCGATTCATCTGGGAATTCCGGGCCGAGTTCTTCAACATCTTCAACCATGCGCAGTTTTTAAACCCGGACGGTGATATCGCGGGCAATTTCGGCAAAGTCACGGCGGCGCGTGACCCGCGGTTCATCCAGTTTGCAACCAAGATCGCTTTCTGAACCATGCTAACTCCGTGCTCGAAAATTTCGGCTCCATTCCTAGCCCAGGTAGGGCTGGCATTCTTAGCCGCTTTGCCAATTTGTGCCGCAGCGCCGCCGCCTCCGTCTGCCTCCACCTACGGCGTTAAAGTGGTTGAAGACTGGATTCCCATGCCCGACGGCGTGCGGCTGAACGTCAGTCTATTCATGCCCACCGGCGGTAAACCGGGCGAGAAGTTTCCTGCTGTCCTCGAGTACCTTCCCTATCGCAAAGACGACGGTACCGCGCCCCAGGACTACCCCATCCACAGCTACTTCGCTCGCCACGGATACGTTACCGCGCGTGTGGACATCCGTGGCACGGGAAGAAGCGAGGGCCACACTCCCAGCCGCGAGTATTCGGCGCAGGAACAGCAAGATGGATTGGAAGTCATCGCCTGGCTCGCTAGCCAGCCCTGGTCAAACAGCAATGTTGGCATGTTTGGAATTTCCTGGGGTGGATCCAACACCCTACAACTGGCCATGCGGCATCCCCCCGCCCTGAAAGCCATCATCGCGATTTGTGCCGACGAAGAGCTGTTCAAAGAGGATGTGCATTACATTGACGGACTGATGCACGTGGACGCATTCGAAGTGACGATGGACCTTCAGCAGGCGTACTTGCCTTCGCCCGATTACCCCACCGATGAGAAAACCCTGGCCCTGCGCTTCGACCAGCCTCCCTGGTCTCTCGAGTACATGCGCCACCAGCGCGATGGGGATTTCTGGCACTCGCCCGAGCGACCGCTTAATTCCATCCGCATCCCCATTTTCGTGATTGGCGGAATGCTCGATGGCTACCGCAACAGCATTGTGCGGGTCCTCGAACAAGTGAAGAGCCCCGTGAAGGCGCTCATCGGCCCTTGGAACCATAACGAGCCACACGACGCCGACTTCGGGCCGCGCATTGAGTGGCGCGACCAGGCGGTGCGCTGGTGGGACCAATGGCTGAAAGGCCGCGACACCGGCATCATGGACGAGCCCCCCATTGCGGTCTATATGCGCCACTGGTATCCACCTGATCCCAACCTCAAGGAGATTCCTGGCGACTGGCGCAATGAGCCCGGGTGGCCTCCGCCGGAAACCCAGCTACGCACGTTCTATCCCAGCTCTGGCGGTTCACTTACCACCATGCCAGTGGTCGGTTCCGATGATTTAAAATACGTTCCCACCGCGGGGGTGGATGGCGGTTTCTGGTGGGGCGACCTCACCAATGACCAGCGCCCATGGGATGCTTACAGCCTAGTTTACGACTCACCTCCTCTCACCGAAGACGTTGCCATCCTCGGACAGCCGCACGTAAATCTTGAGGCTTCGGCCACCGCGCCGCTTGCGGACTGGTTCGCGCGGCTTTGCGATGTCGCCCCCGACGGCACAGTGGCCCTGGTCACAGGCGCGGGCACCAGCGGCGCCCAGCGCGAGAGTGCCAGCCAGCCTGCCGACCTCGAACCCGGCCGCGCCTATCACCTCAGTTTCGACATGTATCTGACGTCGTGGGTGTTCCCTCGCGGCCACCGCATGCGGCTGGCTGTGTCCAATTCCTGGTGGCCAACCATTTGGCCCACTCCCTACAGGATGGACACTACTCTTTATTTCGGCGGCGAGCCCGCCACCAGCATTCAACTCCCAGTCGTGTCGCTCGAGCCTGCCTCGCGTCCTCATTTCTCTCTGCCTGTTCCATCCGATACTCTCCCCGGCGTCCACATGAGCGGTAATGGCTGGCCCGGCGAGTGGAAAGTGGAGCGTAACGAAATTGCCCATTCCACGCGCGTCCAGTGGCAGGGAAATGGTGTCGTTGATTATCCTTGGGTGCACCAGAAGTACCACGAAGACCTGATCTACGATTTGCAGGACGATCACCCGGATATCTCCACTGTGAGAGGCACTGCCGAAACGATTTACCGACAGAAAGGCAGGGTGCTCACCTTTCGTGATCACCTCACGATGCGAAGTGATAAGCAAAACTTCTATTACGCCTATACGCGTGAGCTACTGGAGAATGGTCAGAGGATTCGTCGGAAGAACTGGCAGGAGACGATCCCCCGGGACCACCAGTAGGTCCTAAATGGAGTGGTGAAGGGACGCTTCTAGCCGTGAAGCTGCCAGATTCGGCACCCCGGCACCGAATCATTGATGGTCCCTCGGTATGGCTTCTTCCCACGTCTGTTGCTTCAGCATTTGTCCGTCTTTTAGCAGTTCGCGTGTGTACTTGTAGAAGAAATTCTTTTCATCGCTGGTGACCGAGAGGTGTCCCTGCCAAGTGAGCTCACGTCCGTTCAATTCGTAAATCAACTCCGCCTCGCCGCGCACCGAGCTTAGGGCGGGATGTGCATCGTCGGCATCGTAGGTCAACTGTTCGTGGTACGTCCCCTTGCCCCATGGGTATTCCGTTTCCGACTTACCTTTCCACCCCACGGTTGCCTTCTGCCGACCCTCGTCACGTTGCAAAATCCACTCGCCTGGCCACGAGGCGCCGGTTGAGCGGATGCCGGCGCGCGCTTCAGAGGGTTGTGGCGAAGAAAAAGGAGTCGGACTCGCGCCTTTCGCTGGCAGCATGGGCAGAACCAGCCGCGAGCCAGTATCTCCTCCGAGCGTAAGCGAAGTGATCATCGGATAGGGCGTAGGCCACATCATCGGCCATAACGCATTGGAAACTGCAAGCCGGATGCGATGGCCTTTAGGAAATATCCATGACGTCAGGTGCATCTGGATATTCAACATCTCTAACGACAGTCGGTCGTGTCAAGGGACTTGGGCTTTGGTTTTTGTGAGTTCGAGGACACGTTTCCCTGCAGCGCAGCCGTCCCGGTCCCTTTCGAGAGGACGACTTCGCTTCGATGATTCGTATCCAACCACATGGCTCGGCCCGTTTTCTTCATCATTGCGGTGGCGTAGCCCACCAGACATCTCTTCGGTCACGTTCGATCATGATGTGTTATACAAACTCTCCTCCCGTTGGGGAGGCGGGTGGCCTATTCAGTTAACCCGGTCACTACTCGCGCAGGACCACTGTTGAAATCAGGCATCCCCGCATGGGCTTTCCCCTTCTGCCGCAACT
>OMOD01000161.1 GCA_900290255.1 Candidatus Sulfotelmatobacter kueseliae
TCTCGCCCTCCGGTCGAGGGAGAACTTTTTTCTTGACATCCCTTCTTATAGAACTCATTGACCCCATGACGGGGGTTTTGAGTACGCAACTGCCCTCACAACTCGGTGCGACCGCGCACGTCCGGCTGCATACCCAGGTCCATGAAGACCAGATCCCGCGCCTCGTCCCGCACCGAACTCAGCGCAACCATGACTTCGCGGATGTAATACAGAGCCCCCACCAGCAGGACCAGCATGGAGGTCACAAAGACAATCACCGCCGCAACTGCTGCCGCCTCCCAGTAAAGGCCCAGGCCGAGAAGCAGGCATGCAATCACAGTGCCCGCCAGCGACAGCAGGGAAAACAGGAAGGCGCGGCGAATCATCTCGGCGCGTTGTTCAATGGACTGAATCTGCGAGGTATAGGCCTCGGCTTCCTGCAGCCGTCCGCTCTTGGCTGCGTCGTGCTTGGCGTGCACGAACTGGCGCAGCCGGCTGACGATACCCATCAGGCGGACGTTGATGGAGAGAATCAACAGCGCCGTGGCGGAAAAGAAGATGGCGGGAGCCACGAAAGCCTGAAACAGCCGCCCGATGTTACCCATGAGACCGCTCCGGTGGGGATCACAGGCAATTCTAACAGCGCCCGGCGGTCGGAGCGTCGAACACAAATTGTTGATGGTTGATTTCTCGATTGTTGAATGAAAACCCTGCCGGACAGGCTCTTCAATCAACAATCAAAAATCATCAATCGACAATGCTCGCTCTATCCGCCGGCGATCGAGGGAACGAGCAGCACTTCGTCGCCTTCCTGAAATGCGTACTCCGGCCCGCCCAGGAAGCGGATGTCCTCTTCGTTCACGTAAATGTTGAGGAAGCGGCGAACCTGCCCTTTGTCGTCGCGCAGGTGCGGCTTCAGGTCGGGAAACTTCTCGTCGAGAACCGAGAACAGCTGTTCCAGGTTCGACGCCGTGCAGGTGAGCGAACTCGCGCCGGCAGTAAGCCGCCGCAGCGCGCTCGGAATTTGTACTTTGATCGCCATGTCTACGCTCCTACGCTCGCGGCTTCTTCTCGTGCGGCAATCACGCCGGGAACTTCCGCCACGTCCAGAGTCCGCCGCAGGTAGTTCTCGAACTCCACCAGCTTGGGCGCGATCGGCTGCTCGGTTCGGTAAACGCCCGCCAGCGCGTCGGTCGTCTTCAGCCCATTGCCGGTGACGCACAGCACGGTCGTCTCCTCCGGCAGAATGCGGTCCTGCCGGTACAGCTTCGCCGCCGTGCCCACCGTCACCCCGCCGGCGGTCTCGGTGAAAATGCCTTCGGTCTCGGCCAGCAGGCGAATCGAGTCAATCACTTCCGGATCGCTCACGTCTTCGCTCCATCCGCCGCTCGACTTGATGGTCTTGATCGCGTAATGCCCGTCCGCCGGATTGCCGATCGCCAGCGAGCGCGCAATCGTCGCCGGCTTCTGTGGCTCGATCTCGGCGCTGCCCGTCTTGATCGCGGTGGAAATGGGCGAGCATCCCGTGGCCTGCGCCCCGAAGAACTTCACTTCTTTCGCTTCGACCAGCCCCAGCTTGACCAACTCATCAAACGCCTTTTTGATCTTCGTGATCAGCGACCCGCCGGCCATCGGACAGACAAGGTTGTCGGGCAGCCGCCAGCCCAGTTGCTCGGCGATCTCGAAGCCCACAGTCTTCGATCCCTCGGCGTAATACGGCCGCAGGTTTACGTTGACGAAGCCCCAGCGATGCTCGTCGGCAATCTGCGAGCAGAGCCGGTTGACCTGATCGTAGTTGCCGGCAATACGGACGACCTTCGCGCCGTACACATTCGTGCCCAGAATCTTTGCCGGCTCCAGGTCAGCAGGAATGAAGATCCACGCCTTCAGCCCTTCACGGGCGGCATGCGCGGCGACGGCGTTGGCCAGGTTGCCGGTCGATGAGCACGAGACGGTGTCGAATCCAAACGCGCGCGCCTGCGCCAGCGCCACCGCGACCACGCGGTCTTTGAAGCTCAGCGTGGGCAGGCAGACCGCATCATTCTTGATGTAGAGATTCCGCGCCTGCGCGCCCAGCCGCTCGGCCAGATGCGGAGCCTGCAACAGCGGCGTGAATCCAACCGGCAGCCGCGGTTCAAAGCCCTGGGGGAGGGGTAGAAGTTCGGAGTAGCGCCACATGTTCGGCGGCCGCTGGGAAATCGCCTCGCGACTGAAAGCGCCATGTCCATTCGACCCGCGCAAAAGTGCCGCGCGGAGCGCATCGTAGTCGTAAGTCACTTCCAGAGGAGAGAAACAGTCGTCGCAGATGGAGCGAGGCTGGTTGCCCCAGGTCCGTCCGCATTCCCGGCACCGCAGTTCGTAGTGAGCCATAGCGCTACTCGCTTTCTCAAAGTCTCAAAGCTTCAAAGCTTTGAAGGTTTCAAAGTTTCAAGGTTGGTCGTGCACTGTAGCCACCTTGAAACCCTGAAACTTTGCCACTTTGAAACCTAGTTCTTCGCGAGTAGCTGAGGACGAGCCGGAAAAAGCGGCCTTAAAAACAAAGGCCTCTTTTTCCAGGAAGAGGAAAAAGAGGTCATCGGATGCAGATACAGCTCGCAGCCGAATCTCATGTTCCCTGTTTCCAGGAGAGAGTTGGCACCAGCATCAGGGATATATGATCCCGGGTCGGTTGCCGTGGCGTCTCAGGGCTCGTCCCTCAGCCACTCTGCATGAAATTCAGGTCCGCCCCGAAAGGCAGACTTGTTCTGCGTATACTACCGAAACTCGGTGCCCGCGTCAAGGAAAAGTCGAGGGCCGCAATACCGTGGAAGAGCGGCCCTTCAGGGCCGCGCCTCCTTTCGCCGAAAGGGAAGGCCTTTAGGCCCTGGGGCCTACCGGGGCTGAAGCCCGGAATCTTGGGAGCTCTTACGCGGCGCTAAAGCGCCGCTCTTCCACGGCCGCTGAAGTATCTCCCTACCGCGGCAGCGGGTCTTTCATGCTGGCCAACGCGTATCCCATCACCGCCATCGCCGCCGCGTTCTCCCGCAGTTCGCTGGGCAGAACCTTGTCCAGCGTGTCGGCCGCGCTGTGGTGATAGTTGAAGTACAGGCGGCCATCCTGCAGGATGCCCAGCGCCGGCACGCCCGCTTCCGACATGGCCGTGATGTCCGCCCCCGGCGCGTAGCTGCTCGGCTGTAAAGCGGTCGCACCAATGCTGCCGAGAACCTCCGCCACCGGCCGCAATAATTCGATTGCATGCGGACTGATCTTAACGTCAAACCCAACCGGGTGCGCCGCTCCCGTGTCGCATTCGATCGCGGCCACGTGCTGCACAAATTCTGACGCATGATCCTTGGTATAAGTCTTGCTGCCGGAACCACCCGTCTCCTCGTCCATCCAGGCGACTACGCGCAGGGTACGCCGCGGGCGCAGATGCAACTTCTGCGCGATCTCCGCCGCTTCCATCGCCACCACCACCCCCGCGCCGTCATCAATCGCGCCGGTGCCCAGGTCCCACGAATCGAGATGCCCGGAGACGACAATAATCTGCTCCGGATGTTCGCTGCCTTTCAGATCGGCGATTACGTTGTAGCTGGTCGCGTCCGCGAGCTTCTGCGGAGTGAGCGTCAGCCGCATGCGCAATTTTCCCTGCGCCGCGAGATGCGCCATCAGGTCGGCATCTTCGGCCGTGACCGCGCCCGCCGGAATTCCCGCGGCTTGGCTCCAGCCCGTATGCGGCAGGCGGAAATCCGCGCTCGCGACTGACCGGATCAGCGCCGCAACCGCACCCAGGTCCGCCGCTGCTTTCGACCCGGCCCCACGATAGCGCACCGCCTCGCCGTACGCCATGAACGACAGCCCGGCCGCGGCCTTCTGCTTGTCGAAGAGTTCATTGAACAGCACAATCTTGCCCGCTACCTTTTCACGGCCGAGTGCCTTGAGTTCGTCGAAATTGTTGACCACCACCACGTCCGCGACGATTCCCTCGGGTGCCGTCGAGGTGCTTCCGCCCAGCGCCGTCAGCACGACTTTCTGCGCCGTTCCCGGAACCTGCCCTGCGTACTCGACCAGCTCTGCCGTCTCCACGCCGCGCACCCAGTGCGGCACCTTCACTTCTTCGAGCTGCACCTCCAGCCCCAGCTTGCGCAGCTCTCCGGCAACATAATCCACCGCGGCGTTGGCCTGCGCCGATCCGCTGGGCCGCGGCCCGATGTTCTCGGTTAAATGCGCCAGTTGCTGGTAAGCGTAATCGTCGGCCAGGGCCGCCGTCTTGATCGCCTCCAGTTCGCCGCGCAGCTGCGGAGGAAAATTGTCCTGCTGCTCCTGGGACATTTGCGGCGCCGCGCCCCTGCTGTTCTGCGATGAAGTCTGGGCCGAACTCTGAGATGAGGGCTGCGCCGGCTTTGGCTGTTGTGGAGTCTGAGCCTGGGCAGTGATCAGGCAGGCGAGTGCGCACACGACGGCCAGCAAGATGCGGGAGCGGAAAGTTGTCGTAGTCATAGTCGTAGTCATCGGGGGGATGGTCAGTGTATCCGACGGCAGGCTGAGGAAGGAAGAACCCCAGCCTGTGGATTGGGAATAACGGTTCGTATCAGGGCATCGCTTGAGCGACGCCGCCCATGACGCGTTACGCGACGGTTATTAGCTGCTGGCCTTGCCCGTGCGCCACCAGCGGCTGAAGCCGGACCTGTAGGTCGCGCGACTGCGGCATGCCTGAAGGCATGCCCTGATACGAATCTCTCAGACTGGGCCACCATCACAATGTGGGGACAGCCGCCCTCGGCTGTCCGGTCGAGCGAAGCTCGACAGCCCCGGCGCCGCGTAGACAATCGTTCAGAGACTATGGGCTTTAGCCCTTGGGAAGGCGAACAAACTAAAAGTGGCCCCATTCCTGGGGCCACGCAAGAGGCTACGAATTGGTAGGTGATGTCAGGAAAGGCGATGCAAGATGCCGTTCTGCCAGCCAGAACGGTTCGGGAAGTGACACGCGGAAGCGAAGTGAGTGAAGGTCATGTTGCTTGAGTGTGCGGCCTCTTTGTTGCAATCAGGAGATGCACTTGCCGCGCCAAAGGCCAGATCCGCCGTGATCTGGATCACGCCATTCCGCAAACAAATGGAAAAGAAGGAGTTATGGGGCTATCGAGCCGCCTCCCGGATCCTGCCTCGCTTCCCGTCCGGGGCCCCAAAGTGAAGAACACTGCACATTCGCTGCACGCGGCTACCCGCAGCACAAAACACCAAACCCCTGGCGAGCTTTACTCCTCCAGAGGTCTGATCATAAAGCAAAATCTTCCGACGTCTAGCCCGGGATTATTCATGAGGATTGCTAAGGTTTTGAAAGGGCGCGGCTTCCAGCCGCGCCGACACGAGCAAAAATTAGGTCCGGCTTTAGCCGCTGGGGTGAGCCGTATGGAAGCGTCTGGTGGTGTTGGAAAGGAAGGTGGCAGCGCGTTTGTCCCAGGGGCTGAAGCCCCAATTCTCACGCGCCACGAGGGCGCGGCTGGAAGCCGCGCCCTTTCAAAGCAGCTTCATGAATAATGCAGGCTAGCTGTTTCCCGCCACCGTGCGCAGCTTGCCCGGCAGGAAGTGGTACGGCGGCCACGGTCCGCTGATGTTCACTTCGCAGTTCTTCAACTGCTTGGCCGCGGTCGAGTAACGGTTCTGATATTTCTCCACGCTCTTCGAGTCGATCAGGTGAGCGATGTCAATCAGCATTCCCTCGGGAGCGACTTTCTTGCAGCTCACTTCCTCTTCCAGCGGGTTGAAGAGCTTGTGCACCTGGACCGAAAGGGCCCGGGCCTTGGTCTGGCGCTCGCGCTCGCGCGACGCCTTCACCCGCAGCTTCGACAGGTAGTCGCCGCCCACGGTGTCAGGCAATTGGACGTCAATCATGGCCTCGCGCAGCGAGCCGTCCCGCACCACCAGCTTGATGTGCATTTCCGACTTGCCCCGCAGCCTGGCCACACTCAGGCCGAAGGCGCGCCGGTTCACCCGCACTGCCTGGCGCAGTGCGTCGTCGCTTTCAAAAATTGTGCCGAATTTGAAGGGCAGCACGGTCGAACTGCGGAAGCAGGCGCTGACCACGCGGGCGTGATCAATGGCCGCTTTCTGATCCAGCCCGCCCAGGGCCGGGTCATATTCGCTCACGATGACTGCAAATTCGCCGCTGGGATAGCTCAGCACTGCGGCGCTATTTACCCCCTGCACGCCCTCTAACAGGAAGGGGCGCCGGGTGCGGGTTCCATTGGGTAGGGTTTGATGCTCGGTAAGACAGTACGCGTACCACGCCATGTTGAACTCTCCGAACCGGGATAGAGGCGAACCGAAACGCCTCTTACGTCGAGTTTCTCGCCAAAGCTTATCGCTGCGATATTAGGAAGTTGGAACGGGCGGTACAGGGTCAAAACTTACCGGGGATGCTAACCATCTCCATCCCTTAACTGCATATTACTTTGGGCACCATGTAAAAAGCAACTTTTTCTTCGCGGAAAGCATCGGGAGGGCCTTACTTGGCGGATTTGGCACGGTTCGAACGCTCCTGCAGGGCCAGCAGAACGACCCGCAGCATCTCGTCCCAGGGCGCGGGCTTGCCGCTCCAGATTTCAAACTGCCGGGCGGCCTGGTGGACGAACATTTCGATTCCCGGGATGACCTGCGCGCCCCGTTCCTGGGCCAGTTTCATAAGCCGGGTTTCGGCCGGATCGTACACCATATCAAAGACATAGCGGGCATTGATCTCTTTTTCCTCGAGCGGCGACTCGCGGGTATTTCCCATGCCGACCGGGGTCGCGTTGACGATGACGTCGAAGGCCATTTTCTTGAGATCGGCCCGCTTCATGATGCGGGCCCGGGCGCGATGGGCCAGTTTCCTGGCCGGAGCGGCACTGCGGTTGAGAATGTAGACTTCCGCTCCCCGTTCCTTCAGCCCAAAAACCGCGGCACGGGCTGCCCCCCCGGCTCCGAGGACCAGGATGCGTGCCCCTTCCAGCGTGGGCAGGCGGCGCTCGAGTGGCCGGACAACGCCGGCGGCATCCGTATTGAATCCGTACAGCTTGCCGTCCTGCGCCCGCACCACGGTATTGCAGGCTCCGATTTTGGCGGTGTGCGAATCAGTATTGTCGAGGTGCGGCAGAATCGCTTCTTTGTACGGCATGGTGACGCTGATGCCGTAGATCGGAATCTCGCGCACGCAGGTCAGAAGATCTTTCAGCGTTTTGGCGTGCAGAGCGAGAAAAACCGCGTTGACATTCTCCCGCCGGAAAGCCGCATTCATGATGGCGGGCGAGAGCGAGTGCGCGATGGGATCGCCGACTACGCCGTACACCCGGGTAGCCGCGTCCACTTGCTCGATGCGGTATACGCTGCGCAATTCCTGCGCTGTCACCTGGCCCGGAGCGGTGGCTTCGCTGGAACTGGCCGCAGCGAAGGTGAAGACGCTGCCCGCGCGCAGTCCCAGCACCCGGCTGATGATGCCTTGTTCGCCCATGCACATGCCGACCAGCGAATGCCGGTCGCCCTCCCGCCCCAGGAACTTGATCATGGTGACGTTGTCGGAGAGTGTGGTCGCCGTACTGACGATCTTGTAAAAGTCGGCGGGGCAGGCCAGCATTTTTCCCAGCGTTTCGTCCAGTTTCTTGGTGGCGCGAAAATCGTGGAACGAAAGAATCAAAGCCGCCCGGCTGCGCAATCGATCGAGTTGTGCCGGCTTGCATTTGCTGGCCGTTTGCAGTTCCACATCCACCAGCGGACAACCCGCCATCGCCGCCTTGCTGAGGACCTCCAGTTGCGCCGCGATCGAGCCACGGAACTTGCCGCCGCTGGCGGCGCGGCGGCAGGTCGCGATCACCACCGTTGAAGGATGGGACTCGGTGAAACGCTTGATCCGAGCCATGGCCAGGCCGGGCTTGGAGAGATAGTCCAACCTGAACTCCAGGAAGGAATTATCCCGGACCAGGGCCTCGGCCTTTTCGGCCATTTCGTTGGCCTCGGAACCGATCACTGCCACGCAAACCCGTGGCAAACGCAAGGGAAGCAGACGCGGCGCATACGCAGAAGAAGAGTCCATCGTTCTAGATTCGGACACTATCAGGGTTTACTAGGAGCGACGGCGAATTATTACAGGGGCGTAACTCTATATGCAACAACGGATTGATGGTTCGCGCGAAAAAAGCCTGGCTCCGAGGTGCCCAACACTGTCGTAACCTTGACCCACCCTTACCCCCTTGTTACCTTCCGTTTGAAGCCTTGCCTTTTCTGGCATTTGGCGTCTTTCGACTTGGGGAGGGGGACACGCGGTGATCCTTTCCGGAGGTAACATGAAGAAAACAGGACTGTTCGTGTTGTTGTTAGCGACGGCGAGTTGGGCCCAATCCGGCGCCGATGCCAATTCCGCTGAGGCTCCGCAGGGAACATCCCCGAACTCAGCCAGCTTCCCTACCATGCGCGTGCAGACGCCCACTTATGCCGATGTGTACTGCGCTGGCTTCATCAACAAACAGACTTTGCCCGACGCCAATTTTGTCGCGGGCGGCTTGCAGACGCCCACCACCACCCACTTTACGCGTGGTGACGTGGTGTACCTGCGTGGAACCGGCTACAGCGCCGGAGCGGAATACGAGATTGTGCGTGCCCTGAAGGACGTCAACCAGTATGAGATGTATCCCGGGGAAAAGAAGCTGCTCAAGGAAACCGGCCAGCCCTACGAGGAAGTCGGCCGCATCAAGATCATTGATACCCGCAGCAAAAGCGCGATCGGCTACATCGAGTATGCGTGTGATGGCATCGCGCCGGGCGACGCAGCGATTCCCTTCGCGGAAAAACAGACGGTGGCGTTCCACGCGCCGATTCGTTTCGACCGTTTTCTCCCGGCCAGTGGCAAACTTACCGGCCGTATCGTGATGGGCAGAGACTTCGACTCGCAGCTGGGCACTGGACGTACGGTGTATATCAACGTCGGCGCAAACCAGGGCGTACATGTGGGCGACTTTTTCCGCGCCGTGCGCTCCTATGCAGCCGATCTCAACGACCCGGTGGACTCGCTTTCCTTCAAAGCCGCAATCGCGGAAGACACACAGGCGAAAACGCCATCGGTGGATCCCGCCATGTTCACCAAGGGAAATGGTCCGGTGATTCACGTGCGCGATCTGCCGCGGCGAGCCGTGGCTGAGGTCGAGATTATCGGCGTGACCCCCACCACCGCAACGGGCATGATCGTTTTCGCTTTGGAAGACGTGCATGCGGGCGATAGCGTGGAACTGGATCAGCCCAATTAGTCCGAGTTAGCCGTACTAACGCAGGCACGAAGCCGGGGACGGGAAACCGTCCCCGGTTTTGTTTTTGGCAAGGCGTGTATTCACCACGGAGACACAGAGCCACGGAGAAACACAAAGAAGACGGTTCTCCCTGTCGTTGTGACTCCATGGTGAAGAAAGGCTTACTCCCGCGTCCGTTCCTCCCCGAACACTTCCGCCGTGAAGGCCTCAATCAGCGCGCCTTTCTTCCATGCATCCGACGGCAGTCCCGCTTTGTGGCAGGTCTGCTCGAGGAAGGTGGTGCGATCCCAATTGTGTTCCACCGGCACCTGCGGCAGGAGCAAGCCACGGCGTCCGCTCAGGCTGATCAGCAGGCCGTGGCGGCCGACCTCGACAGCTTCAGCCTGGATGGGTTGGGGAACCGACAGGATGCTGAGTTCGATCTGCAGATGCGGCGCCTCATCCTGGGTTACGGGATAGAAGCGGGTGTCGTCAAAAGCCGCGGCCTGAGCTGTCTCCGCCACGGCGCGATACAGCGAGCTTACGGGAAGAACGTAGCCGACGCACCCCCGCAACTCGCCTTCGAGGTGCAGCGACGTGAACACGCCGCGGGGTTGGGCCAGATGAGCGGTCGGGGGCTCGAGCGAAATCTCGCGCTGCTCCAGCACCGACAAAATGGAATCGTGCGCCAGCCGGAGCAGCCGACTTCGCTCCTCCTGCGAGAACTCACCAGACTGTACGGCAACCGGACTAGGTCGAGGCAGCGACATCGCGGTCCGCCTGCGGCGGCGGCGCCGGCAAGGGCTTCCTGCGCCGGCTCAGGATGAAGGCGCGGCGCTGGCGCTTCACCACGCGCCGGTCAATCTTCGACCAGAAGGCGACGAAATAATCAATGGCCGACACCAGCGAGACACCCACCATGAACCAGATCGAGAGATACGCGATCCAGTGGACGGGAAAGACGTAGTAGCCGTAAACCGGCCACACTTTCCAGCGATGGTCGAGGATTACCGCCACCACCGCCACGATCTGCACCACCATCTTGAGCTTGCCCAGTTCGCTGGCTTCGATGGTGAAGCCTTCGGAGGCGGCAATCGAGCGCAGACCGCTGACCAGGAACTCGCGCCCAATGACTACAATCGCGACCCACGCCGGCACCAGCGCCGGATTCAGTTGCACCAGCACGACGAAAGCAGCCGCGATCAGCAGCTTGTCGGCCAATGGGTCGAGCAGAATTCCCATGGTCGTGATCTGCCCCCGCCGGCGGGCGAGATAGCCGTCAATGCCATCGGTCATGGCCGCCGCAATGAACAACGCCGAGGCCAGCAATTCTTTTTCCCCATTGACGCTGCTGAAGCGGGGACTGGACAGAATCCAGATCAGCAGGGGAATGCTGGCAATGCGGATCAGCGTGATGGAGTTGGGCAGATTCACACTCAGGGACGGCTCCGGGGGCCAGTCGGAAACCAGATTGATTATGCTCCACGGGAAGGGGGAACGCAATGCACGTTAGGACAGCGAACCGCCGTCAGACCTCAGACCTCAGACGTCAGGCGGAGTCTTCAGCTTGGTCCGAGGTCTGAGGTCCGAAGTCTGACGTCGGTTTTGTTATTTCGCCGGCGCCTTCGGTTGCTTGGCGATGATCAGGTCCTTGACCTTGTCGTAAGTCGCCTGCGGAACGATCTTTTTCTGGACGAGTTGATTCTTGGCGCGGTAGGGACGGCCATCAATGATCTTCTGCGAATAGGCGTCGCCGATGCCGGGCAGGGCCTTCAGTTGATCCTTGGTCGCCGTGTTGATGTCCAGCTTCTCGGCCGGCGCCTTCGCGGCCTGTGCCGGAGCGGCATTCATCTCGGGGACGCTTCCCGGTTCTTTGGTCTGCGCAAGAGCGGACGTTCCCATCATTACGAGGCTGGCCGCAAACGCGGCTGACAGAACCAGTACCAATAGCTTCTTCATGATTTCCTCCATACATAACGGTGGGGCACCCAAGTCCTACTTTCTTCATCGAAACCGGTCCATTAGGCCAGTTCGCAACTCGCGACTCACAGCTCGGGACTCGGGACTCGCGACTTACTACGCGTAAATTCCGCGCTGCCGGATGGTATAGGCCACGCGGTCAATGGCCAGCATATAGGCCGCGATGCGATTGTTGACCTTGTGGGTTTCGGCGTAGCGCACCACGTCTTCGAACGACGACTTCATGATCGCGTCCAGTTGCTCGTTGACCACCGATTCCTTCCAGAAATAGCCCTGGCGGTCCTGCACCCACTCGAAGTAGGAAGTGGTTACGCCGCCGGCGTTGGCCAGAATGTCGGGAATCACGAACACTCCCTTTTCGCTGAGCACATCGTCGGCCGCGGAAGTCGTAGGCCCGTTCGCGCCCTCGGCCAGAATGCGGCACTTCACCCGGTCCACGTTGCGGCTGGTGATGACGTTCTCAGTCGCGGCTGGAATCAGGATTTCGCACTCGGCCGTCAGCAAATCACTGGCGTCGCAGCGCTCGGCGCCGGGGAAACCGTGCACCGTGCCGTTTTTCTGGCGGAAGTCCACCAGCGCCTTCAGGTCGATACCGTTCTTGTTGCAGAGCCCGCCGCCGACTTCCGCGATGCCGACGATCTTGTAGCCGACTTCGTGCATGAGCAGCGCGGCATTGGAGCCCACGTTGCCGAAGCCCTGCACGATGACGCGGGCGCGGGAGCGGTCAATGTTCAGTTTTCTGCAGGCCTCGTCGCAGACGATCATCACGCCGCGGCCGGTGGCCTCGCGGCGTCCGCGCGAGCCGCCGATGTTGATGGGCTTTCCGGTCACGCACGCGGTCACGGTTTGCCGCATATGCATGGAATACGTGTCCATCATCCAGGCCATGACTTGTTCGTTGGTGTTGACGTCGGGGGCGGGCACGTCTTTTTCCGGGCCGATGAATTCGATCAGCTCGGAGGTGTAGCGGCGGGTCATGCGCTCGACTTCGCCCATGGACATCTTGTGCGGATCGCAGATCACGCCGCCCTTGGCACCGCCGAAAGGAATGTTGACCACGGCGCACTTCCAGGTCATCCAGCTGGCCAGCGCGCGCACTTCGTCGAGCGTGACGTCGGGCGCGTAGCGGATGCCGCCCTTGGCCGGACCGCGGGCGATCGAGTGCTGCACCCGGAAGCCGGTGAAAACCTCGAGGTGGCCGTCATCCATCTGCACCGGAATATAGACCGTAACTTCGCGGTTGGGATAGCGCAGAACCCGCCACAGGCCTTCATCCAGATTGAGCTTTTGCGCGGCCAGGTCGAAGCGGGCGCGCTGCGATTCCCACGGGTTGGTCTCTTTGTCCACGTGTGGGGCGGTTGTCATCGTCGTCATAAACGTATTCTCCCAGAATCAATGCAGGTCGGGAATGGCTGGACAATGCCGGCCGGCGCCGGGACGGTTCCCGGTCGGGGCGGGCAAACCTCCAGAGTATATGAGGGTGAATGGCAGGGAAGCAAGCAGGGGGGCCAGGGGGCAGCAGTCGCGCTTTCTGGCCCCTGACCCCTGACCCTGCCTTTCTACATCGGCGCTTCGATCTTGATCTCAATCCCGTACGTGCACTCGGTCATGGTGTGCCAGGAGGTTCCCATCTTCAGGTCGTAGGTCATCATTTCCGTTTTTCGCGGAAGCGCGTCGCCTGCCCCCACCCAGATGTCCACGGTGCGATCGATGAAGCTGTCCCGAACCTTGAACTGGTAGTGGAACGTGGATACGCCCCTGATCACCTCAGGCCCCGTCAGTTTCAGATCGCCGGGCTTGTAACCGAACTTCAGCTCGTCGGGAAGCTTGAACGCGGCCGGGCTTGTCCAGGTTTGATACCACGCCATTTCCATCGGATCGACTTTCGTCCACGGTCCGCTTCCAATCTTCCGGTAGCCGTCTTTGCCGATGAAGATGGTCTCGACTGGCTGATGCTCCTGGGCACCGCTGATGCGTAGGCGGTCATTTCCGAACTCAGTCCACGTCTCTTGGGTCCAGCCCGGTCTCGGTCCGGAATTGCCGGACGCCATCTCATGGCAACGGTGCGAGTTGTCGCGCAGCATCGCGGTTGCAGCCTTGGTGATCACTTCGAGCGGATCATCGCTGGCCGTGACGGCTGTCTCCGGCCCGTCGCTGGCCAGTGTTTTGGCGGGTTTGGATTGCGCGGTTTGTGCGCGAGTCTCGCGCGCTACGTCTCCGAGCGGACGGTCCTGGGCCGAGTTGACTTGAACCAGGCAGAAAGTGCCGAAAGCCAGCGTCGCCGCGATCGCCGTATTTCTCACCCCAGCACCCCACAAGCAGAAATCCAATCGCTGATGATGCCTGACCCCTGACCTCTAGCCCCTGGCCCCCGACCCCTTGCTCTTGCCCTCAGCCCCGAGACGGATCTCCATGCCTTCGGCCGCGGCCCGCACTTCGGGATAGTAGTTGCGGGCGTTCTCAACCACGCGGTCGACGATCTCGTCGGTGTGGTCGGGATCGTGGTGGTAGAGGATCAGTTCTTTGGCGCCGCTTTCCATCACCACATTGACGGCTTCGCGCCAGTGGCTGTGTCCCCAGCCCCGGCGGCGCGCGGCGTACTCTTCGGGCAGATACTGCGCGTCATAGATGAGGAGGTCGGCGCCTTCGGCCAGCTTGCGCACAGCCTTGTCAAAGTTAACGTCGCCGGGTTCGTTGTCGGTGGCGTAGACCAGCACTCCGTCCTTGGTTTCAAGACGAAATCCCAGGCAGCCCTGGGGATGGTTCAGCCAGGCGGTCTTGATGCGGATGCCGTCTTCCATGTCGAGGCAGCCGTTTTCGATGTCGTAGAAGTCGCGCTTGGCCTTCATCTCGTCGAGGTTGACGGGGAAGTAGGGCGAGGCCATCTGCTCGGCCATCACCTGCTCCAGGCTGCGGGTGCGGCTGGAAGAATGAAAGAAGAAGTGACTGTTGGGGCTGTCGTAGAGGGGACGGAAAAACGGCATGCCCTGGATGTGGTCCCAGTGAAAGTGAGAAACGAAGACGTGGGCGGCGAAGGGCCGGTCGCCGAACTCGCGCTCCAGATGATGTCCCAGCACGCGGAAGCCGGTGCCACAATCGAAGATGTAAATGCGATCCCCCAGGCGCACCTCGACGCACGAGGTATTTCCTCCGTAGCGCAGGTTCTCGGCCTGTGGCGTGGGCGTGGAGCCGCGCACGCCCCAAAACTTAATCAGCATAAATTTCCGTGGCGCTTAATCCGTAATCTTCGGTTGCGGCGAATCATCCCTTCAATTTCGATCGCGATTCCGCTTCGACTGCCCGTTACCCTGCTGCTCAAGAAGACTCTGGGAGCAACCGCCGGCCGCGTAACTCGAATTTCGCGCGGCGCAAGATGCTCATAATACTTGAGATATCCTCGATTTTATCGTTTTGCCGGAAGCCAACAAGTGACGAAAGTTTTACCGCTGGTCCAAGGTCTCGCCGGGAGAAAGCCACATCCAGTCAATCCGCTGGACCTGGTTTGACTTCATTTCTATCCCGCCTAACATGGCCGGACCCGAGGATTGGGGCAACTCCACGATCGGCCCAAGTGCATGATTGGCCAGACGATTTCCCACTACCGGATCACCGAAAAGTTGGGCGGCGGGGGTATGGGCGTGGTTTACAAGGCTGAAGATACCCGCCTGCACCGCTTCGTGGCCCTGAAGTTCCTGCCCGATGAAGTGGCCCGCGACCCGCAGGCGCTGGCCCGTTTCCAGCGCGAAGCCCAGGCCGCTTCCGCCCTGAACCACCCCAACATCTGCACCATCCACGACATCGGCGAGCAGAACGGCCAGGCGTTTATCGCCATGGAGTTTCTCGACGGCCTCACCTTGAAGCACCGCATTGGCGGTCAAGCGCTTGAGACTTCGGCGATTCTGTCGTTGGCCATCGAAATCGCCGACGCTCTCGATGCCGCGCACGCCAAAGGCATCGTGCACCGCGACATCAAGCCGGCGAACCTTTTCATCACCGAGCGCGGGCACGCCAAGATCCTCGATTTCGGATTGGCCAAGATGTCGTTTCCGGGCATCTCTTCAAGCCAGATTGCGGCCGCGAACACGATCACTCATACGATGGACGACCCGCACCTGACCAGCCCCGGCTCGACCATGGGCACCGTCGCCTACATGTCGCCGGAACAGGCCCGAGGCAAAGAACTGGACGGGCGCTCCGATCTTTTCTCCTTCGGCGCGGTGCTCTACGAAATGGCGACGGGGAAACTGCCCTTCCGCGGAGAAAGCACGGCCACGATCTTCGAAGCGATTCTCAACCGCGCTCCGGTTCCGGCGCTGCGGCTGAATCCTGATCTCCCGCCCAAGCTCGAAGACATCATCAACAAGGCTCTGGAAAAAGATCGTGACCTGCGCTACCAGCATGCCTCCGAGATGCGCGCCGACCTGCAGCGGCTGAAGCGCGACACCGATTCCAGCCGTCAGGTCCCGGTGGCCGTGGCGGAACCGGCGGGCGCAGCTCCGTCCGCAGCCCAACCGGCGCATGCCAGTGGCAGTTCCGCGGTGGTTGAGGTCGCCAGGCAACATAGACTCGGGCTCGGCATCGCCAGCGCGGTGGCGATTCTGCTGGTCGCGGCCGCCGCCTATGGAATCTACGCGCTCCTTTCCCGCGCACGGCCCGCTCCGTTTCAAAACTTTGCCGTCAGCAAAGTAACCGAGACCGGCAAAGCCACGCTGGTCGCCATCTCACCTGACGGCAAATACATCCTCAACGTGATGAATGACAATGGCCAGCAGAGCCTGTGGCTGCGCAACGTTCCCACCAACAGCAACACGCAGGTTGTCGCTCCCGCTGCGGTCAGTTATATCGGTCTGCGCTTTTCTCCGGACGGCGACTACTTGTATTTCGTTCGCTCAGAAATCGGCAGCCGCACACTGCATTACCTATACCGCGCTCCGGTGCTGGGTGGAACTCCGGAGAAGCTGGTCACCGACATCGATTCCAACCTGAGCCTTTCACCGGATGGCAAGAAATTCGTCTACATGGTCGCCAACAATCCGAAAGTCGGCGAATCCCGTCTCGTCATCCGCTCGCTGGAGGGGGGCGAGGAAAAAACCCTGGCTACCGACCCCATCAACGAGCAACCGTTCGATCCCGTGTGGTCTCCGGACGGCAAAATCATCGTCTGCGCGATTTCTCAGCCAGGCGATAAGTTCTCTGGCCTGGTTGCGATCGACATGGAGAGCGGCAAGCGGAACTTGTTCGTGACCACGAATAGCATGTTCTTCCAGAAGCCGGTCTGGCTGCCCGACGGCAGCGGGCTGCTGGTTTTGGGGGCAGGTCCATACTTCACGCAAACCCAGATCGTTTTCGTTTCGTTTCCGGGCGGCAAAATATCTGCCGTCACGCGCGATACCAACTCGTATCGGGACCTGAGCCTGTCGGCCGACGGCCACACTCTCGCTACCGTCCTGAGGCAGACGCAACTGAATGCCTACGTGATGCCCGCTGGCGCAAGCAGCACGCAAGCCCGGCAAGTCACGACCGGCTCACCGATCATCGGTGTTTCCTGGACCCGGGATGGCCAGCTCATTGCCTCCGCCGAGGCTTCTGGTCTGGCCCTGCTCAATCCTGAGTCTGGTTCCAAGGTTCCGATAGTCTCTCAACTCTCATACGCGAACTTTGCCCGTGCCTGTTCCGACGGACACTTCGTGTTCTCGGCTGCACCTGCGGGAAAAATACAAAACAACATCTGGCTGGCGGATGCTGACGGTGGGAACCCGAAGCAACTCACCCACGGGAAATTCGACTATCTTCCTGCCTGCTCGCCCGATGCCAAGACTGTGCTCTACACGGACGCGGACAACAAGCTGGAGAAAGTTGCGCTGGAGGGCGGGACTGCGCAACTCGCTGCCGAAATGTCAGTTTTCAGCCGCATCACATTCTCGCCGGATGGGAAGCTGGCGGCCTTTGTCACCTTTCGCCTCCATGATCCCAAGGAAAAGCTGGCGTTGGTTCCACTCGATTCCAGCCAACCGCCCCGCTTTCTGGAATTCGAACGGCCCCGCTCCGAGTCCCTGCCCACGGGGTTCGGCGATGAGCCGGTCCGCTTCACTGGCGACGGCAAAGCCTTAATGTACCTGGTGCGCAACGGCGATACCGACAATCTCTGGCTTCAGAACCTCGACGGCTCACCCGGAAAACAACTCACCGATTTCAAATCGGAGCTCACCAAAGACTTCGACTACTCCTTCGACGGTAAGCAGTTCGCCGTGATCCGCGGCCACCGCGAGTCCGACGTCGTCGTCATCCGCGACTCGGAGAAGTGACGCCTGCAGTGCGGGCCCTGGGTGGACCGGGCGGTTACTTTGGATTGGCCGTAGCCGCGCGAGGCGCTTAGGCGCATGCAGTTAGGCTACATATACTGGTCGTGCCGGGTTAACCGTTTCTCGAGGCACTCATGCAGATCTCAAAGGGCTGGCAGTGGGTTGTGCGTGCGGTTTTGCTGCTGCTGATCATCGCTTTGGGATCGCACTATCTCATTCGACTTGCCCTCAACTCGCCGCCGAAGCCGCAAACGGCTTCAACCACTGAAAGCAAAGAGCCGCCCGCGAACGAAGCTGCGTTCCGGTCCGCTCTCGAGGCTGGCAATCAAGCTCTCCGCGACGGGCAGTACACCGACGCGCTGGACCGTTTCCTGGAGGCGGAGCAGTCTGGGGAGCGGTTGAGCGATGAGCAGTACGAGGCTCTCAAGAATTCCCGGTTGCAACTAGCAGGAATCTACGAAGCAGGCGGAGACGACTCCGCAGCGCAGCGTGTTTACCACGTCCTAACCGAATGCGCCTTGCAGCAGGGGTATGCGCAGTCTCGGGCCAAGCAATGGGAACGGGCTCTGGCGCGAGCCCAGGATTCCGAAGATCTTTCCGGGCATTTGACCGAGGATAGGCGCGGTGCTCTTCAGCACGCCATCGGTTTAGCGGCAAGTTCGCTCGTCGAACTGCAACGCTACCCGGAGGCCGCGCAGGCCCAACAGCGCTTGATCGACTATCTCAAGTCGACGGTCGACGGCGATGACTGGGCCTTTCCCAGCAACTATGAGAGTCTGGCCGAGATCTACTCGAAGGCACAGGATTGGCCGGAGTTCGAACAGACGCTGCTGCTCGCCATTGCAGCGAGCGACCGGACCCTGGCGAATCTCCCGGCGGAAAACGGCCCGACGATTTCGGATGCGACGCGCCGTACTAAGAACGTGGCGCAATATAATCTGGTGATCGCCTACTACCGGGAAGGAAGTACCGAGACCGCTCTTTCCAAAGCCGACGATTTTTTTGCCGCCTACCCGGAAGGCCCGCAGGACCCGATGCATCCTATCACTGTACAGTTTCATTCCCGGGATTTTGCCTCTTTGGCCCTGACGATCGCGACCGAGGCCAAGCGGCCCCAGGACGTGGACTATTGGCGGCAAAAGGGCGGTGTAGTGCAGGGCGGCTTCTACGTCATCGCACTTCACCCCTACAAGCCCCAGTAAGTGGCCTGCGTTTCAGCCTGGCAGCCTTGGGCGAAGAGGGGGATCAGTCTCTATAATGAAAAGCCCCGCCCTTGGCGCGGGATTCCGAACCATGCTGCGGCCCGACTTCCACGAGTTCTCCCGTCTTGCCCGCAAAGCCACACTCGTGCCGGTGGTGAAGTCGGTCAGCGCCGACTTGCTGACGCCGGTGTCGGCCTTTCTCGCCATCGCCGACAAAGAGCCGCACGCCTTTCTTCTGGAGTCGGTCGAGCGCGGCGAGCAGATCGGGCGCTACACGTTTCTCGGCGCTCGTCCTTACATGCGGCTGAAGGCGCACCAGGGGAAAGTTGAGATTGAGCGCGGACGCCGCCGGGAATCGTTGTGCGAGAACGTATTCCAGGCGGGGAAGCGCCTGCTGCGTGAGCACCGGCCGGCCACCGTGCCCGGATTGCCTCCGTTCACCGCGGGCGCAGTCGGATATTTCGCCTACGACGTGGTCCGCCAGCTGGAAAGAATCGGCGAACACGCCAAAGATGATCTCTCGCTGCCCGACGCCGAGCTGATGTTTTTCGATCGGCTGCTGGCCTTCGATCACCTGCGCCACCAGATCCACATCGTGGCAGCGGCCGATGTGACCCGCGAAACTCCGCGCCGCGCCTATGACCGCGCCCTGGGCGACATTGCCGTGCTGGAACGGAAACTGGCGCGAGGATTAAGCGCGAGCCTGTGGCGCAACTCCGCCAAGGCGAAAGCCGGCAAGCTGAAGGTTCACGCCCGCACCCGGCGCGAGGATTTTCTCGGCAGCGTGGCGCGTTCGAAGGAATACATCGCCGCGGGCGACATTTTTCAAGTCGTGCTTTCGCAGCGGCTCGATTTCATCCCCGGCGTTGCGCCGTTCGACTTGTATCGCGCGCTGCGCCAGGTGAATCCCTCGCCTTATCTCTATTTTCTGCGCCTGGGCGACACCCACATTCTCGGCTCTTCTCCCGAAATGCTGGTGCGGGTTACGGGACGCAAGCTGGAGTATCGGCCAATTGCAGGCACGCATCCGCGCGGGAAGGACGAGGCCGAAGACCTGCATCTCGAACAGCTCATGCGCAGCGACGAAAAGGAGCAGGCCGAGCACGTCATGCTGGTGGACCTCGGCCGCAACGATCTCGGCCGGGTCAGCGAATACGGCTCGGTCAAGGTGAAAGATCTGATGTACGTGGAGCGCTATTCGCACGTCATGCACCTGGTCTCGGCGCTGGAAGGGACGCTGCGAAAGGATCTCGACGCGCTCGACGCTTTTGCCGCCTGCTTTCCCGCCGGAACCCTCAGCGGCGCGCCCAAAGTGCGCGCCATGCAGATCATCGAGGAACTTGAGCCCACGCGCCGCGGCGTCTATGGCGGATCGGTGCTCTACGCCGATTTCGCCGGCAATCTCGATTCCTGCATCGGCATTCGCACGCTGCTGATGCAAGGCAAGCATGCATATCTGCAAGCGGGAGCGGGCATCGTGGCCGACTCCGATCCCGCGCGGGAGTTCGAAGAATCGATGAACAAGGCGCAGGCGCTGCTGCGGGCGGTGGAGATGGCAAGAGGCGCCAGGTAGCTGCAGAACAGCCCACTCAGGATATGGCCACGGATTCCCACGGATCAGCACGGATAACCCAAAGAAATTGCTTAAGAATTATTCTGTGAAAATCCGTCGAGATCCGTGGCTAGGTTATCGCAGCTAGAGACCCAGAAAATTCTCCACCAGCTTCTTGCCCGCGTCGGTCAACACGCTCTCGGGATGGAACTGCACGCCCTCGACGGCGCACTGGCGGTGGCGCAGACCCATGATGGTGCGGTCTCCGTCTTTTTCCGTGGTCCAGGCACTGATTTCCAGTTCCGCGGGCAGACTCTTCTCTTCGACGATGAGCGAGTGATAACGCGTGGCCGTCATCGGCATGGGCAGGCCCTGGAAGATCGTTTTGTTGTCGTGCATGACCGAACTGGTCTTGCCGTGCATGAGATGAGTGGCGCGCACGACCTTGCCGCCGAAGGCCTCGCCGATCGCCTGATGTCCCAGGCAGACTCCGAGCAGCGGAACTTTCCCGGCAAACCGCCGGATCAGTTCAATGCTGATGCCCGCCTCGCGCGGCGTGCACGGCCCGGGAGAAATCACGACGCGCTCGGGCCGCATCTTCACAACTTCATTCACGGTCACCTGATCGTTGCGGCGGACTTCAACCTCCGCCCCCAGTTCGCCCAGGTACTGCACCAGGTTGTAGGTGAACGAATCGTAGTTGTCGAGGACGAGAATCAATCGCGTCGTGCTCCTCGAATCAGATTACACCAGGGGCTAGGCCTCGGACCGCAGACCTCAGACCTCGGACTTCAGGCCTGGGATGGCCGAGGGCCCTAGGTGTTAGGTCTGATGTCCGAGGTCCGACGTCTGAGGCCGGTTTTTCGTTACCATGGTCATTTCCCCCCGCCTCGCCCGCGCGCTACATTAGCCCCATGGCTACCGGACCCGGACGTGCGAAATGCCGCTGCGCGCAGTGCGAGAAACCCGAAGACGCGTGCGAGTGCGAAAAGTTCTGCTGCCTCTGCCAGGGGGCGCTTGACGTCCGCATCTGCGCCGACGGCCTGATGTATTGCGAAGCCTGCCGCAACGCCTGCGACTACAAGACCTCAGATTAGCCGCCGACCGCGGAAGTTCTATTGTTGATTTTTGATTCTTGATTGTTGAATGAAAATCCCACAGAGGCGACGGCCCTGGTTTTTCAATCAACAATCATCAATCAACGATTCCTGAGTTTATCCCACCCCTGATTTGGCATATGAGGAACTTTTGAGGCACAATGAAATCAAGAGCACTCCTGGGGGGGGCATGAAACGCCGAATCGCCATCTGGGCGAGCGTGGGCTTTCTGATTGCATGTTGCTGGGTGCTGTATACCTTTGCAGTGCCCTTCGATTTCCTTGACAGGTCGTTGCGACAACCGGTGGTTCTGGCGGCTATCTATGCCACCTGTCCGATCTGCTACGCGGGGCGCTATTTCCCGCTGCATTTCTGGTGGGTGCCTCCCATCAACGCGGCGACTTACGCGTTGCTGGGCCTGATCGCAGAGATGCTGCGCCGGAAAGCGCCTACCAGCCTGGCCTTTTAGTTTTGCAGATAGCCCACGCCCCAGCAAGCCATCCCATTTGGCATGGCCCCGCCCTTTAAGGCAGAATAGGTCGGTTTGCGCCCGGCGCCCTTTTTACCTGTCTTCTGAGGAGATTTCATGGCTACCACGATGCACGTCAGCGACGTAGCCGAGTTGCTGAGCGAAGGCCGAACGCACTTCAATCTCTCCCCGGCGGCGCTGGTCGAGCATTCGGTCCGTCGCCATGAAGCGATGCTGGCGGCCAACGGCGCGATCGTCGGTTACACCAATCGCACCGGACGTTCCCCGAAAGACAAGTTCATCGTGCGCGACGAAACGACCGAGCACACGGTGGCCTGGGGCGCGGTCAATACGCCCTTCGAGCCGGAAAGATTCGACGCGCTGTATGCCCGGGTGATGGACCACCTGCGCGGGCGCGAACTCTACGTGCAGGATCTGTTCTGCGGCGCCGATCCCCTGTATCGCCTGCCCGTGCGTACCGTCAATGAATACGCCTGGCACAACCTGTTCGTGCGGCAACTGTTCCTGCGTCCCACGGCGGAGGAATTGAAAACCCACCGTCCCGAATTCACCGTCATTTCGGTGCCGGAGTTTAGAGCCGATCCCCGGCGGGACGGGGTGAATTCCGAAGTCTTCATCCTGCTGAATTTCACCCGCCGCACCGTGCTGATTGGCGGAACTTCTTACGCGGGCGAGATGAAGAAATCCATCTTCAGCGTCATGAACTTCATGCTGCCGCCGCGCAATGTGTTCCCCATGCACTGTTCGGCCAACGTGGGACGCGACGGCGCGAGCGCACTGTTCTTCGGGCTCTCCGGCACGGGCAAGACCACGCTCTCGGCCGACCCCTCGCGCGATCTGGTGGGCGACGACGAGCATGGCTGGAGCGCCGACGGTGTCTTCAATTTCGAGGGCGGATGCTACGCCAAGTGCATCAAGCTCTCACGCAAGAACGAACCGCAGATCTGGAACGCGTTGCGCTTTGGTTGCGTGCTCGAAAACGTGGCGCTCGACGCGGACTCGCGCGTTCCCGACTACAACGACGACAGCAAGACCGAGAACACTCGCGCTGCCTATCCGGTGGATTTCATTGACCACGCTGTGATTCCGGGCGTGGCCGGGCATCCCAGGAACGTGGTGTTTCTCACCGCCGACGCTTTTGGCGTTCTGCCGCCCATCTCGCGCCTGACGCCCGAGCAGGCCATGTACCACTTTCTGTCGGGCTACACGGCGAAAGTTGCGGGAACTGAAGCTGGCGTGCGGGAACCCTCGGCCACCTTCTCGACTTGCTTCGGATCGCCGTTTCTGCCGCTCGCTCCCAAGGTTTACGCCGAGATGCTGGGCCGCCGCCTGCGCGAGCACAACGCGCAATGCTGGCTGGTCAATACCGGTTGGCAGGGTGGACCCTACGGCGTAGGCAGGCGCATGGAGATTCCCTTCACGCGCGCCATGGTGGATGCGGCCGTCGAAAGCGAGCTGACCAAAGAGGAATTTGAGATTGAGCCTACGTTTGGATTCAGCATTCCGAATGCGTGCCACGGCGTGCCTCCGCAGATACTGAACCCGCGCAATGCCTGGCCCGATAAGGCGGCCTACGACAAGGCGGCCGAAGACCTGCGCAACCGCTTCGCCAGGAACTTCGAGCATTTCGATGCTCCGCCCGAGGTCAAGGCAGCGGGACCGAAGGCACAGAAATAGGCTCGGGGCCTAGGATCGCGCCACGGATTCGCACGGATCTCCACGGATAAGCCAAGAAGTAATAAAGAAATCCAAAGAAATATCCGTGATAATCCGGGTGAATCCGTGGCCTGTTTTTCAGCTTCTTCCCCCGCTCCCTGTGGTTAAATCAAGACTATGTTCGCCCGCAAGATTCGCGTGGAGTATGAAGAAGACGGGCGCCGCCGTCCCTGCCCGCTGAAGTGGCTCGACAGCTTCTCCATGCGCAACTTCACCAATGCCAGCATTTTTGACGACACACTGCCGACGACACACTGCCGACGGCCGACGGCCGGATGGAAATCGGCTCCAGCGTTCCCCTCGAGCCACTCCGCGACGCGATGGAGGACTGGTTCCGGCGCAAGGGATATCTGCCCAAAGAGTCGAAATTGTCACTGGCGGAGAACTGAGGGTCGCCGCACACTGAAATGGGTGAAATCGAGCAGCGCCTGCCCATTTTCGCTAAATTGCGGCGGCTGGTGATCCGGATCACGGGAGGAGAACCTCAAGTTCTCATAGACTTACAACAACTCACGAATTGGCAAGCGAGTTGCTTGAACAAGATCGGAGGTGCTTTGTGAGCGACAAACTATCGCGATCCCCCCATGCAAGCACCCAAGGAGCCAGATTGCAGATTGTAGCCCGCGGCTCCAGGCGCAGTTCTTCAGATGCATTTCTCCTGATTTTGCCTTCCTGGGGCACGGGTAGTTTTGCCGAGCCCGCATTCGAGAGTGGCGTTGAACCACCCAGCTTTCGAAACAAGCTGCTGGGAGTCGCAGTCGTCGTGGGAGTCAGCGGCGGCTTCTGGACCGGAGTTGGACTGCTCATCAACCACCTGATGAGATAGTCGAGAAGCGAAACGGGGCAGCTTGCCAACCAGCGTCTGCCCGTGTTCTTTTCTTCACTTGTCGTAGCGCAGCAGCGACATCACGTCGTAATTCTTCAGCTTGTCCCGCCCCTTTAGAAATTCCAGCTCCACCACAAATCCCAGGCCTGCGATCCGGGCGCCGAGCGACTCGGCGAGCTTGGCGGTGGCTTCGGCGGTGCCGCCGGTGGCGAGCAGATCGTCCACGATGAGCACGCGCTGGCCTTTTTCGATCGCGTCCTTGTGAATCTCGAGCGAGTTGGTGCCGTACTCGAGGGCGTAGTCATGCCTCACGGTTGCGGCGGGAAGCTTGCCCGGCTTGCGCACCGGAACGAATCCGGCGTTAAGGCGATAAGCCAGCGCGGGGGCGAAGATGAAGCCGCGCGCCTCCATGCCCAGCACCAGGTCCACGTCGCGCGCAATGTAGTACTCGGAGAGTCTATCAATGAGCGTGGCCAGGCCGACCTTGTCTTTCAGCAGGGTCGTGATGTCGTAGAAGAGAATTCCGGGCTTAGGAAAGTCGGGGATTTCGCGAATGAGTTTCTTCAGTTGGTCGGCGTTTAGCGACGTGGCGGGGGGCATCTAACATCCTCCGAGGTTTCAAAGTGTCAAGGTTTCAGAGTTTCAAGGTTTCAAAGTTTCAATGTCAAAGCCTGCTTCTTCCTCGCAACTTTGAAACTGTGAAACCTTGCAACCTTGCAACCTTGAAACTTTCTACCATGCTCCTTCAATGCGAAACGAACTGAGTCCGGCGACCGGCGCCGTGTCGGAGACTTCGACTGCATCCACGCGGGCGGCGCGCGGTCCCTCGCGCAGGCGCGAATGCAGGCCGAGCAGTTGGTCGCGCGTGCCCTGGGCCAGAACTTCCACGCTGCCGTCGTGATTGTTGCGTACCCATCCGGCGATGCCGAGAATGCTCGCCTCGCGCTCGACGAACCAGCGGAAGCCGACGCCCTGGACGCGCCCGCGGACCAGGAAGCGGCGGGCGAGGGTCGGTTTTTCTGCGGAAGCCATGTGGGAAAGTTTCAACGTTTCAAAGTTTCAGAGTTGCGGGTCAGTTTGACTTCCACCGGCTAACAAGCTGAGCTGGTCTGGCTATTTAGGATTACGGGGCTGACTTTGAAACCTTGAAACTCTGAAACCTTGAAACCTTATGCTCGGGACAGGTACGCGCCTTCCGACGTGTCCACCTTGATCTTCTCGCCTTCATTGATGAAGGGCGGCACCTGCACGACCAGCCCGGTCTCGGTCTTCGCGGCCTTGGTCACGCTGGAAGCGGTGGCGCTCTTCAGTCCGGGCTCAGTCTCAATCACGGTCAGGATCACAGTCTGCGGCAGTTCGATGCCGACGGCCTTGCCGTCAAAAAACTCCACTTTGATTTCAAGGTTGGGAATCAGGTACTCGACCGCGTCGCCCAGAATTTCCTTGGTCAGGTGGGTCTGCTCGTAATTTGTAGTGTCCATGAAGTAGTAGCTGTCGCCGTCGGCATAGAGGAACTGCATTTCGACCTCGTCGACGTTGATCTTCTCGATGGGGTCGGGCGAGCGGAAACGGTGCTCGAACATGGCGCCGGTGCGCAGGTTGCGCAGCTTGGCCTGGATGAAGGCGCGCAGGTTGCCGGGCGTGCGGTGCTCGACCGAGAAAACGGAATGCAGATCATTGTTGTGCTTGATGATCATGCCGGGGCGGAGTTGTGTGGCAGGGATCGACATTGCTTGCGAGACTCTCCTCTACGATTGCGGATTGCGGAGCCGGCAGAAGAGCCTGTCCTGAGCAACCCCGAGGTATCGAGGGGGTGCCGAAGGACGGGCAGGCCACAAGTTCCGCCGCTATGGTGGCGAAAACATTATTTTACACGCAGGCGCGGGGGAAGGGAAACCGCTGCAGGGGCCAGGAGTCAAGGGCCAGAATCCTCGGAGGTCGAGGGCGTGTCAGGTTGGGTTAGCCGCCATGGGTTTATGATGATCCCGACAGGCGGATTAGCCCGCGACGTGAGCGAGTTCTTTGGCGGGCGGAAAAAAGAGGTCTTCACCATGCGCATCGGACGTTATGAATCTTCGGAAGGCAGCAGCGTAGGTACGGCCATTACCTTCCTGCTGATTGGGCTGGGAGCCGGGGCGCTGGTCGGGCTTCTGCTTGCGCCCAAGAGCGGACGGGAGTTGCGCCGCGATATCAAGCGCGGCTACGACGATACCAAGGATGCCGTCGGCGAGTGGGCCGACACAGCCGCTGAAACGGTCAAAGAAAAGGTGCGCGATGCGGGAGAGCGCGTGCGCGACGTGGCCAGCCGCGGCGTGGATGCCGCTTCGGATCTGGCTGAGGATCTGCGCGACACCGTGCGGGAAAAGGCGGAACCGATCCGCCGCGCGATTAATCGGAGCTGAGAAGAACGGACCTCAGACTTCGGACCTCTGACCTCGGACCTCAGACCTCGGACCTCGGACCTTGGACCTCAGACCTAGGACGCCTGGGGTCTGACGTCTGAGGTCCGAGGTCTGATCTTGCTAGTACAGGTGGAAATCGACTTCCACGGCAATTTGTGTCGCAACCGGCTGACCGTTAAGCGTAGCGGGCTTGAAGCGCCAGCGGCTGACGGCTTCGATCGCCTTCTCGTCCAGACCCATGCCCAGGCTTTGCCCAACGCGGATGTTGTAGGTGTGCCCATCCTTGCCTACGACCACCAGGAGCACCACGATGCCCTGCATCTTGGCCTTGCGAGCCTCGTCAGAAAAGCTGGGCTCGGAATTGTAGATCACCTGGGGCACCGTCACTCCCTGCTTGCCAGCGGGAAGAATTCCTGGCGGACCGGAACCGAAAAAAGGCCCGGATGACGGCCCCACGCCATCGCAACATCCCGGTCCGATTCCGCCCGGACCGCCGGGGCCGTTCGAGGGCGTCGAAAACCGCAACAAGGGATCGCCGATCTGACCTCCCTGGGGCAGCTTGATGTCGGGCGCAACCATTATGGTTTCTTCTACGGGAAGCCTGGGCATTTCTTTGGGAACGACCACGGTTGGAGGAACGATTTGGGGATCGAGCGAGGCGCGCGGAAGACTTCCATGCGAAGCCGGGAGCAGATCGAGGCCGCCACCGCCACCGCCATTGTTTCCGGAAAAAACCAGCGGGAGATCATCCAGCCGGGGGAATCGCAGGCGGACTCCGGGCGGACGATTCTCTATCACGCAACTCGTGAAATAGATGAGCAGTCCCACGATCAGGGCCTGCGCGGCCATTGAGAATGCAAAGGCCTCCGGCCGTGTTCGATAGGGCTCGTCGGCTTTGCCGGAAAACATCGAAAACAGATTCGAGCCGGAAGGCCCGGAAGTGGCTGCGGTCATGGCGCACCCCTGGTGGAGTCCTTACTCGCGATGAGACGCAGGAATCGGGGAAAAGGATTGCTTGGAACAGTAGCAAGTGGCTAGTGATCGGTGGTCAGTGATCGGCCCCCGCAAGACAGGGCCGATCTGGCTCGCCTACATGTTCTGATACAGATCGAACATGGAAGAGCGGCGCTTTAGCGCCGCGTTGGCATGATCCAGAGAACTTGGGCTTCAGCCCCGGTGAGCCCAGGGCCTAAAGGCCGTTCCTCGTAGCGAACCGGGACGCGGCCCTGAAGGGCCGCTCTTCCACGTGGCTCCCACAAGATCGATGACAAACCAATCTTCTGGGAGGACGTCAAGAGAGCCTCATGCGTTCCATCGTTGACCACTGATCACTGATCACTGGCTCTCGCCTTGCCGGAATATGCTGGCGAAGAATCCTCCGACGCGGCGCAGGAAGCTGCGGTGTTCGGTCTTGGACTGCGGTTCTTCTTGCTTTTCTTCTTTCTTCTCTTGGGGCGGGGACTGAATCACAGGATCGAGGTGCACTAGCCGGGCCGAGGAGTCGGCCAGAGGCAAATCTGTCGCCGCCGCGAGGGGCGGGAGCGGTGCGGCGGCGTGATCCTTGGCGCTGAAGACGAAAGGCGCATTTACCTCAACGTGCACGTCATTGGGGTGCGACGGGGGCAGGGGCGCGGTCTCAGGCCCATTCGACAAGGTCGTTCGCACCGTGCCTCCGAACACCGAACCGATTTCTCCGGAAGCACTCACCGACGGCGCAGAGGTCCCGCCGAGGCGAGTTTTCTCGGGCAATACCGAGTCCGACAGCGGCGGCGCGGCCGCGGCATTGGCCAGCAGTACCGGTGAGGGCGGAGGGCAACCGCATTCGAGGGGAATGTCAGTGTCCACGCGGTCGATCCGCCCGGAGCGAAACACGGCCTGCTCGGCTGGCCTCACCTGGTAAATGCGGTCGCCCATCAGTTCAGAAACGATGGCCGAAGATGTGTTTCCTTTCAGCGCCCGCACACAGGTGTTGCCGTGGGAGTCGGCGCTGATGGCGAAATCGAAATGGCCGGGCCCGGCGAACATGATGCGGAAGTCGGGAGTGAGTAGCGAATCGGCCGAGGCGGCCAGCGAGTAGTGCGACTCCAGGGCGCCCACGCTCAGCGCGAGCATGAGATCGCGCTGGTTGTGCGAGGGAGTGATCGAAACCGAGGTGCCCGGGCACACGAAGACTTCTCCGCCACGGGACAGGCGCAGGATCGCGGTTTCCGAGCCGGCGGTCAGCGACGAACCCGCGGCGAGACGGCTTCCCGCCAGCACCAATGCGCCTGAACCGCCGGTCAGGGGCAGGGCCGCGGGAGCAGTGTCCGGCGATGGGCCAGGCGGTAGGTTCGGTCCCGCTGGCGGCTGGCCGGATGTGGCGGTCTTCCCCCCGGTCACGTCTGCATTCCCACTTTCCGGCGGCTTGAGACGAATCAGCAGGCGTTTGCTCACGATCTCCCAGGTGTAGCCATAGGGCGCGAGCATGTCGACGATGATGCGCGTCACCGGAGGTTGCTTCTGGTACTGATAGGCGAGGATCGCCTCGACGTTCTGCTGGTCGATCGCGGTTCGCTTGGGTGGCGCTCCCAGCCGGGAATTGGGCAGGTCGATCAGCAGGCGGGGCGGCGAAGTCAGGGTCTGAATTTCCGGGGTAATGCGGCCGCCCGTGGAGAGAATTTCGATGGCCGGAACGCCATGATCCTCGACGAGCTGAATGCTCTTCACCACCGGCGGCGGACCGGGAGTCTGGGCGACAGGGAACAGGGCAAGCAGGGGCACCACCAACGTCGCGCACAAGAACTTGAGCGCAGGTCGCGGCAATCAATCCCTCACTTGAGAGCTAGGGGAAACATAACACACGGGACTGGGGTCGGGGGCAGTGGGCAGGGCTGGGTGCGGAAGTCAGAAGGTAGAAGTCAGAGGTCAGAAGTCTGAGGTCAGCGGGCAGAGGAACGTACCCGGCTGACCACTCGTCACTGATCACTCGTCACCGATCACTAGAGGCTATCTCATAATGAACCAAAGGGATAAACCGTCGGCTCCCTCAGGGTCTAAAGCCCGCGTCTTTGTTGGCTCTGGGCGGCACGGCTGAAGCCGTGCCCTTCCCAAAACCATTTATGAGATGGCCTCTAGCCCATAACCACTGTCTTACGCTTCGGGCAGGAACTCGTACTCCTCAATCACGGCGGCGACGGCGAGTTTCCCTTTTGTGCCGGGATCCTCAACCCGCACCACGTGGCCTTTGCAATGCACGCGGATGCTGTCAGTGAGCGTGATTTCGGGCGGGAGCGTCAGGGTGAATGCGATAGGCGAGCCTTGCGCCACTGCGGACTCGAGGTAGAGGCAGATGCCGCGCGCGCTTACGTCGCGAATCTGGCCAACCTCGCCCGGAGCAAGGTTGCCGTCGGGAGCAACGGTAACAGGAATGTGAAGCGCAAATCTCCGCGCAGCCCGCTTTTCGTTCTGGGGCTCAGACATGCCTTTCCTCCAAAGCGGCGTGCAGGGGCATGAAAGCTGGCACAACCTGAAATCAGGATGCCTCGCGCCGCTACTTCGGTCAATACCACCCTTGGGTCAGGGGATAGCACTTTTCAGGGAGCAGGGGCCGGGGATCGGACCTCGGACCTCAGACCACAGACCCCGGACCCCAGACCCCGGGCCCCGGGCCCCGGACCTCAGACCCCGGACCTCAGACTCCGGACCCCGGACCTCAGACCCCGGACCCCGGACCTCAGACCCCGGACCTCAGACCCCGGGCCCCGGACCTCAGACCTCGGACCTCAGACCACAGACCTCTGACTTCCGCCCCTCCGACCCCCGATCTCCGGCCCTGCCCTATAATCCGAACAATGACCTTCGAACATCTGCTGGATGGCGCCCAGGTTCTTGCGCGCAGCGGGAACCCCAGCGTCAGCGGCGTGGAGTATGACTCGCGCCGGGTGAAGCCGGGGTGCGGGTTCGTGGCCATGCGCGGCGAAACTTCCGACGGCAACCGCTACATTGACCAGGCCATCCAGGCAGGCGCCGTCGCGGTCATCACGGATTCCTCCAGCGAGAAGCCGCGCCAGGGCGTGGCCTGGGCCGTGGTGCCGCACGGGCGGCGGGCGCTGGCGCGGGTCAGCGCGAATTTCTACAAGCGCCCGGCGGAACGGATCGCCATCACGGGAATCACCGGAACCAACGGCAAGAGCACGACGGCGTTTCTGATGGAAGCGATCCTCACGGCCGCGGCGCGGAAGAGCGCGCTGATCGGGACGATTGAGTATCACGTCGCCGGACAGATTTATCCCGCGCCGCACACCACGCCCGAGGCGCTGGAACTGGCGCGCCTCTTGAACGAAGCGCTCGGGCAGGGCGCGACCGACGCCGTGATGGAAGTTTCCTCGCACGCCCTGGCGCAGCAGCGGGTGTTTGGCGTTCCGTTTGATGTCGCCGTCTTCACCAACCTGACGCGCGACCACCTCGATTATCACAAGACGATGGACGAGTACTTCGCGGCCAAGCGGGTACTGTTCGAAGGCTGCGGCACGGACGCGCCGCGGGTCGCGGTGACAAATCTCGATGACGATTATGGCGCGAAGCTAGTCGAGTTCAGCCGCAAGCGCAGTTCGATGGTGCTGACCTACGGATGGGAGCGCGGCGACTTCCACGCCGAGAACGTGGACATCAGTCCGCGGGGCACGCGCTTCGACGTGGTCACTCCGCAGGAAAAGTTGGCCGTGTTTTCGCCGCTGATCGGGCGGGTGAATGTGTACAACATTCTGGCGGCTGCGGCCGCGGGTTACGCACGCAAATGCGACGCGCAGGCGATTGTGCGCGGGGTCGAGATGCTCACGCACGTGCCGGGAAGGTTTGAGCGCGTGGATTGCGGCCAGCCGTTCACCGTGGTCGTGGATTATGCGCACACCGACGACGCCCTGCGCAATCTCACGGCGCTGGCACGCGAGTTCGTCTCGCGCACAGGAGCGAAGGGCCGGGTGCTGACCGTATTCGGCTGCGGGGGCGACCGCGACCGGGCCAAGCGCCCGCTGATGGGCGAAGCGGCCGGGCGCGGCAGCGATTTTGTGGTGCTGACTTCCGATAATCCGCGCAGCGAAGACCCGGTGGCGATCATCAACGACGCACTGGTGGGGCTGCAGAAAACGGGCGTGAAGTACACCGTGGAAGCGGACCGGCGAAAAGCGGTTGCTTTCGCGATCGGCGAAGCGCGACCGGGAGACATCGTGCTGCTGGCCGGAAAAGGGCACGAAAAGGTGCAGGTGACACGGGAAGGCGCGCGTCCGTTTGATGATGTCGAGGTGGCGCGCGAGGCGCTGCGCGCGGCGGGATTCGAAAAAAATTGTTGATGGATGATTTTTGATTGTCGATTGAAACGCGGAAATGCGCGCCCGGGAAGATTTTATTCAACAATCAGCAGTCAACAATCAACAATCAACAATCGGACATGCCCACCCTAACGTCGCAAAGTGCGCGACGTTAGGATGGGGCACCCAGATTTCGTTATGGGCTCGATATGAAGCTGACGCTGGCGAAAATCGGTGAGTTTATTTCCGCCGCGGGAGATTATCCGCGCGAGGAAGTGGCCCAGGGTTACTCCATCGACTCGCGCACCATCGGGAAAGGGGAACTGTTCTTCGCGGTTAAGGGAGAGCGTTTCGATGGCCACGACTATGTCGCGGCGGCGCTGGACGGCGGTGCGACGGCGGCCGTCGTACGCACCGACCAATGGCACCGCTATTCCTGGACCAATCGGGTGCTGGTTGTCGACGACACGCTCGGTGCTCTGCAGACGCTGGCGACCGCGGTGCGCAAGCTTTGGGGCAAGCCGCTGGTGGGCGTGACCGGCTCGACCGGAAAGACCACCACCAAAGAGGCCATCGCTCATGTTCTCGGTGCCAGGCTCCGCGTGCTCAAGTCGGAAGGCAATTTCAACAATCACTTTGGCCTGCCGCTCATGCTGCTCAAACTGGAACCGGAGCACGATGTCGCCGTCATCGAGATGGGCATGTCGCATGCGGGCGAGATTCGCGCGCTGGCGGGGATTGCGCAACCGGACATCGGCGTGGTCACGAACGTTGCGCCCGTGCACCTGGAGTTTTTCGATTCGATCGCCGGAATTGCCCGGGCGAAATACGAACTGGTCGAGTCGCTGCCCTCGAGCGGAACTGCCGTGCTGAACGCCGATGATGAATACGTGGCGCAGTTCGGACGCGACTTTAAGGGCAAGGTCGTAAGATACGGCCGGGCGGCGACGGCCGATGTGCGGGCGGAGAACGTCGAGTCGCACGGAGCGGGAGGTTCGACGTTTGACGTAGTCACTGCCGGCGGGCGACAGCCGGCGCGATTGCCGCTGGTGGGAGAGCACAACATCGGGAATGCGCTGGCCGCGGTGGCTGTGGCACTGGCTCGCGGACTGACGCTGGCGGAATCCGTGGGCGCGCTGGCGACGCTCGCGCCGGCGGACAAGCGCGGGCAGGTTCTCAAACTCGGCAACATCACGGTGATCAACGATTGCTACAATTCGAATCCGAAGGCGCTGCATGCGATGATTGACGCCCTGGCTGCACTCGAGGCAGAGCGGCGCGTTGTGGTCGCGGGAGAGATGCTCGAGCTTGGACCGGCGGGAGAGGAAATGCATCGCGCCGCAGGCCGGTATGCAGCCGAAAAGAAGATGGACGTTTTGCTGGGCGTGCGGGGCCTGGCCCAGGCGATGGTGGAAAGCGCGGGGCAGGCGGGCATGCGCGCCGAGTTTGTGGCGACGCCCGAGGAAGCGGGCGAATGGCTGGCGCGCGAAACGCGCGAAGGCGACGTGGTGCTGCTCAAGGCCTCCCGCGGCGTAAAGCTGGAAAAGGCGCTGGAGACGTGGAAGGCAAAGGGAATTGTTGATTGTTGAATTTTGATTGTTGAATGAAAACCAGTGGCTGGCCGAACGGGGTTTTCAATCAACAATCAACAATCAAAATTCAACAATGTTCATGTGTCCTAGTGGTGAGTTCTAGGTTCATCGGGACGGAGGGTCATTGCTCTACTGGCTGTTGTTCCTGAAGCTGCAACGCTACGTGCCGCCGTTCCGCATTTTTCACTACGTAACGTTCCGCACCGCGTTCGCCAGCCTCACCGCTCTGTTCACCGCGCTCATCGTGGGGCCGCTGGTGATCGGGCGGTTGCGCGACTTCCAGATCGGGCAGTACATCCGCGAAGAAGGGCCGAAGGCGCATCAGAAAAAAGCGGGCACACCTACTATGGGCGGGCTGCTGATCGTGATTGCCATCATCGTTCCTACGCTGCTGTGGGCGGATCTGAGCAACCGCTTCGTGTGGATCGCCGTATTCTCGACGTGCGCCTACGCGGCCATCGGGTTTACCGACGACTACACCAAGGTGGCGCATCGCCGCAACCTGGGGCTGACCGCGCGCGCCAAGCTCGGACTGCAAATCGCCACCGCCATCGTGGTGGCGTCGATGCTGATCGCCATGCAGGCCTATGGCATGTATTCCACCAAGCTGATCGTGCCTTTCTTCAAGCAGTTCCGGCCTGATCTGGTGATCGAGAAGCTGTTGCACAATCCGCACCTCTGGCCGCTGGCGTTCTTGCCCTTCGTGGTGTTCGTGGTTCTGGTGATCGTGGGCTCGAGCAATGCCGTGAATCTGACCGACGGGCTGGACGGGCTGGCAATCGGCTGCACCGTGATCGCGGCGGGCGCGCTGGCGGTGCTGACCTATGTGAGCGGACACGCGACCTTCGCGACCTATCTGGAATTGCAGCGCATGCCGCAGGTGGCGGAACTGACTATTTTTTGCGGAGCGATGGTCGGCGCCTCGATTGGTTTTTTGTGGTACAACGCGCACCCGGCGGAGGTTTTTATGGGCGACGTGGGGTCGCTCGCCCTGGGCGGAGCGATCGGCACCGTCGCCGTGATCATCAAGCAGGAACTGCTGCTGCCGTTTATCGGCGGCATTTTCGTGATCGAGGCGCTGTCGGTGATTCTGCAGGTCGGCTCCTACAAGCTGCGCAAGAAGCGCATTTTCAAGATGGCGCCGATCCATCATCATTTCGAGCTGGTGGGCTGGTCGGAGTCGAAGATTATCGTGCGCTTCTGGATTGCGTCGCTGGTATTCGCGCTGTTCGCGCTGACGACGCTGAAACTAAGATAGCGCTGCGGCCGACGAGAGGATTGTTGATTGTTGATTTTTGATTGTTGAATGAAAACCCTGGCTCCGGCACGCTGAGACTTACATTCAACAATCAACAATCAACAATCAAAATTCAACAATTGATTCAGTATGGAACTCAAAGATAAACGCGTGCTGGTGGTGGGACTGGGCAAGTCGGGAGTGGCGTCGGCGCTGTTTTTGAAGAAGCTTGGGGCGCTGGTGACGGTCTCCGATACCAAGAGCGGCGACGAACTGCGCAACGAGATCCCCATGCTGCTCGATCATGGCATTACGGTCGAGACCGGCGGGCACGGCGAGCGCACGTTCCGCGGCCAGGATTTGATTGTGGTCAGCCCCGGCGTGCCCGTGGACGCGCCACCGCTGGTTCAGGCGCGCTCGCTGGGCGGGAGCGTGATCGGCGAAATCGAACTGGCGGCGCAGTTTCTGCCCGGCCCGATCGTCGCCATTACCGGATCGAACGGCAAAACCACGACCACTACACTGGCTGGGGAAGTCATGACCGCGGGCGGATTTCCCACGCTGGTCGGCGGCAACATCGGCACACCAGCCATTTCGCTGGCCGAGCGCGCCCAGCCGGAAACGGTGATCGTGCTCGAAGTGTCGAGCTTCCAGCTGGAGACGATTCAGAGCTTCCGTCCGAAAATTGCGGTGGTGCTGAATGTCACACCCGATCATCTCGACCGGCACCGGACCTTTGAGGTCTACGCGGACGCGAAGGCGCGCATCTTCGAAAACCAGCAGGGAAGCGACTTCGCGGTTTTGAATGCCGATGACCCGACTTGCTTAGCGATGGCCGCGCGGACGCGGGCGCAGGTTTTCTGGTTCGGCCGGCAGAAGGAAGTGCCGCAGGGCGCGTGGGTGCGCGAAGGCAACATTGTTTTCCGCGATGCGCGCAGTGAATCGAAAACGCCGCAGCGCGAGATCATGCAGGTTTCAGAGATTCCACTCAAGGGTGCGCACAATCTGGAGAACGTGCTGGCAGCGGTTTGCGTCGGCATGCTGATGGGCTGCCCGCCGGAGAAAATTCGCCAGGCCGTAAAGAATTTCAAGGCCGTCGAGCACCGGCTGGAGTTTGTGGCCACGATCGGAGGCGTGGATTATTACAACGACTCCAAGGCCACGAATGTGGATGCGACCATTAAGGCGCTGGAGTCGTTCCCGGCGAACATTCACCTGATTCTCGGCGGCAAGGACAAGGGCAGCGATTACACCGTGCTCAACGACCTGCTGCGCCAGCGGGTGAAGCGCGTGTATACGATTGGCGCGGCGGCGGCGAAGATCGAGTCGCAAATTATCTCGGCGAAGGATGGTGGCCCGGAATTGGTGCACGCCGAGACGCTGGAGAACGCCATCCGCAAAGCACACGCCGCAGCGCAGCCGGGAGACATCGTGCTGCTGGCACCGGCCTGCGCCAGCTTCGATCAGTTCAAGAGCTACGAGCACCGGGGGAAGGTATTCAAGGAGATCGTGAGGGGACTGGTGGCCGACACTGCGAGGGCGTGATCCCTTCTGGAGCGGAGCCCGGTGGCGTGGATCGCCGGTGGCATGGAGCCCCGGACGCCCTCGTCCGGGGGGGCGAACGCTTCAATTACGCTGGGGCGGACGAGGCGTCCGCCCCTCCCTGACCTATACCCCGAACCAAAACAATTAACAATCAGAAATCAACAATCCACAATTCCTTCTGCCTGTCTCCCTCCCTGCATGATGAAATGAGAGTCCCATGGCGAAGCGGGTGAGTGTCGATCGCTGGTTGTTCACCGTCACCATGCTGCTGGTGTTTCTGGGGCTGGTGATGGTGTTTTCGGCCTCGGCGGTGATGGCGCGGGAGCGCTTCGGCTCGCCTTATGCATTTCTGTCGAAGCAGTTGATCTGGGCGGTAGCCGGGCTGGCGGCGATGGTTGTGACCATGCGCCTGGACTACCGCCGCTACCGGAATCCGGCGCTGGTGTTTTCCCTGATGGGCCTGACCACCCTGCTGCTGATCTCGGTTTTCTTTCTCGACCGCTCGCACAACACGCATCGCTGGATTCATGCCGGCGGATTTTCTCTGCAGCCTTCGGAACTGGCGAAGCCGGTGCTGATTCTGTTTCTCGCCTACTTCCTGGAGAGCCGGGCGAAGTCCATGGACGACCTGCGCAACACGCTGGTGCCGGCGGCCGCGCCCGTCGTGGTGTTTCTGGGCCTGATTGTGCTGGAGCCGGACCTGGGCACGGCCATCGCCTGCGCCGGAATTGCGGCGTGCATTCTGTATGTGGCGGGCATGCGGCTGCGCTATTTCTTTTATTCCTTCGGGGCATCGCTGGTGCCGTTGTATCTGCTGATTTTTCACGTGGCCTGGCGGCGCGAGCGCATCCTGGCGTTTCTGAATCCATACGCCGACCGGCAGAAGGCCGGGTTTCACATTGTTCAGTCGCTGATCGCGGTGGGCACGGGCGGCGTGACCGGCATGGGCCTGATGGAAGGCAAGCAGAAACTGTTTTATCTGCCCGAGCCGCACACCGACTTTATCTTCGCTAACATTGCCGAGGAACTCGGCCTGGTCGGCGCGACGTTCGTGGTGGCGCTGTTCGCGATTTTTCTGTGGCGCGGAATGCGGGCGGCGTGGCGCAGCGAAGATTTGTTCGGGCGCTACCTGGCCGTGGGCATCACCAGCATGGTCGGGCTGCAGGCGTTCATCAACATCAGCGTGGTGCTGGGCATGATGCCGACCAAGGGCATTCCGCTGCCGCTGGTGTCGTACGGCGGATCGTCGCTGTTCGTGACGCTGGCTTGCGTAGGCGTGCTGCTGAATATTACGAAACAGGCGGAATGAAGAAACTGCGAATGTCGATTGTTGATTTTTGATTGTTGAATGAAAAGCCCCCGGCGTCAGCAGGCTGCCGGGAACTGCGGGCACTTCAATCAACAATCATCATTCAACAATCATCAATTCCGTTATAGTCACCTCATGCGCGCAATCTTGGCGGGCGGCGGGACGGGCGGGCACGTGATCCCTGCGCTGGCCATCGCCAACGAACTCAAGAAAAGTTACGGCGCCGAGGTGCTGTTTATCGGGACGGCGCGCGGCATCGAGAACCGGCTGGTGCCGGCGGCGGGATATCCTCTGCAATTGGTAAGGGTGGGCGCGCTGAAAAACGTAAGCCTGGTGACGCGCGCGAAGACGGCGTTCGACTTGCCGCGCGCGCTCTGGGATGCGGGGCGCATGCTGAATGAGTTCGCGCCCGACGTGGTCATCGGCGTGGGCGGATATGCCTCGGGTCCGGCGATGCTGGCGGCAGTGGTCAAGCACATTCCCACGCTGGCGCTAGAAGCCAACGTGGTGCCCGGGTTCGCCAATCGCGTGGTGGCACGCTTCGTTTCCGGTGCGGCGGTGCATTTTGAAGAGACGGCAAAATATTTTCGCCATGGCGAAGTGACGGGCGTACCGGTGCGGCAGGCGTTTTTTGAAATTCCTCCCAAGCGGGGCGGGACGCCGGCCCTGCTGGTGTTTGGCGGCAGCCAGGGCGCGCATGCGATCAACGAAGCGATGATTCGCTGCCTGCGCGTGCTGCAGCGGGAGGCGCCGGGGATTCACATCCTCCATCAGACCGGCGAACGTGACTATAATGACGCGCTGGCGGCGTATCAGAGTTTGAAAGACGCGCCGGGCGAAGCGACGCCGCGGTTCACGTTCGAAGTGTTTAAGTTCATCGAGGATATGCCGGCGGCGTTTGCCCGCGCCGACCTGCTGGTTTGCCGCTCGGGCGCAAGCACGGTCGCCGAAATCACGGCCGCGGGGAAACCCGCCATTTTTGTGCCGTTTCCGCGGGCGGCGGACGATCATCAGCGCATCAATGCCGAGGCGCTGGCGAGCCACGGGGCGGCGGTGGTGGTGGAAGAGTCGAAGCTGGAGGGAGTCTGGCTGGCGGAGACGATTGCCGCGTTGCTCGGGGATTCGCCGCGTTTGCAGCGCATGAGCCGGGCGGCGCGGGAACTGGCGCATCCCAACGCGGCGCGGGATATTGCGGCGATGGCGGCGCGGCTGGCGGGAGTCGAAGAAGATTAGCCGCGGATTTGCACGGATATTCACGGATACCTCTTTTATTCTCTTGGTCTTTCCCAAGTTTTAGGGTTTATCCGTGAAGATCCGTGTTAATCCGTGGCCAGGAAGTTGACTTATGTTTGCCAAAATTCAGCGCATACATTTCGTGGGCATGGGCGGGATCGGCATGAGCGGGATCGCCGAGGTGCTGCTGAATCTCGGCTACAAGGTTTCTGGCTCCGACCTGAAGAGTTCTGCCGTGACGGAGCGGCTGGCGGGGCTGGGCGCAGTGATCTTCGAAGGGCATCGCGCCGAAAACATCGCCGGGGCCGAAGTGGTGGTCACCAGTTCGGCCATCGCCGTAGATAATCCCGAAGTCACCGAAGCGCATCGGCTGCATATTCCGGTCATTCAGCGCGCCGAGATGCTGGCCGAGCTGATGCGGCTGAAGTACGGCATCGCCATCGCCGGCATGCACGGCAAGACGACCACAACGTCCATGGTGGCGGCGGTGCTGGCGGCGGGCGGGCTTGATCCCACGGTCGTGGTCGGCGGGCGCGTGGACGCCATGGGCTCGAACGCGCGCCTGGGGAAATCGCAGTACCTGGTGGCCGAGGCCGACGAGAGCGACCGGTCGTTTCTGAAGCTGTCGCCGATTCTGTCGGTGGTGACCAATATTGACCGCGAGCACATGGACTGCTACCGCAACATGCGCGACGTGAAAAAGACATTTCTGGAATTCATGGATCGCGTGCCGTTTTACGGGATGGTGGTGGCGTGCAATGACGATCCGCTGTTGCGGCGATTGCTCGGAGAGGTGCAGCGGCGCACGGTGACGTATGGCACCAAGCGCGGGTCGGATTTTCTCATCAAGATTCCCGCCGCGTCGGATGAAAGTCAAAATCCCCACCCTGTCCCTGCAAAAGACGCAGGGACAAGGGTGGGGCACCCGCTTAGTTCCTTTCACGTTCGCTATCGCGGCGACGATCTGGGAGAGTTCACGCTGCACGTGCCCGGCGTACACAACGTGCTCAATGCGACGGCGGCGATCGCGGTGGGCGTGGGACTGGATATCAACGTCGAGGCGATCCGCACCGCGCTCGACCAGTTCCGCGGCGTGGACCGGCGCTTCCAGTTGCGCGGGCGCGCGGCGGGCGTGAGCGTGATTGATGATTACGGGCACCATCCCACCGAGATCAAGGCCACGCTGGCAGCGGCGCGGCAGTGTGGCTTCGGCGGAATTCACGTCGTGTTCCAGCCGCATCGCTACACCCGCACCCGCGATCTGATGGAGGAGTTCACGACCGCGTTTGCCGATGCCGATTCGTTGTTCGTGCTCGATATTTATGCTGCCAGCGAGAAGCCAATCGAGGGCGTCACCGGGCAAGGGCTGGCGCAGCGGATTAAGGAAAAATCCGGCAAGAGCGTTCAATATGTGAGTTCGTTTGCCGACGCCGTGAACGCGGCCGCGGCCGCCGCGCAAGACGGCGACATGATTATCACCCTGGGCGCGGGCAGCGTTTCTCAGCTGGGGCCAAGCATCCTCGAGAAGCTGAAAGAGCGGGATCCGGCGACTAAGGTCCGGCTGTGAGCGAGGGGATCAGAGTCGGTCAATGAGGATGGCGCTTATTCCATCTGGACGAGGACAGCGACGTCGAGCTTTGAATAGTACTTCTTTACGTCGTTCGCTCCGTATTTGCTTCGAAATTTCTCGACCACGGACGACACCTGTTTGGCATCAGTGACCGAAACAGCCTTCAATTCGGCCTCTGCGCCCCGCGCATCGATCCGAATCGACGGGTTTTTGAGCACGTTCTTGTACCACTGTGTTTCCGAGCCCTGCACCGGCAGGAGGTAAAGCTTGTCACCATCCAATACAAACCAGATCGGGTTTGAAATGGTGTGACCCGATTTTCTGCCGATCACGCTGATCTTAATTTCGCGAGATCGGGAAAGGCGATCCTTTAGAGTATCGTTTCGAACTGCCATGTTCCCTCCAGCGGCAACTCTTAGCCTGAAGACTTCTGATATTGTTCGTCGCTGACTTGTTCCATCCAGTCGACAACCTTGCCTTCCTTCTTCTCCTGGATGGCGATGTGCGTCATGGCCGTGGCCGGAGCAGCGCCGTGCCAGTGCTTCTCGCTGGGCGAAAACCAGACTACGTCACCGGGCCGGATCTCCTCGATCGGCCCGCCCCAGCGCTGTGCCCAGCCGCAGCCAGCCGTCACGATGAGAGTCTGACCGAGCGGATGCGTGTGCCATGCGGTGCGCGCGCCGGGCTCGAAGGTTACGCTGGCGCCGGACACTAGCGCCGGATCGGGCGCCTGAAAGAGTGGATCAATTCGTACCGTGCCGGTGAACCAGTCTGCCGGTCCCTTTGCGGAAGGCTGCGTGCCGACTCTTCTGATTTCCATTTGTTCAGCTCCTGCTTCTTCAGAGTCCGGTCATTTTCTCCAGGCGTTCCGGATACCGATCGCCTTCCACCTTGATCTTGGAAGCGGCGTCGTCGATATCGCGGAGATCATTGGCCGTCAATTCGATTGCCACCGCCCCGATGTTTTCTTCCAGGCGGTTCAGCTTCGTCGTGCCTATTGAGCATCTTATGCCGCTGGCAGCCCTCCGCGCACAACTCGGAGACTATGCTGGCTGGTGAAAGAACCGCGTTTACGCCGATTAACCCCTGCCGCTGGAACTTGCCGGCCCCCAGCTGCCACGGATTTACACGGATGCACACGGATAGACCAATGAAGAGAGAAGACGACAAGCGAATTATCCGTGAAGATCCGTGTGAATCCGTGGCGAACCGCGTGGGTGCCCAAAGCGGTTCCCGCCGGTGCAAGAGAACCAATTTTTGGTCTATCTCCGGCGCAAAAATGCGGCTATATTGATAAGGCTCAGCGATTCCCTGACGACAACTGACCTGAACTGATGGCGCGGAAAGCGGAGCCCACAATCTTGCAGGAAGAATTGTACCCGGCGGCCCGCGCCGGGCTTTCGCGTGCAGAAGCTGCGCGCGAGGAGTTGGACGACGCCCGCCTGATCGATCTGGATGTCGACGAAGGATCTCCTTTCCTGCGCGGGCAAAAGCGCATCTCCGCCCGGCGCAGCGCGCTTCCCAGGAAGGCCACCCACGGTCTGCTGTGGGCCATGAGCGTGGCTGCGATTCTGTGCCTGGCCGCGCTCGTCGCCGGCGGTCTTTACCAGTACGGCGAACACTCGTGGCGCTTCCGGGTGGAATCGAGCGACAACCTGGCGATCATGGGCACGGAAAATGTGAGCAAGGCGCAGGTGATGGAAGTGATGGGCGGCGACATCGGGCGCAACATTTTCTTCATTCCGCTGGCCCAGCAGCAGGCTCAGCTGGAGCAGATTCCGTGGGTGGAATCGGCCAGCGTGATGCGCTTCGTGCCCAACCGGCTGCAGGTGGAGATTCAGGAGCGCACGCCGGTGGCGTTTGCGCGAGTGGGGTCGCGCATCGCGCTGATTGATGCGGGCGGCACGCTGATGGATTTGCCAAGAAACGACTTGACGCGCCGTCGCAAATATTCGTTTCCCGTCATCCTGGGAATGAATCCCGGCGAGCCGCTTTCCACGCGGGCCCCGCGCATGAAGGCGTATGCGGAGTTGATCCGCGACCTGGATTCCGGCGGGGCCCATTACTCCCAGGATTTGAGCGAGGTCGATCTTTCGGATCTCGACGACGTGAAGGTGCGGGTGAATGATGCGGCGGGCGACGTGCTGTTACATCTGGGATCGTCGGATTATTTGAAGCGCTACAAGATTTATGTCAGCCATGCGCAGGAATGGCGGCAGCAGTTCCAGAAGCTGGAATCGGTGAACCTGCGCTATGACAACCAGGTGATAGTGAATCCCGACATGCAGGGCACGCCGAAGCTGCCGGCGTTGACCGCGACCGCAGCCAAGGCGGCAGCGGCCGCGGGCGTGAAACCGGCGGCGCTGGTATCGCGCGTGGGACGGAATGAACCCGGGATTCCCAAGCCGGTTTTCGAGTTGTCGCCGCAGAAGCTGGACCCCAAGGCCGCGGCGGCGAAGAAGCCGGCAGCGAAACCGAAGGCGAAGAAACCGGCAGCCAAACCGGGCAAGAACGCTGCCGTGAAAACGGCGCCGCCGAAGACCGTGGTTTCCGCGCCGAAGGCGGGCGCTGGGACAACACGGGCCCCCGCGCCGCAGCCGGAAGCGAAGAAGCTGGCGCAATCCGCGCCGGCGACAGGGAGTGCGGTCAGTCAGAAGCCGAGTCCGGCGATTGCGAAACCGCCGGCGAACGCAGCTCCCAACTGAGTTGAGGTCAACGAAACAGCAGGGCGGAATTTAGAAAGTGGATTTCATTAAGACCATGGGCAACCAGCAAGGCAACTTCTTGACGGCAATTGATGTAGGCAGCGCCCGGACGCGGGCGCTCGTGGCCGAGATCACGGACAACGGGCTGCGCTATCGCGGGCACGGCGTGGCCGATTCACGCGGCTCGCGCAAGGGCGTGATCGTCGAACTCGACAAGGCGGTAGCGGCGATCCAGAAGGCGGTCGAGGCCGCCGAAGACGCGGCGGGCGCGCCGGTCGAGCACGCCATTGTCGGCATGGGCGGAGCGCATGTGCGCGGCGTGAACAGCCAGGGCGGCATCAGCCTGGGCACGCGTCCGCGCGAGATCGGCCGCGACGAGATCAAGCAGGCAGTAGAAAAGGCCCGCGCCATTCCGCTGCCCGCCGACCGCGAGATTCTGCACCTGCTGCCGCAGGAATTCATTCTCGATGACCAGCCGGGCGTGCACGATCCGCTGGGCATGATGGCGGCGCGGCTGGAGGTGAAGGTTCATCTGGTGACCGCGGCGACCAGCGCAACCCAGAATGTGATTACGGCCGTGAACAAGGCGGGAGTGCATGTGGACGACACGGTGTTCGAGCCGCTGGCCGCGGCGGACTCCGTGCTGCGCGCCGACGAGCGGGAACTGGGCGTGTGCCTGGCCGATATCGGCGCCGGTTCGACCGAACTGATCGTCTTTCAGCAGGGAGCAGTGGCTTACACCGGAGTGATTCCGGTCGGCGGAGACCATTTCACCAGCGATTTGTCGGTAGGTCTGTGCACGGCGCTGGCCGAGGCCGAAACCATCAAGAAGACATACGGCAACGCCATCGTCACGCTGATCCCTGAGGGAAATGAAGTGGAGGTTCCCTCGGTGGGCGACCGGCCATCGCGGCTGCTGCCGCAGCGGCTGGTGCGGCTGGTGGGAGAAATTCTCGAGCCGCGGGCGCGCGAGCTGTTTGAGATGATGCGCGAAAACCTGCGGCAAGGCGGCATGTACGAAGTCTGCCTGGCGGGCGTCGTGCTGACCGGAGGAGGGTCGCGGCTGCCGGGAATTTTCGATGTGGCCGAGTCGGTGTTGCGGCGGCCGGTGCGGCTCTCGTGGCCTGCGCCGCTGGCCAAAATGCCAGCGACGCTGTCCGAACCCGAGTTCGCCACCCTGCTGGGCATGGTGAATTACGGACAGCGGGCG
>OMOD01000156.1 GCA_900290255.1 Candidatus Sulfotelmatobacter kueseliae
ACGGACGTGGGCACCGGCCTGGTCGGCGCGCCCGAGTGCGGCGACGTCATGAAGCTGCAGATCAAGGTCAACCGCGAAACCAACGTCATCGAAGACGCCAAGTTCAAGACCTTCGGCTGCGGTTCGGCTATCGCCTCGTCTTCGCTGGCTACCGAGTGGGTCAAGGGCAAGACCATTGACGAAGCCCTCACGATCAAGAACACTGAGATCGTGAGGGAACTGTCTCTGCCGCCGGTGAAGATCCATTGCTCGGTACTGGCCGAAGACGCCATCCGGGCCGCCATAGGAGATTGGAAGAAGAAACAGGGAGCTGCCAAGCCGGTGGCCGTTGAGGCACAATAGCTCTGAGCTTCGAGCGATGAGATGTGAGATTGCTCGTAGCTCATAGCTCAAGGCTGGCATATGACAACTGCAACGGAGCAAACTACACCACAGGCCGCTGCGAAGGGAATCGTCGTTACTGAGAAGGCGATCGCGAAGATTCGCAGTGCGATGGCCAAGGAGGGCATCTCGCCCGAGCAGGGCGGCTTGCGCCTGGGCGTGCAGGGCGGCGGGTGTTCGGGCCTGAGTTATAACATCCGCTTCGACACGCAGCCGCGGGAGCGGGACCGGATCTTTCAGTTTGGCGACGTGCGCGTGTTCGTGGACCCGAAATCATTCATCTACCTGCACGGCATGACCCTCGATTATCAGGAAACGCTGATGCAACAGGGCTTTGTGTTCGTGAATCCACAGGCCACAAAATCGTGCGGCTGTGGAACTTCGTTCTCCGCCTGATCGGATCGTGTGGGCGCGGGCGACCCGCCCGCGCGGCCTGCGCCACCGGACAACCTTGCGCCAGCAAACAGGCTCGGGCTCGCGTGTGCGATGTGTGAGGAAGAGGAACTAGAAAGTGATGACCAAGTCTGCCTTAACCACAATCAGCGTGAAGCCGTTACCGGAGGACACGCATTCCTGCTGGTCGTGCGGATCGATGCGCGCCGCGCATTTCTGCGGATCCTGCGGCAAGGTGCAGCCCCCGGCTCCCGTGGACTATTTCACTTTTTTCGGTCTGCCGCCCAAGCTCAATCTTGACGTTGCGGCATTAGAGAAAGACTTCTACGAACTGAGCCGCAGGCTCCATCCCGACCTGAATGCCACGGCCGGTAGCGAGGAGCAGCAGTGGAGCCTGGAACAAAGTTCCATGCTCAACGATGCGTACCGCACCTTGCGCGATCCCATCAAGCGCACGGGGTATCTGCTGCACCTGGAGGGGGTCGCGCTCGAAGAGCAATCGAAAAGCGCGACCGAACAGGCCCGGGCCACGGGAGAGATTAAGAAACAGATCGTCCCGGCGGATCTGCTCGAGGAAGTCTTCGAGTTGAACCTGGAACTCGAAGAACTGCGCATGAACCGGAACATGGGCGAAGACGATCCCGCGCTGGTGGCAGAAATTGGAAAGCAGAAACTCGCACTCGAGTCCAAGCACGAGGCACTCCTCGACGAACTGAGAAAGTGCTGGGCCGCATGGGACAGCCTGATCGACCGCAGCCAGGCCGGAAGCGCCGAAGAACGCGCGCAGGTGACCGGCAAGATGGTGGATGTGCTGAACCGCCGCAACTACATCCGAAATCTGGTGAGGGATGTGAATGCGGCGCTGGAGAGCTGAGGAATTTAGTAATTGGGAAATTGAGTAATTGCGTAATTTGAACCTGGTGTTCAATTACCCAATCACCAAATTACACAATTACTCAATTATTTATGGATCACATCGTCGGCATTGACCTCGGCACCACCAATTCTTTGGTGGCGTTCATGGAGGGGGAAACGCCTGTCGTGATTCCGGGTGACGACGGCTCGAATCTGCTTCCCTCTGTGGTCGCGCTCGATGGCAACAGCCAGCCCGTGATTGGGAATGCCGCCCGCCGGCATCTCATCGAGACCCCGGAGCGCGCGGTCTACTCGATCAAGCGCCTGATGGGACGCGGCGTGGAGGACATTCAGGACGAACTGAAGCTTTTTCCTTTCCGCATGGCGGAAGATCTGCAGCCGGGCGAAGTGCTCCGCATCAAGTTGGGAGAGAAGACGTTCACTCCGCCGGAGATTTCTGCCCTCATTCTTCGCCAGCTCAAACGCAATGCGGAGCGATATTTCGGCGGGCCGGTCACAAAGGCGGTCATCACGGTTCCTGCCTACTTCAACGACGCGCAGCGGCAGGCCACGAAAGATGCTGGGCGCATCGCTGGTCTTGATGTCCTCCGTCTGGTGAACGAGCCGACCGCTGCGTCACTGGCCTATGGGCTCGACAAGAAGCAGAACGGCATCGTCGCGGTCTATGACCTCGGCGGCGGCACTTTCGATATCTCGATCCTCAAGCTGCACGACGGAATCTTCGAGGTCATCGCCACCAATGGCGATACGCATCTAGGCGGCGACGACATTGACAATCTGCTGATCACCATCGCGCTCGACGATATCCGCGGTGACCTGGGTCTCGACCTCCGCCGCAAGGCGGAAGCTGTCCAGGCGATTCGCCAAGCCGTCATCGAAGCCAAGATTGCTCTGTCTTCGCAGGCGGGGGTGAAGCTCGATATCGAACTGCCCGCCGGCAAGCGCTATCAGCGGGAAATAACCCGCGAGCAGTTCGAGCAGTTGATTCAGCCCATCATTGAACGCACTGCCGGTCCCTGCAAACAGGCGATGAAAGACGCGGGTCTCAAACCCGAACAGATCGATGAAGTGGTACTGGTCGGTGGTTCGACCCGCATTCCGAAAGTCCGCGCATTGGTCAAGGAACTATTCCATCGCGAGCCGCACACCGATCTGAATCCCGACGAAGTGGTGGCTCTGGGCGCGGCTGTGCAGGCGAACATTCTCGGCGGTGGCTCTCAAGCGACGGAAAACATGCTGCTGCTTGATGTGACCCCTCTTTCGCTGGGCATCGAGGTCGCAGGTGGCGTGACCGACAAGATCATTCTACGGAATTCGACGATCCCGGCCTCGGCCACGCAGTTCTATACCACCCAGGTCGATGGGCAGGCGAACGTAGCCATCCATGTGTTGCAGGGAGAGCGGGAACTGGCCAAGGATTGCCGCTCGCTGGCGCGCTTCGATCTCAAGGGAATTCCGCCCATGGCAGCCGGCATCCCGCGGGTTGAGGTGAAGTTCCTGATTGATGCCAACGGCATTCTGCACGTCTCCGCGCGCGAGCAGCGCAGCGGCAAGGAAGCCGAGATTCAGGTGCAGCCTAGTTACGGGCTCACCGACGAACAGGTCGAGGGCATGATTCTCGACTCGTTCGACAATGCCGAGGAAGATTTTCGGCGGCGCCAGTTGATCGAAGCCCGCAACGAGGCCGCAACAATTCTTGCGGCGTTGGAAAAAGGCAAGAAGAGTGCCGCGTGGGGCGTTCTCACTACCGACGAAAAGAAGCAGATCGCGAAGATGGAGAAGGCTCTGGCCGCGGTCCATGCCGAAGATGATTATGCGGCGATCCGCAAAGCGATCGACGCGCTCAACCAGGGCACGATGAGGTTGGCCGAGTTGATGATGGACACCGCGGTTTCGACCGCGCTCAAAGGCAAAAGCATGGACGAGGCGGATCTGGGCGAAGGCCCGACCGCGCCGCATCCCATGGCGAAAGCGGAGTTTGAGTGACGGTCAGGAATGAAATCGCTGCGGAGGAAACATGACGATCAAGCTGAGCTATGTGATCGAGTTCGTCGCCGACATGGACCGCGCCGTGAAGTTTTATCGGGACGTAATGGGTTTGGCCTTGAAGTTTCAGTCACCGGGATGGAGCGAGTTTGCCACCGGCGAAACAACGCTCGGGCTGCATCCGGCTTCGGACAAGAACGCTCCGGGCAAAGTTGAAATCGGGTTTAATGTGGCCAATCTTGCGCAGTTCTACGACGAGATGAGGGCCAAGGGAGTGAAGTTCCCCATGCCGCCGAAGAAGCAGGATTTTGGCGGGATGTTGGCGCAATTTGAGGATTCTGAAGGCGCTCATGTGAGTGTGGGCGGAGAGAATTAACAGGAGTATTCATGGCTGACGAAAAAACACAAGGAGCTGGCACGTTGACCGAAGAGGCCCCCGGCGAAAACACGGTGCAAGTCACGTTCCTTCCCGAAGGGAAGACCGTGCAGTTCGAACACGGCAAATTGCCCTACGAGGAGCACGGCAAGGAGCAATCACTTCTCGACGTGGCTTTGAATTTCGGCGTTCCGCTGGACCATGCCTGCGGCGGCAACTGCGCCTGCACGACCTGCCACGTGTGGGTAAAGGAAGGCGCCGAGAATCTGTCCGAAATGGACGACGACGAGGCCGACCGGTTGGACATGGCTGCCGATCTGCAGTTAAACTCGCGTCTCGGCTGCCAGGCGCAGATCGTCAAGCCCGGCAAGGTGGTGGTCGAAATCCCGGCCTGGAACAGGAATTACATTTCTGAAGAACACTAGAAGCTAAGGTTTCGAAGTTTCAAGGTTGCAAGGTTTCAATGTCAAAACTTTCGGCGAGGAATTGGCGGGTTCCTCTGAAACCTTGAAACTGCGAAACTTTGAAGCCTGAGACCCTGAGGAGCACCGAGATGCCCAAGCAATTCACCTGGGACGACGCGGAAGACATCGGCATCCTGCTTTCCGAAAGCCATCCCGAGCTTGATCCTCTGGCCGTGCGCTTTACCGACCTGCACCGCTACGTGACGGAATTGCCCGGCTTCGCCGGCGATCCGAAAGCCTCGAACGAAGGCAAGCTGGAAGCGATTCAGATGGCGTGGCACGAGGAATTCCAGGATCGCACCCAAGCCTGACGCACGCGACCAGACACGAACGAAACTGCCGCAGATAGAAGCCCGTCTTTTTCGCCGATCAAGGTGGCGGTCTTTTCTCAGCTAACTGGAACCGGAGCCGTCTCTTCTACATTGGCCTCGCGCAGGAATTTCGCCGCTTCCTCGGGTGGAGTGGGGTTGATATAGAAACCAGTGCCCCACTCGAATCCCGCCGTCTTGGTCAGCTTTGGCATGAACTCGATGTGCCAATGATAGTGGTCGTTGGTGGGATCCTGCACCGGCGAGCTGTGGATGACCAGGTTGTAAGGCGGATTGTCGAGCACGCGGTCGGCCCGCAAAAGCAGATTCTTCATCGACCGAGCCAGGTTCTCGAACATGTGCGACGACGAATTCTCAAACGCGGACTCATGCTGCTTGGGTAGAATCCAGGTCTCGAACGGGAACCGCGGAGCGTAGGGCGCCAGCGTCACAAAGTTCTCGTTCTCGCCCACCACCCGGCTGCCGCCGTCCATCTCCTGCCGTATGATGTCGCAAAATACGCAGCGTTCCTTGTAGAGGAAGTATTGCTTGGCTCCCTCCAGTTCCTGGGTCACGTTAATGGGGAGAATCGGCAGCGCAATCAGCTGGGAGTGCGCATGCTCCAGCGAAGCCCCCGCGGCTTCGCCGTGGTTCTTGAAGATCAGGATGTACTTGAACCGGCGATCCTTCTTCAGATCGAGAATGCGGTCGCGAAACGTCCACAGAACGTCTTCGATCCGTTTGGGAGGCAGGGTGGCGAGACTGGCCGTGTGGTCGGGCGTCTCGATAATGACCTCATGCGCCCCAATGCCGTTCATGCGGTCGAACATGCCCTCGGCCTGGCGGTTCAGGTTGCCCTCGATGCCCAGGGCGGGAAACTTGTTGGGCACCACGCGGACCGTCCATCCGGGGGTATCGCGCTGCGGTGCCGGGCCACCATTCGGGTTGGGACGGTAGGCCTGGATTTCGGGAGGGGTCTTGCTCTCGTTCCCGTAACAGAAGGGACAGAATCCCCCCTTGATCTTCATGTTTTCTCTAGCAAAATCGGTTGGGCGCTTGGCTCGGTCCGTCGAAATAATTACCCAGCGGCCGACAATAGGATCTTTCCTGAGCTCAGGCACTTAACTGAATCCTTTCAATAGGACTGCGCAAACTTTTTATTTTACTCCGCCAAGGAGGCATTGCGAAATACTTCGATCTGCGGGCAGGATGTAGAACTTGTATAGTATACGCTGACTATATCGAATCTCCACTGGCACGATGGTGGAAGCCGCCGCAGATATTCTCTTGCCACGGCCGCCACCTCGCGCCGCTTGTGCCGGTCCACCGCCGCCTCCGGAGGCTTCACATCCCGCGACGTCCGAGTCTTAACTTCAATGAAACAAAGGATATCAGCATCCCAGCCGATCAGATCAATCTCCCCGCGGCAGCGCGGCGACCGGAAATTGCGCGCCACGATCACGTAGCCCAGCTTGCGCAGGTGGAAGTACGTGTCTTCTTCGCCGCGAGTACCAACGCGCAGGTGCGGTGGCTTGCCGTCAGATTGAAGCGTACGCTGGGAAACCCAATCCAGAGTGCGAACGATGGTTCGAGTGAAACTGACGGGGAGCATGACTGCCTGAAACTCTAGCCTAGCTGGAGGGCGACCGGGCCGATGTGACGCGCCTCACAACCTGAGCAATTGAAATCAGGTTCTTCCCAAACCGGGAAGCGGCCCGCGCACATCGTAAGGATTCGAAAGAAACGGGCGGGGCCCTAAGGCTCCGCCCGCATACCTATTCAAGGAAAACGGCGTCTTACACGCCCTTGCCCACGGCTGTGATGCACTCTTCCAGCACATCCACGGCAACGTCCGCTTCTTCCTTGGTGACCACCAGCGGCGGACACAGCCGGACCGCAGTCGGTCCACAGCCCAGGAATAGCACGCCGCGTTCGAACGCCATTTCCACGATGCGGTCACGCTCGGTGTGGGCGTGTTCCTTGGTTGTTTTGTCCTTCACGATCTCCACACCGATCATCAGACCGCGGCCGCGCACATCGCCCACCAGCTTCAGCTTCGAAGGCCAGTCGGCCATGCGTTTGAGAATGTGATTGCCTACGCTGGCCGCGTTCTCCAGCAGGTGCTCTCTTTCGATTACGTCCAGTGTCGCCAGGGCAGCCGCAATTGCGACCGGATTGCCGCCAAACGTGGAGGCGTGCGAGCCCGGAACCCAGTCCATCAATTCCGCGCGGGTTAGGGTGATGCCCAGCGGCATGCCCGAAGCGATGCCCTTCGCCATGCAGACCATGTCAGGCTCGACTCCGCTGTGCTCCACGGCCCACCATTTGCCGGTGCGTCCCACACCGCTCTGCACTTCATCCACCACCAGAAGGATGCCGTGACGGTCGCAGATTCGCCGCAACTCCTGCATGAAAATGTCTGGAGCCACGACGTAGCCGCCTTCGCCCTGAATCGGCTCGACGAAGATGGCTGCCACTTCCTCGGGCGGGAGGGTGGTCTTGAACAGTTTTTCTTCGATGAAGCGGGCGCAACCGAGAGCGAAGTGGTTGGCCTCCTGCGCGCCGCCTACGCAACCACGGTAGACATCGGGATAACGCACGTGGGTTACGCCCGGCACCAGCGGGGCGAAACGCCGCCGCTGCTGCGGTTTTGACGCCGTCAGCGAAAGCGCTCCCATGGTACGGCCGTGAAACGCTCCCCAAAACGCGATCACATTTTGCCGCCGGGTATGGTAGCGCGCCAGCTTCAGCGCGCATTCAATCGCCTCCGCGCCGGAGTTGCCGTAGTAGACGCGGTGCGGGCCTTTCATGGGTGCAATCTTCGAAAGGCGCGCGGCCAGGTCCACCATGCTCTCGTAGTAAAAATCAGTGCCCGACATGTGAATCAGTTCGCCCGCCTGCTTTTGGATGGCGGCGACCACATGGGGATGGCAGTGGCCGGTCGAAGTCACGGCGATGCCGGCGGAAAAATCAAAGAATTCGTTGCCGTCAACGTCGGTGACGACGATGCCGCGCCCGCTCTTAGCCACCATCGGGTAAGAGCGGGTATAGGACGGCGAAATATATTTCTGATCGCCCTCCAGCACGCGCTTGGCGTTGGGGCCGGGCAGGCCGGTCTTGATCTTTGGTTTCGTAACAACGGGGCCAATCGTGGGTTTCGTAGTCATGGAATCCTCCAAGGCAGCTGTCGGTAGTCAGTTGCCAATTGTCAGTAAATGCAACCTCGAAACGCGTGGTCCCGATTTGGACGCACGCAGGCCGAGGCAAATCAGGGCGGAGGAAAGGAATTAATCGCTACCGAACAGGCTGGGACGCAGACGCGATGGCAGATTGGCCCGGTAACGCCGTGGGCACATCGTACTTCGGCAAACCAGGCAGTGCAGCCGGCACTCGGCCCCGGGTGAATAGGAAAGACGCGAATTGGAGTTCTTCCGCAGCATCGCAAGCGGTCAACATTACTGATTGATTATAGCTGGAAGCAGTGTCGCGGCGGAACCCCCTTTGGTAACGGCATGGAAGCCCACTGACCAGGGAAAGTAAACCTAATTTGATTTGGCTGACGAGTGACCAGTTCCTTCGATTTAGAATCCAAGCGGTTGCCCGCCTCGTCTGATATCTTTTAGCTTCCCCTGCTTTCTCACGCCAATGCACTCAGCACAGCGGCCAAGCCGGTGGATGGTGATTTTCGCCTTCGCACTCGTGTACCTGTTCTGGGGCTCGACCTATCTGGGCATTGACATCGCGGTGCAGACCATCCCTCCTGCGCTGATGTGCGCGCTGCGGTTTTCGATCGCCGGCGTGGTCATGCTGGCGGTGTGCGCCGCGACCGGGCGGAAGGTTCTGTACTCGCGGCGCCAGATCACCTTGGCCGCAGTCGCAGGTCTGCTCATGCTCATGGGCGGCAATCTCACGCTCTCGTATGCGGAATTGTCCGTTTCGTCGGGCCTGGCCGCACTGATTCTCGCCATCACACCCCTGTGGTTTCTGGTGCTCGATGCGCTGCTGCTGGGCGACCACCACATTTCCGGCCGCGGCAAGGCTGGTCTGGCTCTGGGGATTGTGGGATTGTCTGTCCTGGTCTGGCCGCAGTTGCGATCGACCTCAGCGCTCGGCCACCGTGAATTCTGGGCCTCGGTCAGCCTGATCGGCGGATCATTCAGCTGGGCGCTGGGATCGGTGCTTTCGAAACGCTGGCAGAGCGGCATGGATGTGTTCAGCGCCACCGGCTGGCAAGTCACGGCGGCGGGGTTAGGGAACTTCGTTTTCGCGCTGGTCAATGGCGACCTCTCGCGGGCGGTGTGGACTGCGCGCGGGATCGGGGCCGTCCTGTACCTGGTCGTGTGCGGTTCCTGGATCGGCTACACGGCTTACATCTGGCTGCTCGAGCACGTTCCTACGTCGAAGGTTTCGACCTACGCGTATGTGAACCCGGTCGTAGCCATATTCCTGGGCTGGCTGATTCTGCATGAGCGCGTCGACCGCTTCATTCTGACCGGAAGCGCGATTGTGGTGCTGTCAGTCATTCTGGTCACCAGCGCAAAAATCCGGGAAAGGACGGTTGCCGAGGAACTGCCCGCGGTGGAAGCGGCGGGAGACTGAACCGGACCTCAGACGTTGGACCTCAGACCTCAGACCACGGACCTCAGACTTACCTGGGTGCTGGCGTGCACGCATAGGCTGAGGTCCGAAGTCCGAGGTCTGAGGTCCGGTTCCTCTATTTCGATCCTTCGTCCTCATCTTCTGCGTCATTCACCACATCCACCACGTGCCCGCGGATAGCAAAAGTCTGCTTCGCTCCGCCCGCTGGTTCGAAGCTGAGCCGCACCGGGCTTCGCTGCCACACCGGCGCCGGACAGGCTGAGTCCGGGGCAGCATCGTTGGGTACGCCGTCATTGGACAACGGCTTGTTCAGCACCGGCCTGCGCCTGCCCAGCTGCACCACCATGGCGGAGATCTTCTTTCCGTCGTCCGAGACTCCGCAGTAGGCCACATAGTCTCGGTACCAGCTGGCGACTGAATAGAGGGCATCGAACTCAGGGAGATTGATCGGGGACACGCGTCCGGTCGTGCGGTCCAACAGCAACCAGCCGCCGCGTTGCCACAGCCAGTGCGGACCCGGTTCCTCGGGAAGACTGTCATTCACGCGAAAGGCGCGCCGCACCACGAAGAGACGATCCGTCACTTCATGCGGCGAACCGGTCACGTACTCTTTGACCCGCCCATCGACCAGCAGCGCGCGGATCTTAAGCGTCAGCGGTTTGGTATCCCCTGTGCTGCGCGGCAACCACTGCGCCGATGTCCATTGCCCGAATGTGATGACGTGAACCTTGGTGGCTGCTCGGGCAGCCGCCGGAGACAGAGCTAGACATAACAGCCAGCCCAGAAACCGGGGACGCAAAATCAATCGCATGCGCTCAGCGTAGGCAGGAACAGGGCAGGAAGCAAGGTTGCCCGTCACACTGGCCGCAGAAGAGTACCGAAATGGGAATAGCTGAAGTGCACAAAAGGGTGATAGTGTCTCATAATATTGGCCTGGCTCGGGGGAAAGCGGAAGAATGGCGGTAGAATCAGAGCCCAGGGAACGATTCGACCGCGAGGATTTTACTCTTCTCACGCCGCGTGTAGCAGACCGATGCGCATACAACGCGGAGGGGTGAAGCGGCTTCTTATCAAGACATGGGTGACCTTCTACCAAGGCGTCGCGTCCCCCGCATTCTGGTCGTGGACGACCAGCCCAGCATTGCGGGCTTGATGAGCCAGTTGCTCACCATGCGCGGGTACGACGTGATCACCGCGGCCGACGCTGAGCAGGCTGAAAGCGAAGTTCGTCGCCAGGTGCCCGACCTTATTCTCTCGGATGTAATGATGCCGGGCAAGTCGGGTTACGACCTCTGCCGCAGCATGAAGGAAAATCCTGCGACGCGCCTGATTCCCTTCGTCCTCATCACCGGGCTCAGCGACAGCAGCGACAAGGTGCGTGGCATCGAAGCCGGGGCTGACGACTTCCTGAACAAGCCCGTGCTGGCCGAAGAGCTGATCGCCCGGGTGAAGTCTCTGTTGCGCCTGAAGGAATTCACCGACGAACTGGAGACGGCAGACTCCGTTCTGTGCACGCTCGGGCTGATCGTCGAAGGCCGCGACCCTTACACCGAGGGCCACTGTGAGCGGCTGGCGGTGCACGCAGCGGATTTGGGCCGCCACCTCGGCATGGACGAAGACTCCATCCTCGCGCTGAAGCGGGGCGGGTACCTGCACGATCTGGGTAAGATCGCGGTGCCCGACGAGATCCTGAGAAAAGGCAGCGACCTTACTCCGGCGGAATGGGAGATCATGAAACTCCATCCCATTACCGGGGAGAATATCTGCAGACCGCTGCGCTCGCTGCGCCTTGTTCTTCCCATCATTCGTCACCACCACGAACACTCCGATGGCTCCGGCTATCCTGACGGCCTCAAGGCGTCAGAAATTCCGGTTCTACCCCGCGTGCTGCAAGTGGTGGACGTTTACGACGCGCTGCGAACCGCACGCTCCTACAAGCCAGCTCTCACCCCTGAACAGACCGCGCAGACGATGCGTGAGGAAGCCAGCCGGGGCTTGTGGGACGCCGAGTTGGTCGCCGAATACTTCGTCATGCTCGCGCAGAAACGTCAGGTGGCGTAAGGCAGTTGTCAGTTGCCAGTTCCTAGCCTGGATTATGCATGAAGCTGCTTTGAAAGGGTGCGGCTTCCAGCCGCGCCGCCGCAGTGCGCCTGGAAACTGGGGCTTCAGCCCCTGGGGACAAACGCATTGCCAGCTTCCTTTCCAACACCACAGGATGACTCCAAACGGCTCACCCCAGCGACTAAAACCGTGGCTTGTTTTCGCCCGTGTCGGCGCGGCTGGAAGCCGCGCCCTTTCAAAACCGTAGCAATCCTCATGCATAATCCGGGCTAATCCTTTTGCCTTCGTGCGGCGAATTCTGATTTCCCAAAGACCCTCCAACCAAAATACAATGGCACGAATGCTCTTCATGCGCACAGCTTCCAGCAACCGTCCCTGTGACTGGCGACTGAAAACTGAGAACTGACACACTGACTTGGAGCCCACTTACAGCATCGTGATTCCGGCTTATAACGAAAGCACGCGCCTGGGCGCGACGCTGGAGAAGGTGCTCAGCTACGTTCACACCCAGGGATGGAATGCGGAGCTCATCGTCGTCAACGACGGCTCGCACGACGATACGGCAGAGATCGTCCGAACCTTCGCTGCGAAGGATCCCGCGCTGCGGCTGGTGGAAAACCCAGGCAACCGCGGCAAGGGATATAGCGTGCGCAACGGGATGCTGCACGCGCACGGCCGGGTCGTGCTCTTCAGCGACGCCGACCTGTCGTCTCCGATCGAAGAGGCCGCGAAGCTAATCCAGACGCTGGAGGCAGGCGCAGACATCGCCATCGGCTCGCGCTGGCTGCGCGCCGAGACCCAGACCCAGCGGCAGCCGGTTTACCGCCAGATTTTCGGGCGCATCTTCAACCTGTTGCTGCGCCTCACGCTGGGCTTGCACTTCAAAGACACACAGTGCGGCTTCAAAGCTTTCAAGCAGCCGGCGGTCCAGGCGATCTTCCCTCTGCAGAAAATTGAACGGTGGGGATTTGATCCTGAGATTCTCTTCCTGGCGAGGAAGTTCGGCTTCCGCGTGCAGGAAGTGCCGGTCGCCTGGGGACACAGCGGGGGCACGCGCATCCATCCGCTGATCGACGGTTCGCGCATGTTTATGGAGATGCTGCACATCCGCTGGAACGACCTGACCGGGAAGTATGACGCCGGGCCAGGCATCCCTGCTCAGGCGGCGAACACGCTGCCCGGCCGAGGCGGAGCGCGGCATTAGGGATCTCACCCGTTCCCCCAAGCCTCGGTAGTGGGCTACTTTCATTAGCCCACTACCCCAGGGTCCCTAGGCTTGACTTCGCGACATCTTGGTATATAGTTGGCGGATTCAATCGGCCCCTGCCCCCTCGATTCTGGGCGCGGCCGGCTTTTGTCAGTCTGCCGTGGGTTCAGGTTAGCTGGGGTTGGCAAGCAACAACCGCTGTTCTTAATTTTTCCCTGAGGCCTGACTATGCTGGAAATTCAAACCAGACGCGTGGAACCCGACATTGTGGTTCTGGAGATCGCTGGAAAAATCACGCTGGGGCGGGAAAGCAAGGAACTGGAATGGGCCACTGAGAACCTGGTACGGGAGCAGCAGAAAAAGATTATCTTCGACCTGACCGGCGTGACCCGCATTGACAGCACGGGAGTTGGGATCATCGTGATGTCGGCTGCCCAGGTCAAAAATTCAGGCGGAGAACTGCGGGTGGCCGGCGCCATGGGACACGTCGAACAAGTATTGCGCCTGTCCAGCGTGGATAAGTTGGTCGCGCTGCATCCCAGTGCGACCGCGGCCGCCACAGGATTTTAGGTCTGCATTATTCATGAAGCTGCTTTGAAAGGGTCGCGCCTCAGGCGGATTTTTCCGCCGGGCCTGCTGGAATGGACGAGGCCTTCGCCGCCTCAACCACCCGGCGTCCCATCTCAGCCGTCGAGATCGCAGGGTGCCCCTTACCGGCGAGATCCGCCGTCCGCGCGCCTTGAGAGAGCACCGTCGAAACTGCATTTTCAATACAAGCAGCTTCCGCCTCCAGTTTGAACGAATGCCGCAGGAGCATCGCCGCCGACAGAATCGCACCCAGTGGATTGGCAATCCCTTTGCCGGCGATGTCGGGCGCCGAGCCATGCACCGGCTCATACAATCCAACCGGCCCGCCCACGCTCGCCGAGGCCAGCAGGCCGAGCGAGCCTACGACGCCGCCCGCCTGATCGGAAAGAATGTCGCCAAACATGTTCTCGGTCAACACCACGTCGAAATCTGTGGGCCGCTGCACCAGCAACATGGCGGCCGAGTCAACGTACTGATGCCCAAGTTTCACGCCGGGATAATCCTTGCCGATGCGCGTCACAACCTCCCGCCACAGACGCGAACATTCGAGCACGTTGGCTTTGTCCACGGAGAGGACCTTGCGCTTGCGCTTCATGGCGAGTTCAAAAGCAACGCGGGCGATGCGCTCGATTTCCGATTCAGCGTAGCGCATGGTGTTGACCGCGACCTGCGAGCCCGGATTTCCTTCGATCGAGCGAGGCTGGCCGAAATACGCTCCTCCCAGCAATTCGCGCACGATCATGATGTCGGTTCCGCGGACGACTTCGGGGCGCAGCGGTGAACAATCCTCCAGCGCAGGAAAGAAAACTGCCGGGCGCAGGTTGGCATACGCGCCCAACTCCCGCCGAAGACGCAGCAGGCCGGCTTCCGGCCGAAGGTGACCCGGATTGTGGTCGAAAGCTGGGCTCCCGACTGCTCCCAATAGCACCGCCGACGATGCCAGGCAGGCCCGTAGCGTGTCTGCGGGCAGCGGATCGTTGGCTGCGGTGAGCGCCGCTCCCCCGATAGGCTTGCGCTGCAGTCGCAGTTGGTGGCCGAAGGCATCAGCTACGGATTGCAAAACGAGCACGGCCTGTTCGGTCACTTCCGGACCGATGCCGTCGCCAGGAAGAATGGTCAGATTCAGGAGCATGGAGAGGATTTAGTAATTGGGAAATTTGGTAATTGAGTAATTGAAAACCCTGCTGATTCTATCTCTTGAGCGGGAAGATTGCTGCCAGAAGAGTCTGGCACTGGTTTCACAAATGGTCTTGCGCGCGGCGAGTGCCACGCCCTCAGGGGCTAAAGCCCAGCATTTATGCGGCCCTTAACGTCCCGGCTGAAGCCGGGCCCTACCCAAAACCTATTTGTGAAAGCAGGCCCAGTTCTTCAAATTACTCAATTACAAAATTACCCAATTACTCAATCACCCTACACGCCCCACAGATAATCTTCCTGTTGTGTCTGCTCGTGGTGGGGATCGGCGTGGACCGGCAACGGCAGTCCGAAGGCATTGGTCGCCGAGACCACCGGGAACGGCCGAGCCGGCTCAGGCTCAGGTACCGGCACGCTCGGGGTTGGTACATTGACGGCCGCTGCTTGCTCCGCGGGAATCGGCTCGATTAACGGTGTGGCCGAAGCTGCCGGTTTGTGGGTGTCGCGGATCAACTCCAGCAGGTGATGATCTTCCACATGCTTGATCTTGTCGGCCAGCCGGACAAAGCGGCGGTAGATGTCGTCCAGCGCCCGCCGGTCGAACTGATAGCCCAGTTGTTCGCAGCGCATACCGAGCGCGTGACGGCCCGAGTGCTTGCCCAAAACCAACTTCGAATCAGGCACTCCCACCGATTTCGGCGTCATAATCTCGTATGTGAGCGGGTTCTTCAGCATGCCGTCCTGGTGAATGCCAGCCTCGTGGGCAAACGCGTTGCGGCCGATAATGGCCTTGTTCGGCTGCACCGCGACGCCGGTGATCTCACTCAACATCTGGCTGGCGGCGAAAATCTGCTCGGTGGCCACGCCGGTTTCGTAGGGATAGCGGTCGGGGCGCGTCCGCATCGCCATCACGATCTCTTCCAGCGAAGCATTGCCCGCGCGCTCCCCGATGCCGTTGATGGTGCATTCGACTTGCCGCGCTCCAGCGGCCACCGCGGCCAGCGCGTTCGCGACCGCCATTCCCAGATCGTTATGGCAATGCGCGGAGATCGTGACTTTCTCGATCCCCTTGACCCGCTTGCGGATGGTGGCGATCAACTCGCCGAATTCGGCGGGTACGGTGTAGCCGACGGTGTCGGGAATATTCAGTGTAGTAGCGCCAGCTTCGACCACCGCGTCCAAAACCCGGCAGAGAAATTCCGGGTCGGTGCGGGTCGCGTCCTCCGGGGAGAACTCAACGTCATCGCACAACGATTTGGCAAAACGAACCGCGTCGCGGGCCTGGGTCACGCACTGATCGCGTGTGATCCGCAGCTTGTATTGCAAGTGAATGTCGGAGGTCGCCAGGAAAACATGGATGCGAGGATGGGCTGCGTGCTTCAACGCTTCCCAGGCGCGCTCGATGTCAGGATGGCAGGCCCGGGCCAGACCGGCGATAATCGGACGCCGCACCACCGCCGCGATTGCCTTCACGGCCTCGAAGTCGCCGTCGGAGGCGATGGGGAAGCCAGCCTCGATAACATCCACGCCCAGGCGGTCGAGCTGGTGGGCCAGGCGCAGCTTTTCCTGGTGGTTCATGCTGCAACCGGGCGACTGCTCTCCGTCGCGAAGAGTAGTGTCGAACACCGTAACGCGGGCTCGCTCTGCGCTCATGGATCTCCTTCAAGAAAGACTGATGTTCAATGGTACGGGGGGGGCGCGCAGAAGCAAAACTTATAATTGTTAAGTTATCATTAGCGTACGTTATATAATAAGTGTTACTAATGATTTGCTGAGATTTGATTAAGGAGTCCCGGTATGGAACTCTCGCAACTCGAAGTCTTCCTGGCGGTTGCCCGGGAGCGCCGTTTTTCCCGCGCCGCCGCGAAGCTGTACCGCACCCAGTCGGCCGTCAGCCAAACCATCCGCAAACTGGAGGACGATCTGGGCGAAGCGTTATTTGATCGCTCTTCGCGCGAAGGCATTCTGACCGATGCGGGAAAGGTTCTCTACGAATATGCCGAGAAGCTGATCAACCTCCGGACCGAGGCCAACGAGTCCCTCAGCGAACTGCGGGAGCTGCAAAAAGGCAAGCTGGTCATTGCGGCCAACGAATTCACCGTGCTCTATCTCCTGCCGGTGCTGGCCGAGTTCCGGCGGCTGCACCCGATGATCAAGATCACCGTCGAACGCGCCCTGGGCAGCCACATTCCCGACGACGTCTTGCGATACGCGGCCGAATTCGGTGTGCTGTCTTATGAGCCGCAGGAGCCCAACCTTCGGTCGGTGGTCGTGTATCTGGACGAACTGGTGTTCGTTGTTCCCCCGAAACATCCGCTGGCCTCAGCGCCGCAGGTCAGCATCCGGCAACTGGGCGTGGAATCCTTTGTGGCGCACATCGTTTCGTCTCCTTACCGGGAGAAGGTGATCCAACTGTTCAAAACCCTCAAAACGCCACTCCACATGGACGCGGAACTGCCCACTTTGCAAGCCATTAAGCAATTCGTAGCCATGGGGAATGGGGTGGCTTTGGTCCCTGGGATCAGCGTTGAAAACGAGATCGTACGCGGCGAACTGGTGCGGATTCCCGTGCTCGAGTTGCAGTTGAAGCGCAAGCTGCGCCTCATTTACCGTAAGGACGCCAGCCTGTCACACGCCGCGAAAGCATTCCTGAAAGTAGCCGAAGCGGTCGCTCTCGAGCACAAGGGGCGCTATCGTTTCCAGCGGGAAGATTAATCCGCAGAAACGGATCGGCAGAAAAGGAGCAAAGCCGGCGTTTGCTCCTCGGGTTCTGAATATCCTGACTTAGCAGTCGGTGCAGACCTGCTCTTCGCGGAACGACGCGAGCGCGGCGTCGACCGACGGATGCACTTCGAGAACGCTGTCGAGATTCGTCAGGCCGAGCAGATCCAGCACCAGCGCATTCGGGCCGGAGCACTTCAGCTCGGCGTTCTTCTCCTGCGCCCAGGTTTGCAGCAGCGCCAGCTCTCCGATGCCGGCACTGTCCATGGAGCTGACTCCGCTCAGATCGAGCACCAGCCGGTTCGTATGTTGCAGGACTTCACCCACCAGCCGCGAGAGTGCGGCCGCTTCATCGCGATACACAATGCGCCCCTGGCAGTGCACGACGATGACATCCCCACGATTCCGCGTTTCCAGACTGAGCTTCAACTTCGGCTCCTTCTCTATTCCAAAGGCAGCCGGCCCCACCGGCTGCGCCCCCATTTGCCAACTTGCGTCCATAGGTTGCATGCTAATAGATAGACGCGGACGGACCGGTTTCGGCATCATGAAAACTGGATAAATTTTCGTCCACGTAGGGTCGGTGTAGGAGCCCGGGAAAGGATAAATTTTGTCCGCCGGGACATCTTGCCCATCCGGTACACTGCATCTAACGAATTTCGCTGAATGAAGTGAAAATTTTTGCCGGCCTCGTCGCCGGGGAGGAATAATTCGTGCCCAAGATCGCTGCCGCCGTGCTGGCGCTTGTTTGTCTTATGCTGTTCTCTATCCCGATGTCGGCACAGCTCCTGCCGCGGGGAAATGTTTACGGCGGAGTTGCTTACGGTCAGATGACAGACGTCACTAACAAGCAGTCGTATCGCGGCTGGGAGGGGTCGGCCGAAGATCTTCCATTTGCCCGCTTTCCGCACCTCGGGTTTGTGCTCGATGCCAACGGCTTCTACCGCTCCGGCGTGACCATGTACAGCGGTTTCTTCGGCCCGCGTTTTTCCACCAATCTTGGGAAGTGGCGTCCCTTCGTTCAAGCCATGGGAGGCATACGGCACATAAACTCCAACCATTTCGTCTACAACCCATACGCCATCGACTTTGGCGGCGGCGCGGATTACAAGCTCTGGTTCAAAAGCTTCTCCTGGCGCCTGGAGGGCGACTTCATACACGGGCATTACGCCAGTGCTGTCCAGAACGATTTCCGGGCTTCGACGGGAATCGTTTGGCGCTTCTGAGCGCACCCGGGTTCAGGCTCATCCGGTATAGGTGATATCCCAGTTCTCCTTTTCGGACATCTAACAACTTTCTGCGCCTGCCTGTGTTAGCAGCCGCAGAAGGGGGACATCATGGGGAGAGCTGTCATCATTGGGTTTACGTTCTTCCTGCTCGCAGGACTGGCAGCAGCGCAGGTTCCCACCTCAGGGAACATTTTCGTCGGATACTCCTTTGAAAACGCCAGTTCGTCCGCACTCAATCTGGATTTGAGCCGGCCCAACTTGCAGGGGTGGGAAGCATCGCTTGAGGGCAAAGTGTTTCCGGCACTGGGCATTGTGGCGGACTTCACCGGCCACTACGGCTCCGAAAGCTTCACTCAGCTTACTCCCAACGGCCCGATCAACGTGAATGTGACCGGCCACGAAGAAGAAGTTCTGTTCGGGCCGCGCGTTTCCGTGTCCATTCGAAGGTTCCGGCCATTCGCTGAGTTTGAGTTGGGGATCGGGCACATCAATACAAACAGCTTCGGGTCCGATATATCGTTCGCCATGGCGATAGGAGGAGGACTCGACTACCGGATCATTCGCCCCGCCGCCTGGCGCTTCCAGGGGGACTACGTTTCGACGCGCTTTTTCAACACCGCGCAGAGCAATGTGCGTTTGTCGACTGGCATTGTCTTCCGCTTCTGAATGCAGGATAGAACCTCCCAAACAAAAGCAGGATTCAGCTGGTTGGCTGAACCCTGTTTTCTGTGGCCACGACAAAAATCCAGCTAGGCGCGAGGCAGACCGTTCGGCTCTGCCCAGTATTTGTGATCGCGCAGGAAGTATTTTTCGTTCCCGTAGTTCATGGCCGTCTTGAGGAAGAGCCAGCCCACACGCAGGTGTCCCATTTTCTGGAACCGGCGATTCGTGGTGTAAACGCCGCCGCGCACGATCGCAAAACGTTTGCGCTCGACCTGCTGGCTCAGCCGATAATCCTCGGCAAACAGAATCTGCTCGTGAAACCCGCCCAGTTCCCAGAATTTCTTCCGCTCGAACAGCATGAACATGCCGGTGGCAAACGGACGATGCAAGTACGACAAATATTGGGAGAAATCGCAGCCCGCATAGAACACCTTGTCGAGCCAGCTGCCGTCATGGCACGAAATGTTGGTCGTCACGCACTGCAGATTCTTACCTTGCGCGCGCTCCAGGCAGCGCCGCACCAGCGACGGATCGGCCAGTTCAATATCCGCATCGAGAAACAAAATGTAGGGAGTGTCAGCCTGCGCCGCGCCCTGGTTCCGTCCCACCGAGGGCATCCCGCCGCGGATCACGCTCACGTTCAGGCGGTCCCGGAAGCTGAGGACAATCTCGGGAGTGCCGTCGGTGGAAGTCGCGTCAGCGACCAACACTCTCGTACTCGACATCTTCGAGTAGTCCTGCTTCGTCAGCGAAGTCAACAAGCGCGGAATCAGCTTCGCCTCGTTCTTGGCCGGAATCACGATCGTCAGCTCGCTCGCCGTACTCGTGCTCGTTGAATTCATGGATGTGTACCCCCAGTTCGTCAATGGTGAGATAGGTGGGCCGCGAATCGACCCACCCGCCCGAGTTGTAGTAATGGATGCCGTCCTGCTCCACGTGGATGGCTTCGTGCGTATGCCCACAGAAAATACGATCCGCGCCGTGATGCCGGGCGTAGGCCAGAGCGCCCGAAGCCACCTTCGGCGACAGCCGCAGCCAGCGCGTATTCAGCCGGTCAATCAGCCGGGCAATCGGATTGCCCTTCAAATCCAGCTTCTGCAGCTGCAGAAAAAGCGAGGTCCCTAACTGGCTCAGCTGCACCCGGCTTACCTGGAATCCGTCGAACTGATGGCCGTGAATGGCGATGTGCCGCAGCCCGCGGTAGTCCCATTTGTAATGCTGGTAGACCCGCACTCCGACCAGGTGCGACATGATGTTGGTCAACCCGTGGTCGTGATTGCCTTCCACCCACACGACCTCAACGTGGCGCTTCGGATTCGATAGCTTTCGGATATACCCCAGGAACTTCCAGTGCTCCTTGGTCAGGCGGGCAAAGTTGAGGTCAGCGAAGATGTCGCCCAGCAGAATCAAACGCTCGAAGCGGCTCGCCTTGAGCAGTTGCGTGGCTTCGCGGGCATGACTCATCTCCGCGCCCAGGTGCAGGTCGGAAAGGATCAGCGTGTTGCAGATGGGCAGATCCATACTCAATAGGGTGGCAAATGAATGTTACGGGGTGATGAAAGGTGCATCAAAATTGGTGCATAAGGTAACTACAAAAGTAACTGCCGCAAGACCCTGAGTTTGTTGGGGTTCAGGGCAACCCTTCCGCTAGTAAGCTGGTCTTACGCCTTCAGTAATGTCGCACGGCAACTTTCTCAGGTTGTCCAGAGCCTTGCCAGCCCCCCACCCCTGAATTGCGCTAATCGTGACCGTGCTTCTCTTTGCCTTTGCCTTTCACTTCCTTGTTCTCGCTTTCCTTCTTTTCGTCATTGGCGGCAGGGGAGAGACCCAAGCTGGTTTTCCAGTAGTCCTCGACGGCGGGCGGAAGCTTGTCCATGTGGGAGAGGAGCATGGTGACTTTCCAGATGTCTTGCTCGGCGAGTGGCTTATCCCACGCGGGCATGCCGGTGTAGCGCACGCCGGTGCGGATGGTGTAGAAGATGTGCCACTCGGGATCGTCGGGCGGATCAGAGATCAGGTTCGGCGCCGGCGGATAAAACGAGTTGGCGAGCGCGGCGGGCTTGCGGTCGAGACCACCATGGCAGAGGGCACAATTCATGGTGTAAAGCTTCATACCGTCTTCGAGATTCTGATCGGTGGGCATGAGCGGGTTGGTGACCCGCGGGGCATGCCGTTCCATGGAGGCGTCGACCGCGCTGTTGGCGAGCCTACGCTCGAAATGCGGGGGCGCAACGTTTGCAGCCGTGGGGAAAAAGCCGAGCAGGATGAAACCGAGTCCGCCGAGAATGAGTACAACGAGCGTGATAATTACGCCGAGCAGGAATTTGCCCATGGGCCCTCCGAACCGGATATTGTGGCAGATGGGCGGGCCGGAGCGCTAGTTGGAGTCGCCGGCGCTCAGCTGCAGGTGTTGTCGAGCCGCCGGCCGGACAGCCGGGGCGGTTTTCCCCACATAGTTCTTGCTGCTTCCAACTTTCAGTACGCCTTCAAGCGGCGCGCCTCGCGGACTACGTCTTCGACCTTCGGCAGATAGTACTGCTCCTGCGGCGGCGAGAACGGGATCGCCGAGTCGAGTCCAGCGATGCGCACGATGGGACCGTCGAGCGAGTCGAATACCTCCTCATTAACGACGGCGGCGATTTCTCCTGCCAGGCCTCCGGTGCGGGAGTGCTCGTGGAGGATGATGACCTTGTTCGTTTTCTTCACTGTCTCCGCGATGGCTTCGCGGTCGAGCGGCGCGACGGTGCGCAGGTCTACGATTTCCAGATCGATTCCTTCTTGGCTCAGAGTTTCGGCAGCTTCGAGCGCAGTGTGTACCATCGCGGCGTAAGTGATGATACTCAAGTGGCGGCCTTCGCGGGCGACGCGCGCTTTGCCGATCGGGACGACATAATCTTCCGCCGGAACTTCTTCCTTGATGCGGCGATAGAGATATTTGTGCTCGAAGAAAACGCACGGATTGTTGTCGCGGATGGCAGCTTTAATCAGGCCTTTGGCGTCGTAGGGCGTGGCCGGGCAGATGACCTTGAGGCCGGGATTGTGCACGAACCACATCTCGGGGTTTTGCGAGTGGAAGGGGCCGCCGTGGACGTATCCGCCGCTGGGGCCGCGCAGAACCAGCGGAACGGGCGCACCCCATAGATAGTGGGTCTTGGCAACCATGTTGGAAATCTGGTTGAAGGCGCAGCCGATGAAGTCCATGAATTGGAATTCAGCGACCGGACGCATGCCGGTGAGCGACGCGCCGAAAGCCGCGCCCACGATGGCGGACTCGGCGATGGGTGTGTCGATGACGCGCTCGGGGCCGAAGCGGTCGATGAATCCGTCGGTGACTTTGAAGGCGCCGCCGTAGACGCCGATATCTTCGCCAAGGCAGAAGACGGTCGGATCGCGCTCCATTTCTTCCCAGATTCCCTGGCGGATGGCTTCGAGGTAGGTGAGAAACATAGAGTCAGGTTTCAAAGTTTCAAGGTTCAAAGTTTCAAGTTGCCGCGGATTTGCGCGGATCAACGCGGATACTTCTACTTCAAATGCACCGCCGCTTCGGTTGCTTTGTAGGCGGTTCCCTTCTTCACTTTTGGCATGCCGTACTTCGGTTTGATTTTGTGGCAGCCATTTTCGCAGAAGACGCCACCTTCGGCGGATTCTGGCGTTGGCATTGGGGAGTTGACCGCTATTTCGCGTTCGGCTTCGATTTCGGCTTCCACGCCCGCAATCAGATCTTGATTTTCCTTCGGTGTCAGCCACTTCTTTTCTCTTACTACGTAATTCTCAAAGCGCGCGATCGGATCGCGCTTGCGCCAGAACTCGAACATCGCCTTCGGAACGTAGCCGGCGGCGTCGTGGATGGCGTGGCCTTTCATGCGCATCATTTTGGCTTCAATCAGCGTGGGGCCTTCGCTGCGGTGGGCGCGCTCAACCGCTTCGTGGGCAGCGTCGTAGACCTGGCAGGCGTCGGTGCCGTCGACGATCACGCCCGGGATGCCATATCCGATGGCCCGTTCCGCGAGGTCCTGGCAGCGATACTGCATCTGTGACGGCGTGGAATACGCCCAGTGATTGGATTCGACGATGAGCACGAGGCCGAGATTCTGCACGGAGGCGAAGTTGATGCCTTCGTAGGTGACGCCGGTGGATTGACCCCCGTCGCCGATGTAGGTCATGACGGCGAGGTTGCGTCCCTGCAGCCGCGCGCCCAAAGCAACGCCCGCCATCACGGGGATGAGATCGCCGAGCATGGAGATGGGCGAAACCATGTTGCGCTTTTCGATGTCGCCGAAGTGCGCGGTGGCGTTGCGGCCGCGGGTGGGCGAGCCGGCTTTGGCCATGTACTGCATCATGATGTCGCGGGCGCCGAAACCCCGGACGAGCATCGATCCCTGGTTGCGGATCATGGGCGCAAACCAGTCGTCTCTATCGAGCGCGTAGGCAGAGGCGCAGGAGCAGGCTTCCTGGCCGAGTCCGAAGTAGACTCCGCCGACGACTTTGCCCTGCTTGTAGAGATTTTCGAGGGCAGTCTCCATTTTGCGGTTGAGCAGCATCCAGCGGTAGATCTCGATTGCTTGGCGCTTGTCGAGATATTTGGAATCGCGGATGGGCGGCACGGGAGCGTCAAACTCGCCCTCCACTTCGAAGCGGACGTGGTCGTGGCCGTATTTGTCCTTTTTGGTGACTTGGCGGACAGTGAAGTCGGGATGCTCGAGACGATAGTCGGGGATGGAGTAAGTCCGGAGATGTTGGTTGGGAGAGCCTGTCGCGCTTCGCGCGACTGGGCGGACGAATGCGTCCGCCCCTACGTGATTCTTCCTTGCGCCCGCTCCGCTGCGTGGACGGCTGCCGTTGGAACTCTGCCTGGACTTCGTTTTCTTGTTCCCCATGGGAAAGCAGCGCCAGAGCGCGATGTATTGATGGTAGCGCGAGAGCGGGGGATAGGGCTAGGGCGAGGCCGTTCGGCTCTGCGAAACCTACCCACACGGTCCCGTCACGCCCAGGTTGTGTCGTCCTCTTTGTGGAGCTGACGAAGATCGGTCGGCGGCTTCACTGGCACGCCGACGGCCCGGCCGAGGAGGGCGTCGAGCGTATCGACCCATACGATTTGGGTTTGGAAGACCACACCGAAATTGCGGGAGATGGATTCGGCGACGGCGTTGAGGTCGAGCGCGCGGCCAAGTTCTTGACGCATCGAAGTTACGGGCTTCGACGGGATGCCGCAGGGAACGATCAGGTTGAAATAGCTGAGGTCGGTGTTGACGTTGAGGGCGAAGCCGTGCGAGGTCACGAAGCGGGAAACGTGGACGCCGATGGCGGCGAGCTTGGCTTCGATTGGGTAGGGACGGACGCATTCGTCCGTCCCAGCCGGGCGGAGCCCGACTGTGGGGTTGGGGTGGTCAGGACGAATCTTCGATTCGCCCAGGCGGACGGTGGCGTCCGCCCCTCCACGACTTAAGGTAGATTCGGGGTCTGTCCAGACCCCCGTCAGTCCCGCGACGCGTCTAGTCGGGACGGCAAAGTCGGCGCAAGTGCGCATCAGGACTTCTTCCAGGCGGCGGACGAACTCGATCACGCCCAGCGTTTTGCGGAGCGAAGGGCGCGACTCGCCCGGGCGGACGAGGGCGTCCGCCCCTACACGGGCGAATCCGCGGAGGTCGAAGATGGGATAGCCGACGATCTGGCCGGGACCGTGGAAGGTGACGTCGCCGCCGCGATCGCATTCGAATAACTCGACGCCGCGCTTTTTCAGCAATTCGGCCGACGCGACGACGTTAGCCGCTTTCGCATTTCGGCCAAGCGTAATGACCGGCTTGTGCTCAAGCAGCAGGAGGGCGTCTCCGATTTTTTCTTCTTTGCGCAGAGCGACGAGTTGCTGCTGCAGGCGGAGGCCCGTGGCGTAGTCGATGGTGCCGAGTTGGACCACAGAAACCATTGAGTAATTCGGTAATTTAGGAATTGAGTAATTTAGGACTGTTCAATCGAAACTCGGGGACTTCAAATTACCCAATTACCAAATTTCCCAATTACTCAATTCCTCATGCATTGATCGCCAAACCGTAGACGCTGTTCGCCGCGTCCAGCATGGCTTCGGCCAAAGTCGGGTGCGCATGGATGGTCCACATTAAATCTTCGACCGTGGCTTCGAGTTCCATGGCAGTAACGGCCTCGGCGATCAACTCGGTGGCTTGTGGCCCGATAATGTGCACGCCGAGAATTTCGCCGTAATCCGCGTCCGACACAATTTTGATGAAGCCTTCGTGCTGGCCGACGATCGAGGCGCGCGAGTTGGCGGTGAAGGGAAATTTGCCGATCTTCACGTTGTATCCAGCCTCGCGGGCCTTGGTTTCGGTCAAACCGACGCTGCCGATCTCAGGGTGGCAGTAGGTGCAGCCGGGGATATGCTCGGGGTTGATCGGTTTGCCCGGCTTGCCGGCGATTTTAGCGACGGCCACCAGCGCCTCCATGGCGCCCACGTGCGCCAGTTGAGGCGTGCCCAGCACGATGTCTCCGACGGCGTAGACGCCAGGTTCGGCGGTCTGCATCCAGGAATCGGTTTTGATGAACTCGCGGTCGGGCTTGATTTTGGTTTTTTCCAGGCCGATGTTCTGGGTACGCGGCTTGCGGCCGACGGCGATGAGAATCTTCTCTGCTTCGATCTTCTGCTGCTTGCCATCGACGGTAATGGTGACAGCGATGCCTGATTTCGTTTTGTCGACTTTGTCTACTCTGGCGCTGGTGTGGAACGCGATACCGCGCTTGCGGAAAACGCGGGCCAACTCCTTCGATACCTCTTCGTCCTCGACAGGAACGAGGCGCGGCAGCATTTCGATGATCGTCACCTCGGAATCGAACGAGCGGTAGATAGATGCGAATTCGACTCCCACGGCGCCCGCGCCGACGATCACCAATGACTTCGGAATTTCCTTCAGGCTGAGAATCTCGATGTTGGTCAGCACTCGATCGCCGGCCTCCAGGCCGGGCAGCATGCGCGCTTCCGAGCCGGTGGCTAGAATCACATTCTTGGCCTTGAGATGAGTGGCCTTGCCATTGTTCGTGACTTCCAGCGTGTGCGCGCCGTTTTGCGCCGGCCCGGTCAGCTTCCCGTAGCCCTTGACCGTATCGACTTTGTTTTTCTTCATCAGGAATTCCAGGCCCTTGGCATGCTTGGCGACGATCTTCGCTTTGCGCTCCAGAACGGCAGCCCAGTTCAGTTTGCGCGCGTCTACGCCCTCGATGCCGAATTCCTCGGCGTCCTTGAGATGATCCCAGAGCTCGGCGTTGAACAGCAGCGCTTTGGTCGGGATGCATCCCACGTGCAGGCAGGTGCCGCCGAGGAAGCCGTCTTTTTCGATGAGAGCGGTCTTCAGGCCATACTGGCCGGCGCGGATGGCGGCGGTGTATCCAGCCGGCCCGCTGCCGATAATGGCTACGTCATAGATGGTCTCGGGCAAAGGAGTAGTCCTCAGTAGGGAGAGATGTTTAAGAGCGAAGAAATGATTCTAGAACAGGACGGAAAAAGGCTTCAACGCAGAGGCCGCTGAGGACACAGAGAAATAACATCCAAAATTCTCTATGCCCTCCGCGTGCTCTGCGTTGAGAGTCCTCAGTTGTTCTCGTTGCTGGCGCGCTTCCAGGAAATGAGTTCGCCAATGGTCGAACTGGTGCTCGAAACCGGCTGCTTGTAGGCTTCCACTTCCGAGCGCGACGCCTCTTCGCCGACAGCACGGATACTGAGTCCGACTTTCTTTTCTTCGGGACTCATCTTGATGATCTTGAAGTCGTGTTCGACGCCTGGCTCCAAATGCAGCGGCTGGCCGTTTTCGTCAGTGGCTTCTGACTTGTGGCACAACCCCTCGACGCCCTCGGCAATTTCGACAAACGCACCGAACGCGGCCACGCGCAGTACTTTGCCGTGCAACACGTCGCCAATGTGATGCGCGGCGAAGAACGACTCCCACACATCCGGCTGCAATTGTTTCACGCCCAGCGACAGGCGGCGCTTGTCGGGTTCAATCGCCAGCACAATCGCCTTCACCCGGTCACCCTTTTTCAGCACCTCCGACGGATGCTTCACCCGCTTGGTCCAGCTCAGGTTGCTCACGTGGACCAGGCCGTCAATGCCGTCCTCGATTTCGATGAAGGCGCCGAAGTCGGTCAGGTTGCGGACACGCCCTTCGACCGTCATGCCGACGGGAAATTTTTCATGCAGTGAATCCCACGGATTGGCCGCCAGTTGACGCATGCCGAGCGAAATGCGGCGCTCGGTCGCATTCACGTTCAGCACCGCGCACTCGACCTGGTCGCCGACGTTCACCAGCTTCGACGGATGCTTCATCCGTTTCGACCACGTCATTTCGCTGACGTGGACCAGGCCTTCGATTCCCTGCTCCAGTTCGATGAACGCTCCGTAGTCGGTCACGCTGATGACGCGCCCGGAGACGTGTGCGCCCACCGGATACCGATGTTCGGCGTCGAGCCAGGGATCAGGCGTCAACTGCTTGAAACCCAGAGACACGCGTTGTTTCTCTTTGTCGTACTTGAGAACCTTGACCTGAATCTGATCGCCGACGTTGACCAGGTCCTTGGGGTGAGTCAAACGCCCCCACGACATGTCGGTGATGTGCAGCAGACCGTCGAGCCCGCCCAGATCCACAAACGCGCCGTACTCAGTCAGATTCTTCACCACCCCAGTCAGCGTCGCGCCTTCTTCCAGATGCTCCAGGGTCTTAGCCCGTTTCTCCTGCTGCGCGCCTTCCAGCAATTCCTTGCGCGAAACCACGATGTTTCCGCGCTTCTTGTTCAGCTTGATGACCGCGACTTCGAGCGTCTGGCCCTTCATTCCGTCCAGATTGCGCATGGGCCGCAGGTCCACCTGCGAGCCGGGCAGGAAACCATGCGCACCCATGATGTCGACCGTGAGCCCGCCCTTGATGCGGTCAATGACGACCGCCTTGATCGGCCTCTTTTCGCGATGGGCCTTATCGATCTCTTCCCAGGCGTGAATGCGCTGCGCCTTCTGGTGGGAAAGGCTGATGTAGCCTTCTTCGGCCTCGCCCTTGTCGCGCATCACGGGAATTTCATCGCCGGGCTTGAACTTGGGGTTGCCCTCGTGGTCGAGCACTTCGGTGAGCGGCAACATGCCTTCCGATTTTGCTCCGATATCGACCACCACATGCGTGGGCGTCAACTTCAGTACCGTGCCCTTGATGACGCGATCCTCGCTCACCGCCTCTTCGGTTTCCGTGGTAAAGGTCTCGAGCGCGGCCGCGAAGTCTTCTCCGGCGGGCACGGAGTGCCCGTCTGCCGCGGGTGCAGCTGGCGGCGTCTCGACCGGCGGAGGGGCTTCGGGAGGGGCTTCGGCTTTCACAGTTTCCGCTTCAGCGACTGCGGTTGTGGTGGAGTCTGGGTTGGTGGCGGTTGTGTCGTCGAACAAAGTCATGCCTCTCTGGTGACGGGATGCGGGGCCTGCGTTGCGGACTGCTGGATGAGTCGTTAGGTTGTAGTGGGCCCACCCTGGCGAGTGAGCTTGGACAATCCCAGCTGTCGGACGTTACAGAAAACCCGCGTCCAAGGGGAACTGTCTGACTATAGCAACGGCCTGTGAACAGTGTCAAACTCAATTCTGGCGCATGTTACAGGCAGGTTTCAGGGTTACGGTTTCGGAACACGCGTCCATCTGCTAACCTGCCCTGCTATGGATTATCTTTGGACGCCGTGGCGCTACGCCTACGTCTCGACCACGGAGAAGGCCAGCGGATGCGTCTTTTGCGATGCCGCGAAAGAAAACGACGACGCCAAGGCGCGCATCGTGCATCGCGGGAAACTTTGTTTCGTCATTTTGAATGCGTTTCCGTACACACCAGGGCACGTGATGATCGTGCCGTACGCGCATCTGGATGAACTGCAGAAGCTGCCGGCCGAAGCAGCCAATGAAATGATGGCGCTGTCGCAGCGCATGGAAACGGTGCTGCGCGAACTCTACCATCCGGACGGAATCAATCTGGGGATGAACATCGGCAAGGCCGCCGGAGCAGGCATCGCCGGGCACATTCATATGCACGTGTTGCCGCGCTGGGTCGCGGACGCAAATTTTGTCTCAGTGGTGGGCGAGACGCGCGTGCTGCCGGAGGCGTTGGAAGTGACGTGGAAGAGGATGCGGGAGGCGATGAAGTGAGCCGTGGTTGCTGCAAAAGGCAAAGATTTGTCATCCTGAGCGGGTGTGTTAGCCGCGAAGGGCCTATGTACTCCCGGCGAGTTGCACAGGTCCTTCGCTTCGCTCAGGATGACAAGGCAGGTCAGCCTGCAAGTCTCTCCATTTCTTTTTCGTCAATCACTTCGACGCCTAGTTCCTTCGCCTTGTCGAGCTTCGAGCCTGCGTCGACGCCGGCGACCACGTAATCCGTCTTCTTGCTCACTGAGCCGGTCACTTTCCCGCCGGCGTCCTCGATCATCTTCTTGGCTTCGTCGCGCGTGTATCTGACGAGCGTGCCGGTGAGGACAAACGTCTTTCCGGCGAGTTTCGTGCCGCGTTCTTTCTTCTTGCCGGTCATGGTCAAGTCCGCATCGCGCAGGCGCTCGATCAGTTTGCGGTTGGCCGGGATACTGAAGAATTCGACGATGCTTTCGGCGATGCGAGGACCAACTTCGTTCACGTTTTGCAATTCTTCGGCCCCCGCCTGCTCCAGCGCTTCCATCGATCCGAAATGCTCGGCTAGGAATTGGGCGGTACGCTCGCCGACCATGCGAATGCCGAGGCCGTAGATCGCGCGCTCCAGTGGCAGCTTCTTCGAGTTTTCAATTTCGTCGAGGATATTCTGGGCCGACTTGTCACCCATGCGCTCCAGACTGAGCAGGTCGTCTTTCGTCAGTTTGTAGATGTCGGCGACGTTTTTGACCAGGCCGCGGTCGGTGAGCTGGTTCACCAGCGCTTCGCCCATGCCGTCAATGTTCATGACGCCGCGCGAGGCGAAGTGCAGAATGGTCTCGCGCAGTTTGGCCGGGCAGTTGGCATTGACACAGCGGTAATCCACTTCGCCCTCGGTGCGAACAACTTTTGTGCCGCACTCGGGGCATTTCTCCGGCATCACAAAAGTCTTATGACCGCGGGGGTGGTCTTTGTCTTCGACCACCTTGGCTACTTTAGGTATGACGTCGCCGCCGCGTTCGACCTGCACCCAATCGCCGATCTTCACACCTAGCCGCTCGATCTCGTCCATGTTGTGCAGCGTGGCATTGCGAACCGTTGTTCCGCCGATCGCGACCGGAGCTAATTCGGCGACGGGAGTCAACTTGCCGGTGCGCCCAACCTGCCAGCGCACATTTTCCAGCTTCGTGATGCCGGCGCGCGCGGCGTATTTGTAGGCAATCGCCCAGCGCGGAGCTTTGCCGGTGAAGCCGAGTTCGTCCTGCAACGCGGTGCGATCGACCTTCACGACAATGCCATCAATTTCGTAAGGCAGTGAATCGCGCTTCTCCTCCCACTGCTGGATGAAGCGCCAAACTTCGTCCATCGAGTGGACGAGTTTGCGATTTGGATTGACCTTGAATCCGGCTTTCTCGAGCGCAGTCAGAGTTTCCCAGTGTCGTTCGAAGTAAGTTCGACCGTTGGCCAGAAGAAAGTAGGGAAAGAAATCGAGACGGCGCTGCGCCGTAACGCTGGAATCGAGCTGCCGCACCGTACCCGCGGTAAAATTGCGCGGATTGGCAAATGTGGGAAGGCCGTTGCGCTCGCGTTCTTCGTTCAGTTTCCTGAAAGCGGCCGTCGGCATCAGCAACTCGCCGCGCGCCTCAAAATTCAGCGGAATGCCAGCCTTCCTGAGTTTTTCTCTGTCAATCGAAAGCGGGACCGAGTGTACGGTGCGCACGTTGAGCGTGACATCTTCGCCGACCGAGCCGTCGCCGCGGGTCACGCCGCGCACCAGTTTGCCCTCTTCATAGAGAAGCGCCAGCGACATGCCGTCGAGCTTCAACTCGCAAACGTAGTCCACGTCGCTGCGGCCGCTGAGCTCGTGCACGCGCCGTTCCCAGTTGCGCAGTTCCTCCTCGTTGTAAGTGTTGTCGAGCGACAACATGGGCGAGGAGTGCGGCACCTTGACGAAGCCCTCGCGGGGCTTGCCGCCCACGCGCTGGGTGGGAGAATCGGGCGTCACCAGCGACGGATGCTCCGCCTCCAGGTCTTTCAGTTGCTGCATGAGCCGGTCAAATTCGGTGTCGCTGATTTCAGGCTGGTCGAGAACGTAGTAGAGATGCTCGTGGCGGCGAATTTTCTCGCGCAGGGCCTCAATCTTCTTTCCAGCGTCTTTGGTCGCGGCAGGCATCGGGCAGATTATAGTCGGGGAAAGGGGGCGCATAAAATCCGCGGACGCCTCAGGTACAATCCAGCTTTGCCATGCGCAAGGCCGCGTTGCTCTATAACCCGGATTCCGGAGGTAGCAGGAAACGTCAGCGGGAACTGGAGTCCGTACTGGCGGCGCTGCGCAACGCCGGAGTCGAGGCTGATCTGATTGCAGCCGAAACTCGCCGCGACGGAGGCGAAGCGACCCGCCAAGCGGTGGCTGCCGGTTGCGACACCATCTTCGCCTGTGGGGGCGACGGCACGATCCACAACATTGCACAGGTGCTGGCGAATTCTTCCGTGGCCCTGGCAATTCTGCCCATGGGCACGGCCAACGCTCTGGCGCATGACTTGGGCCTTCCCCGCAATGTAAACCTGGCAGCCCAGGCCGCCCTGCAAGGCACGCCGCGGCGCGTGGCTCTCGGCAGAGTCGAGTGCGTCGACCTTAAGGGTAAGCCTGGCTCGCGCTATTTCGTTGTCACCGCGGGTGTGGGGGTTGACGCCCATCTGTTCTACAAGCTGCACAGCGGAGCCAAGCAGCGCATGGGCATGGCAGCGTACTACGCGAAAGCCTGGAACTTGTGGTTCACCTATCCCATGACGCGGTTCGTGGCAGAATACGTGGAAAGCGGCTCAGATGTGCCCAAGCGCGCCGAAGTAACCGAGTTGCTGGGTGTGCGGATCCGCAACTTTGGCGGCGTGGTCCAGGAACTGGCTCCGGGAGCTTCGCTCGATCGCAATGACATGCGGCTGGTTTTCAGCCGCACGGCAAGCCGACTCGCGTACCTGGCGTACGTGACGCGGGGATTGCTGCGGCTGCGCTGGACGATCCCAGGCGTTGACCTGGCGCATAGCACGAGAGTCTTGTGCCGATACAATGCGCCGTCCGACATCACCTCAGCCCCGTCGAAGATTTATGTTGAAGCGGACGGCGAATTGTTGGGGACGCTCCCGGCGGAGATCACCGTCGTGCCCAACGCGCTGACTTTACTGGCACCGGATCGGTGACAGCCGCAGCGAAATTCAGAATTCGTATATTCAGCGCCTGAAGGCGCGATGAGAACGCGGTACCTACGGTATGCCCTTCGACTCCGCTCAGGGCAGGCTCTGAAGGCATACCCTGATACGAATCGTACTTGTACTCCACAGTAGATTGGGAAATGCTCTAGAATTCTCACAAACCCTTGGAACCCGTCACCCATTTCCTAACCGGGGCGTGCATGGGCCGCGCCGGACTCAACCGCAAGACAGCGCTGGCCACACTTACGCTCACGCTGGCGGCAGAGGCTCCCGACCTGGACGTGTTGGGGCGCTTTGGCGGTCCGGCGTTCGGTTTCGCCCACCATCGCGGGTTCACCCACTCATTCCTGGGAATACCGCTGACCTCAGCTGTGGTGGTCGGCGTGGTCTATCTGTTCTGGCGTCTGCGCGGCCGCAAGACGAACAATCCGAAGCTGCCACCGCGCTGGGGACGGTTGTTCTTCTATGCCTGCCTTGCCGGGCTGAGCCATATCCTGCTCGATTTCACCAACAACTATGGCGTCAGGCCGTTCTGGCCGTTTTCCGAAAAGTGGTATTCGTGGGACATCGTCTTCATCGTCGAACCGGTGATGCTGGTTCTGCTAATTGCGGGGCTGACCGTGCCTGCCCTTTTCGCTCTGGTTGATAAGGAAATCGGGGCGCCGCGCCGGGGTCCTCGCGGCCGCGTCGCGGCCACGCTAGCGCTAGTGGGGATCGTCCTGTTGTGGGGACTGCGCGACTACGAGCACCGCCGCGCGATCCAGGCCTTGGAGGCGCGCACTTACGAGGAAGCCGATCCGGTTCGCGTTTCTGCGTATCCCTCCATGACGGATCCGTTTCACTGGTACGGTGTGGCGGAAACGCCGGCTTTCTTTGCCCTCGCGCCGGTAGATTCGCTCGGCCCCGAGGTTGATCCGTACGGCCAGCTCGAGATTCGCTACAAGCCGGAAGAAACTCCCGTGACCCTGGCGGCGAAACAGTCGTATATGGGACGCGTGTATTTGGACTGGGCGCAGTATCCCGTCACGGAAACGGAAACGCTGCCGCCTCCACAGGGGGGCTACCTCGTTCATTTCGTGGACCTGCGCTACCTTCAGATGCCGAGCGCCATCAGCCGCGGCCGGGGGCGCCGCGCGCTGAGCGCTGCCGTCGAACTCGACAAGAACCTCCGCGTGGTGGGCGATGTTTTTGGCTTCGGCAAGGATCAGGTGGTGGTGCCCGAACCGGGCCAGCGCTAGGGGTACAAGCCTTATTGATATCGGCCTAGGGCACAACCAGCGATAGTCCACCATCGCGCCCCGCTCCGCCCTTGACGCCAGAGGCCGCAACGGCCACAATGTTACTTCGTTTCCCGAGGTGATTCATGCTGGCATATATTTTTGTGCTCTTCGCTGTGGCCGTCCGGTTCCTGCCCCATCCCCTGGCCTTCACGCCTGTGGGCGCATCTCTGTTGTTTTTTGGCGCGCGCGGATCTCGCCGCTGGATATGGGCTCCGCTTGCTTTGCTGGCGGCGTCAGACGTCGTTCTGACCACGCTGGTCTATCGCTACCCCTTTTCCTGGGATCACTTCGTCACCTGGGCCTGGTACGCAGGTATGCTCCTGCTGGGAACGACCCTGAAGCAGAATGGGGGAGCGTTGCGGATTCTCGGCGCTGCCCTCGCCGGTTCGGTGTCGTTTTTCGTGCTGAGCAATTTCGCGGTCTGGGCAGCATGGGAGATGTATCCGAGGACGTTCGCCGGGCTGATGGCTTGCTATGACGCAGGTTTGCCGTACTTCCGTCGCGCTCTGGCTGGCGACGTGCTATTCACCTGCGTGATGTTCGCCACGCCGGTTCTGCTGAGCGTGCTGGCCCAAAGACGGCAGCGGCCTGGCAACCACATCGCTGCGTAACCTCGGCTCGCGCGCCCGGCAAGTCGATCAGTCGCTCAAGGACTGGCTTCCGCTGGCTTTCTCTGTCTGCCGGGTGATAGACTTCTTCGCTTTCCTGCGCCGCTGCAGCAACCAGATCACGAAGGCGATCGCCAGCAGTGCCGCCAGCGCCCAGTAGAAACGCCGTCTGAAAAGGGCTCCCACAAGCTGCACGATCTCGGGACCGAACCACAGTGTCAGCACGGAGAGCACAAGAAACCGCACGAACCTCCCGGCAAAAATCGCTGCCAGAAAATCCCGAAAGCGCATTTCAAACACGGCTGCGCCCAGTACAAAGATTTTGAACGGCATGGGCGGGGGCAACATGGCGGGGAACATCAGAGCCCAGAATTCGTGCTGCTCAAAAGATCGGTGAATCTTCAGGAAACGCTCCTCGGAAATCCGCTTGCGCAGCACTTTCTCGCCGCCGAGATACCCGATGATGTAGAGCGGAATGCTGCCCAGCGCCGACCCCAGCGATGCCATGACAATGTAAAACAGGAGTCGCTTGCGATCCTGATACACGTAGGTCGCCACAATGGCATCCACCGGCATGCCCAGCAGAGCGCTGTCGGCAAAGGCGATGACAAATACCCCCCATATGCCGAGCAGCTTGAGCAGCCCCCAGATCCATGCCGTATAGCGCGCCAGAATATGTCCGATGGCTTTCAACGGGAAAACCCAGTGTACGTGATCGAGCGAGAATGCGTCAGTCGCACGGAAACATTGCCGGAACGTTTGGTGCGTCGCCGGGGGGAGACGTAGCCAGCTACGTCTCTACGGAATTGATATGATCGCTGAATTAGGAGCAACCATGCGCCAGCTGACTCTTTCTCTGTGCCTTCTTCTCTTCTCGACTGCGGCCCTGGCCGCACAGCAATATGACCTCGTCATCGAGGGCGGCCGCGTCATGGACCCGGAAACCGGGCTGGACGCTGTTCGCAATGTCGGCATCCGGCACGGCAAGATTGCCCGCGTCTCTAGTGAACCGCTGAACGGCCGCCGCGTGGTTCACGGCGCTGGGCTGGTGGTTGCTCCCGGCTTCATCGACTTGCACCAGCATGGTCAGGACCCCGAGAGCCAGCGCGTCAAGGCGTTCGACGGCGTGACCACAGCGCTGGAGATGGAAATCGGTGTTCCCGACGTTGCTCCCTTCCTGAAATCGAAGGAGGGGCATTCGCTGATTCACTACGGTACAACCGCCAGCCATGCGGCGGCGCGAGCGCTGGTATTCGGCGCACCTTTGGCTCCCGTCGTCATCGACCCACACGCGGGCATCCCTGAAATCCTGCCCAAGAGCGGACCGGCCACGAACCAGCCCGCCACGGCGGAGCAAATCAGGCAGATTCAGCAGCGGCTGCGCGACCAACTCGATGCCGGCGCTCTGGGCGTGGGCCTGGGCATCCAGTACACTCCCGGAGCGACGCGGCTCGAGATCATTGACATGTTCCGCGTGGCCGCCGAGCGCAGGTTGCCCGTTTACACCCACATTCGCAGCTTCGGACACACCGAACCCGGCTCCGATATCGAATCAGTCGAGGAGGTAATCGGCGCGGCGGCGATCAGTGGAGCATCTCTACATATTGTTCACATCAACAGCACCTGTCTTCTCGATTCGCTAGAATGCCTTTCGTTGATCAAAGGCGCCCGCGCTCGCGGCCTCGACGTGACGACCGAAGCCTATCCTTACACGGCCGGTATGACCATCCTTAACTCAGCGCTGTTCAACCCCGGATGGCGCGAAAAGCTGGGCATCGACTACAGCAATCTTGTCTTGCCCGAAACGGGCGAGCATCTTACGAAGGAACGCTTTGAAGAATTACACAATTCGCCCATGCCGCAGTCCGTCATCATGTTCGCCAACACGCAAGAGATGGTCGACGCGACGATTCCGAACCATCTGATCATGATCGCCAGCGACGGAGCGCCCGGTCATCCGCGCAATGCCGGCACCTACGCGCGCGTGCTGGCACAATATGTGCGGGAAAAGAAGACTCTCAATCTGATGGAAGCGCTGCGCAAAACGACGCTCATGCCCGCTCAGATGCTGGAACGCTCGACTCCGGCCGCCAAGCGCAAGGGACGATTACGGGAAGGCGCCGATGCCGATGTCGTGGTTTTCGATCCGCAGACGATCAGCGACCGGGCAACTTATGAGAAGCCCATGGAACCGAGCGTGGGCGTACGCTATTTGTTGGTTGCCGGGACGTTGGTGATTGACCAAGGCAAGCTGGTGCCCGATGTGTTCCCCGGCCGCGCAATACTGGGACCGGGGAAAGCCAAGGAAACTCCCTAGTTAAGCAGTGCTCGTGTGGGGACGGGCGCCCTCGCCCGTCCGGCCGCGACGTTCTTGTCGCGGCAGCGCTCGCCAAGAAGTCACTTGTGCTCCGTCTTTCCGCTCAACAGCTCAATCGCATGTGGGATCAGCCCCGCCACAGCCTCCAGCGATTCCACCGCTCCAGAAGGGCTGCCCGGCAGGTTCAGAATCAGGGTCCGCCCGCGCACGCCGCAAACGCCCCGGCTCAACGCGGCAAAAGGCGTCTTCTTGACTCCTTCACTGCGCATGCGTTCGGCCACGCCATCCACCAGCCGGTCGCAAACGGCCATGGTTGCTTCTGGCGTAACGTCCCGCGGAGCGATTCCAGTCCCCCCGGTAGTCGCGACCAAGCGCACCTCACGCGCCAGTCGGATGAGCAGGTTTTGAATCGGGATCAGGTCGTCGGGAACAACTTGCTGCGTAACTACCTGAAAGTGCAGTTTCTCGAGAAGTCGGGCAACAGCCGGACCCGACAAATCCTCACGTTCGCCACGCGCGCAGGAATCGCTGACCGTCACCACCGCCGCTGTGAGAATACTGCCGGTCCGCGGCTCAGTTGTCGAGAAGGACATCTTCTTCATCATGCCCGCTCCGACCGGCAGCGCTGGGCGGCGCGACCGCCGCGGTCTGCGTCGCAACCGGCGCGGCGGAAGGCGTTGCAGCCGGTTCGACTGCGGCTTCCGCCTCGCCACCCGCATCACGCTGCGACTCGTCAAGCAGGCGCAAACCCTCCATGAGCAGGCCCTGGGTGTTGAGTTGCGTGGTCTCCTTATCGGTCTTGCCTTCGAAGTCGAGTTCGAAGTTCCCGCCCGTCCAGCGCAGCACCTTGAACACCGCTGCGTCGCCCAGCAGTTCCCCGTAGGTCGCGTGCTTGACCTGGCCCTCCACGAAGAATACCTCGCATTTCTCGCCTTCGTTGGTGAGCGTAAGCCGGCAGCTCTTGCGTCCCATTTCGAGCGACTGCATCAGGTCAATCACGTTCATCTGCGCCAGGCTGCCGCGCACCACTCCGTCGGAGGGAGCCGTCTTCGCCAGCTTTTCCAGTGCGATGCGGTCAATCGTGCGCTTGATGCGGCGCGTGGCTTCTTTCAGGAAGAATGGCTTTTCCAGGTAATCATCGGCGGCATCTTGCGGCGAGAGACGTTCAGCGATGTCAGCTTTGCTGGCCATCAGCACGGTCGAGAAATTGGCGGTCGCTGGCCGGCTCTTCAGTTTTTCGACGAGCTGGCGCCCGTCCATCCCCGGCATGCGGTAGTCGCAGACCAGCAGGTCTGGAGGATTGTCCACGGCCTTCAACAATGCGTCGGCTGAGTCGCTTGCCGTCGCGACCTGCGCCAGCGGAGACAAAGCCTGGTGCAACATCCCCAGCACCATGGGGTTGTCGTCCACTAGCAGCAGCTTCACGTCATTCGCCATGAACTTGGTTGAGCCTACTTTTTCTCGCGCCGGTAAACACCACTCTTGCCGCCGCTCTTACGTTCCAGCACAATCTTACGTATTTCAATGCCCTTGTCGATGCCCTTACACATATCGTAAACCGTAAGCGCGGAGACGCTGGCGGCGACCAGGGCTTCCATCTCCACGCCGGTTTCGGACGTGGTCACGACTTTAGAGGCAATCGCGACGCCATTCTCGCACAGGCGAACCTCGACATCAACGAGCGCCAGGGGCAGCGGGTGGCACATGGGGATCAGTTCGGAGGTGCGCTTGGCCGCCATGATGCCGGCCAGCCGCGCCACTTCGAGCGGATCGCCCTTGGGATTGGAGGGCAGCGCCGCCAGCACCGCGGGCTTCATCGCCACGAAGGCGCTGGCCTCGGCCTCACGCCGGGTGGCCGGCTTGCCGGAAACATCTACCATCCGGGCGCGCCCGGCGCGGTCGTAATGCGAGAGTTTCTTAGCCATGCGAAGTTCTATCTTACATGGGAGGTGGGGGGTGATAAATGCGCCGAGCGGCGGTTGACGGTGCGATGGGCGATAAAGCCCATTGCATTCATCTGGTCGATGAGTGTAACCGCGATATTACGTTCCCTATCGCCGACAGAGCGGCTGTCTTGAGCATCAGCAATTCGCCAGCTTCCGGAAACCCATGTACCGCCCGCGATTTTACTGCTATCTTGGTGCCGCTGGAGGGAGAAATGCACTTACGAATCTTCGCGGTGGCAACCGCAGCGTGGTTGTTGCTCGTCCCGGCGCACGCACAGCAGAGTCACTGGGCGTCGGCCGATGACAAGACCTCGAAATACATCATCGACATGGAACGCAAGTGGGCTGAGGGTGTATGCGTTGATAACGGCGTGGTCACCAGTCTGCTTGCCGACGATTTCCAAGGCACGTCAACGAAAGGTGCGCACTTCACGAAAGCCGATGAATTGAAGGACGAGAAGGGCGCACGCACCGCGCATGATTGCGGGCTCGATGAGGCCAAAGTGCATTTCTTCGGAGACAGTGTCGCCGTTGTCTATGGCCGCGAACATGCTCTCGGCAAAGACAAGTCTCAGCCGAGCGCAAAGGTGTGCCAGGTCTGGACCGATACGTGGCTGAAACGCGACGGAACGTGGCAGATCATCGCCTCGCACGATAATCGCGTGGAATGTAGGTAGCTAGAGAATCTCTCGCGAGTGCCATACCGACCGATTGTGGACGATGACAGGCCCCTACACTCGCGGACTCATCTACCGCGGCATCACGGCGACCCATTCTCCCGCAGCGATGTGCTCGCGGTCCGGCGGCACGACTACGTAGCAATTCGCCCGGGCCGTCGCGGCAATGTCGCCCGATCCCTGCCACGCCACGAGTTCCACTTCCGAATTCTCGAATTCGCCTGAGAGAACTGCGGGAAGAAAACGCCTGAGGCCGGTCTTGATTCGAATTTCGGACTTCAGCCGCGCATGCAGAAATGCCAGCTTGCGCGGCAACTGCCCGGCCAGCGCTTCCAGCATGGGGCAGGCGAAGAGTTCGAAGGTCACCATGGTTGAAACCGGATTGCCCGGAAGGCCGAAGAAGTAGGCGCCACCTTGCGGAGCTAAAGCTCCGTCGCGCGCGAGGGCGCCCGCGCCACATTTACCCGCGCCACATTTGCCGAACACCACCGGACGACCGGGCTGAATCTTTGCGCCGGTGAAAAAGAACTCGGCGCCCATCTCAGAAAGCACCTGTTCGACCAGGTCGTAGCGCCCCATGGAGACGCCGCCGGTCATCAGCAACAGGTCCGACTTCAGCCCGTCTTCAACCAGACGCCGCAGTCCCTGGGGCTCGTCGGGAGCAATGGGCAGAAGAACCGGTTCGCCGCCAGCCTGGCGAATCTGCACCGCAAGCGAGTAGCTGTTCGAGTTGCGAATCTGCGTAGGGCTGGGAGTGGCGCCCACGTCAACGATCTCGTCGCCCGTCGTCAGCACCGCGACCCGTGGCGGCCGGTACACTTCCAACTTCGCCTTGCCGACCGACGCCGCCAGCGCAATCGCCGCCTCATTCAGCCGTCGACCACGATCGAGCAGGAGACTCCCCTGCCGTGCCTCTGCGCCTCGGGGAACGACATTCTGGCCGGGCTCAACCCTCTTCGTGATCTCGGCGCGCTCGCCGTGCTGCGAGCTGTACTCGACCATGACCACGGCGTCCGCGCCTGCAGGCACTGGCGCTCCGGTCATGATGGAAGCTGCTTGCCCAGGGCCGATTTCCCGCGGGATCCGGTCGAGTTGTTCGCCCGCCCTAATTTCGCCGATCACATCGAGCGTAGCGGGGAGTTGCGCCAAATCCTCCGATCTCACGGCATAGCCATCGCGCGTCGAACGAGGAAAGGGTGGGATGTCGCGATCGGCGAATACTGCCACGGCCAGCACGCGGCCCGCCGCGGCGAGCAAAGCCGCCGACTCGGTTCCCGCAGGATGAACCGTCGTGGCTTGCTCTTCGACGACACGCCGAGCGTCTTCAAAGCTAAGAACGGTCGCATGAAGCGGCGGGGCTGGCATGCAGAGATAATAGAGGAAAGAAAGCGCAGATGGCAGCGATCGGCGGTTAGGCGGCTGGAGCGAAACTCAGAATCAGAAATTCAGCGCCTGAAGGCGCAGTGTTAAGACGTGCCTGCGGTATGCCCTTCGACTCCGCTCAGGGCAGGCTCTGAAGGCATACCCTGATACGAATCGTGCTTACCGAGCTGAAGGGCGACCCGGGTGTGCGAGGTTGCGCAGCGGAAGGACTCGGCGATCAGAGAACCGGTTTGCCTTTATCTTGCCAGTTCCTGCCCCAGCACGGCCGGATTGCTGGCAAACGACAGGCCGGTTTCGAGATCGACCACACGGTCTCGCACCAGTTGCGCGATCTCGCCGTCGAAGTGCTGCATGCCCTCGGAATCTCCCGCTTTGATGGCATCGAGCAGCGTCTTATCCTCGCGCTCGCCTTTTTCGATGCATTCGCGGGTGCGGGCATTGGCCTTGAGGATTTCGAAAGCCGGAACTCGCCCGCCGCGGTCAGCCTTGGGGATGAGCCGCTGGCAGATGATATAGCGGAAAGACTTGGCAAATCGTTCCCGCACCGACTGCTGTTCCGCCGGCGAGAACGAACTAACGATGCGCTCCACAGTCTTCGAAGCATCCATGGTGTTCAGGCTGGAGAACACGAGGTGGCCGGTCTCAGCCGCTTCCAGTACGATCTCGATGGTCTCCCGGTCGCGCATCTCGCTCACCAGAATCACTTTCGGGGCCTGTCGCATGGCCGAGCGCAACGCGTGGGCAAAGCTGGGCGTGTCGCTGTGCAGTTCCCGCTGGTGAATGGTGGAGCACTTGTGATTGTGCAGAAACTCGATCGGGTCTTCGATGGTGATGATGTGGTAGTACTTCTCCTGATTGATGCAGTCCAGCAGGACAGCCAGGGTCGAGGACTTGCCCGATCCGGTCGCTCCCGTCACCAGCACGATTCCATCTCTCAGCCTGGTAATCTCAGACAGCTGCTGCGGCAGCCGCAACGAGGCAAAGTCGGGAATGGCGGTAGGAATAACGCGCATGACGACGGCGCAACTGCCGCGCTGAATGAATATGTTGACGCGGAAGCGGGCGAGCCCGGGCAGCCCATAGGAAATGTCGCAAGCCCCATGCTCGCGCAGCGTGGTGATTGCCTGTTTGTTGTCGCCAATCAGGTCGGCCGCGATGCGGCGGGTATCGTCTGGGTTCAGGGACGTCAGCCCCCCTGCACCGGAATCATCTGCCCGTAGACCTGCACTTGCGGCGGGCGGCCAGGTGAGAAGACCAGGTCGCTGATTTTCTCCGCGGCCCGCAGCATCGCCCCCAGCAGAGCGGGAGTGGCCACTCTGCAGCTTCCAGAAAAGCCTTCTAACGCAACGGAGATCGGTGCAATGGTTGGTGCTGCCATTCGTCCTCACACTCAGGAATCGCACGCACCACAGACAGGGAAGAACCGTGAGCTACTTAACTGTACCGCGCCGCGCACTCGGACGCGAAGGCCAGTAAGTACATAGCCCTTAGTAACTTATCGGGGAATTGCTGACAACAAGCAGGGGCGGCTCGACGAGCCGCCCTTTCAAACTCTGCAACTGCTTGTAACTAAAGAAGATCTACTTTTTCGGCGGCTTCTTCTTCCCGAAACCGGTCTCGACCGAAGCCCCTATGGTGGCCAGCATTTGCTTGGCTGGATCGGCATAAGTCCCTGTGGGCTGCAGTTCGAGGTATTTCTGGAAGCATTCGGCCGTCCCGGGCGGCGCAATCATCTTGTCGCCTTGGAGCGTCGCCTTCCCGATCAGGTTGACACCCTTCCAGTAGTAAGCTTCGGCGCGGTTGGGATCAGCCGCGATGACTTTATCGAAGGCTGCAATCGCATCGTCCACCTTGCCGGCATTGGTGAGTACGGCTCCAGTATTGAAGTAGTACTGTCCCGCATTGCTCGGATCAATCTGGGCGGCCTGCGCGTACGTCTTGACCGCGTCATCCACCTTGCCGGCCTTGGCGTAAGCTTCGGCCAGATTGTTGTAGTAAGCGGCCAGGTTCTTGGCCGCGTTGGGGTCTTTGTCGTTGGTAGCACTCTTTTTGATGTCAACGGCTTTTTGATACGCTTCCACGGCCGAGTCCAGACGCTTCTGCTTCTCGGCCGGATCGGTCTGCTTGGTCGCCGACATGCGGTTATAGTCGCCGAGCTTGAACCAGATCAGGTCACGGGTCGCGTCCATCTGAGTGGCCTCGTTCATGGCCGCAATGGCGGTTTCGTAGTCGCCGGCGTCCGCGGCGGTCTTGGCCGCGTTCAGTTTGTCGTTTAAAGCCTTGACGGTATTGTTTTCCTTCTGCGCCTTGGCCTGCTGCTCCTGCATCGCCTTCAACTGCTCCGGAGTCAGCCCTTGGCCCTTGGCAGTGTTTTCCTGCTCTTTCTTCAAGTCAAAATCGAGGGTGTTCTCGTCCAGCGTCACCTGGAACTTGGTGAAGTGAAAGAGTTCCTTGCCGGCCTTCTGGTCGTCGGCATTCTTGTAGAGCGTGACCAGGTAGGATCCCGGCGAAAGTCCGAGGGAAAAATACTCCCCTTTCTTGTTGGTCTTGAGCGTATATTTCTGGCCGTTGTCGAGGTTGGCGTAGACTATGATTCCGTCAACGACCGGAGCGCCCGTGCTGTCTTTGCACGTCCCCTTGACCGTCCCGGATGCCTGGGCGAAAACCCGAGGCACGCACAGTCCCACCGCCAGTACTGTAAACAGGAAGATTGCGAAATGCTTTTTCATTTTGCCTCCCGGCGGATCAATTTTTTGATTGTTGAATATTGATGGTTGAATGAAGACCTCGCGCTTCCTCTTCACTTGCGCGGTTCATTCAACAACCCAATTCAACAGTCAACCATTTCCTATCGCGCCGCATATGAAATTGGATCTCTCACTCCGGCCGCTTCGAACGCGCGCAAACGCAAGACGCAGCTATCGCAGACCCCGCAGGCCTGATCCTCGCGGCTGTAACATGACCAAGTTAAATCGAATGGTGCACCTAGTTCAAGGCCAAGACGCACAATCTCGACTTTGCGCATGGCGATCAGCGGGGTCACGACCTCAATGTCGCCTTCCTTCGTGCCTGCTTTCACCACCGCATTGAAAGCGCTGTAATAGGCTGGGCGGCAATCCGGGTAGCCCGAACTGTCGGGCTCAACCGCACCAATGTACACCTTTTTCGCGCCCAGCACTTCGGCCCAACTAACGGCTACCGCGAGGAAATGCGCGTTGCGGAAGGGGACGTAGGTGACTGGAATGCCGTGTCCAACGGCTTCGGCTCTGGGAACCGCGATCGTGCCGTCGGTGAGTGCCGATCCGCCGATGGCGCCGAGCGCCTCGTTTCGGACCACGAGCTTGTCGCGAATGTTGAGCCGTTCGCAGATGGCAAGGAACGACTGCCGCTCCCGGTGCTCGGTGCGCTGCCCGTAGCTGACGTGGACCGCGGCTGCGTCATGATCGCGCGCCGCCAGCGCCGCGCAAACGCAGGAATCCATGCCGCCACTGAGCAGAACGACCGCGCAGGATTTGGCTCTGTCCACCAAGTTCGCCGTCTCTCAATTTCCGATTGCCGATTGCGATTGCCGATTGAATTGAGGCCACACTGCAATCGAAAATCGAAAATCGTCAATCGAAAATCTCCTAGACTCCCTTCCTCGCCGGATCCCAGATGAACTTGTGCAACTGCAATCCCAGCCGGGCCGGGACGTTATCGGCAATCATCCACTCCGCCAGCTCCTTCGGATCAAGCAGGCACTGGGAGCTGTCATGGGGGCCAGTTCCGTCCTTGCGAAATGCCGGCGAAAAAAGCACTGCATTCACTTCCTCCGCGAGATTGTGTTGCCGGATGAACTCACGGGCGAATTCGTAATCGGCGCGGCTGGCGAGCACGAACTTGACTTCATCGCGAGCGGTCAGCGCTTTCAGGTTATCCACACGAAACGTGCCGACCTCGCCCGAATCCGGGCACTTGACGTCCACGATCTTCACCACTCCCGCCGGAACCCGCTCCAGTGGCCGCTCTCCGCTGGTCTCGAGCAGCACGCGGTAACCGTCGTTCACCAGATGCTGCATCAGCGGAACAACTTCTTTTTCCTGCAGCATGGGCTCGCCGCCGGTGATCTCGACCAGACCACCTCCCGGGTTCAGGCGCGAGACTTCATCCCGCACCTCTTCCGTGGCCATCTTACGCCCGCCCTGGAACGTGTACTCACTGTCGCACCAGGTGCAGCGCAGGTTGCATCCCGTCAGGCGGACAAAGACACACGGCAGACCCGCATAAGTCGACTCGCCCTGCAGGGACTTGTAGATCTCTGTGATTTGCATGAAAAACAGCTGCCAGCCGCCGGCTGCCAGCTACCGGCTTTCAGACTCCCGCTTGCTTCGAGACTGATGTAAGTAGCCCGTTGAGGATGCGGCCTGCCTCGGCGCACGTCTCCAACAGCTTATTTGTATGTTCCTTTTGCAGGTAGCCGAGATTTTCCGCTATCTGGAGTTGAGTTTCGACTTCCATCAAAGAGCCTCTTGCCTGTCCGAGGAAAAATCGGAACTCCTTTTCCGAGAGTCTGCCTTGCCCTTCCGCAATGTTGCTCGGAATGGAGACTGCAGCACGGCGGACCTGCGATGTAATCCCGAACAGTTCGTCTTTCGGGAACGTTGCAGTCGTCCGATAGATTGCGGTCACGAGATCCATCGCCTTCTGCCACGCAACGAGATCCTTGTAAGATCATCCCAAGCGTTGATTCCTTCTTGCGCTGCCCGCTGGCAGCCGGCAACTGGCAACTGATTATTCGCTGTACTTGGCCGTGGTCGTATCCGTCTCGAACACCGTCACGTCCTTCACCCGCACCCGCCCGTTGGTCACGCGCTGTAATCGCACGTTCGATTCCTCGTAGAAGTATTTCGCCAGATTCTCGGCCGACGGATTGATGACGGTGAACGGCTCAATCTCGTTGATCATCTGGTGGTCAAGCCGCTCGATGACGTGTTTCATCACTTCGCGCAAATCTTTGAAGTCGAGCAGCAGACCGGCCTTGTCCAGTTCCGCACCCGCCAGCGTCACCCGGATCTTGTAGTTATGCCCGTGCGGGTTCTCGCACTTGCCTTTGTAGTTGCGCAGGTAGTGTCCCGCGGCAAACGAATCTTCAACCGTAACTTCGAACATGCTCCCCCGAGCGGCCCGGGGTTGAACAGACAAGCCCAGCCGCGCACTCGCCCAAACACTTATTGTACCGCTTGCATGGCGGACGTAGAGCGATCCCCTTGACTCGATTCCCCATCCGAATGTAGCTTGCCTATTCGTCCGTAACCAGAAGGAGGCGCATGCCGCGTCGCAAGTCCTCAATCCTGTTGCTGTTAGCCGTGGCCGTCAGCGCGGGCTTCGCTCAGAACAAGCCCGACACGCCGGAATTCAACGTCAAGGAGCACTACACCAAATACGAATTCCGTGTTCCCATGCGCGACGGCGCGCACCTGTTCACGTCGGTGTACGTGCCGAAAGACATCTCCCGCTCTTACCCGTTCCTAATCGACCGCACTCCGTACAGCGTGGGGCCCTACGGGGTGGATCAGTACCGCACGCAGCTCGGCCCTTCTTCCGACTTCGACAAAGCGGGATATATTTTCGTCTTTCAGGACGTGCGCGGCCGGTACATGTCGGAAGGCACATTCATCGAGATGCGCCCGCACGTCGACAATAAGAAATCAAGCCACGACGTCGACGACGCCAGCGATCTTTACGACACCATTGACTGGCTGCTGAAGAACATTCCCAACCACAACGGCAACGCCGGAATCTGGGGAATTTCCTATCCCGGGTTTTTCACTTCCGCCAGCATCATCGATTCGCATCCTGCGCTCAAAGCCGCGTCCCCCCAGGCTCCCATGACCAACCTCTTCATGGGTGACGACGCCTATCACGGTGGCACGTTCATGCTCGCCGCCAATTTCAGCTTCTACAGTTCTTTCAAGCCGCAGGAGAATCCCCAGCCTCCGCCCAAAGTCCGTGTTCCCTTCGATTACGGCACCAAAGACGGCTACGAGTTTTTCCTGAACATCGGGGCGATTGGAAATCTGTCAAAGTTGCTGGAAGGCAAGAGCGCGCTCTTTGACGACCAGATGCGCCATGATACCTATGATGACTACTGGAAGGCCCGCAATCTCGCACCGCACATGAAGAACATCCATTGCGCCGTGCTCACAGTCGGCGGATGGTTTGACGCGGAGGACCTGCAAGGACCGTTCACCACGTTCCATTCCATCGATGCGAATAATCCGGGCATCTTCAACGCGCTTGTGGTTGGCCCCTGGGTCCACGGCGGCTGGGGGTACTACGATGGCGAGCACCTCGGCCGAGCCGAATTTGCCGCCAATACCGGGGACTTCTACCGCAAGAACATCCTCTTCCCATTTTTCGAGCAGTACCTCAAAGGCGCGACTGACGCGAAGCTGCCTTCTGATTATCCGGTTGCTTCAGCAACCCCCAATCGGTTGTGGTTGAGGTCTCGAGCTCCT
>OMOD01000155.1:0-2987 GCA_900290255.1 Candidatus Sulfotelmatobacter kueseliae
CCGCGGGCATTACGCCCGCCGAAGTCGTGCGTACTTGCATCGGCGGTTCCGGCGCGGCTCGTCCGGAGTTGGCCGCGAAGGTCCGCCAGATTCTTGCGGCCATTCTGCTCACTCCCATTGACGTTGTCGGCGACATGCAAATCGCCCTCGAAGCCGCCTTCGACACCGGTCCCGGCGTCATCGTGATCGCCGGCACCGGCTCGATCGCGTACGGCCGCGACCAGCAGGGAAACACAGCCCGCGCCGGCGGTTGGGGTTTCGCCATCGGCGACGAAGGCTCGGCTCACTGGATCGGCCGGGCCGCGGTCAGCGCCGTCTTGCGCGCCGCAGATCGCAGCGCCCAAGCACCGGAGAATTCCACAGCGCCCGGTTCCTCGCTCGCTGCCGCACTGCTGCAAGCGTGGAATGTCGCCTCGCTCCCCGATCTTGCCCGTGCCGCCAACGCCATTCCTCCGCCCAATTTTGCGGCGCTGTTTCCCGCCGTCGCCGCCAGCCACGACGATCTGGCGATGCAGGTTCTGACCCGCGCGGGCGGGGAACTGGCGCAGGTCGCCGCAATTGTAGCCCGGCGTCTGTTCCCCGTGGGCGAGATCGGGACCGTCCCGGTGGCCATGATTGGCGGCGTCTTTGGTCACGCTCCGCTGGTGCGCCAGGTTTTTTACAATGAGCTGCGACGACTCGCCCCCCGGGTCGAAATCAATCCGCAGGTCGTCGAGCCGGTCGAAGGCGCGCTGCGCTTGGCCCGCAGAGCGGCCAGACTCTAGCCAAGGTAGAGAAAAACGAGATCCCCGTTGGAATCTGTGTCGTAGCTCGATCGCATCCTGGAGAGTGGAAGACAGGGCTGCCCCAAGCCGCGGAGCGGCGATAGAATACAGCCCACGGCGCAAGCCGTGGGTTCCAAGCGGGAAATGGGCAAGCCCCGGGAGGGGCGAAAGAAAAGCTACGACACAGTCCCCGTAGGGACATCACACCACCAAACGGATGAGCCTCGACAAAGACGCAACTCCATCCACTCCTGATTCATCGACCGCGGCAGCAGCGGAGGCCCCCGCTCGTACCGAAGACCTCGTCCTCGCCGCGCTGAAGACTCGCGATCTGCCTTCCGACGAAATCGAACGAATCGCCAAAGATACGGCACTGATGAAATCGCGCAAGGTGCGCCTCGCCCTGGCCGCGCATCCCCGTGCTTCGCGCCGCCTCACGCTGCGCCTGATCCGCGAACTCTACACCTTCGATCTGATGCAGTTTTCCGTGATGCCCGCGGTCGCCGCTGACCTGAAACGTGTCGCTGAAGAACAACTGGTCGTCCGCCTCTGCTCCATCACGCTGGGCGAGCGCCTTTCGCTGGCGCGCCGTTCCTCCACGCTCGTGGCCGGCGCCCTGCTGCTCGACAAGGAATCACCCGTCTGGCAGGCTGCACTGGATAATCCGCGCCTCACCGAAGCCGCCATCTTCAGGGCGCTGCAACATCCCAATGCCGGCGCCGCTTTCGTCGAAGCCGTCTGCCATCACGCGAAATGGTCGGTGCGCTCCGAGATTCGCCTTGCCCTGCTGCGCAACCCGCACACGCCGCTGGCCCGCGCCCTCGAATTCGCCCGCCGCCTCTCGCCCACGCAGTTGCGCGATGTCCTTCACAACTCGCGTCTGCCGGAGAAGACGAAGGCTCATTTGCGGAAGGACCTGGAAAGCAGAGGAAGAAATTGTTGATCGTTGGTTTTCGATCGCCGATTGAAAACCTGATGAGATTAGATTTTCGATCATCAATCAACAATTCAACAATCGCAAATCGCAAATCGCAAATCGGAAATCGGAAATCGGAAATCGGAAATCGGAAATCCCTATCCCACCTTCTCCCGCTTCCCATGGAGCAATTCCAGTACCGCGGCGTACAGCCGATTGCGGGCTTCGTGGCGTTCGTAGGCGCGCGTGATGTAGCGCACCCGCACTTCAATGCCGCCGCCCGTCGGCTGCACATGGATTGCGGGTCTCGCGGACAAGGCCTGCACGCGATACTTCGAAGTTGCCTGCTGCCACTCCGCTTCAGCCTTGCCGACATTCGCCCGAGTTTCTTCTTCCACCAGTTTCTGGATGCCGTCCACGATCGGATAAGGGTCCTGCCCCGGCGGAATCTGCACCTTCAATTCGTCCCACATCCATTGCCCCGAGGTAGTGAAGTTAAAGAAATGTCCTTCGATGGCGAAGCTGTTCACAAACGAAACTCGCCGTCCCGTGGGATGGCCCGAGTCGGTCCAGTTGCCGGTCTCGAGCAGCACCGTCTTCAGCAACCCAACTTCGACTACTTCTCCGCCCACGCCGTTGATCTCGACCCAGTCGCCTACCCGGATGCCGTTACGCCCCATCAGCACGAACCAGCCAAAAAAGGCGACGATGAAGTCTTTCATCGCCACCGTCAACCCGGCGCCGGCCAGGCCGAGAACCGTCGTCGTCTGCGTGGGCATGCCGAAGATGACGAACAGGATCACCACCGCACCCACCGCTTCCACGGCAAATTTCACCACGGCGCGCAGTGTGTCAATGCGCTTGTTCTCAGCCGCCATCCCGGTGAAAAGGTGGTCGATCAGCCGGTGCGCCGCATACACCGCCGCGATCACCAGCAGGATCCAGAGCAGCGCCGCGATCAGGTTGTGCAGTGCCGCTCGCTCGCGGGTTTCAGCCAGCACGATCCAGTTGGCGTAGATGTCGCTGAGATCCTGTTCGTCCTGCAGCCGCCGTCCCCGGTCGGCCAGGTTCTTCTGGTCGAGCGTGTACTGCCTCAGCGCATCCAAAGCCGCCTTGGCCGACGCTTTCGACTCCTCGCGGCTCGCCGCCTTTCCGCCGCTGGCGAATCCCTTCGCCTGCTGCTTGGCGGCTTCGCGGTTCTCCTTGTCCTTTTCGACCTGCGCCGCCAGATCGTCGTGCCGCTTCTTGAGGTACGCCTGTTTTTCGACCGTCTCGTAGCGGGCGGCTTCGAGCGAAGCCGCCTTCTC
>OMOD01000155.1:2997-45232 GCA_900290255.1 Candidatus Sulfotelmatobacter kueseliae
GGCTTCGAGCGAAGCCGCCTTCTCGCGCAGCGCCTGCCACGCCCGGAACACGCTCAGCAGCGTGCGCGCCTGGTAGTCCTGTTCGTGGGGATTCACCGCCGAGCCGGCGGTCGCCGCGTTGTGGTCGCTGGCTTCATGCTCCGCCTGCAGGCGCTTGATCTTTGACTGCGGATCACCTCCGGCCTGTTCCAGTTCCCCCGTCGCGTCGTCCAGCTCGTCCTGGTCCAGATCCATCTGCGCCTTGGCGACATCAATCTGATCCTGCAGGTTGTCTTTCTGCGATTCGGGCGCCGAGGCAAGCTTTCGGGTCAGGAGCGTGATGTTTTCCTGATCATCCTTGATCGTCTGCTCCGCCTTGGCTTTGCGAGCCGCAATCTGCTTGGCTTCCGGCGAAAGCGGCGGAGGATTCTGTTCCGCCGTACGCAGGGCGTCGAAAAAAGCCAGATCGACTTCGTGATCCGCGACTTTTTCTGCGGCCTGCGCCAGCGCCTGCTCTTCCGGGGTGCCGGCCATCGCCGCCATACGCCGCGCTGTCTCCAGGGGACGCTGGTCCACCAGCGGATGCTGCGCCGCCGGCGCTTTTCGTCCCAGCAGTTTCCTGCCGGGTGTTGCCGCCGTCTCCTCATTCGCTGGCAGTGCTCGGGTCTCGACCAAGGCCAGGATCGCGGCCGCCACCAGCAGAAGCAGAACGATTGCAGTAATCCATTGTCGGATTTTCATGATCGAACCACTGTAACAAGAAATGTACTCTGCCCGCGACGGCCACACGTCGGTAATCTGCCCCGTGGTCGTTCGCGCCCCTAGAATCGTGCCATCAGCTTATGTTCGAATACCTGCAAGCCATTCCCGATGAGCCGTGGAAGCCCGTCTCCCGCCCGGCGCTGGTGGCGTGGCTGATCTTCTACGTCGTATTCCTCGCCTACGCCTTCTCCGCCCACGGCGCATTTCTTTTCATTGACAACGCCAACCTGGTCGTCCACGAAGGCGGGCATAATCTGTTCGGCTGGTTTGGCCCCACACTTTGCCTCTGGGGAGGCACGCTGCTGCAGTGGCTTGTCCCGTTTCTCCTGGCCGCGTACTTCTTCACCCAGCGCCACACCACCGGCTTCGTCTTCTGCTTGTTTTTCTTCTTTGAGAACTGGCTCTACACCGCTACCTACATGGCCGACGCCCGCGCCCAGGCACTGCCGCTGGTGACAACCGGTGGTTCCGATTTCGTCGAGCACGATTTCTTCGCCATCTTCTCCAGCCTCGGGGTGCTCAACTACGACACGAAGATCGCGATGGTGGTGCGCATTTTGGGTTGGTGCGGGATGATCGCCGGGGTCGGATGGTTGGCTTTGCAAGGGAGGAGGGAAAGAGAGCGTGCCGCCAGTTGATCAATCGGCAATCGTAAATCGGCAATCGCAAATTCAATCAACAATCAAAAATCATCGATCGACAATTACCTACGGCACCCAATCCGCAACGAAAATATTGGTCTCGTGCGGCGCCTTGGCGTTACGGTTCGACGCCCACACCAATTTCTTCCCGTCCGCGGAGAACATGGGGAATCCGTCAAAGCCGTCGCTGTAAGTCACGCGCTCCAGTCCGCTGCCGTCGGGATTGATCAGCCACAGCTCGAAATTTCCCATGCCGCCGGTGGCGTGCGTCTCAGGATCGTAGTTCGACGAAAAAATAATCTTCTTACCATCCGCCGTAAACGCCGGGCCGAAACTCGCGGCGCCCAGATTCGTGATCTGCCGCTTGCCGCTGCCGTCGGCTTTCATGATCCAGATTTCAAGCGACGTCGGCCGGATCAGGTTCTGCGTCAGCAGTTCCTTGTAGTCGGCGATCTCCTGCGCGGTCTTGGGATGGTAGGCGCGATAGACAATCCACTTGCGGTCGGGAGAGAACGTGGGCCCGCCGTCGTATCCCAGTTCGTCGGTGAGTTGCCTGACGTGCGTGCCGTCGGCATCCATCGAATAAATGTCGAGGTCGCCGTGGCGCACGGAAGTGAAAACAATTTTCTTGCCGTCGAGTGAGATGGTCGCTTCGGCGTCGTAGCCGGGCGTGGTCGTCAGTTGCTTCAGGTTCGAGCCGTCGGGGTTCGCCGTGAAAATGTCATATCCCGCATACACCGCCCACACGTACCCCTTGGAAAAATCCGGGCGCGGCGGGCACTCCGGGCTGGCCAGGTGCGTGGACGAATAAAGAATCTTCTTGCCATCAGGATAGAAATAGCTGCACGTGGTGCGACCCTTGCCAGTGGAGACCATGTGCTGGTCGCTGCCGTCAATGTTCATGATGAAAATCTGGTCGCACTTCACGTCGCCATGCGACGACTGGAAGATGATTTTCTTGCCGTCGGCGGAAAAGTAAGCCTCCGCGTTCTGCCCGCCGAAGGTGAGTTGATGCACGTTCTGCAGATGTTTTTCCTGCGGCGTGGCGAGATCAGGCGGGTTGGCGCTTTGCGCGCGTGCGCCCGGCAATGCGGCAACGGCGAGCAGACTGGAAACGACGAGAGCGAAACGAACGCAATGCATAGGATGGCCGCTAGTGTACAGCAATTGTTGATCGACGATTGTCGATGGACGATCGAGATCTCGGCGCCACGCGTTCTTCGATCCACCATCAGAAAGCGAATCAGCTATTTCCGAAAGTGATTCTGGATTGCCTCCGCCTGCGCCCGGGTCACGACCGCCGACAAGGCAGCCGCGTCGGCCTGTTTCACGGCCTGCACGCTGCCGAAATGTTCGAGCAGGCGCCGGGTTGTGCTCGCGCCCACGCCGGGGATCTCCAGCAGTTCGGTTGAGCGGTCGCGCATCTGCCTCCGTTTGCGATGAAACGTGACGGCAAAGCGATGCGCCTCATCGCGAATCATCTGAATCAGATGCAGCACCGGCGAGTGATGGTCGAGCGCGATCGGATCGCGCTCCTGCCCGTAGACATAGAGAATCTCTTCACGCTTGGCGATCGCGGCCAGAGGCTGGTTGATGATCTCGAGCGATTCCAACGCCTCGGCGCCGGCATGAAGCTGGCCGAGTCCGCCGTCAATCAGGACAAGGCTGGGCATAGGTTTCTTTTCCTCGTGCAGCAGGCGCTTGTAGCGGCGCGTGACCACTTCGCGCATGGAGGCAAAGTCGTCCACGCCCTCGACGGTGCGGATGATGAATTTGCGGTAATCGGACTTCTTCATCTTGCCGTCCTCCCAGACCACCATCGAGGCGACCGTCTCTGCGCCCTGAATGTGCGAGATGTCGAAGCATTCGATGCGCTTGGGCAGTTCGGGCAGGCTGAGCGCTTCCTGCAGCTCTTCCTGAATCCGGCGGGCGTTGGGCTTGAGCACGCGGAAGCGCTGATCGTAGGACTGCTTGGCATTGTTCCCGGCCAGGTCAATGAGCGAGCGCTTGTCGCCGCGCTGCGGAACCAGAATGTGCACGCGTGTAGCGCGGGCGCCCTCGCCCGCGTGCTGCTCAGCGAGCAGATCTTCCAGTTCTTCGCGGTCTTCGAAATCAACCGGAACGTACAAATTCCGCGGCACATAGGGCTGGCCGATGTAGAGCTGTTTCAGTAGGGCAGAAAAGAATTCGCCGGGATGAAATTGCTCATGTGGGGACGGGCGCATTCGTGAGCCTGCCCTGAGCGAAGTCGAAGGGTCCTTGCCGAGCGGAGCTCGGCTGGGGGTTAGGTTGGGCGCATCGGCGCTGACGGCTAGATGCGCTGGCGAGCTTTGCTCGCCTGGACGGGCGAATGCGCCCGTCCCCACATGGTCTGTAATGAATTCCGGCAGATCTTCCCAGAAAAACTCCCTCCGGTCCACCATCTTGCCGCCACGCATGTGGAACAGATTCACCGCAAGCATGGCATTTTCGTAGTGATAGCCGAACACGTCGGCGTCGTCGCCCTCGGCGGCGGCGATGCGCTGCCGCTCCTGCAATTGCTCGACCGTGGAGATCAGATCGCGGTAACGCGCGGCGCGCTCGTACTCCTCGGCAGCGGCAGCCTGCTCCATGCGCGCATGCAGCGAACGGGAGAGATCGGTCGGACGTCCTTCCAGAAACAGCTTCACGTCGCGCACCGCTTCCTGATACACGTCCGGAGTAGTCAACTCCTTCACGCACGGGCCCAGACAGCGCTTGATGTAGTACTGCAGGCAGGGCCGCGGATGGAAGCGCGTCAGGTCCACCTTGCACGAGGGAATCAGAAAATTGCGGTGAATGAGGTCGGTGATGCGGTAGGCCAGGTTGGCCGGGAAATAAGGGCCGTAATACTCGCTGCCGTCCTTGCGCAGGCGGCGGGTGACATAGACGCGCGGCCAGCGCTCGCCGAGCGTGAGTTTCACGTAAGGGTAAGTTTTGTCGTCGCGCAGCAGGATGTTGAAGCGCGGCTTGCGCTGCTTGATCAGGTTGTTTTCGAGGGCCAGCGCCTCTTTGTTGTTGGCGACGACAATGTATTCGACGTCCGCTGCTTCGCGCACCAGCGTGCCGGTTTTCGCGTCCTCCCAGCGGCCCTCGTGGAAATAGCTGGCCACGCGGCTGCGCAGATTCTTCGCCTTGCCCACATAAATGACTTCGCCCTCGGCGTTTTTGTAGAGATACACGCCGGGCTCGGTGGGGATGGTGCGGATTTTGGCCGGCAGATCCATTGCGGGTGGATGAATTCATTTTATTCGATGCGGGCCGGAGTCTGACGCATGGGAATGGTTCGAGCACTCAGCATTGAGCAGAAGTTGGGTCTGCGACGGTCTTGCATCTGAATGCTGACTGCTAATGGTGCTGAACCGTAAAGGGTGCAAAGGATTCGCGAAGGGCGCCAGGGCAGATCAGGTTGGAGTGGAGTCATGGATGTGTTACAATTGTGTGATATGAGTCACACACTTACAATCCGTCTTACGGAGGAACTCCTGGACTGGTTGAGGGATACCTCCCGCCGCACGGGTGTGCCGGTAGGGCGGCTCATCCGCCAGCAACTGGAGAGCGCCAGAGCGAATGGGGGGAAGCAGAGGTTCCTTCGTCATCTGGGCGCGATCAGCGGTGGCGATCCGGATGTTTCTTCACGCAAAGGATTTTCCAGGAAATGAAGGGTATTGCCGATACTGGGTTCATTGTTGCTGCGGGTGACCGTGACGACCGGCATCATCAGTGGGCGGTGAGTTTGGCACATTCTGTGACCGAGCCGCTGCTTACTTGTGAGGCAGTTCTGGCTGAGGCGGCCTTTCACCTCAAGTCGAGCGCCTATGTGCTGACGCTGGTGGAAAGCGGACTGTTGCTGTTGGCGTTCGATGTCTCGCGGAATCTTCCACAATTGCTGGAGTTGGGGAGGCGCTATGCTGACCGCAATCCTGATCTGGCCGACCTGTGTCTGATCCGGATGAGCGAACTCCACCCCGGGCACGTGGTGATCACCGTTGACGAGAGCGATTTTCGGGTCTACCGGCGCAACAAGCGGGAAGCGATTCCGCTGCTTTGCCCGCCCCGCCGAATGTGAAGGGCACCTCGGGATTTCCGCCCCGACCGTATAAAATTTCCCTTCCCATGTGTGGGGTTTGCGTTGCCGGAGGCCGGTTGGGCTGGCATGGCGGCCGATTATTTTTCGCAAGCTATTGAAAACGTTTATACTTATGCGGTACATTCCGGGTGCTGAACACTGGCATTTGCCGTGCACTGTCAGAGACCGGAAAGTGTAGTACTTCAGCCTCCCCAGGGCCTCAAAGAATACAGATTTCATGAGCGGGGCGAGCCCGGTTGGGCAATCCCGGCAGCGACAACAAGATCGGACTAAAAGGAGCCTTATCCCTATGACCCGCACTTCGTTAGTGATTTGCCTGGCGGCCAGCATGCTGGCCACGGTAGGGTGCGCCAGCAAGAACTACGTCAAACAGCAGACGACACCACTGATCAACAAGACCAATGAGCTCGACGATCTGACCGCGAAGAACACCAAGGACATCAAGGATGTTGACGCGCGCGTGCAGGCCGGACTCGCGTCGGTCAACGCCAAGAGCGACGCCGCCGACCAGAAGGCGCAAGCCGCTGGGCAGACCGCCGCTTCGGCGCAGCAGGTGGCCGACACCGCCAACAGCCGCGTGGGCGTGCTGACCAACACCGTGGCCAATCTCGACAACTATCACGTGGTGGCCGAGACCTCCGTGAAGTTTGCCTTCAACAAAGACGGCCTGACGCCGAAGGCCAAGGAAGCGCTCGATCAACTGGCGGGCAGCATCGCCTCGACCAAGGGCTACATCATTGCTCTGGAAGGCGGATGCGACTCGGCCGGGCCGGCGGACTACAACTACGACCTGAGCCAGCGCCGCGCCAACTCGGTGATCCAGTACCTAGCTTCGAAGTTCAACGTGCCCGCGCACAAGGTTTATGTGATTGGCCTGGGCAAGGACAAGCCGGTGGAGTCGAATAAGACGGCTGCCGGCCGCGCCGATAATCGTCGCGTAGATGTGCGGCTGATGACCAACACAGTCAGCGGCAGCACGCCGACAGCGACGCCGGCGACCACGGGCCAGAGCAATCCGTCGTCGATGTAGAAAGCGCGCCAGACGCGCCCTTCGGTCGCTTTCGCTCTTTCAGGGCAGGCTCCGAGGGATTCGCGCGGCGCGCCAGCTCCTTCGGACAGGCAAAGGACGCCTGCCCTCAGGATGACAAGGGTTCCTCCTCCCCGGAGGACTTCGCCAACCAGGCCGCTCAACGCCTCCCCCTGAGCGGCCTGTTTTTTTAGCTCTTAGCTCTTGGCTCTTGGCCTTATAACTCACGGCTCTTGTGTCGCAGACATGCCGGGCGTGTGTGGAGCATTGCTTTCCACACTGGCCTGTCGGGTATACTTCCAACCAATTCAGTTGCTCAAACGTGGGGTTTCCCTCGATGGCGGTTGGAGTTCGCACCCAGGATCTTCGCAAGATCTACAATTCCGCCCCTCCGCTGGGCGCTGCCGGCGGATTCATTGCGCGCGCCGATGCGAAGGGCACGAAGCAGTCCAAAACCCAGATTCCAGCCCTCAACGGACTTTCGCTCGAGATTCATCCGGGAGAGATTTTCGGGCTTCTGGGTCCGAACGGCGCAGGCAAATCCACCACGGTCGGAGTCCTGACCACGCGGGTGCGGCCAACTTCCGGCCAAGCCTGGGTTGGCGATCACGACGTGTGGAAGGAACCGGCCCAGGTTAAGCGCCTGATCGGGGTTGTGCCCCAGCGTCCCAACCTGGATTTTTCTTTGACGGCCCGCGAGATTCTCATTTTTCACGCCGCCTATTTTGGAATGGGATCGAAGCAAAGAAACGAAGGCGCTGACGCTTTGCTGGAGAAGTTCAAGCTCACCGATCGCGCCCACCAGATGGTGCGCGGCTTTTCCGGCGGCATGATGCAGCGCCTTTCCATTGCCCGCGCCATGATGCACGATCCGCAAGTTCTGTTTCTCGACGAACCGAGTGCCGGGCTCGATCCGCAAACGCGAATTCTTTTGTGGGAGATTATTCGCGAGTACCACCAGGCGGGAAAGACCGTCCTGCTGACCACGCATAACATGGAAGAGGCCGACGCCTTGTGCCAGCGCCTGGCCATAGTGGACCACGGAACTGTGATTGCCCTGGGCACTCCGAAAGCGCTGAAGTCATCCATTCCCGGAGGGTACCTGCTGCGTCTCCGTTTCGGGAAGCAAACTGCCGATCTGCTCGAGCGCTTGCAGGTGCTGGCGGGAGTCCGCGAGGTGCGCGCCGCGGACGGCACAGGTGCCGACGTATATGCCGACCGCGGCGGTTCCCTGGTCCCGGAAATCGCCACCGTGGCGGCACAATCAGGGGCAGAATTGTCAGACGTTCACATTTCCGAGCCCAGTCTGGAAAACCTTTTTCTCCATCACACGGGAAGGAGCCTGCGCGATTGAACTGGAAAACTTTCGGTGCCATGCTGGCGCGCGACGCTCAGGTGGCGCGGCGTAACGCGATCCAACTCTTTCTGCAGACCTTCCTGCAGCCGTTGCTCTTTGTCTTCATTTTCGGCAGGGTTATGGTGGGCAGCGGTTATATGCCTGCGGCATACAAAAGCCTTCTGCTGCCTGGCATTATTGCGATCAGCATGACCTTCACTGGAGTCTGGGCGGTAGCCATGCCGCTCATCGCCGAGTTTCAGTGGACGCGCGAAATCGAAGACCGCCTGCTTGCCCCCATCAGCGTGGGCTGGATCGCCGTTGAGAAAGTCATCGCTGGAATGCTGCAGGCGCTGGTGGCCGGACTGGCCGTGATCCCGCTGGCGTGGCTCGTGCTCCGGCCCGGGGTTGAAATCAGCATTGGAACGCCCTGGACCTTTGCCGTGATCATCGCTCTGGTCGCGGGTTTTTCCGCATGCGGGGGCCTGGCCCTGGGGTGCAGCATCGACCAGCAGCATATTGGGTTGATGTTCAGCATGGTGATGACCCCCATGATTTTCTTCGGTTGTACTTACTATCCATGGAGCGCTCTGAAGAATTTCCCGGTCCTGCAGAAAGCGGTGCTCATCAACCCGCTGGTCTATGCCAGCGAAGGTCTGCGCGCCACTCTGGTTCCGCAGTTTCAGCATTTATCCATCACAGCAGTTCTGGTGGCGCTGTTTTGTTTTGACGTCTTGCTGCTGGTCGTTGGACTGCGGCAGTTCGAGAAGAAGGCTGTGACTTAGTCTCTTGGGGCGGTGCCCAGTTGGGCAGGCCGATTATTTCATCAATAGATCGCCGCCGGCCTAGTAGGATTCTAGGCATGACTCCCATAACCTTTTCCCGGCGGTCGTTCCTGGTGTTGTCAGCCATGTTGCCGTGGGCTTCGAGGGGACTGCGGTTCCCCGGTCTCGCGACGGCCGGTAGTGCACCCACTGTGGACGTTGCCTCCAACTCGATTCCGATCGGGCTGGAACTTTACTCGGTGCGCGATGAATTACAGAAAGATCCATTCGCGACCGTGCGCGCGGTCGCGCAAATGGGATATCAGGTGGTCGAGTTCTACGCTCCGTATATGGAATGGAGCGAGGACCAGACCAAGCAAATGCGGAAGCTGATGGACGATCTGGGCATCCGCTGCTACTCGACGCACAACGACGAGGATTATTTCAGCGCGAAAAACATCGAGCGCACCCGCGACCACAACTTGATTCTGGGATCGAAGTACGTAGTGCAGGCGTGGAGCGATCCCAAGCCCACTCCCGATGGCTGGAAAACCCTCGCGAGCAATCTGAACGCCGCCGCTCAGAAACTGGAGCCCGCAGGCCTGAAGGTCGGATATCACAATCACGATGCCGAGTGGAAGCCCGTGGCAGGCCAGCGGCCGATGGACATTCTGGCCAGGAACACGCAGCCGGCTGTGATGCTGCAACTCGATGTGGGCACCTGTCTTGAAGCGGGTGCGGACCCGGTGGCATGGATTCGAGCCAACCCGGGGCGTATTCGCTCCATCCATCTAAAGGACTGGTCGCCCGATCCGAACATTGGCTACAAGACGCTGTTTGGAGAAGGGAAGGCCGACTGGAAGGGCATCTTTAGGGCCGCCGAGAGCGAAGGCGGAGTCGAGTATTACCTGATCGAGCAGGAGGGCAGCCGGTATTCCGAACTGGAGACGGCGCGCCGCTGCCTGGAGGCGTATCGAAAGACGCACGCCTAGGCGGAGCCGGCGCGGAAAACGAGTAGCGCCGGCATCCCTTCAACTCCGCTCAGGGCAGGGTTTGCCGGCTGTCCCGAGAGCTTGCCCTGAACTCGCCGAAGGGGGCATCTCGCCCTCGGCGCGGCGGGGCGCGGCGGGCGACGACGCCCGCCGGACAGCCGCCGAGACGGCGGCGCTACGGTTTGAGTTCGCGGTACTAAAATAAGCTTATGCGTGTTTGGTTCCTGCTTGTGCTTCTTGGTGGTTGCTTGAGCGCGTGGGCGCAGAGCACGTCGAAGCCTGACGGTTCGGCGCCGGCGAATTCGTCCACACCGAATCCGCCGACCCAGAACTCACCGACCCCGGATGCGTCCTCGTCTTCCGCTTCCCAATCGAGCAGCGCGCCGAATCCGGCTCCGCCGCGGTCGGACCACGTCGATGTAAGCGCGCTGGACAATGAACCCGGCGAAAGCTCCAGCAAAGATACGGAGATTGACTTGAGCCCGCCTGCGGACGATGCCAAGACGCATCCCAAGAGCGCGGAAGCGGTGACGGAAGCAGAAAGTCCCGCCGCCGGCGGCGAAGTGAGCGAATTTCATCCCTGGAACCCGCACAAGGCGGCCAAGGACGTCGAGGTGGGCGATTTCTACTTCAAGAAGAAAAATTACGCCGGCGCTGAAAGCCGCTATCGCGAGGCGCTGCTGTACAAAGACAACGACGCGATCGCGACCTTCCGGCTGGCGGTGTGCCTGGAGAAAATGGACCGGCCCGACGAGGCGCGCCAGGAATACGAAAGTTATTTGAAGATTCTTCCTTACGGTCCGCAGGCGGAAGACGCGAAGAAAGCGATTGCGCGGTTGACGAACCCAGCGGCTGAGGGCAAGCCGGCGAAATGAAGGGCTGGAATCCATCGGGGCTGAAGCCCCTGATTCCTGGATCATTGCCTACGCGGCCCTGAAGCGCCGCTCTTCCACGGTTGCTCGGACTTTCTCGGGGCAGCCTCAGTTTGGGTCGGCCAGCCCTCTATAGTGGGCGGCCGGGCGCATAGCCGGGAATCCCTCAGCGCGGCTTGCTCATCCTTGTCCCTCGCCGGTTGCCCTTGCCATTGCCGAGCCGACTCTGCCTGCCTTCTCCGAGAATGAGATTGGGCGGCCATTGCGGTCCCGTGGGGGCAAAGTGCTTCGATCGTGCGCATTCAAGGACTGCGTCCACAGCGTCGAGGCAGGCGTGCAGAGTCTGGGTGCGAAGCTCCCCCTGGAATTGGCCGCGAATAATGATCATGGCCGTACCGTAGGTCAGCGACCAGACGGCGAGGGTGAGACGCGTGTGCTGACGCGGAGTCCCGCCAAGGTGTGCAGCCAGCCGCTCGCGCATGAGATTGAACGAAGGCCAGGGTTCATGCAGGGAAGGCGGTTTGGCCACCCCATCCATCAGCATCTGGTAGGCGTGACGGTGCTCGAGGGCGAACTGCAGTTTGCACTGCACCGCCTCGCGGAGGGTGCGAGTGCGGCTGAGGGCGTCGAACATTTCGCGGCGGGTCTGGAGCCGCAGGGCGCGGAGAATATCGTCGCGGTCACGGTAGCGCTCATAGACCGTGGGGGTTGTGGTGCCGGCGGCTTTGGCGACAGCACGCATGGTGAGAGCTTTTTCGCCGCCGCGGGCCCAGAGCCGCGAAGCGGCCTCGAGGATGCGCTGTTCCAGCGCGGGATCAGGTTGACGGGGCACTTCTCCTCCAGAGAAACGAGCCTAATTGAATCGAATTAATCGCTTGCACTCCGTTTCGTTAACGATGTATACTTAATAAAATATCAGTACCAACGGACGACCTCGCAGGCTGGGTTCCGCCGGACACCGCGAACGTGGTAGCCCTCCCAAAAACGGATCCCGGAACCGGCCTGCGTGCATTACAAGAAACCGGGGTATTTTGCAAATGATGTCAGGACCAAAGAAACAGATCGACCTTTCCCGCCTGACGGCGGATCTGGCCGCGGCCCGAGTGGAGTTACTGAGCGCGCAATGCGCTGCCGATCGGATTCGTCTCCAGTACTCAGTGCAGGACATCGTAAGTTTTGCCGACCGGCAGACGCTCGAGCAAGCCGTTGTTTCTGCCGAGGCTCTATGTCGTTTTTTCTCACACCTTGGGGCCCAGATCAAACGCGAAGAAGACAGCCGCCGGCGCAAGCAGTAGGCACGGGCGGCGCCGTGGTTCTCTTGGATTCTCGATTCAGTGGCAACTGCAGCAGACCTACTTTTCTACCCGTAGGAAAACTCCGGTGGAAGCGTCGACCGCAACCGTCAGCTTGGCGCCTTCGCGACTGGCGCCGTAGGTGACATGCCAGACCAACTGATTGGTGTTGTGGTTCCAGTCGCAAACGTAGAACACCGGGGTGTCCGGCTCCTTCTCTAAAATCTTGTCGCCGCCGTGCTGTTGCGCGGTGGCGAAGGCCTGATCGGAATCGATTTTGAGGAAGGCGATATCAAAAACCTGGGTGGAAGCATTGCTGGGGCTGTAGGTGTCTTCGATGCCGGGGTTGACGCCGCGTTCGGGCGCGCCATCGGCCGCGCTGCCCGACCAGGTGTAGGACTTCTGCGAGCGCATGGCAGCCGAGGCGAAGCTGCCCCGCCACACGGCCCACTTGCCATCATGGCCGTTGCCATCGGTGGTCACAGTGGATTCGAGGCGGTACGGCTTGGCGTCCTGGTTCCAGCCGCGAGCGGCGACGTACACCTTCTGGAACGCGGAACGCGCGCTGATAAGCTCGGCAGGTTTGGGAGCGGTTTCGGCGGGCTTGCTCGGCTCCGAAGTGCAGGCGCTCAGCAGCGCCAGCAGGATGAGCGTGGCACCAAAGCACACATGCGTGATCCCAAGCCGGAACGAACTGTGTTTCCAGCCGCGGGAGAAAGTCACTCCCAACATCTCCGCGCGAGGCGCAGTGGGCTCCGTGGGGGTGAGGCCAACCGTCTTCATGGCGTCCTTCCTGTTATAGCGCTTGGATGAAATTTGTCGCCGCCGAACATTCTACCCGAAGCGGCGAAAAAGGTAAGTAACGCTGATGGACCCCCGTCTCAAGCGACTTCAGGAGGAAGTGGCGTCGGCGATCGCGGCCGTGCCGCCGGAGCGCTGGCACTCGGGCCCGCCGGGAAAATGGTGCGCCGCCGAGATACTGGAGCACCTCTACCTGACCTACACCGGAACCATGAAAGGACTGGAGCGCATGACCGCGGCGGGCAAGCCACTGGCCATGAGTGCGACCTGGGCGCAACGCGGCAGGTTCCTGGTCGTACTGGGGTTGGGATGGATGCCCTCAGGACGGGAGGCGCCGGCGATGGCGCTTCCGCGCGGCCTGCCCCCAGAGAAAGTGCTGGCGGAAATTGGGGTGAAGATTCGAGAGATGGACGAGTGCATCCGGCGGTGTGAAGAGAAGTTTGGGGCGAAGACGAAACTGCTGGACCATCCAATTCTGGGGCCGCTCACTGGCACACAATGGAGGAAGTTCCACCTGGTGCACGGGCGGCATCATGCGAAGCAGATTCGGCGGCGGGGCGAATTGGGAGAACGATGAGCTGAAATGAAAGGAGCGCCGGAGCCAGGCTCCGGCGCTCGCGGATTCAGCTCAGGACGCTTACGGCTCAGCGACTGACGACGGGACGCCCGCTTTGCGCGCGTCCTCGATCATGTCGTCGAGCTTCTGCTTGGCGTCGTCGAGAGCTTTCTGCTTGTCGGCGATCTGCTGCTTGTACTGGGCATCCTGCTTGTCCCAGTCGGCGGAGTTGCGGAGGCGGTTGCCGACGTCGGCGTACATGGCGGCGGCGCGAATCTTGTATTCGCGCTGCAGCACGTCGAGTTCACGCGACAGGAGATCAATCTGCTCCTTCTGCGCGGCGATCTTTTCGCCCCATTGTTTCCACATTGCCTGCTTGGCAGCCGAGTCTTCCTCAGCGGTTTTGGCAGGGTTAGAGGATGAGGGCCCGATGGGCGTGGCCTCGTTCTGAGCTTTGGTTTCGCCGGTAGCCGAGCCGGTCGCAGCCGCTTCCTCCGTTTTGGCCTCAGTACCGGCAGCAGGAGTTTCGGTGGCGTTGCCCACGATAGAGAGCTTGTCTTCCCTGGGCAGGTTGTCGTTGTCGAACACCTTGGGCTTGTTTTCGGCGGCGGGACCCTTGCGTATCTGCCGGGCATAATCGCCGAGCGACGAACCGGCGGTCGAGCTCGCGGACGAAGTCTGCGAATTCGACGAAGTCTGGCTCGACGAGGCCTGGTTTTGCGAAGCTTGATTCTGCGCGCCGGCCGGCAGACCGAACAAGCCCACCAACAGCGCGATTCCGATGCCACTCGATGCAATGCGTTTCATAGCTCTCACCCTTTTGTCCTGCGTATCGTGTTTTCTCGTCTTTCCCTAGCTCTCAATCTTGACGGCGCTTTCAACCGTTGGCGCCGGCATTCGCGGCCCGCCCGTTGGGGGCCCGTCTATCGGTCAAAAACCCTCCCAGAGTGCGATCCAGGCGCAGCGCTTCCTGGGCGATGTCGGCAGCCAGTTGCTGGGCCAGTTCCGGATCGCGAATGTTGGCCAGTTGCTGGGCATAGCCTGAAATCGTGGTCAGCGAGGTCCGCAGCTCAAGCGCCATCTCGGCCGAGATTTCCCCGTGCAACTGCTCCTCGCGGCGAATGCGTTCCAGTTCGCTCAAATCGTTGATCAGGCAGGCGACCCCGAGCAGGCCGTCGTCGGAACCGGGCACCGGAGACACGGTGACCTCCAGGAACCGCGTCTGGCCGGCGGGCGTTTCGTATTCCGCATGAACCTGGCGGCGTTTGCTGCCATGATGCAGCACCGCATCCACTTCGTCGGCCAGGCGCACGGGCGCGTCGGAAACTTCGAAAGTGTCGTCCGGATTTGCGTTGTCGGGAGGAGCATTATCGGAATGACCGTTTCCCTTACGTACAGACGCGCCGCGGAAAATGTCTTCCGCGCTCATGCCCGTGGTGGAGGCGAATCCCAGAATCTCTTTCGCCGCCGGATTCGTCGTTTTCACCAGACCATTCGGTCCGAACACCAGCACGCCACAGGAAAGATTGGACAGGACCGCGTGGCTGAAAGTCTCGGTCAGGCGGGCGCGATGCTGCTCGGCCTGCGACTGCACGTGCAGTTCGTGCTTCTGCTGCTTCAGTTGCTGGATCACCGTGTTGTAGACGTGCAGGGGCAAGGTCTCAAGCGAAGGCGCCGCGTCCGGAGAAAGGTCGGCTTCGTCGGAAATGCTCTTGCGCAGCAGGCGGATGAAGATCAGGCCCAGCAAAAAGGCGAAGCCGGCGCAGAACAGCACGATCAGCGCGCGCAGCAACACCGGGTTGGTCAGGATTTTCACCAGAGCCTCCTGTACCACAGTGTTCCGTACCAACGCAGGAACTGATTGCCCAAGAAGAATGCAACCAGAGCCATGCTGCCGAGAAAGACGCCAAAGGGCATCTGGTAATAGCGGTAGACCATTTGTGCCGACCGCCAGCCGCGGCGGCGGGCCGCGGCTGCAGTGGCCAGGCGGCGCATGAAGCGGTGCGTACGCTTCAGCCAGACGACGAAAACCGTGGTCAGGCCAAACATCGATCCGGCCAGCGAGGCGGTGAAAATGGTGAAGATGGTCAGCTTCATGCCCAGAAAAGCGCCGACCATGGCCATCAGCTTGACGTCGCCGAAGCCCATGCCTTCCATGCCGCGCCAGCGCAGATAAATCGCGCCCGCGCCGTAGATGAACGACGCGCCCAGGGCCGCGCCCAGCAGCGAATCGAGCAAAGAAAGCAGCCGCGCGGTCACGTCGCTCGCGAAGGGCAGGTTCACCATGCCGGGCAGGAACTGCGAAGCCAGATCATTGACGGGAACGAGCAGGCTGAAAATTACACCCAGCGCAAAGCCGGGCAGGGTCATTCTGTCGGGCAGCAGCTTGGTTTCGGCGTCGGTGAAGATCAGGCCCAGCAGCAGAAACGAGAACACGCAGTATTTCAGCGTGGAAAGCGTCAAGCCAAAAAAAACGTAGCAGGCCAGAAACAGCGCGCCGGTGAGCAATTCGATCAGCAGATAGCGGGGCGTGATGCGGGCCTTGCAATGTCGGCAGCGGCCGCCGAGAATCAGCCAGCTCAAGACCGGAAGATTGTCGTAAAAAGCGATCGGGTGCTGGCATTGCGGGCAGGCCGAGCGCGGCGCTACGACCGACAATCCGCGGGGCAGGCGATAGATACACACGTTCAGGAAGCTGCCGAACGCCAGCCCGAAGACAAAAATCGCCGATGCAAGAAGCGGGTCCACGAGTTCAGATGCGATCTCACGGAGAGGCGCGCGCGTGGGCGCGAGCCTTTCCGGAAGAACGCTGTAATCTCCTGATCTTGAGTGGATTATAAGGCGATGATTGGGGCGAGGACTAAGGTACTGAAGTCACTGCCCACCCGGCCAATGGGCAGTAAGAGATTGACCATGGGGCAGTTACCAACGGGCAGGGGAATGACTGAGGAGGTTCCCTTCGGGTGCGACGGCTGTAGGTGAACCAGAAGAATCTCGCCGCGAGATGCGCGAAGGAAGCGCGAAGGTCGCAAGGGAAAATGCTGATTCGGAGTCGAAGCCGGGGCGCGGCCGGCGCGCCCCGGGATCCCGAAGACCCTTCGCGCAGGGGTCTTGCGTCTACTTCACCTGCAGGGACTCGATGTATTTGACCAGGTTGGTAACGCGCTGCTGCACCTGGGCCTCATGACCCTGGCTGATGCTCGAGAACAGCGGTCCCCAGACCGGCATATCGGAACTGCCGTGAGAGGGCAGCGCAGCCTGGCCGCGGATCACGGCGGAAACGTGAGCGACAGGGTACTGGCCGCCGTTCTTGGCCGCCAACGCGGTCAAATCCGTCGGCGGAGCCTTCATGGCCGAGGCTGCCGGCCCTTTGCCCTTGCCATCTGTGCCGTGGCAAACCGCGCAGTAGCTGTTGTACATATCTTTGCCTGAGTTCGACGGGGTGTTGGTGATGGGAACATGCTTGACAGTGGGCGTCTGTGCCGGGGCCTGCTGGGCCACCGCGAGAGCCGAAAGCATCAGCAAAATCACCGCCAGGCTGACGAATTTCACGACACGCATAATCTCCTCCTTAGGGGGCTTGCCCGGCCCGCAATGCTACAACAGGCAGTGTAGATAGTAGCCGGACAGCGGAATGTGATCAAGATCACACGCGGGTGTGAGGTGTGATCGCCAAAGGACGCGGACCCTACTCAAGCGCCGGCCTAAGCGCGGCCGAGGTCCAACTTGTGCCCGGCTGCTTCCATCATGATGACGAAAGCCTGCGCCTCGGTCGAGGTACCGGAGCGATCGAAGTCGGGCGCGCCGCAGACGTGCTGCACGTAGCCGAAGCGATCCATCTGGGCGCGGGCGGCTGTGCGCATGCGATCGGCAGCAACGCGGTAGCGCTGCGGCAGCCATCCGCCGAGAATGCCGGTGTAGATGGCGAAGGCCAGCATCTGCGCGAGATTGGTTTCGAGGAACGTTTCCGGACGGTCGACCATATCGTGGAAGAGGCCATCGGGGCGCTGGTGGGCGAGGCAGCCGTCAATCAGATCGGTGGCGAAAGCGGCCAGGCGCTGGCGGTCGTCTCTGCGGCTGGCCGGAAGAAGACGGATCACGCGGGCGAGTCCTGCCGCGGCCCAGCCATTGCCTCCGCCCCAGAATTCCTTGTGGTTATCGGCCTTTTCGCCGTCGTCCCAGATGTGGGCTAGCAATTTCTTGTCGGGATCCCAGAGGCGCTTGCGGTAGCCGTCAAACTGAAGCAGGGCCTCGTCGTAGTGCCCCATCGCGGCGAGAAAGGTGGGGGCGCTGAAGTAGCCGTCGGACCAGACTTGCCGATCTTTGAAGACGTGATACAAGGTGCCGTCGGGCGCGCGGGGAGCCTTGTGCAGAATCCAGTCGAGCATGCCGCGAACCGCGTCCTGGATTTCGCGGTCGCCGGTGATCTCGGCGGCGTGCCAGTAAGCCTCGCCGCCCATGGCGGGATCGGTTGGGCTGTCGCTTTCTCCCATGACGGCCAATCGGCCATCAGGGACACGCCGCACGATCGCGGCTTTGGTGAGAAGGATGACGTTTTCGTCGTCACCAGCCTCGAGGAAGGCGTGGGCCAACACACCCTGCTCCCAGTCGTACCGCTGCGTGGCCAGCCCAGCCGCGACGGCGAGCTTGATTCTGGATTGAGTTTCCGAAGTTCCTTCGGCGGTCGACGCGGTGGAATCTGATGAGACGGCGTGAGGAAACGCCAGGCCAGCTCCTAGAATTGCGGTACTGCGGAACAACTCTCTGCGGTTCATTGATCACCTCGAAAAAGAGAAGGGGCCAGCTTCGCGTGTGCCTCAACTGTGATCCAGAATCCGGTTGCTGAATGGCGCGCTATCGAACCTTGCCTCGCTTGCCAAATGAAATCACGACCACGAATTTGAGCACGGGCTGGCCTTTGACCAGCAACGGTCGGTAGCGCCATTGCTTTACGGCCGCGGTTGCCGGTTCCAGAAAGATCGGGTTCCCGGAGATGACGCTGACCTGATCCACGGCGCCATCTTCCTTGAGAGTTACATCCATTACGACGTCGCCCTGAATGTGGTCCTTTAGAGCTGCCGGTGGATAGGCGGGCACGACCTTCGAGATCCGTTTCGGAACCGCACGCTTTCTCGGAGGAATAGTCAGAGCAATTCCGGAAGGCACATTGCCGGGCGTTTCGAGTTCATCGCGATTGGCCTCGAATATCTGAACCCACATTCTTGAATCACCGTATACCAGGTCGGCAACGCCCTTAAGTGTGCCCTTGTCTTCAGCCTCGCCCACCGTGTAGGTGAATGGCTTCTTCTTTGCGATGTAGTTCTCTGGTTGCGGTTGCATGGGCGCAGCCGCGTATTCGCAGCATCCGGGCCAAGAGTTCCCGCCGACTTCCAAACGGACGTCAGCCTTCCCGACTTCTCCGGGTTTCAGCTCAATCTTCTCGATCACCACGGTTTTGAAATACTTGGCTTCGACCCGAACACTGTAGCGGCCAGCCGGGATATTGCTCGCCAGGTACTGGCCCGACTCGTTTGGCGTCACCTTGAGGGTCGCGCCGGTGTTGAGGTTCGTAACGGTGATCTTCGCCGTGTTCACGACGGCTCCCATGGGATCGGTCACGGTGCCAGCCAGCGAGCACAAAACTCGCTGCAAAGGGACAGGTATAGGCGCCTGAATGGGCGGGGCTGCCATCTCGCTCAGTCCGTAGTACGGGTTCTCTTTGGGTCCCGGAGGCGGCGCTTTGACATCTTTGTCTGGAGAACGGCCACATCCGGAGGTCGCAGGTATTCCAATGGCCAGCAGAGCCGCCGCAGCCTGTCTGGCCAATCGGAAACGCGAAGCCGGAAGGCGGCTGAATTGGCTGGCCCTGTCTTGCAGGCGGAAGGCTGCGAGTTCGGCCCGCAACTTCGATCCTTCGGAAAGGAACTCGGCGCGAGTTGCAGACTCGCGCTCTCTGAGTTCGATCAGGGCGCGCTGCAAACCGGCATCGGTGAAGCCGGCGTGCAAGGAACTGAGGTCGAGGACTTCATCCAGCAAGCTGATCGTGTCCAGGTTGACGGAGCGCACCCAGCGGCTGACACTCCGGCAGAGCGCCGCTCCCTCGGGGCGGCGGTCAAATCGTTTTCGCACCGCAGCCGTGTGGTCCAGACCGATAGTCTTTTGCATCAGGCTGCCGGTATCCCAGCAGCGCGAATAAAACAGATCGAGCGAAACATCGCAGACACGAGCCGCCACCGCATCGGACAAGCTGTACTCTCTGGCGAGATAGTTTCCTCTCGCCCGCCCGAGTAAGATCATCCGTTTCTCCAGCGGAGTGCCAGCATAGATTTCGGCGCGGCAGAAATTCAGCGGATTCCCGGAAAAACGCCGCATGAACTGGACATCCGAGCGCAGCGTGCCGAGGGTCGCGTCCGGATGGAAAATCATCAGGGTGAATTGCGCCGAAATGTCCAGGTCGGAGCAGGTCTCGAGCGCGCGCTCGGAATCCTCCACGCTCTGAATCCGCTCGAGAGAGGAAAGTCCCGTCGCTGTGGAGGATTCGACGCCAAGGAAAACGCGAACCAGGCCGAGATCCTTCAACTGGCGAAGGACTCTCGGGTTGGCGTCGGCGGGGCGGCACTTGATCACCAGGGCGATGTCTTCAACGCCGCGCTTTTTCAGGGCCTTGCCGAATTCCGATATCCGCTTCAGATTGAAGGCGGCGGATGGAACCAGGAAGTTGTCGTCATGAAAGATGAACTGGCGTGTCCCCCGTTCCTGGTAGAGAGCCGCCATCTCATCGGCAATCCGATCAACGCTCCGCTGCCGGAAACGCTTGCCTGGAGCCAGTTGATGAAGCGTCGTGATACAGCAGTATGCGCAGCTTCCATAGCAACCACGACTGCCCATCAGGTAGCTGGTGGGAACGCCTGCGATCGAGTGGATCGGCCCGCGCCGGTCGGGAAAAGGCAAGGCGTCGAGATCATCGAGCGTCGCGCGCGGAGCGGTGAAGCACACTCGTCCGGCGTTTCGATAGGCGATGCCGGGAATCTGCGGGAGGCGTTCCTCCAGATGGGGCAACGCATCGCCGATCTCGACCAGAGTGCTTTCTCCTTCATGAATTACGATGACGTCGATCTCCGCATGATTGGCGATCAGGGGCTGAGCGGCACAAGAGGCGTAGTGTCCACCCGCGACAATAAGCGTCTTCGGCTCGCGCGATTTAATCAACCGCGCCAGGCCGAGAAACTCTTTGGCGCGGGATTGAAAACACATGGACAATCCGACCAGATCCGCACCCCGCGCCTCGCGGGCTACCGCTGCGATGTCGTCCGGGGAATTGAAAGCGGCAAGAACCGCGTCATGCCCGGCAGCAAGAAGCGAACCGGACAGATAGCGGAGGGAGAGATTTTCCTCGTAGTCGGGTCCTGCCAACAAGACTCGCATTTGCCCTCCCCGCTGCGGCCTGCTCCCGCGGGCGGACGCAGGTTTCGCGTATCACTACCCTCAGGGCCACGGCTCGGGCTGTCAGTGACTGGCATCACATCGGCTTGCTGGTTTTCACGATGCAGGGCTCTTCTGCACCAGGTAGCGGTCCGTCCACTCCAGGATGATCTTGCGCATTTCCGGCAGCTCGACGTGCCCGCATTCGAACAACTCGATGCGGCAATCGCGTTCCTGGCCTTGCTGGCGGTAGAGCGGCAGGAGGTAGTCGCGAATCTTCTCCACGCCGGCGGGCGGAGTCAGGGGATCGCGGCGCCCGTTTACGCTAAGGTGAGGCCGGGGCACGATCAGTTCGTTGATCTGCGCCGTCTGAAAATGCTTGAGCAGGGAAGGCACGTAGTAGTAGATGCCGTGTTCGTGGAGGGCGCGGGCTTTGATCAGCGCGTCGAAATCCGTGAGGCAGCAGACGTCCATGCAGACGCTGACCCGGGGATCGAGCGCCGCCAGCCACCACGCCTTAGTTGCACCCATAGACATGCCGAATGCGCCGAGGCGCTGCGGATCCACTTCGGGTCGGCTGGCGAGGTAGTCGAGGGCGCGGAACTCGTCGAACATCATCATGCCGAACAGCACCTGGCCTTTCCAGAGCATGAGCTTAAAGGCATCCTCTTCACCCATGTGGCCGTCGGAGGCGTGCTGGCGCTCGCCGAAGCACCAGCTATCGATGGCGAGCGTGACCAGCCCCTTTTCGGCGCACACCGGAGCGTAAGCGGGCTGCGAATCGACGCCCTTGAGCAGTTGCTCTTTGCCGAGGCCATACATGCCGCCGTGCCAGTGAATGTAGAGCAGGCCGGGAGCGGGTGTCTGGCGCTTGTCGGGAATCAAAAGCAGTGCGGGAACAGGCTCTTCGCCGTTCAGATCGAGCACGAGACGCTCCAGCGTGTACCCGTCGTGTTTTTCGGTTTTCACCAGCTTGGCCGGACCGGAGCGATGTCGCCAGGGAAGGTCGCCCAGCAATCCCCACAGCTCTCGGCGGCGCTGGATTTGGCGCTCGATGAATCCCGGGCTGGCCTGCGGCGACGACTGCTCAGCGGCAAAAGAGCCGGCGGCGAATGCTCCCGAGGCCACGGCGGCTGCGGAGTTTCGCAGGAACTCCCGTCGGTTGGAGAACAGGGTTAGTGGTGTCACAGTTGCCTCTGCGCAGGTTCGCCAGCTTGCCGAATCTTTGTGCGCATCTTGAATGCCCTTCCTACGGCGACGACGCGCTGATGTCAAGGGCGAATCGCGGCGTTAGCCCATCAGGGAAATTCAAAGCGCAGGATTTCGCCCTCTAAGACGACGGCGGATCGGTCGAGTTGGGGAAGAAATCCGTCCCAGCGATGCCAATCCTGGGGCACAAGGCGGGTCTGGGCCAGGGGAATCTGGACCCAGCCGTCGGCCGTCTCTTCGCGCACAAAGATGGAGAACGCGCGGCCGGGAGCAGCACCGGCTGCGCGCAACTTCCACTCGTAGAGGCTTGCGGCCAGGCTCTCACTCACGGATTCGTGAGGGTCGAGGCATAGGATCCAGCCGGGAGCGGCGGATCGAACATAGTGAGCAGGGCCTGCGCCGGGCAGGGCGGCAGTGACGCGGGCGCCGTATTCATGAGCCACCTGCACGGTCGAATCGCGGGAGCCGTGGTCCACAATCAGGATGTGGTCGCAGGGATAAACCGTCTCCAGGCAGCGGCCGAGCCGGAGAGCGTCGTTTCTTGTGTGCAACAGCACGGTGATCGCGGACATTGGAACTAGAGAGTTTACGCGAAGCGGGCTCGGGGGGAGCAGAGATTTGACAGCCGCGCGGCACGACTGGAAGTCGTGCCCTTCCCGGATACGGCGATGGCGTAACCGCTATGAAGCGCCGCACTACCCAAAATCAAACTGCTGCGGACTTATTGCGAATCGCCGAGCTTGGGGCGGTTCGCATCCGGATTGGGGGCCTGCACCACCGTGACCGGGGCCTGCAGGGTGAAGTTGAGCACAGTTTCGGACGGCAGTTTGATCTGCTGGCTCTTCGAAGCCGCCTGTGCGCCGCCGCCGACTCCGGCTCCAGCCGCCGCACCGATGGCCGCTCCTTTGCCGCCACCGGCGAGGGCGCCGATGATGCCGCCAATAACCGCGCCTCCTCCAACTTTCTCGGCTGTGTTCTTGCCGCGCGAACTGCCTTGCTTGCGGTATTGATCGGTCTGAATGCTGTAAGTCCTGCCGCCCGAAGAGAGGCTGTCGAGCTGCAACACGACCACCGATTGTCCGGCAAATTTGCTCGCGCTCTTCACGTCGACCACGTGGCCAACCACTTCGACGCCTGCGGGCACAGCCTCTTCTGCGTCAGAGGTCAGAGGAGCGTTGAGCGTGGCGTGGAAGGTGTCGCCGACCTGATTCTTCTCGCTGTCAATGGGATCGATGAGGCGGATGGTAAGCTGCGTCCCCTGGTCAATGGTGTACTTTTTCGGCGCCGGCGGGGGCGGTGGGGGCGGCGGAGTTGTGGGCGGGTTGTCGGGCGGCGCCGGGGGCGGAGGAGCATTATTGGCTGCCATCTGGTCAGCATTCGAATCGGCTTCGCTTGGGGGTGCTTCGGAAGCCGAGGACTTGTGAACCTTCTTCCCGGCACTGGGCTTGGACCTTTCGGCAGGCGGTGTACTGGAAGCCGAGGCGGACTGCTCCGGCGAGGACGTCGAGGTTGCGGCCGGCGCCGGCGCGGCTCCTACCACCAGGTTGTTGACGACCTCCTTCACACCCGGAACGGAAGCGGCCTGGCGGCTGGCCGCGTCGCGCTGAGCGTCGTTGTCGACCGTGCCGCTGAGCGTGACCACGCCGTTAGCGGACTGCACGTTCAGCTGTTTGGTCGAGAGGCCGGAATCCTGGCTGAACTTGCTTTGGATGTCACCGGAAATCTTGGCGTCATCGGGCTTCTTGGCGCAGCCCGCGCCCAGGCCTACGGCAATCGCCAAGACGAAAGAAAGCAGTAATCGGGAGTTGTATTTCATGGTCCGACTCCTGGCGTGGCCACAGGCCACTCCGAACACTGGCATACAGTTTAGATGCTTAAAAGCTTTCTTGCAGAGGGAAGTGCGGAAGTATGAGCTGCACACAACGGAGCGCATCCTCCGGCCAAGCGCTACCGCGTTATTCCGTCGGCTGGCCGTCCAGAGGGCAGATGAGATGTTGCACGCTGGTGGCGTCGTTGACCTCGTTGGCGTCGGCGTAGCGGCGGATGATCCTGGTCTGATCGACGCAGTACGTGGGTGCACCGGCGGGATTGCCGTCGCTTTTGGGCGTCGCGGTTACAGTAAATCCGTCGCGAATCGCTCTTCCCTCGGCAGTGAGCGGCTGGCACTGCTGGTCGATCATGTAGTGCGATTCGCGGACGTGCCGGCCCAGTTCGTCATCGCCAAACACGTTCACGGCGCAGACGTTGAGGTCGTCGGGATCGTCTGCCAGCCGGGCTTCCTGCTGGGCCACGATCAGGCGCAGAGCGGCCATGAGATGTTCGCGGTTTTTCGATGACTCCGCATCTGGATGGTACGCGACGCTGTTGACCGCGCTTTGCGCCGCCGCCTGTGCGTCATGGTCGCGATCGCTTTTGTGCACGAACCAGAACGCGAGTCCCCCGATCGCCACCCCCAGCACGGCAGCGATCCCGATGAGCTTCTTGCTGACGACGGGGGCCAAAGACGGTATAGGAGAGGAATCCTCGGCGAACGGATCTAGGATCTTGATAGCGGGCGGATCATCAAGAGTCGAATTAACAGGCTGATCGTCAGTCGGGGACGTGGATTTTGCAGCCGCCGGCTCCGCCGCAAGCGCTTTCGTACAACCGCGGCAGTACTTGCGTTCCTCCGCATTCTCGTGGCCACAATGAGGGCAGATCATAACTCATGCACCACTCGTCCGGGAGACCTGCAACCTACGCAGTACTGCTAGTGAATAAACTTATAATCCACGATGGAAGCAGCCAGGCCGACCTGACCTTCTTCTTCCTGCTTGACGGCATCCTTGGCGCGCATGACGCGGCCCTGGCAGACGACGTTGGAGTTCTTCTGGCCGGAGATTTCTTCCGGCATCTCGAAGACCATCTCGATCAGGGCGTTCACCGGGAGCTGCTGCGGGCCGAGGAACAGCACGCCACTCTGGCTGATGTTCTCGATGATGCCTTCATACCACGTGCTTGCGCGATTGACGCGGTAGCGCAGGGGAATGTCGAGTTTGAGCCGGCGCGCCCGGGGCACCCAGGTGGGGCGCTTCTGGCGCGCGTGGCTGCGCCGCACGCCGCTGACTGGCTCATGCTTCACGCGCTCGGTACGGCGCATGGTGGTCCAGTCGTACTTGTATTCGGCGGCGCACAGCAGGCAAACCTGATAGTAGTCGCCGTCGGGACCGCGGCGGGGCCAGGAGAACTCGTGGGAGCAGCGTCCTAGCATAAGCACATCCATGAATTTCTGCGGCATGATGGTTACTTCCGGGTCAGTGAGGCCTCGGACGCAAGGACATCATCGCGCGAAGGGGAGACTTTGGGTAGGTTACCTAAGTGCAGCAGAGCGGCCGGAAAGTGCGGTTTCGCGTACGAATGCAACGGGTTAGACCCCGAGCACTGGACCGTATGTTCCGTTTGAATTTTAAGCGCGCTCTTTTCGATAGTGTCATCCCGAGCGAAGCCGTTTTTCAGGCGGAGTGAGGGATCTCGCGCGTACTGGCTGCGCTGTCGGCCCACGCGAGATCCCTCGGCCCGCCGGTGAAAGCGCGGGCCATCGGGATGACCCCATCCCGATTTGAGACCCTCAAGCAAAGTCGCTACTTAAGTTCTGCGGGACAATGCCAGCCCGCACTCCGTGTATCATCGCCCCATGAACAACCTTGAGCCGGATGTGGCCGCCTTTATTCTGGCTGGGGGCAAGAGCACGCGCATGGGTGCGGACAAGGCCTTCCTGGCGCTCGATGGCCGCACGCTGCTGGCGCGGGCGCTCGATCTGGCGCGGTCGGTGACGCACGACGTGCGCATTGTCGGCGAGGCGTCAAAGTTTCGCGTATTCGCACCGGTGGTGGAAGACCTGTTTCCCGCGTGCGGGCCATTGGGGGGAATCCATCCGGCGCTGCGGGCGTCGGGGGCAGAGTTGAACCTGATTCTCGCCGTGGACATGCCGTTTGTGCCGCCGGCGTTGTTGCCGTTCCTGATCGCGCGGGCGCGCAGTTCCGCTGCGATGGTGACGGTAGCGCGGGCGGGCGGCGGCTGGCAGCCCTTGTGCGCTGTCTACCGGCGGGAGTTCGCCGACGTCGCCGAGAGCGCTCTGCGGGAGGGCCGGTACAAGATTGACGCGTTGTTCGATGCGGGGCGAACGCAGGTGATTGAGGAAGAAGAATTGGAGGCGGCGGGATTTTCGGCGAGCGTGTTCCGCAATCTGAATACGAAAGAAGACTTGGAAGCGGCGTTGAGATAAGCAACTCTGGTTGAAAAGAGAGTCGTGCGGTGCCGATTAGCTATGGCCTGACCACACCAACGAACAAAAGCCAGATCTCCGAAATCCAGCGTAGAATTCAACCTGACGGGCGTCTGGCGACGGATCGGAGGGGCTGATGATGAAGCAGATCTGCTCGGCTTTTTTCCTTGCGTTCGTGGCCTTGTCTGCAGTGGCGCAAGAATCGGCTGCGCCGATGGTGGCCATTCCGCTGACCGCGAGCGATTCGCATCACCGGCCAACCAGTCTGACCGTGGAATCGCTGGTGATCACGGACGAGGGAACACCGATCACCGGAGCGAATCTCGCGCGGGGAGCCGATCTCCCAGTGGAACTGGGCCTGTTGATCGATGACAGCAACTCACAGCGTTTTGCTGAACTCAGCGATATTCTCAAGGCGGCAAGGCAATTTGTGAGTAATAGTATTCGCGGCCCGGAGGACCGAGTGTTCTTACTGGATTTTGACACCACTCCCCGGGCGACCAAATGGTTAACGAGGGAACAGTTGCAAACCACCACCGGTCTCACGATCAGGGTCGGCGGCGCAACGGCGCTTTACGATGCTCTGGGGATGGCCTGCAAGGAGCGCATGGGACCACGCGACTGGCAGAAGCCGACACGGCGTGTACTCGTGCTGATCAGCGATGGGGAAGACAACCAGAGCCACGTTACGCGCGACCAGGCAGTTTCTGAAGCGTTGAGGGCCGGGGCAGTGATTTTTACTATCGATACCGAACTCTCTGGCCCGGCCTCCGGGGGAGGGAAAGTCATGCAGACCTTGGCTGACGTGACCGGCGGTGAGTCTTTCCGCCAGGTCGGCACGAGGAACGCGCCGGAGGTCTTTGCGACTATCAAGGAAATGATGGACGGCATGTACTACCTTAGATACGTGCCGCCAGGTACCTCGAAGAGCGCACCCCACGGGGTTGAGGTGAAGTGGGCGCTGAAAGAAAAATTCAAATTGTCGTATGCCAAAGAGTACCTCTGGAATCAGTGAACCGAGGCTGCCGGATCGGTAGAGAGGGACGGCCTGGGTAGTTGTTGTTAAATGGCCGTTGCGCTCAGTTGCTCAGCTTGTCATTGCACAGGCGTTCGCGGCAAAGAGCGCCGCTCAGGATGACAAAATAGGCTATGAGCTGCGAGCCTTGGTCCCACCCTTCGAAAATCGCGAAGGGTGGGGCACCCACTCGCGACTCAGGACTCACAACTCGCGACTAAGCAATGCCGGACCAAACACATCCCGAGCCGTACATCGCCTTCCGCGACGTCTCCAAGGCGTTTGGTGACAACGTGGTGCTTGATCACGTGAGCTTCGAGGTGCTGGCCGCCGAAACGGTCTGCATCCTGGGGCGCAGCGGTGTGGGCAAATCGGTGTCGCTGCATCACATCATGGGATTTCTCAAGCCGGATGCGGGGCGCGTGATCGTTGCCGGAGAGGACATTACCGATTACAACGAAGTGCAACTGGAGGCGATCCGCAAGAAAGTCACCATGGTTTTCCAGAATGGGGCGCTGTTCGACTCGCTCACGGTGGGCGAGAACGTGGCGTTTCCCCTGCGCGAACACAAAGATCTGAACGAAGAGCAGATCTACCAGATCGTGGACGGGCTGCTGCGGATGGTGGGCGTCGAGGCCATGCGCGATCTGCTGCCGTCGGACCTTTCCACCGGCATGAAGCGGTCGGTGGCGATTGCGCGGGCGCTGGCGGCGCGTCCGGAGTGCGTGCTGTATGACGAGCCCACAACCCAGGTGGATCCGCTGATGGCGCAATTGCTCGGCGACCTGATCAAGCGGCTCAAGATTCAACTGAACCTGACCAGCATCGTCGTGACCCACGACATGCGGCTGGCGCAAAAGCTGGCCGACCGGATCGTCTTCCTGCATGAAGCCAAGGCAATTTTCTTTGGCACCTATGCCGAGATGGAAAAATCCGCAGAACCGATCATTCAGGAGTTCTTGGAACTAGATGAATTGAAGCTGGAAGCTTGACTCAGTTGCCAGCCGTCAGTTGCCAGTTGCCAGTAGGAACGCGGAACTACTGGTAACTGACAACTGGCCGCTGGCAACTGTTTCTAAAACCCCTGCTGCACCAACTCTTCGAGCGTCAGCGAGTTTTCGGTTACCTCACCTTGCATCATCTTCTCAACGTATTTGGCGATGAGGTCGGCTTCGAGGTTGACTGGATCGCCGGGCTTGAGCGAGTGCAGATTCGTCATCTCGACGGTGTGGGGAATGATGGCGATGGTGCAACGATTCTTTTCGAGCTTCGCTACCGTAAGGCTGATGCCTTCGATCGAGATCGAGCCTTTGAACACGGTGTACTTCTCCACGTCGTCCGGCAGTTCGATGTGCAGCCACCAGTTTTCCGAGTCGGCGATGCGCTCGAAGGCGATCAGCTTGCCGACGCCATCCACGTGTCCCTGTACGATGTGGCCGCCGAAACGTCCGTCGGCCTTCATGGGTAGTTCGAGATTGACCAGCGCGCCTTCGTGAATGCGCGAGAATGACGTTCGCACCCAGGTTTCAGGGGCGAGGTCGGCGCAGAACGATCCGGGCTTGATGTCGAGCGCGGTGAGGCAGACTCCGCTGACAGAAATGCTATTGCCAGTGCCGAGTTCTTTGGGCGCGTTCTCGGCGGCGACGGTGATGCGGCGGTTTTCGCCCCGCTGCTCAATGCGGGTGACGCGCCCTACTTCTTCTACGATGCCGGTGAACATGAAGGCCTCCGGGACGAACTGAATATGATAATCCTGCCACGAGAACTGTTGATTGTTGATTCTTGATTGTTGAATGGAGACCCTTCGTTCTGGTGTTTGTGGTCTTCAATCAACAATCAACAATCAACAATCGAAAATCAACAATTGCTTTCTCCGTACGGTTCGCGCAGGTAGCCTTCCACGGCGAAGTCTTCGCCGAAGCGGTGCAGGTGCAAATGCTTGACCTGAGCGGCGGGATGCGTGTCCTCAAATCCCGCGCCTGCGGCGAAAGGAATCGAGCCGGCGCCGCCCAGGATCTTCGGCGCGTAATAGAGAAAAACCTTATCCACGACGCCGGCGACGAGCGCGGCTCCATTCACCGTGGCTCCGCCTTCGATCATCAAGCTGGTGATCTCCAGTTGCCCCAGGCGGCGCAGGATAGTCGGTAGATCGGGACGGCCGTCCGGCCTGGTTGCGGGAAGTTGCTCAACGTGGATGCCGAGCTGTTCGAGTTGGGACTTTCTCTGTTCGGTGACGGAGGAACAAAAGACCAGCACGCTGTTATCTTGCTCCTTGGCCACGCTTTGTACGAGACGCGATTCAACCGGAAGCCGCAGGTGCGAATCGAGAATCACGCGCAGTAGCGGGCGGCGGCGCGGGCGTCCGCTGCGGTCGGTGAGCAGGGGATTATCGGCGAGAATTGTGCCGATACCGGCCAGAATCGCGTCGTGCTGATGACGCAGTTCGTGCACGTGAGCGCGGGCGGCTTCGCCGGTGATCCATTTTCCGCGAAACCCGCTAGGGGCCAAGCCTTGGTCCGGCGCTTCAGGCCTCAAGACGTTTCCTGGCGGCGGCGAAATCTTGCCGTCGAGCGTCATGGCGGACTTCAGCGTCACCAGCGGCGTGCCGTTACGGATGTAGCAGGCAAATCCCTCATTCAGGCGGCGGGCTTGCTCTTCCAGGCGGCCGACCTCCACGCGCACGCCGGCGGCGCGCAGATTGTCGAATCCACGGCCACTGACTTTTGGATTCGGATCGGGCATGGAAGCCACCACGCGATGAACGCCGGCGGCGATCAGCGCGTCGGTACACGGGGGCGTGCGACCCTGGTGGGCGTGGGGCTCGAGGTTGATGTAGAGCGTGCCGCCGCGTGCCCTGGCGCCCGCTGCCTCGAGGGCGAGGATCTCGGCGTGCTTCAGGCCGGCGTACGTGTAAGTTCCGGTACCGACGACGTTGCCCTGAGCGTCGGTAATAACCGCGCCGACGTACGGGTTGGGCGAGGCCAGACCGATGCCGTGGCGCGCCAGCTCGAGCGCGCGGTGGAGAAGGTGTTCGTCGGCGGCGTGAACGGGCATGCAGGGAGAATCTACCACGAAGGAGCGACCACAGGGGCTGAAGCCCGACAGATTGAAGGCGGCTTACGCGGCCCTCAAGGGCCGCTCTTCCACTATTCAAACAACGAATCGACGAACTCTTTGGGATCGAAGGGCAGCAGGTCGCTCGCCTTCTCGCCCACGCCGACAAAGCGTACGGGCAATCCGAGCTCACGGGAAATCGCGACCACCACGCCGCCCTTCGCCGTGCCGTCGAGCTTGGTCAGAACAATGCCGGTCACGCCCGCGGACTCGGTGAACAGCCGTGCCTGCTGCAGACCATTTTGGCCGGTAGTGGCGTCCATTACCAGCAGAGTCTCGTGGGGCGCTCCGGGAATGATGCGCTGGGCGGTGCGGCGCATCTTTTCGAGTTCGGCCATGAGGCTCGACTTGGTGTGCAGGCGGCCGGCGGTATCTACGATGACGTAGTCGTTTTTGCGCGCGGCGGCGGCTTGAAGGGCATCGAACAAAACGGCGGCAGGATCGCCTCCGGGCTTGGTTTTGATCACTTCGGTGCCCGTTCGCTGGCCCCAGATTTCCAGTTGCTCGATGGCGGCGGCGCGAAAAGTGTCGGCGGCGCAAAGCAGGACGTTCTTTCCTTGTGAGCGGAAGACTTGCGCCAGCTTGCCGATGGTTGTGGTCTTGCCGGTGCCGTTGACGCCCACGATCAGAATGACTTCGGGCACGCCATCCACCTTCCGAACCGGCCGTGCGCTGGCGGAGTTCAGAATCGCCAGCAATTCTTCCTTCAGCAGCCGCTTGAGTTCCTGCACATCTTTGATCTGCTTGCGGTCGGCTTTCTCCCGCAGCGTAGCGAGAACCTGCTGCGTGGTGGCCATGCCGAGATCGGCGCTGATGAGCGTGGCCTCGAGATCGTCGAGCGTATTGCGGTCGATTTCCTTGCCGAGGGAGACGACCTGCTCGATGCGCCCCGCCAGATTCTCGCGGGTACGCGTGACCGCCTGCTTCATGCGGTCCAGAAAGCCGGTCTTCTTTTCTTCCTCGAGGCTGCCGAAAAGAGTCTGGATCATAAGAGGACAGAAACTGATTATACGGGGACCAACCCGGTGGGTCTTCACCGCAAGCGATGGGCTTCTGGAAATTGGCCTGGTTCCTGTCGGCCGAATTAGAAACTTGAACTGCGGAGTGCGCGAAGGAACGCTGCAAAGGCCACGGCGAAAATCGTAGGTCGCCGGGAAATTGAGGACAGGCTAGACACGGGTTCGTTCCAGGACAGCTGTGTCGGGAGAGAGCGCGGCTGGGACGGTAGCTGCCGCACCGGCAGCTTGAGTTGCCGCGGGCACCTCAACTGGAGTTGGCGCGGGCGCGACCGGGCGCTTGATGGTGAAGCGCTGGATGCGAATCTCGCCGCGGGCATAGACCGCGAGCAGCGCCGTGACACAGTCGGGATCGAGGCGCTTGCCGGCAAGATTGCGGATGATCTGCAGAGCCTGCTCGGGCGTGTGCGCCTGCTGATAAGGACGATTCGTGGTCAGTGCGTCGAAGGTATCGCCCACGGCGATCACCCGCGCCAGCAGCGGAATCTGATCGCCCGTGAGGCCGTAAGGATATCCCCTGCCATCGAGGGCTTCGTGGTGCAGTTCGATACCAGGCAGCATTCCCGCCAGCTGCGTGACCGGGCGCAGAATGTTGGCGCCCTTGGTGGTGTGCGTCTTCATGACCTCGAATTCTTCCTCGGTCAGGGCCCCGGGCTTTTTCAGGATGTGGTCCTCGATGCCGATCTTGCCCACGTCGTGGAGTTGGGCGGAAATCTGCAGCGTCTCCAGGAAGGGTGCGGGCAGCTTCATTTCCTTCGCAATCAGCAGGGAGTAGCGCGTGACGCGATCCGAGTGGCCGCGGGTGTATGGGTCCTTTTCGTCGACCGCGCCGGCCAACATCTGGATGGAGCCCATGAACAGAGCGCGATTCTCTTCAGCGGCGCGTTTGAGGTCTTCGACGAAGCGTTCGAGTTCTTCCGACATGGTGTTGAAGGTCTGGGCCAGTTCGCCGATTTCCGTGCGGCTCCACAAGTGTACGCGCTGCGAGAAGTCGCCGCGGGCCAGGGCTCGGCTGGACTGGGTGAGCACTTCCAGAGGATTGGTGATGCGGCGCGCGGCGAAGATGCTGACACCGATGCTCACGAGCACCGCCAGTATGGCCAGCAGGCGGGCGGTGCGCTGCATTTCGAGAATTCCGCGATAGGCCTCGCGCTGGGGTTTCTGCACCACCACCGCCCAGTCGAGGGAGGTGACCGGGCTGTAGGTGCCGAGCATCTGCACCGCTTCCGAGCCGGTGTTAATGGCGAATTCCTTGGTGGCGGCCAGTTGTGCTTTGTTGCCCCCATCCACAAAGTTGCGCACGATTTCCAGGTTCTTCATGTCCTGGCCGGTGGCGAATTCGGAGGTGGCGGCGGCGACCAGGCGGCCCTGCGCGTCGACGACATAGGGAGTCAGACCGCCCCCGCTGACTTCCTGCAGGCGGCGGATCAGAAACTGCAGATCTACGACCGAGGCGATCATGCCCAGGAATCGCGGTCCGTACTTGACCGGCGCGCTGACCAGAAAAACGGTGTGCGCGGATTTTCCTTCGCCCACGACCAGAGCCTGTCCGTTGTAGGCGCGGCCGTCGCGGGCCGCGGCGAAGGCGCGCTCCAGCTCGCGCTGCAGGAAGGCGTCAGGAGCGATGCGGCCGGCGGAAATGCCTTTGGCCTCGGAATTCAGCAGAGTGGCGTAGGCAATTTCATCGGAGGAAGAAACGAAGTTTTCGAGCAGCGCCCGCAGTTCCGGAGCGTGAATGTTTTGCTCACCGATATCGCCGCCGCTGGCCACCTGAATGGCGGAAGACAAGTTCGCCAGCATCACGCGCAGCGAATGCTCGTGCTGGGAAAGATCGTCGGCCAGCGAGCGAGTCACCGTGTTCTGCAGCAGCATCTCGTTGGTCTTCAGACGGTCGCGATTGATGGCCACCACCTGCGTGGAATAGAAATACATGGGGACCGTGCTGATGACCAGAAGCACACTAAGAATGACGTACAGAATCGGGATGCGGGCGTGGCTGGAAGTGCTGGAGGACAAAGCTCTCCCTTCACTCAACTCGCAGACGCCGGGTCGAAGTGGCGGCGCCTTTCAAAGGTATCCCTAAGATTTTAGTGTGAAATGGATCAGGTTTGAGGAAAAGCTGGCCGGTTCGCCATTACCAAAGTACCTCTCAAAGGTGCCGTCTGGCGCGGCTTTGGCAGGGAAAAGCGGACCTCAGACCCCGGACTTCGCTCTAGTTCAGGAGCTTTTGCAAGTCCTTCCATTTGACGAGGATGACGTGATTGTCTGCCATGGCCTTCTTGAATTCGGGGCTGGTTACGACGTTGTAATCCCTCTGCCGCCACGCTGATCCGTAGTCAGGATGGTCCACCATCACGGCCTGGAGTTCACCATCGTCGTGGCCCAGGTGAACGATGATCCCGGTGAGGTCGGGTTTCAGGTTCCGAATGATGTTGGAGTAAAAGCTGGTCCGGTCCGCGGGGGAGACACTGCGCTAGGATCCGCCGCCGGTTTCGCTCTTTCCGCTGCGCGTCATCAGTTCATGAATGGCTTCGCGGGGAGATTTTCCCTGGTGCAGAATAGCGTGCATCTGGGCGGTGATGGGCATTTCCACTCCCCGCGCCAGGGCAAGGCCTACAGCGGCGGCGGTGGTAAAGATGCCTTCAGCGACCATGCCATGCATGCCGGCCAGGATCTCGGGCAGTTTGCGGCCGCGGCCAAGTTCGACACCCACACTGCGATTGCGCGACAGGCCGCCGGTGCAGGTGAGCACCAGATCGCCCAACCCGGCGAGTCCGGCCATGGTTTCAGCCCGGCCGCCGCAAGCCGTCACCAGACGGGTCATTTCAGCCAGGCCGCGCGTGATCAGCGCGGCCACCGAATTGTGTCCCAGACCGAGACCGTCGCAGATTCCCGCGGCGATGGCGACAATGTTCTTCAGCGCGCCGCCCAGTTCCACGCCGATCACATCGCTGTTGGTGTAAACGCGGAAATTGGGATCGCTGAATTCCGTCTGCAGGGTGCGCGCGAGGGCTGGATCGCTGGAGGCGATGGTTACTGCAGTCGGGTCGCCGCGGGCGACTTCCTGGGCGAACGAGGGACCGCTGAGCGCTCCAATGGCTGGGGCGGGTCCGTCATGGTGGAGTACTTCGGCGATCACCTCGGTCATGCGCTCGAGAGAACCTTCCTCCAGTCCCTTGGTGGCGCTCGCGATCAATGCCTGCGGGGGAATCAGCGGCCGCATGCGTTCAAACAGACCCCGACAATGCTGAGACGGCATGACGCTGATCACGATTTGCGCTCCGGCGAGTGCGGAAGCGAGATCATTCGTGGCAGTCACGCCGACGGGGATGAGGCAGCCGGGGAGAAACTGTTCATTGATGCGCTTGTGCTGGATGGCCTGGCACACTTCGGTTTCGTGGGCCCAGAGCCGGACGCGGTGCGTGCCTTTGCGTCCGAGAACGATGGCGAGGCTCGTGCCCCACGCGCCCGCGCCGATAATGGCGATCTCGCTCATGGTTTTTCCGGCTCCGATCCCGGCTTCGCGCCGCGCCTGAATCCAAAGCGCCTTTCCGTGCCGGCCAGCAGGCGGCGGATGTTCTGGTGGTGCCTGGCCACGATCAGCAGCGACGCCAGCGACATGAAAGCCAACGCCAGCCAGGCGTTGCCGTATTCATGCAGCAGCCAGGCGAGAATTGGGAAGGCCGCGACCGCGATGATCGATCCCAAAGACACGTAGCGGAACACAAGTACAACCACGACAAATATACACACCGCTGCCAGCACGGCTTTGGGCGCGATTAGGGCAAACGCCCCCAGCCCGGTGGCGACTCCTTTGCCTCCGCGAAAGCGCAGCCAGATCGGGAAGATGTGGCCGAGAATGGCGAACAGGGCAGCCAGAGCCATGCCGGTTACGACCCGAGCCTGCGCGGCATCAGGCATCGCCGTCCATGCGTGGTCGGGATACCAGGGTGCGTTCGCATAGGCCCAACTGATGAATTCGCCACGCAAGAAGACGAGCGCCGCCAACCCAGCCGCAGATCCTTTCAGTGCATCTAGCAGCAGCGTGACCACACCCAGCACTGGCGACTTGCGCGAGACGTTGGTAGCTCCAATATTTCCACTGCCGCTCTGCCGCACGTCCTCTCCGCGAAAGATGCGCACTAGAAGATAGCCGAAAGGGATGGAACCGAGCAGGTAACTTAGAACAGCGGTAAGGAGAAAAGATGGCATTTTGCTCAGCAGTCTGCTAGTGCAGCGCGAACCGCGCCAGCTTCATGTATTTCGACCCCTTCGGCGACAACTGGCTCTGGTACAGAAAAAACTCGCGGGCGGTCATGGTACCAAACTCGGGGGCGGGCAGAGCAGCGAGTTTTTCCTGCAGGCGGAGAAAGCTGCGATGGAGGCCGTCTTCTTTGCGCCAGCGCGGCGCACCCGAACCACCCGGCCCGCGCGCGAGCGTCAGGTGGGGGCTGAAGGCCCGCGCTTCTCTCGCAACTCCAAGGGCTGCCATCTGGGTGTCAATCGTGGCGGCCAGCAACGCCAGTTGCGGCCCTGCTTCCATGCCGATCCAGAACACACGCGCGGATTTCGCGGTGGGGAAGAAGCCGTATCCGCGAAATTGAATTTCTGCCGCGTTCCCGCTGATTGTTCCCAACGCCAGCTTGATCTGCTCGACCGCAGCTTCGGGCTGCTCGCCGATAAACTTCAGGGTCACGTGCAGGGATTCCGGCTTCACCCAGCGCGCATCAGGTGCGAACCCCTGCACGCCTTCGATAAAGCGGGCGATGCGCTCGCGGATGGCGTCGTCAATGTCGACAGCGATGAAGAGGCGCATAAAAGCAGCTTCGAGTCCCGAGTCCTGAGTCGTGAGTGCCGAGAAGAAGGCCGACTCGGATGCGGCTCGCAACTCACAACTCGGGACTCGCAGCTCGGGACTACATCAACTTCCTTCTTACCATATCCAGCGCCATGGTCGAGGCGAAGCGGCGGATTCGTTTGCGGTCACCGGCAAAGTTGCGCTGGACCACATCTGTCCCGCGGTCGCTGGCCACGGCGTGAAACACCAGGCCGACAGGCTTTTCCGCGGTGCCTCCGGTGGGTCCGGCCACTCCAGTGATGCCCACGCCCAAGGTCGCCTCGCAGCGATACCGAATGCCCTCGGCCAGCGCCGCCGCCACTTCGCGGCTGACCGCGCCATGGCGCTCGATCATTTCCGCCGGGACGCCGGCGAGTTCTGTCTTCAACTGGTTGGAATAGACGATGGCCCCGCCTAGAAAATAGCGCGAACTGCCGCTGACCGACGTGATGCGTTCCGCGAGCAGTCCTCCCGTACACGATTCTGCCACGGCCAGCGTGGCGTTGCGCATCTGCAGCCAGTAGCCGACGATCTGCTCCAGCGATTCGCCGCTGCGCGAATAGACGGCGTCGTCGAGTTCATCTTCTACCAGCCCGGCGACTTCATCCACGCGCCGCTGCGCCGCATCTTGGGTTGCGGCGCGCGACTTGAAGTGCAACTCGACTTCTCCCGCTCCGGCCAGGATGGTAGTATCCACCTCTCCATAGCGTTTGTAGATGGGCGCGACGCGTGCGTCAACGGCCGATTCGCCCAGCATGGCAACCTTCAGGGTACGGCTGGCGAGAAAGGCGGCGGGAACTTTGGCTCGCAGCCGCTCGCGCACTTCATTCTCAAATAGCGCCTTCATCTCGTGCGGAGGGCCGGGAAGGAGCACCACGATTCGATCCTTGCCTTCGAAGTTACCGGCCAGCCATTGTCCCGGCGCGGTGCCGTTGGGGTTCGGGAGCGGGGTAGCGCCGGCGATGACGTCCGCCTGCTTGATATTGTTCGGCGCCATCTTCCAGCCGTGCGCGGCGAAGCGCTGTTCGATGCGCGTCAGCATCTCTGGGTCGCGGCGTAGTTCTGCGCCGAGCGCTTCGGCAACGGCTTCGCGCGTCAGGTCATCTTCGGTGGGGCCGAGGCCGCCCGTGAAAATCAGAATGTCGGAACGAAACAGCCCGTGCTGCGCCGCCGCTACCAGCCGCCGCAGATTGTCGCCGACAACGCTCTTGCAGACGACCTCAACGCCCAGCAGGTTGAGCTGTTCGGTGAGATAGAGCGAGTTGGTGTCCATGCGGTAGGGTGTGAGCATCTCGGAACCCACCGCGATGATCTCGGCATTCACGCGTTAGAAGTTTAAATGAAAAGCGGCACGGTGAGCTCGCTGGTAGCTCAATGTGAATGATAGACGACGTCTTCATTTTCTTCCGGGGCGTCATCCCGAGCGGAGCCGTTTTTCAGGCGGAGCGAGGGATCTCCCAGCAGGCGAACGTCTCAAGGGAGATCCCTCGGCCCGCTGGCAAAGCGCGGTCCTTCGGGATGACGCCGCAGGGCAGCGCGAAGTTCATATTGGGCCAAGCGTCTCGGACTTATTCAGGCAGCAGGGGCAAGCCCTGAATGTTCCACGCGAGATGGTGCACGGCGTCGGTAGTGGCAAGAACGACCGACCGCCCAGGCGCGAAGGCCAGCCCGACCAGCCCGTGGCCGGCAACTTCCAGGGTGGCCTTGCCATCGGGTGTGATCTTCACAATCCCGCGCTTGCCGGCGAGCGAGGCCGCGACATAGAGGTTCCCCTCCCCATCGAAGGCCAGTCCCTGCGGCCGGCCCAGACCCTTGTAGAAGGTGCTCACGGTGCCGTTGGGAGCGATCTTGTACACGTGATCGAAGCTGGAGGTGGTCGGCCCGGTTACGAAGAGATCGCCGTGTGCGTTGAACGCAAGGTGGTAAGCCGACACACTCGGCTCCAGCGTGGCAAAAACAAAGACCTGCTGATCGCGCGAAATCTTGAAGATGGTGCCGCTGCGGTCGCCCACGTAAAGATTCTGCTCGCGATCGAAGGCGATGCCCGTGGCTACGCCCATGCCTTCGGCATAGGTGGTCATGCTCCCGTTGGGAGCCACGCGATAGACGGCGCCGTCATAGCGCGAGGAGGCGTACAACATGCCTTGGCGGTCGAAAGCCATGGAAGTGGCGTTCATCATCTCGACCACGAATGGCTTTACGGTGTAGTTGGTATCAATCTTGAAGATGGCCACCGGAACTTTCTGCCCGCGCGAACCGGAGAATGTGACATAGAGATTGCCTTCGGCGTCGAGCGCGGGATTGGTGACGGGGTGAAGATTCTCGGCGATGGGCACGGCGACCTTTACGGGTTGGGCGTTGCTGACATGGCCGTCGGTAGCAACCACGAGCGCGCCGGAAGTCGCGCCCTCGGGCACGCGCGCGACCAGAAAGGCGTCGGAACTGACCACGACCGATCCTTCAACGTCGCCGAATCGCACTTTGGGACGGACCAACTCCCGTGGCCGCAACCCCGAACCGGTGATGCGGATTTCGCCCCCGGCCAGGGCCAGAGCCGGCACAATCGCGTCGATGCGCGGCCCGCCGTTCACGTTTTTTCTGCCCAGGATGCGGTCAGAAAGACTCATGAGAAATACCGAGCACAGAGTTGCGAGCCCGAGCATCGCAGAGTTTACTGCCCGGGTCTCGCCGCTCGCAACTGCCTACTTGCTTAGTACACCAAAATGCAGCAAAAGTTGCATCCCCAAGAAGGAGTAAATCCCTGCCGCCACATCATCCAGCACAATGCCTGCGCCCTCGGGAAGCCTCTCCAGCTGCCGCACCGGAGGAGGCTTGACGATATCGAAGGCTCGAAAAAATATAAAACCAGCCAGAAAAGTTTTCCACGCGAGAGGAGCGCCGATCAGAGCGATCAGTTGGCCGGCGACTTCGTCAATCACCACGAACTGCGGATCCTTGCTTCCCGACGACCGGGCGACTTGCGTGGCGGCGGGAATACCGATCAGCGTGACGAGGATTGCCAGCGCGTACGCGACCGGCGTGCGCAGGGACGGAGTGAGCCAGTGCGCAAGAACGGCCCAGAGCAGTACGGTCGCGGCTGAACCCCAAGTCCCCGGGCCCGGGCGCATTCGGCCAATGCCGAAAAAAGTCGCGATCAGAGTTGCCCAGAGTGGAGCGCCGGGACGAGACACACCTTCGCTGGGGGAAGATCCAGCGACCGCCTGCGGGACAGCGGCGCTGCGGTCGGGCGTCATATCGGTCTTGGACTCGTTAGCCTTGATTGATCCCATACTTAAGCGCCGCTAGGTGTCGTAGCGCCGCCGTCTTCAGCGGCTGTCGTGCTGGCGTCTCGCCCGCACACGCTCGTTACGGGTCTTTGTCTACGTCTTCCAGATTGCTCTCGCGGATCGGTTCTTCCGCGTCTCTGACCGGCGATGAGATCACATAAGCTCCGCTCGCCCATCTGCCCAGATCAATAGTGCGGCAGCGCTGGCTGCAAAAAGGGAAATCCATATCGGTGTTTTTCACCGGCTTCTTGCAGATCGGGCAGCGGAGTTTGAGCGTGCGCTTGCGCGGCATATCGCTTCTTATTGTAGAAGGAAGATTTCAGATTGCAGGTTGAAAATCGAGTCCTTTTGCCGCGCTAGAGAATCCTGGCCACCACGTCGTAATCATAGCTCTCGGTGATCTGGCAGCGATAGAACTCGCCCGGCTGCGGCGTCATTCCTTCGGGAAAGTCATTGACGAAGACCTTGCCATCGATCTCAGGCGCGTGCATGGTGGTCCGGCCTTCGAGCAGCAATTCACTTTCTTCGGATTCACCCTCCAGCAACAGATCGAACTCGCGCCCTACCAGCGCCATCTTCTTCTTTCTGCTGATCTGGCGCTGGATTGCCATCAGATGCTTGCGGCGCCGCTCGATCTCGCGCGGAGAGAGCTTTTTCTCCAGGGAGTACGCGGCTGCACCTTCCTGATCGGAGTAGGCGAACGTTCCCATCCAGTCGAACTGAACCTCGCGCACGAAAGCGCAGAGTTCTTCGAATTCTTTTTCCGTCTCGCCGGGAAAGCCCACGATAAACGACGTGCGCAGCGTCAGATCGGGCACGATGCGCCGCATTTTGGCGATCGAGCGCAGGAATACATCCGCACCGCCTCCGCGTTTCATGCGCTTCAACACTGAGGCCGAGGCATGCTGCAGGGGCACGTCCATGTAGGAACAGATCTTCTCGTGTTGCGCGATCGCCCCCAGCAGCTTGCCGGTAATTTTGTTGGGATAGGCGTAGAGGAAGCGGATCCAGCGCAAGTCTTCGATGCGAGCTAACGTTTCGAGCAGCAGCGCCAGGCCATCTTGCAGGCCGAAGTCTTCGCCGTAGCAGGTGGTGTCCTGGCCGATCAGGGTAATCTCACGCACGCCGGCTTGCGCCAGGCGTTCGGCTTCCGCCACGACCGATTCGAAGCGGCGGGAGCGGAACTGGCCGCGCAACTGCGGAATGATGCAAAACGTGCAGGGATGGTCGCAGCCTTCGGCGATCTTGATATAAGCCATGTGCCGCGGCGTGGCCAGAATGCGCGGGGTCGAATCGTCGTAGAGATAGTTGGGCAAGTCGCCAACGGCCCCGGTCCATGATTCGCCAGCCGAGGATTCGCGCGCCCACGCCTCGCGCGAGAACCGGCCTTGCGCGGCGCGGGCGTCGCCTTCCGGCCGCGATGGCAACACCACGAATGGCGAACTGTTCCCGATACCATTTCGGCGGCCATTCTGCGCGGCGGTCAAACCGGCCGCGGCGAGAATGTTTTCTAATTCGCCGGTTCCCACCACCGCGTCAACTTCAGGGATGTCTTTGCGAATCTGGTCGCGGAAGCGCTCGACCAGGCATCCTGCGACCACCAGTTTCTTGGTTTTGCCGCCGGTCTTGTGCGCTGCCATTTCGAGGATCGTGTTCACCGACTCCTGCTGCGCGCTTTCGATGAATGAACAGGTGTTGACCACGATTACATCGGCGTCTTGCGCGCGCGGCGTCAATTCCGCGCCGGCCCGCGCCACCAGCCCCATCATGACTTCGCTATCCACCAGGTTTTTTGGGCAGCCCAGGCTGACGAAGCCGACTTTCGGCCGGTGCTGGGCCGGAGGGGATTCCTGAGGCTTCTTGGGAGAATTGCTGCTGGTAAGGATTTTAGACGGCATGGAATCTTTCAATTTTAGCATTCCAGGGCGGCGCTTCCGGCATTGCACGCATGATCCGAACCCGGCGCCCAGCCTGATGAGAAATCCACAGGGGAGAAGCACTTGTGGATTCAAAATGCCCCGCGTCGTGCTAGGCTATGGCTTACCGCCGTAACGATAAAGATTAGAAGGACCTCGCAGGAGGGGCAAATGTCCGGGAAACGACTGTGGATTGCGGTCCTGTGCGTGGTTACGATGGTAGGTGCGCTGGCCGCGCAAGATGAGAAGAACGACCTGGGCGGCAGCATCGGCCGAACGTTCATCAGCACCCAGGCGCTAACCCGGTGCACCGCTCCGTGCTTCGATCCCTACATTCGTTACGGGAAAGGCCTGACGATTGAAGGCAGTTACGCCCGTCGCCTTCTGGTGACGCCGATTTTCGCGGTGGCCGCGGAACTCCCCATTCTTTTCAATCCCGACGAGGACCTTCACGCCGGCGGTCAGAGCCTGGTGCCCCAGGACTACAAGGCGCTGTTCATAACTCCCTCCGTGCGGGTGAATCTGTTCCCCACCACCGCAGTGTCTCTGTGGGGCAGCTTGGGCGGGGGCTTTGGCCATATCAGCCAGAATAAGTTGACGCTTTACGGGGCTAACAACACCGGCAGTTCCACCACCTCGGGAGTGCTGCAGTACGGAATCGGACTGGACGTCAAACTTACAAAGAGGGTTGCGCTGCGCGCCGAAGGCCGCGACTTTTGGGCGGGAGAGCCTGATTTTCCCCAGGCCCCGACCGGCAAGACGCGGCAGCATAACTATTTTCTTGGCGTAGGCGCGGTCTGGCGCTTCTAGCCGTTTTCACCTATAGCGTGGACTGTAAGAACGCTTGTCATCCCGAGCGTAGCGAGGGATCCAGGTTCTGGCCTGCACCATCAGTATCGCCGCCGAGAGCACACCCCCATAAAGCGCTAACTTAAGGAGCTATTGTTTCCGGTTAGCCCGTTAGAACTAAGCCGCTGGTGCGGCGGATTGAGAGTAGTGGTGTAGCGAGAGGAGTCGAGTGGCGC
>OMOD01000154.1 GCA_900290255.1 Candidatus Sulfotelmatobacter kueseliae
GTCCCGGTTTCAGAACATCGCTTCCTTCCTACTTCTTGGCCCGCCGTTTCGTAACAGACTCCCTTGGGGCGGCTTGGTTCCGGCTGAAAGGCTACTTACGCCGCAGTTTCCTCCGGGCTGCCCGGCATCTCGAACGGCTCATCGTAGCTTCCGCCGTAGATCGAAGGCACTTTCGATCCCATCGGCCGCAGGTACGTTGCCAGCTCGCCGCGATGGTGGACGCTGTGATTGTTGAGGAATCCCAGATACAGCACTGCCGGCATGTTAAACACGTTGTAGAAGTTGATCGGGGTGAGTAACTGCTCCGGCGTCATCGCGGCCACGCGGGCCACGCCGCGCCTGATGTTCTCGTCGTACCACGCGGCCACTTCGGCTGAGGTCTGGGGTTTATGTTCGGGCGTATCCATGCCGAAGTTCAAAGCGGCGATTCCATCCAGAAACTGGATATCGGTGTTGGCCAGGTGCCACGCCAATTCCTTGGCCGTGCGCGCATTGGGATCGGGCTTGTAATCGGCCCTTGCATCGGGCACGGCCGCGATCACTTTCTTGGTGATTTCGGCTTCGCGCAAGACGCCGTCGAGCATCATGGCGCGATAACCAAGGGCAAATTCAGGAGTCAGGCCTTGGGGCATATTTCCTCCTCGTGAAAGCGTTTTGTTTTCGGGCTGGAACGATCAGAAGGGGCGCGAGCTTTTCTGAAATGCCCCCGCCCCTCCGCATAGATGAGCTTCCCGGCGGAAGCGTCGCAAATTATACGCCGCGGCCTGGCCGCCAGATTGAACAGCAAACGATTAACCCGCCGCGGATTAAACAGTGACCGGCTGCTTGGCGCGCACCGGGACGGGCGTCAGCCAGCCGTAGCGGTCGGTCTTCTCGCCGCGCACGATGGCGTAAAACTCCTTCTGCAGCGCCTTGGTGATGGGCCCCACCATGCCCTTGCCCACCTTGATCTTATCCACCGTGCGGATGGGCGTGACCTCGGCGGCCGTGCCGGTAAAAAACGCCTCGTCGGCGATGTACAGCATCTCGCGCGGAATCATCTGCTCGACGATCGGAATGTTCATATCGCGCGCGATCTGCAGAATCGAGTCGCGGGTGATGCCGGGCAGCACCGAATTGCCCAGCGGAGCCGTGATCAGCCGGTCGCGGTGCACCACGAACAGGTTTTCCCCCGAGCCTTCGCTGACGAACCCGTTCACGTCGAGCGCGATGCCCTCGACATAGCCGTTGGCCAGGGCTTCCATCTTGATGAGCTGGGAGTTCATGTAATTCGCGCCCGCCTTGGCCATGGCAGGCAGCGTGTTGGGTGCCAGGCGTGTCCAGGAGGAGATGCACACGTCGCAGGCGTCGCTCTCGTGCCCCAGATACTTTCCCCACGGATAGTTAACGATGTAGATCTCGATCGGATTGGTGAGCGCGCTGACGCCCGCGTCGCCGTATCCACGGAAGATGATTGGACGCACGTAGCACGGCCACACCCCGTTGTGTCCCACGGTTTCGAGCATGGCCTTGACCAGTTCGTCGCGGTTGAAAGGCACGTCCATGCGGTAAACTTTGGCCGAATCGAGCAGCCGCTGGATGTGCTCCTGAGCGCGGAAAATCGCCGGCCCGGCGGGCGGGTCGTAGCAGCGGATGCCTTCAAACACCGAAGAGCCGTAGTGAATCACGTGCGACATCACGTGAATGGTGGCGTCGTCCCAGGGGATGAGCTTGCCGTTGTACCAGATCTTTTCGGTCTTCTGGATGGCCATGGAAACTCCTTGCTGAACATTATAGCCGAGGAGAATGGGCTGTCTGGGGCAGGCCTTGGGTGGGAACGGGCTCGTGGAGGGACGGGCGCCCCCGCTTAGCCTGCCCTGAGCGTAGTCGAAGGGTCCAGGCGGCCCTGGTTCATCGGGCCGCAGGAAGCACGGTTGCCCCACCCTTGTCGCGTTCTTTGCGACAGGGTGGGGACTTTGATTTCCCGCGTCGTTGCTTTCGCCCCACCCTGGTTTCGAGCAATTCGTCCGCCCCTTCGGGGTCCGGTCGAACCTGAGGCTGCTCACCTTCTTTAGGTGGATTGGTCTAAGCAGTGATTCCTGACATGAACTCTATGAAAACCATCCGACTTCTGCCCATCCTTCTTCTTCTAACCACAACTGTTCGTCTTTCGGCTGCGCAAGGCATGAGCGACCGGGATCGCGAGCACTTGCTGGTGCACTTTGAAATGACCGGGTCAATGCTGGCGGAGGAAGTGCGCGGGCTGTCTCCGGCACAACTGGAGTACAAGGCCTCGCCCGACCGCTGGTCGATCCGGGAATGCGTTTCTCACCTGGCGGTTGCCGAGCCCGACTACTGGCGCGAGTTGATGAAGGCCGTGAAGGCGCCGCCGGACATGAAAGACAAGAAATCGGACGCCACCGACGCCGATATCATGTGGTACGGCATCGATCGCGTGGTGCACACGAAGACCGGCGGAGGACACGAGAAAGTCGAGACCTACAAGGACCTCGGCGAAGCCTTGGCCAAGTTCCAGACGCTCCGCGCGACCATGATCCAGTACATCAAAACGACCGACGACGACTTGCGCGCCCACAGCTTCGGAGACTATGGAGAGCTGATTGATTCCTGGCAATGGATGCTGGAGATCTCCACGCATTCCGAACGGCACATTCAGCAGATTCGCGAGATCAAGGCCGACCCGAACTTTCCCAAGAAGTGACAGTGGCCAGCCCGAAGGGCGATATTAGTTAGCCAAGGACGTGAGTCTTGGGAAAGGCTGATCCCTCCCAAACCTCTTGTCATTCCGAACCGGGCCCCAAGCCCGGTGAGGAACCTGCTTTCCTCGACACCATTCCAAAAGCCAGCAGCCCGGCTTATTACGGCAGCGTGATTGATGCTCCGCGTGGCTTGTGTGGGTAGGGCTCGTGTAAGGACGGGCGCCCTCGCTTGGCCTGCCCTGAGCGTAGTCGAAGGGTCCAGGCGGCCCAGGTTCATCGGGCCGCAGGGAGGGCTGGCCGGGTGCCCCATGTCTCGCGTCTTTTGCGAGACGTGGGGATTTTTCGTATGCGGATCACTTTCTCGCCCCTCGCTTGCTGGCTCGTATTTCATGGACCAGTCGGTCCACATCTGCTTCGCGGATGCCTTGCCGCTCGGCTGTGGCGCGGCCGTAGGTATTGACCTTGTCCCACCAGGACCGCTGTTCGTAACGGCGCAGCGCCTCCCGGATCAACTCGCTCAAGGTGCGGCTTTCTTTTTTCGCGATGGATTGCGCCCGCTTCAGCATCTCCGGCGGCAGGGTGACGGAAAGGGTTTTCGTGTTCCTCATGAAGATATTATATAGCACGACTTGGCAATATTTAGCGTGATTGATGCCCCGTGGCTCGTGTGGGGACGGGCGCCCTCGCCCGTCCAGGCGGCCCCAGGTGCACCGGGCCGCAGGGAGCCCTGAGCGTAGTCGAAGGGGTGGGGCGGCGCGCCTAGTTTGACAGGCGCTAAAACGCCCCACTAGGCTTGGGGCGACTGGAGGCACGACATGAAGAACTTGTTTGGTGCTGTACTGCTGATTGTGGCCGTCTGCGCGATTGGCCAAACGGCGAAGGCCCCACAAACAACCAAGACGACGCCCAAGGCAGAGGTCAGCGCGCCGCAAAGCCATGTCGGACGGTACCAGTTGTTTTTCAGTCCGCACGCCCGCGCCGACGTGTATCTGGTGGATACCGAAACCGGGCTAATCTGGAAGCCGATCACGATAAGCAACGCGAAGGATGAAAACCTAAATTCCCCGCCGGAACTGTGGGTGTATCAGGAGCGCGTCGACAGCGAGCAGGAGTTTGATGTTTGGATGGCGTTCCACAAAAAACAAGAGCCAGCCACAACACCGCAGCAGTAAGGCTCCAGTCTTTCGTATATGTCGAACTGCCACCAACGTGAAAATCTACACCACGCAGGGCGCGTGGGCCGAACCAAATGTCGTCTGTCTGCGGCCGGGCCGCCGTGTGGATGTTGTCGAGAAATTCCTCAACATCATGGATGGAAACTGCGCACGCCTCGGCTGTGACGATCTTGGATAGCGTAGTGGGAACAGCAAGCACAGATGGGACTTCATTGCCGGGCGTTTGGACGCTGCCGCACAACTGTTCGGTCTTGGGATGCGCTATTAAATCCCGCAGCTCTTTCAGTTCAAGCACTGTCTTAAGGGGCCGGTCCGCCACTGCCCACGGAAGCGATACCAACTCCAAGACTTTGCGCACCTTACCCTCGAATCCCCGGTAGGGCGCCTTGCGGAAGTACCTTCGCTCGTCTCTCCAAATATCTGGGGCCAGCAGTTCCCCGATGAAATTCAGATACGCCTCAACCGCATGAAGCGCGAAAACCATTGCAACAAGGTGGTTGTAGAAAGCGCCGCGCCCTTGTCTCTCCTCGGCAATCTCGCCCTGCATCTCCACAACGCGCCACAATTCCCGATGCAGGAAAGAACGCCCCTTGTAGGTGGTGTCCAGCATAAACGCATTATCTCTGTCCCTAACGGCCCCGGCAACATCACTTCCACCTAGCCCAAAAGGGCTGCGGCCCGATACTTCTGGGCCGCCTGGACGGGCGAGGGCGCCCGTCCCCACACAAGCAACCTCACACGAGCAACCCCGCATGGACAGCCGAGGGCGGCTGTCCCCGCATGTTCACGATGACAATTTGTTTAGTGGGTTCCTGATGTCGCGGCGGTCGGGGTCAGCGCTGCCTGCGTGATGGCCACGGGCAGTTCGTCGCCGCGGAAGAAGCGGTATTTGTCCCTAGCGCCGCCGGACGTTCCCTCGCGCGGGCCGTCGTGCGGGCCGGACACGTTCTTCGAACCGGACTCGTCTTTGGAAGCGGTCCCGGAAGTCGCCCCGGAAGCGGCTCCGCCGGGATTGGCTCCGTCACTCGAACTAGAGGGGGCGTTTTCCTTCAACACAGGTTTGTAGTTTGCCGCCTTCATCTCGGGCATGGCGGTGAAGGGCTTGGAGTAGTCGTTGCCGGCGTTCCAGAACAAGAATCCGATGCCGCCTTTGTCGTGAGCGGTCTCCACCTGCACCTTGATGTATTCGGGCGAGTAAGTCTTGGTCCGCCAGTGGAAGGCTTGCAGCCACGGACGAATGACGACTCCGCTTCCCTTGGTGATCAGCTCGAAGCGGTCCATGGACTCGCCGATGAAGTGGGCGGGCTCGTCGCCGGGATGCGGAATGTTGTCCATGCCGAAGAAGTGCGAAGGGTAGATCATGGGCGAGAGCACGTCGCAGTAGCGGGCCATCTGCACGATGTCCTGGCCGGTGTGCGAGAGATCAACCGGGCGCTGCCAGGCCATCACGCCGAAAACGTCGAGCGAGAACAGCGCGCCGGTGGGATGAATCTCGGCGTAGGCATTTTTGAGGAAGGCGGCGATGACGTCGGAACGCTGCGGGCCGCGAGGGGCATGACAGGCTCCGGCAGTGCCGTCCGTACGGAACTTCGTTCCTGTCTTTGTGGTGGTCACGCCTGGCTTCGCTGCCACGGGACGGACGGTGGCGTCCGTCCCTCCATGAGCAGGGGTGGTGTCGGCGCATGAATCCTGAGTAGGTTCTGGTTGATCCTTCTGAAACACGAAGCTGGCGTCTTTCTGGTCGCCTTCGGCGGGGAAGCGGACGTAGTCGAACTGGATCTCGTCGACCCCAAGCTCGGCGGCGCGCCTCGCCAGCGCGATGTTGTACTCCTGAACCTTGGGCTGCGAGGGATCGGTCCAGACCAGCTTGCCGTTCTCCCGCCAAGCCGTGTGGTTCTGGCGCGACTGCACGGCAAGTTCAGGGTGGTCGGTGACCAGGCGCTCGTCGCGGAAGATGGCGATGCGCGCGATGGCGTGCATATTCTGCTGATGCAGGAAATGGACGAGCTTGGGCAGGTCGTGAATGTAAACGTTGTGCTTTCCCACCAGCGGGTGGTCGAAGGAAATGCTCACCGAGCCGTCGGAATCTTTAATGTCGAAGACGACGGCGTTGCCGCCGACCTGGCGCCATTGGCGGATGATGCGCAATCCGTGGTCGCTGCCTGCCATCATTCCGGTCAGGTAGACGGCGCGAACTTCAAAGTCTTTGGGAACCGGCACGGTCTTCTCGCTGATCGGCGCCGGGAGGATGCCGGGGATGATGATCTCCTCGTTCGCTTTGAGGAAATTGGCCGTGTCGGATTTGTGATTCACGGCGCGGATAGCGTTGGCGAGCTCAGCCGAAGTGAGATACGATGTGCGGCCCAGATAATGGTGGGCGATGGTGGGGATGGCCTCGCCGCGCTTGGCCGTGTAAATCTCGCTGCCGGGAGGGGCGATGAGCTTCGGTTCAGGCAAGGTTCCGGACTTGGCAATCGCCGACACGCTGGCGCTAACTAAATGCAGGTGCGGCATCTTGGGAGCCGCTGGGGCTGAGGCGATGGCTGCCGTACGGGCCGTCTGCGCTGCGACAGCGAAATCGGAAGCGGAATGCGGGCCCAACCGCCACGCGGCCGCGCCAAAAAGAAGACAGGAACTGGTAGTGATGATCCGAACCGACGAAAGGCGCAAGCTTCCTCCTGACACAAATTCCCCTCCCTGCGATGCTAGCTTTGGCCTTTGGCTCCTGCTAGTTACGGCGGGACAGACACGGTTGGCTGTCTTCCTTGGTAACGGCTCCAGCGATGCAGATGGTTGACGAAGCCTGCCAACTCATGATGCCGCCCGTTGGGCGAAGTTTGCGAGTGGCTCCTAGTGTTCGTCCCAATGTGGCCCAAAGGTGGTACGGGTTCCTTCCCCGATACTGCAAAGTATTTCTCTTTGGGAAGATGGGGCTCGGGCCGAGGCCCGGAGGAATGGCCCTAGATTGGCGCTAACTCCTGCCGGCAGTATGAGTTCCGGGCGGCTGCAATCAGGCCGTATCGGTGGCTAACGGTTTGCTTATTTGCTAGGTGAAGCGCTCCCGGTTCTGTGATCGAGAGGTGGACAGGACAAACGGATCGGGCGACTCTAGAGCGTGGGCTGGAAACAGGGTAAAAGGCCCAAGAGATCCCAGAGCAGATCGAGAAGAGCCGTAGAAAGCGGCCGAACGAAAGGAAACCGGTCCGGGAGCCCCGGGCAGCCATCTTATGAGAACGAACCTCGCCACAGTGCTCGATCCGAACCGCCGCAGCAACGATGCTGGAGAGTTTGAAACCGCCCTACGTCGCCGCATTGTAGGCCAGGAGCAGGCGGTCGAGAAGGTCGTCGAGATCTATCAGATGTTTCTGGCCGGGCTGAACCCTCCCGGGCGGCCGGTGGGAAATCTGCTGTTTCTGGGGCCGACCGGATCGGGCAAGACGCGGGTAGTCGAGGCCATGGCGGAAGCGCTGTTTGGCGACTCGCGGGCCTGCATCAAGATTGACTGCGCCGAGTTCCAGCACTCGCATGAGATTGCCAAGCTGATTGGCTCGCCTCCGGGATATTTGGGGCATCGCGAGACGCATCCTCTGCTGACGCAGGAAGCGTTGAATCAGTGGTTCACGGAAAAGCTGAAGCTCTCGATTCTGCTGTTTGACGAGATCGAAAAGGCGAGCGATTCGCTGTGGCAGCTTCTGCTGGGAATTCTCGACAAGGCCACATTGACCCTGGGCGACAACCGGCGCGTGGATCTGTCGCAGTGCATCATCATTATGACGTCGAACCTGGGCGCAGGCGAAATGACCAACCTGGTGGACGGCGGGTTCGGGTTTGCTCCGAAAGCATTTGAGGTAGACGAATCGTTCGACGACAAGATTCAGCGCACGGCGGTGGAAGCGGCGCGGCGCAAGTTCACCCCCGAATTCATGAACCGCATTGACAAGACCGTGGTGTTCAAGACGCTGCGCGACGAGCATCTGGCGCAGATTCTCGACATCGAACTGGGCATGGTGCAGCAGCGCGTGCTGATGGCCGCCGGCACCAACCAATTCGTGTTCAACTGCACCGCGGCGGTGAAAGAGTATTTGCTGAAAGAAGGCACCGACCCGCGCTACGGGGCGCGGCACCTGAAGCGCGCCATCGAGCGCAACCTGGTGTTCCCGCTGGCCAATCTGGTGGCCACGGGACAGGTTCGGCTGGGGGATTTCGTGCGCGTGGACATGGCTTCGGAGAGCAAGATGATCTTCGTCAAAGAAGCCGAAAACACAATGGCGCCGGTCCTGCTGGAGCGCTACGGAGCCGCTGCCGCGACCCAACCGGCCGCCCGCGCCGCCCGCACGGCCGTCAATAGCCGCCGCGACTTTGGGGCCAGTCCGTCGGTGGCGGAGAGCAAATAAAGTTTCGGGCTAAAGTTTTCCCTTCTCGCTAGACCGCATCTCGCGAGTCGTTGCTCCTCGAAAGGCGCCGGAACCTTCCGGCGCCTATTTTTTTGAAGCAACGAAACTTCGTCTTGCCAGCGCAGCCTCCTAAATTTGCCCTTTTTCACCACGGAGGCACGGAGTCACAGAGAAGACCTCGAAACCGGTAATAACCAGAAGCTGAGGGCTTTTCCAAGCAGTTGGGTTTCTCTGTGTCTCTGCGACTCTGTGGTGAAAAGACTAAGTTAGAACATTACCTGCCAGGCGCTTTGACCCATCTGAGGGGCAGTTTTTCTGGAGCGGTCGGGCGTGACCTTCGTAATCGCGGCTGGTCCTTACCGCATTGCTGCCCCCGGACCCGGCTCCTAGAATCGGAGCAGGGTTTCGTGCGCTTGATTCCGCATGCCTGAGACAAACAAACGACTGGACCGGGCCGAACTGGCCAAACGCGTAGAGCGCGCCGAGAAGCTCCTGCAGAAGGGCAAAACCGCCGATGCCCTGGAGGAATACCTGCAGGTCCTGCGGGATGATCCGGAAAACGACGTGGTGCGGCAACTGGCCGCCGACCTGTCGCTTTCGCTGAGCCGCAACAACGACGCGGTGCGGCTGCTGGGCGAATTGTTCGAGCGCCAGGTGGGAGCCGGGGATGCGACCCGCGCCAGCCTGACCTACAAGAAGCTGGTCCGGCATGGAAGCCCAACCTGGCAGCAGAAATTCCGCTTCGGGCAGCTGCTCGAAGGATCGAACAAGAAGCTGGCCGCCAGCACGTATGAGGCGGCGCTGGCTGACCTGGCAAAACTGGGCAAGAAACAGGAATCGGCCGAAGTCCTGGACCGCGTCGTTGCCATGGAACCCACGCAGGCAAACCTGCTGCGCGTGGCCGAACTGGCCTCCGAGTTGGGAAATCGCAAAGCCTCGGCGGCGGCATTTCAGCGAGTGGCAGAGCTGGCTGCGGCCGAGGGCGGGGAAACGACGCAATGGTACGAGCGCGCTTACCAGGAGGACTCATCCGATCCTCTGATCGCGCTGGCCTACGGCAAAATTCTGCTGGCCCAGGGACAGATCGGGGCGGCGATCTTCATTCTGGAGCCGCAGCTGAGCTCCGAAAACGCGACGCCAGAGTTGCGCGACACCTACGCCGGCGCTCTGGTCGCGGCGGGACGCTTTGGCGAGGCCGAACCGCTGGTGTGGCAGTTGTTTGAGCAGAATCCGGCGCGGGTGCAGCAGGTGATCGGGCTGATCGGCCAGATGCTCGATAACACGCTGGACGACGCGGCCGTCGCGCTGGCCCGCAAACTGGAGCAGTTCCAGCGCCGCCGGGGCGAGCGGCGGCAGTTCATCGCCATCATGCAGGACCTTACCGCGGCGCACCGCCAGACGCCGCAGATGCTGGAGTTCCTCAGCGAGCTGTACAACGCCTCCAACCGCGAAAACGACTATTGCCTGACGCTGCTCAAGCTGTTCGATCTTTATTGTGAGACCGGCAATTTTGCCAAGGCGGCCGATTGCCTGGATCGCGCTGCGGAAGTGGATCCCTATGAGCCCGGTCACTTGAAACGCCTGGACATGATCAAAGGGAAAGTCGATGACGGACGCTTCAAAGTAATTTCCTCTCGCTTCACGCCGGTCAGCAAGCCGGCTGAGGAGTCATCGGTGCAAGTTGACCAGCGAACCCTGGGCGCTTCCACCCTGCAGGACCTGATGCTGCAGGCGGAAATCCTGGTGCAGTACGGCATGCGCGGTAAGGCCGTGGAGCGGCTGCAACGGATTCAGGAACTGTTCCCGCGCGAGGAAGAGCGTAACGAAGATCTGCAGCGGCTTTACATGTCGGCGGGAGTGACGCCGCGCTACGCCGGGGAGGCTCCCTTGCCGCCGGCTGCCACTGCCGCACCCGCAGCTCCGGCCGCCGATCCCGCGACGGACGTTCGCAGCTTCACCCGCGTGGCCGAGATCACCCGCAAGTTGTATCACCAGGGTACGGCGCCCGCGGTACTGAATACCGCCGTGAAAGAGATTGGAGCGCATTGGGAAACATCCCGGTGTGTAGCAGCCATGGGCAAGTCGGGATTGCCGCCGACATCGGTGGATGAGTTCTGTGCGGAAGGGGTCAGGAGGGCGAACACTGCGGCGGTCATCGAATTGGTCGCGTGTCTGCATCAGGCGGTCGAGGGGCATGAACCGCTGGCCATCAATGACGCGCCAAAAGCGACCTCGCTGCAAGCCGCCAGGAAGGCAATCACCGACCTGGGGGCGGCATCCATTTTGGCGATTCCCCTCAGTGATGGGGAAGAAACAGTCGGCATCCTGGTGTTGATGCACAACCGGCCACGGGTGTGGCAACAGGCCGACATGGTTGTGCTCAAGACGCTGGCCGATCAGACGGTGATCGCGCTGAACAACGCCGGGTTGCGCCGGCTGGTCAAGAATCTGTCGGTGACCGACGAGAAATCGGGCCTGCTGAAACGCGCTTCTTACATTGATCTGTTGCTGGCCGAGAGCAAGCGGGCGATTCAAAATGCGTCCGCGCTTTCCGTGCTGCTGCTGCAGTTTGGCAGGACCGCGGCCATGCTCCGGGAGCACGGCGAGGCAGGCGTGCAGGCGGTAATGGAGCGCGTCGGTCAACTGTTTGCGGCCAACATCCGCACCAACGATCTCGCGTTCCGCTACGACACGACCGCAATCGCCATCCTGCTGGGTGAGACGGCGGAAAAAGAAGCCATGCTGGCCATCGAAAAGCTGCGCAAGATCATCGCTGAAGTGCGCCTGCCGGCGAAAGAAGGCGCCGAACAAGGAACGCCGATACAGTTCTCTGCCGGACTGGCCGAGGCCGTGATCCGCACCGAATATGATCCGGTCGACGTGGTCACAGAAGTGATCAACCGCGCCGAACACGCGCTCGCCCAGGCCATGTCGCAGGGGCCAGGGAAGATCGTCGCCGAGGGCCCCGCGGCGCTGGCCTCGGGCGCGGTAGCGTAAAGAGCCTTCGTCGGGTTTCATTCAACAATCAAGAAATCAACAATCAACAATTGCTTTTCTCTGTGCCTTCGCGGCGAGAATCGTTGTCCTGTTCTGGTACTCGGTCAGCAGCGCCCGATACTCCCGTTCTGGCCAATTCGCTTTCCCCACTGCTACACTGACCAGTTTGGCGAATTCGCTCCCATCGCTCTGATCGGAGTTCCAACGGGAAAATCATGCTGAAGCCTGGGGATATTGCCATTGTCTGCGGGGCGCGCACGCCCTTTGGCCGTTACTGCGGCAAGTTGAAGGATTTTACCGCGCAGGAGTTGGGCGCGGTTGCGGCCAGGGGCGCGATCGAGCGGGCCGGGATTGACGCCAAGGAATTCGATCACGTGGTTTTTGGCAACGCGCAGCAGACTTCCGGCGACGCGCTCTATGGCGCGCGGCACGTGGGATTGCGGGCCGGGATTCCGATTGAAACTCCGGCGCTGACCGTGAACCGCTTGTGCGGCTCGGGCATGCAGGCGATTGTGAGCGCGGCGCAGATGATCCAGACCGACGAGGCGAAGATCGTGCTGGCCGGCGGCATGGAGGCGATGTCACAGGCCCCGTTCGTGATTCGCGGGCGCGACGGGTTCACGCTGGCGCCGGGCGGCAAGCTGGAAGATTCGCTGATGGTGGCGCTGCTCGATTCCTATTGCGGGTCCTACATGGCGAACACGGCCGAGTTGTATGGATCCGAACAAGGGATTACCCGCGAAATGCAGGATGAGTTTGCCTTGCGCTCGCAGCAGCGCGCCGACGCGGCCTATAAGGAGGGACGTTTGCCGGAAGAACTGGTGCCGGTTCCGCTGCGGAATTCGAAGGGTGAACCGACGGGCGAGGTGCTGGCGGAGGATGACCATCGGCGTCCGCAGACCACGATGGAAGGGCTGGCGAAACTGAAGCCGGCGTTTGGCAAGAATGGAACTGTGACGGCTGGGAACGCCAGCGGCATTGTGGACGGAGCAGCGGCCGTGGTGGTGATGTCGCTCGAAAATGCGCTGAAGCGGCAACTGAAACCGCTGGGGCGGATTGTGGGCTGGGGCATTGCCGGCGTCGAGCCGAAGCTGATGGGCCGCGGCCCCGTCCCGGCGACGAAGATCGCGCTGCAGAAGGCCGGACTCTCGCTCGATTACATTGATCTGATTGAAGTGAATGAGGCGTTCGCGGCGCAGTATCTGGCGGTCGAAAAACAGTTGGGACTCGATCGGGAAAAAGTCAACGTGAATGGCGGGGCGATCGCGCTGGGGCATCCGCTGGGCGCGACCGGGACGCGGCTGGTAATCACGCTGCTGTACGAGCTGCATCGGCGGAAGAAGAAGTACGGCCTGGCGACGGCCTGCATCGGCGGTGGGCAGGGGATCGCGATGGTGGTCGAGAGTATGAGTTAACTTCTTGCCACGGATTCACGCGGATTTTCGCGGATCAAGAACGAGCCTTGTCATCCTGAGCGGAGCGAAGGATCTATGCACTTTCCCGATCCCAAGACATACTTCGTCTACATCATGAGCAACCGCTCCAAGACGCTCTGCACCGGTGTCACGAACAATCTGATACGGAGAGTACGTAAGGAGTGGTTCGAGCATCATCAGCTCGAGCCGCGGCGAAGTGCATAGATTCTTCGCTTCGCTCAGAATGACAACGGTTTGGTAGGATCGGTGGCGGGCAGGGGATTGCGATGGTGGTGGTGGAGATGAATTGAATCTGCAGCCGAGACCAGGCGTGTTGGACTTTTCGAATGCCCGGATGGAAGACCACAAAGTGGCGATACAAGGCGCTCGCAATTTCTCTGGTGGCGAATTCAATCATCGCCGCTTCGGTTCTCGTATTCGGATACTTCACCGCGTGGCTGTTGATTCCGGGAGCGTCCGCGGCATTCTGGATTTGTGATGTCTATTTCTTCGGTGCAGGCTGCAAGGGATGGCTCGAAAATGCGGCATGGGTTGTGGGCTGGGTTCTGAATACTATTCTCGGTTGGGGAGTGATTTGGGCCGTGGGAAGGTTTTCGAGGAGGATTCGGTAAGCGTTGGTGACTCTGTGACTCTGTGGTGAAATGATTTTGATCCGCGAAAATCCGCGTCAATCCGCGGCAAAGGAAGTTTCTGAATGGCTATTCAAAAAGTTGGTGTTCTCGGTTGTGGATTAATGGGTTCCGGTATTGCGCAGGTTTGCGGGACTGCGGGATTCGACGTCACTGTGCTCGAGGTCGAGCAAAAGCTTCTCGACAAGGGATTTGCCGGGATTGAGAAATCGCTGGCGAAGTTTGCCGAGCGGCCCGTGGACAAAGGCGGGATCACGGCCGAGCAAAAGACCGCCATTCGGGCGCGGCTCAAGGGCACGACCAACCAAGCCGACCTGGCCAATTGCGACATCATCATCGAGGCCATCATTGAGAACGTCTTGCAGAAAAAAGAAATGTATGCCGCGATCGATAGCATCGTGAAGAAAGACGCGATTTTCGCCTCGAACACGTCTTCCATCTCGATCATGGAACTGGCGACCGCGATCAGGCGGCCGGAGCGATTTGTCGGGCTGCACTTTTTTAATCCCGTCCCGCTGATGAAGCTGGTCGAAGTGGTGCGGACCATTGCTACATCGAATGACGTTTACGAGACGGCATACGAGTTCGCCAAGAAGCTGGGCAAGGTTCCGGTGCGCACCTCGGACAAGACGGGATTCATCGTCAACCGGCTGCTGGTGCCGTATCTGCTCGATGCCATCCGGGCCTATGAAGAGGGCGTTGGGTCGATTGAGGATATTGATAATGCGATGAAGCTGGGCTGCGGCTATCCGATGGGGCCGTTTACCCTGCTGGATTTAGTGGGGCTCGACACGACTTACTACATTACGCATGTGATGTATGACGAGTTCAAGGAGCGGCGCTTTGCGTCGCCTCCGCTGCTGAAGCGGATGGTGATGGCGGGCTGGTACGGGCGGAAGTCGGGGCGCGGGTTCTATGATTATTCTGATCCGGAGAAGCCGCGGGCGAATGAACTTTAGCCACGGATTCGCACGGATCCACACGGATGAAAACCGGTTCCAAGATATTGTTCGACACGTTATTCATGCTCGCGCTGGTGCTCCTCGCGGCGCAGGGTGCCCTGATCTGTTTCTTGCCAGAGCGATGGAAGGCGGTGAGAGCGAGGTTTCCACGTGGGTACAATCCCGACAGCCCCGGCGGTCGCATGATGGAACGCTACCGGACCAGGAAAGCTACCTTTGCGGACCGATTTGGAGGGTTTGCGTTACTGATCATGGCATTGGCAGCTTTGGTTTGGTTTGCTCATCGGTTCTGATCCGTGTAATCCGCGTGAATCCGTGGCCAGGAATTTGAATTTATGAACTTCGAAAACATCATTCTGGAAAAGAAAAACTCGATTGCGTACGTCACTGTCAACCGTCCGAAGGTGCTCAACGCGCTGAACATGGCCACCATGGAGGAGCTGCGGGCGGCGTTTCACGACATCAAAGCCGACAAGGCGATTCGCGTCGTCATCTTTACCGGCGCGGGCGAGAAGGCATTCATCGCCGGCGCCGATATCGGCGAACTGGCCAAGCATGATGCCGTCAGCGGCAAGGAGTACACGCATCGCGGGCAATCGGTGCTCAATCTGATTGAAAATCTGGGCAAGCCGGTGATTGCCTGCATCAATGGCTTCGCTCTCGGCGGCGGATGCGAGATTGCCATGGCTTGCACCATGCGGCTGGCGAGCGAGAACGCCAAACTCGGCCAGCCGGAGGTGAAGCTGGGGATCATTCCGGGCTACGGCGGGACGCAGCGGCTGCCGCGCCTGGTGGGCAAAGGGCTCGCCATGCAGCAGGTGCTGACGGGCGAGATGATCACGGCGCAGGAGGCGCATCGCATCGGGCTGGTGAATGAAGTGGTCGCGGCGGCGGAGTTGATTCCGCGGGCGGAGGCGATTGCGGCGAAGATCATTGCCAACGCCCCGCTGGCCGTGCAGTATGCGATGGAGGCGGTGAACAAGGGCATGGAGATGTCTCTGGCCGAGGGCCTGTATCTGGAGGCGACGCTATTCGGTGTCTGCTGCGCGACGGAAGACAAGACCGAGGGAACGGAGGCGTTCCTGGAGAAGCGGGCACCGGTGTTCAAGGGAAAATAAACCCGTTTGCCACGGATTTGCGCGGATCAAAACAATAAAACAATTTCACCACGGAGGCACAGAGTCACGGAGAAGAAATCTAAATTGAAACTTGAGGCTCCCCCGGCGCCAGCGATTCCCGCTTTGGGAGGGAATCTCGACGCGACCGGGAAGCGCTTCGCTATCGTCGTCTCGCGATTCAATGCGTTCATTACCGAGCGGCTGTTGCAGAGCGCGTGTGATGGATTGCTGCGGACCGGCGCGAAGAAGGACGACATCGCGATCGCGCGCGTGCCGGGGAGCTTCGAGATTCCGTCGGCGGCCCGGACGCTGGCTGAAACCAAGAAATATGACGCCATCATCTGCCTGGGATGTCTGCTGCGCGGCGACACCGCGCATTACGACGTGATCGTCAACGAAGTCACGCGCGGAATCGGACAATCGGCGCAGGAAACGGGCGTGCCGCATGCCTTCGGTGTGCTGACCTGCGACACGCTCGAGCAGGCCATCGACCGGGCCGGGCTGAAGATGGGCAACAAGGGATTCGAGGCCGCACTGGCCGCGGTGGAGATGGCTTCTTTAAAACAAGCCGTCAGCCCTCAGCCCTCAGCCGTCAGCAAAAAGCAGGTTCCTCGCTTCGCTCGGAATGACAAGGGCTGGAAGAAACCGAAGCGGCACAAGTAACTGTCCTTCCTGCAGTAAACTGGCAACTGGTCTTCATGGGCACTCGCCGCAAATCTCGAGAAATGGCTTTGCAGATGCTGTTTCAGTCGGACATGGGCAAACAGAACGCGGATCATGTTCGGCGAACCTTCTGGGCCGAACACGGCTCGGCGAGCGCGGAAGTGCGCGGCTTTGCCGATGATCTTTTTCGTGCGGCGGTAGATCGCAGTACCGAGATTGACGGACTGATTGAACGCCATGCCGAACACTGGCGCATGGATCGCATGGCTGCCGTAGACCGCAACCTGCTGCGGGCGGCAGTGGCCGAATTGCTGGCTTATCCGGAGACGCCGCGGGCCGTGGTGATCAACGAGGCGTTGGAGATTGCCCGCAAGTTCTCCACCCCCGAGTCGGTACACTTCGTCAACGGCGTGCTCGACAGCGTGGGGAAAGAACTGGAGAGCAGGAACCAGGGGCTAGAAGTCAAGGACTAGAAGCGGGAAGGCCGCCCGCCGGACACACAATAACTCTACATTCTGAAGGCTGGAAACTGGCTGAAGGCTGGAAACCGGGACCGATCCCGGATTCTCCGCCGTGGTACCCGATCCCTGCTCCTACGGCCTCACCGCTATAAAGTCGAGGGTGCACGCACCCGCCGCCGGGGTAAAGGTGCAGAACGGATTCAGGTAATTGGGCAGGTTGGGGAATGGGACCTGGGCCTGGTCACTGCCGCCCGCGCCGGTGGTTATCTGGTGCAGCAGACCATCGCTTCCAGCCACCAGAATCGTGCCACCGTCCACCGTTGCGCCAACACTCACCGGAGTGGCATTGCCGGCGAGTTCAACGCCGGTCACTGCGCTGGTCGAGAAATTGTAGACGAGAACGCTGCTGCGGTCGCTGGCGAGAATATAGAGCATTGTCCCGTCAGGCGATGGGAAGAAGTTGATCGGGTGAATGGACCCCTGCCCGAGATTAATTGTCTGCACGGTGTGGCTGACCGTCGTCGGACAAAGTATGTTCGATGGGGCGGTCAGCGTCGCGGCGGGAATTCCCGTGATCGCCGCCGAGATGTAATCAATGCCCCCGTTCTCCTCCAGGGCGACGAAGTGCACTCCGTCGGGCAGCGCCTGGAAAGCAACCGGGGGTGCGGTAAGTGGGATGGTTTGGGGGAGGCTCGGCGCCGGGCTGGTCGAGATCTGATTGTCGCAAGTGTTATAGACGGTGAAAGCGGGACCGCCTCCGCCCAGAGAGGGTTCGACCACGTAGGCGAAAGCGCTGTTGGTCGAGAATGCGATCGAGTTCACCGAGGTCCCCGCCGCCAGCGGCTTTGTCTGCAGTGCCTGCAAGGCCGAATATATATAAAGACAAGGCACTGGCGGCGACTGGTGGCAGGCGTCGGCTCCGTTCGGGTCAAACCCATAGATGAAGGCCTTCATTCCGTCCGGCGAAAATGCAGCTGCCGTCGCGCCCGTAATATTGAGCGCGGTTGTGGTGGCGGAAGTGCCCGCTGTGTTCACCACGTATACCTGATTGGGAACGTGGATCGTGTCCGAGAAGATGGCCGCGGAGCCGTTGTTCGAAATGGCTAGGATTTTGCCAGTCAGCGCGCCCAGCCCACTGAAGGGGTTGGTACTGCTGCCCAGGCTCCCCGGATTGATGATTCCCACCCCAAATTCGCTTCCCAGGTAGGCCTTGTCCCCTCCCAGATCGAAGAGGATGGAATTGGGCGAGACCGGCAGGAAATTTGCGCCGCCCGCGGTCGCCTTCGTGGTCGAGATGGCGTAGACCGAGGTGGTGCAGTTTGCTGGAATCTCTTCTTCACATCCCAGACTGGTGGCGAGAACGGAAGCGGAGGAAGTCGCTCCCGTCACCAGCCCTGAGATCGCAGCAGTGGTCTGGTTGGGGAGCGGAGAGGCGTAGACGGGGACAGGGACAACGGATCCTGGCGGGGCCACAGGAAATCCGATGTTGCAGGTCGGGGGCGAGCAGGAAGCGGTGATGCCCGCCGCTCCTGCCGAGGGCAGCGTGAGCGCGCAGGACTGCGTGCACCCTGCGCTTGTCCCGACTACCTGAGGCTGGGAAGAGGTCCACGTCAGCGGAATCTTGCTCAGGACAACGCCGCCGTTAGTGTTCGGCAGCGAACTGTTTCCCATCACGTCGGTAACGGTAGCGACGACTGTTTCCGCCACCGAGCTTCCCTTTGCCGCGACAAAACTGGTTTGAGCGGAACCGGCATGGCCGATTTCCAGCACGATGTTCTGGATGGGGCAGGTCTCGAAAAAGCTAAGGTCCGTCCCCGGCGGCGGCTGCGCAAAAGTCGTGCTGGTGGCTCCACTGGCAGTAGCATAGATATATGTGATGCCCGGCGTAGCGGCCGCTGCCGTGGCTTGGTTGGTGGCAAGGTTGTAGTTGAAACCGTTGTACACCACCTGGTTGAGGAGCGGAGTGATCGTTGCCACGCCAATGTTATTGGCCGACCAGGTGAACGGACCGACCGACTGAGTGATATCGGTGCCTTGGCTGAAGGCGTGAGCTTCCACGGTCATGGTCTGACCTTGGGAGAGGCACGGTTGCTGGACCGCAATGCCATTCAGCAAAACTCCGTTCACCGTTATGTTGTCAATCGGCGGATGCACGAAGACCAGCGTCGGCACGCTGGTAACTCCTCCGGTCGTCGTGGCGGTTACCTGGACCGGTCCCGTGGCGCCGGGAGTGCAGTTGGCGTAAGTTGCGTCCCAGTGACCGGCGCAGGCCACGCCGTTCGGCGCGATGTTCAGGATCGAGGTATTGCTGGACATGTAGGAAAAAGTGGCGGCAACGGTGCTACTGGAAGAGTTCTGCGCGGTCGCCGTGAAGTTGATAATGCCGCCGAGCTGGAGCGAGGTGCTGCCGGCCGGGTTAAGCGTGACCTTTGCCGGATAGGGCGATACGCCGGGCGGTTTGTGGCCGCCGCAACCGCTGATGCCGATGCACAAAAAAATGACTACGCTTACCCAACATGCCTCTCTTACGCGCAACCAGGCCATGCACCCCTCGTTAAGATTCGCGGTTTCCACTTCTGGTCCAGCCCTGCTCCGCCGACAGGATGCAGAGACGGGCTATTCATGAACGGAAAACTTGTAGTGTAGAGGCTGGCGCGGGAATCAGCAAGTCGAGGCGTTTTGTGGGCCGGTTCGACAACTTCGCGCTGCTCAGTCTCTCAGGGCAGGCTAAAACCACACCCGCAGCCGAGATCCTGAGCGAAGCCATGGCCCCGTTTTCAAGGCATCCATCGCGTTTTGCTTACCTCATTGAAATAACCCCAACTCGCTTGCCCCAGCCTCTGTGGGATGCAAAAACATGGGTTGACGATGTTTCCAGCCGCTTGCTATAGTAAAAAGGTTCCGCGAGTTCATCCAGGCTTGCTGTGCGCTGTGAGTTGCGCGCGGTTGTGTGCGCGGCAAATTTGCAGTGAAGCTTCCGGTTCCGGATCGCTGTGCGGGTTCGGAAACTTTCCTCGCTGAAACGTACCTGCGGGGCCTCTCGCCCTTTCGTGAGAGGACATGCAGGGCAAGGCTGACGAAACGGAGCGCCCCCGGAATTGGGCCGGGTGCCACCGTCGGCAGCGTAAGTCTGAATGGGAATCCAGAATCTCTCTGGCGTCAGGCTGCTGTACGAAGCTACGCCGTGAGAAGTAATGGCCGGACTGACTGGCCATGCCCACGGATGCGCGAAAAGTCCGCAAGGACTTGCCAGGATTCGATCCGCAGCATGGAGCTGTGCTTTGCCTGCGCGTCAGGCTGCGCGGCTAAGGAGTGGCAAAGAGTGCCTACGTTTAATCAGTTGGTGGCCCAGGGCCGCAAGCGGCCCCGTTACAAGACAGCCAGCCCTGCCCTGCAGGGGTGTCCGCAGAAGCGCGGTGTCTGCACCCGCGTGTACACGCAGACGCCCAAGAAGCCGAACTCGGCGCTGCGCAAAGTGGCGCGGGTGCGGCTGACCAATGGCATTGAAGTGACAACCTACATTCCCGGCGTCGGCCATAACCTGCAGGAGCACTCGATTGTGCTCATCCGCGGCGGCCGCGTGAAGGATCTGCCGGGCGTGCGTTATCACGTGATCCGCGGAACGCTGGACGCGGTGGGTGTCGCTGGCCGCCAGCAGGGCCGTTCCAAATACGGCGCCAAGCGGGCCAAGAAGGGATAAGAAGTCGTTAGTCGCCGGTCGTTAGTCGTTAGCCGGCGGGATTTTCTTGGGTGAGTACGAAATGCGAACCCCAGCAAGCTAGAAGCTAAGAGCTAGGAGCTAGGAGCTAGAAGCTTACATGCCTCGTAAAGGACATATCGCAAAGCGGACCACCCCGGCCGACGCCGTCTACGGCTCGGACCTGGTGACGAAGTTCATCAACTCGATGATGTGGCAGGGCAAGCGCTCGACCGCCGAGAACATTTTCTATGAAGCCTTGACGCGGCTGGAATCCAAGGGCGGCGACGAGGCTCTGAAGCTGTTCAAGAAGGCGGTAGAGAACACCAAGCCGCTGCTGGAAGTGAAGACCCGCCGCGTCGGCGGCGCTAACTATCAGGTGCCGGTCGAGGTGAATGCTGACCGGCGTACTTCGCTGGCCATCCGCTGGATCATTACCTATGCCCGGGGGCGCAGTGAAAAGGGAATGATCGACAAGTTGACCAACGAGTTGCTGGACGCGGCCAACAGCCGCGGCGCCGCCATCAAGAAGAAAGAAGATGTGCATCGCATGGCGGAAGCGAACAAGGCGTTCGCGCACTACCGGTGGTAAAGAAGCAAGAGAAGCTCCTAGCTTCTAGCGCTAGCCAAAACACAAAGGCTGGCAGTTCGGTTTGGCTAGAAGCTAGTAGCTAAAAGCTTAATTTTTCGGAGCCCAGAAAGAGTTTAGAGAGTCGTGCCCAGAACAGTCCCATTAGAGCGTTGCAGGAACATCGGCATCATGGCCCACATTGATGCCGGCAAGACCACTACGACGGAGCGCATCCTGTTCTATACCGGCAGGACGCACCGCATCGGAGAGGTCCACGAAGGAACTGCGACTATGGACTGGATGGAGCAGGAACAGGAGCGCGGCATCACCATTACCTCCGCGGCCACGACCTGCACCTGGCGCGATATCCGCATCAACATCATTGATACGCCCGGCCACGTCGATTTCACCGCCGAAGTCGAGCGCTCGCTGCGCGTGCTCGACGGCGCGGTCGCGGTGTTTGACGCCGTCCATGGCGTGCAGCCGCAGTCGGAGAAAGTCTGGCGCCAGGCCGATAAGTACGGCGTCCCGCGAATCTGTTTCATCAACAAGATTGACAAGATGGGCGCCGACTTCGAGCACGCCATTGACACCATCCGCAAACGCCTCAGTGCCAAGCCCGTCGCGATTCAAATCCCCATCGGTCAGGAAGATAAGTTCAAGGGCGTCGTTGATCTGATCAACATGAAGGCCGTGGTGTGGAAGGACGACACGATTGGCGCCGAGTACGACACCGAAGAAATTCCGGCCGAACTCAAGAAGAAAGCTGAAGCCTTCCACGCACAACTGGTCGAAAGCATCGCCGAGAACGACGACGAAATCCTGCACAAATTTCTGGAAGGCGAAGAGATCACCGCCGACGAACTGCGCGCGTCGCTGCGCCGGTCGACGATTGCCTTGAAAGTGTTCCCCGTCGTTGTAGGAACGGCGTTCAAGAACAAAGGTGTCCAACCCCTGCTGGACGCGGTCGTGGATTACCTGCCATCGCCTCTGGACGTAGGCGAGACGCATGGCATGAATCCCGACAACGGGCAGGCGATCTCGCGCAAGCCCGCCGACAACGAGCCGTTTTCGGCGCTGGCCTTCAAGATCATGGCCGACTCGTTCGTCGGCCAGCTCACATTTATTCGCGTCTATTCCGGACAGCTTCAAACTGGCGATTCCGTGCTGAATGTTCGCACCGGCAAAACCGAGCGCATCGGGCGTTTGCTCAAGATGCACGCCAATAAGCGCGAAGAGATCAGCGAGATTCTCGCGGGCGATATCTGCGCGGCAGTTGGCCTGAGAAACGTCAGCACCGGCGACACCATCTGCAACGAGACGCATCCCATCGCGCTCGAATCGATTGAGTTTGCGACGCCTGTCATTTCCGTTGCGGTTGAGCCCAAGACCAAAGCCGACCAGGAAAAAATGGGCATGGCCCTGGGCAAGCTGGCCCAGGAAGATCCCACCTTCAAGGTTCACACCGATCCCGACAGCGGACAAACCATCATCAGCGGCATGGGCGAGTTGCATCTGGAAATCATCGTCGATCGCATGATGCGCGAGTACAGAGTCGAGGCCAATGTAGGTAAGCCGCAGGTCGCGTATCGCGAAACCATCCGCCGGCACGCTGAAGCCGAAGGCAAATACATTCGCCAGACCGGCGGGCGCGGCCAGTACGGGCACGCGAAGATTTATCTCGACCCGCAGCCACCGGGGACAGGTTACGAGTTCGTCAATGAAATCGTCGGCGGCTCGGTGCCGAAGGAATACATCAAGCCCATCGATCAGGGAATGCAGGAAGCCATGGAAGGCGGTGTGCTGGCCGGCTATCCCATGGTCGACGTCAAGGCAACGCTCTACGACGGCAGCTATCACGAAGTGGATTCGAACGAGATGGCGTTCAAGATCGCGGGCTCGATGGCGTTCAAAGAGGCGGCGCGCCGGGCTTCTCCCGTGCTGCTTGAGCCGGTGATGGCCGTGGAGGTTGTCACGCCGGAAGATTATGCGGGCACGATCATGGGCGACCTGAGCTCGCGCCGCGGACGCATCGAAGGCATGGAGCACCGCGCCGGTTCGCAGGTGATCAAAGCGATTGTTCCGCTGGCGGAGATGTTTGGTTACGCGACCCACATGCGTTCGTCGACCCAGGGCCGCGCCGAGTATTCGATGCACTTTGCGCGCTATGAGGAGGCTCCGCGTTCGGTCGCGGAGGAAATCATCGCCAAGGTGCAGGGGACTACAAAGTAGCTTTGAAAGGGCGCGGCTTCAAGCCGCGCCGTATCGGGCAATCATAGACTTGGGGCTTTAGCCCCTGAGGAACGGAAATGGCGAAGGAAAAATTTGAACGCACCAAGCCGCACTGCAACGTGGGCACGATCGGTCACATTGATCACGGCAAGACCACGCTGACGGCGGCCATCACGAAAGTATTGCAGAAGCACAATCCGAAGATCGTGTTCCGCTCGTTCGATTCGATTGATAACGCGCCGGAAGAGAAGGCGCGCGGCATCACCATCGCCACGGCGCACGTGGAGTACGAGACCGACAAGCGGCACTACGCGCACGTCGATTGTCCCGGGCACGCCGACTACATCAAGAACATGATCACCGGCGCGGCGCAGATGGACGGGGCGATTCTGGTGGTGGGGGCCGACGACGGTCCCATGCCGCAGACGCGCGAGCACGTGCTGCTGGCCCGCCAAGTCGGCGTGCCCTACATCGTGGTGGCGCTGAACAAGTGCGACATGATGGAGGATCCGGAACTGCTGGATTTGGTGGAACTGGAAGTGCGCGAGCTGCTGAAGGGCTACAAGTTTCCGGGCGACGAAGTGCCGGTGGTGCGGATTTCGGCGCTGGGGGCGCTGAACGGGGAAGCGAAGTGGGAGAAGCAGATTGACGAGTTGATGGCGGCGGTGGACAAGTACGTACCGCAGCCGCAGCGCGAGCTGGACAAGCCGTTCCTGATGCCGATCGAAGATATTTTCTCGATCTCGGGACGCGGAACCGTTGTCACGGGCCGCATCGAGCGCGGGAAGGTGAAGGTCGGCGAGGAAGTGGAGATTGTCGGTTTCCGCGAGACCCGCAAGACGGTGGTGACGGGCGTGGAGATGTTCAAGAAGCAGCTGGACGAA
>OMOD01000150.1:0-6906 GCA_900290255.1 Candidatus Sulfotelmatobacter kueseliae
CCCCGGACCCCATCCCCAAAAACAAGACCCAGTCGTTTACACAAACGATTTGACACACCTTCGCTCTGGCATCCTGACCATCGCGGTCCACTCGTCCAACAACAAGAAAGCGATGTCCCGGTTTCAGAACATCGCTTCCTTCCTACTTCTTGGCCCGCCGTTTCGTAACAGACTCCATTGGGCGGCGGCCTGCGTCACGCATGTTCTCCTCCATCAAATCTTGTGTGGAGCGGCGGGCGCCCCCGCCCGCCGGGTGCCCCACTTCCCGCGGTTGCCCCATCCTTGTCGCGTTCTTTGCGACAGGGTGGGGACTTTGACTTCCTCTGTGGCTTCCCCATCCTAGCGGCGTTCTGTGCGGCTAGGGTGGGAACCTTGCCCACTCCCATCCAGAAATTTCTCCACGCTCCGCACATACACCTCGGCAAAATCCGCCACTGGACGCTTGTTCTCAATCAACTCCATCGCATCCGTCACATCCCATCCCATGGTCCCCAGCACCGCCAGCGCCATCATGGGCGCCCGGTGTACACCCGCCGCGCAATGAATGAACACCTTTGTCTCAGCCTCGGCCAGCGCCGTTTCCACGAAATCCACTCCTCGTTCAAACAGCGCCATTGGCTTGGGCTCGAAATCATCGTCCGTCGGATTCCACAGCACCGCGATGCCGTGCGCCGCCCCGAGCGGCGTGTCATCAAACTCCACCTGCATGTCCACGATGTGCGTGATCCCTTCCTCTGCCACCTTCGCCATGTTGCCCGCGTTCCAGATCCCGCCTCCGATCGCGATCCGCTCCGTTAACCAGGTAATATCCATTCCCGTCCCGTTAAAGTCTGTATGACCTGAGATGATGTGGGTGCCCCATCCTTGTCGCGTTCTTTGCGACAGGGTGGGGACTTTGACTCCCTCGCCAACTCGCTGGGTGCCCCACCCCTGTCGCGTTTTTTTGCGACAGGGTGGGGATTTCCCCGCCTCATTCTACGGTATGGGGGTGCCCCACCCTTGTCGCGTTCTTTGCGACAGGGTGGGGACTTTGATCCGCTGAAACAATCATGCGAGGACGTCCCGCGCTGAAACGTGGGAATTGGCTTCTTTCCCCCTCACACCAGAACTTCCTTCCTCGCGTCCGCCTCGACCTTCGCCTCGTCTCCGCCGGAATCGCCCTGCTCTCCGGCCGGATCGCTCGCCCCTGCCTCGTTACTGGTGGTCGGCCTTGCATCTTCCGCTGCGCTCTCGCCCGCCTCGCCGTTCTTTTCTCCCGGAGCCGCTGCCAGCTTCAGCCGCTCGATCAGTATTTTTGCCAGGCAGTCCTCTTCCGTGGTGGCCTGCGTTCCGTCCTCCGCGGGCGGAAAAATGTTCGCCATCTCGAACAGATATTTCACCGGTGCCAGCTGGCCCTTATTGCCTTCGTCAATCACAGCCTGGGCCATCTCCGTGGCATGCTCCTTCACCAACTCCGACACTTCCTTCCGCACTTCCGCCGGATTGGTCTCAGCCTTGGGCTTCGCTTTGCCTTTTTTCTTCCCCGTCTTTTTCCCCGTCTTCTTACTCTTCGTCGTCTTCTTCTTGATCATGGCCCAACACCTTTGTTCTCCCCGGACTCACGCCAACTCCAGAAACCGCTCTCATTGCGAGCGCAGCCGGATCGTCCGCCCGCGGCCGCTCCTGCCAGTCGAGAAACCTGCTCTTGCCAGGCGCATCCATAGAACGTCGCCAGATGGCGCACGCTTGGCTCGCCTCCGCGTCATCTCCCCAAAAAACTGAAGGCGCGCCCTCGAGCGCGCCTTCTGCAGGAGATTTCTTTTTTCTTGACTCTCTACTTTTAGAATAACAAATCGCCAGGGGTAGATGTAACACGGTTTCCAACTTTTTATTTCTCTTCTTCACAATCACTTACGAAAAAATCCCCCCGTTCCCCCTCTTGACAAGAATTTTTCTCACCCGAGCGAATACCTTCGAGCAGCCCAACTTCGAGCAGAATGTCCTTCAGCCGATCCAGAGCTTCCACCAGCTTGCGATGAACCGTCATTCGCGTGCAGCCGAGCAAATGCGCCGCCTCCTCCTGCTCGTACTCCTGCAGCACCACACGCGACATCACTCTCCGCGAGAATTCATCCAGCCGTGCCAGGCACATCTCCATGTCATGCACGAAGATCACCCGGTCCTCAAACGTCACCACCGTGTAGCTGGTCACTTTCGCCCGGAAGAACTCGCGTCCCAAAACCGACGGCAGACGTCCCGTCTCGATCGCGTACCGCATGTAGCGCCGCAGCATCGCCACCGTCCTTCTCCGATATATGCGCCGCTCCTGCTCTCGCTCCGGATCCTCCATCGCTTCCGTGCCCGCCCGCTCTTCCTGCGCTGGGCGCGCGGGAAACTGATGAGCCGGCAGTTCTTGTGGGTCGAACCCCGGGTGTGCGTCCGCACCTCGCTTTTCTTGCGGGAAAACCGGAGGGTGCAACAGATCTGGGTGCCCCAGGTCCGCCGGGTGCCCCAGAGCCTGCCCTGAGCAAGCGGAGCGCGTCGAAGGGTCTCGCCGTTTTTGCGAGACCTGGGGATTTTCACTGACTCCCATCAAACCGGATGGGATATTACCCTCCTCCGCCCCCTCCGCCTCCGCCGCCATCCACTCAATCACCGTGCTCATGCCACACCTCCCACCGCTTCCAGATCCATCTCGCTGCGTTCGCTGCTTTCGGCTTCATAGTCTTCGACCAGTGTGCGCCGCCCGATCGGCAGGGTCGGCCGCCGCTTCTTCTTCGCAACCGGCAAGTCCGCCACTTTCGGCTGGCAGTTGCCGCAATAGACCACCCCCGCTCCGCATTCCCGCAGCCACAACCCGCCGCAGTGTTCGCAGTACTTCAACTCCATCCGTACTTCCTCGTTATCGTCGTTCCCATGAGTGCCCGTCATAAATCCTCCTGAGTATTTCGAATCAACCGTTCGTGCAACCTGCCGTCCTTGCCGGCCGACACATCCCAAACTGGAACCCGAAGCGCCCACCAAAGACGGACTTCCCAAAAACGGAACAAGCCCTGCGCCGGGTCCCCGCCTTTCTGCCGGGAATCGATCACAGGGCTCGTTTCTCTTACGATGGCCTGCTTCAGCTATTTAGTTGAGGGCTAAGAAATTGGCTTGCTTTGTGAACCGATGTTTGCCGTTAACTCCCTCCGCTTCTACAGTTTCTGCGCGATCTCCTCGTCTAAGCCGGCGCCCTCCAGCCGTTGCCGGAAGTAGCCTTCCTCGTAGCCCGACTTAAGCACGCGACCGTTCTGCATCACCACGCTCACCCGTCCTGTGAAGCGAAGCGACAACAGCAACCGCTCCATGGATGCCGACAGCACCTCGGCCTCCCGCACTTTCCGTCGAAATTCGCCGAAGTCCTTTTCTTCGTTCGAGTTACCTGGGTTACTCGTCATAACCTTCATCCTTGAAGCACTTTGGCCCTTACTTTGCCGCGATCGTATAGCTGTGGATTTTCTCAGTCAAGGTTGGATTGCCAAACCCCCTGTGGAAAACTCGCCCGATCATCCTTCCGCCCCACCATCGCTGATTGTGTCATGGTTGAATCCGCCCATGAAATTCAAAGTCTTGCAGAACAATCTTCGCAACATTCTCTGGGTTCACGCCCGGAGCCGCGTTGCTGCTGGACCGCCATGACAACTCTCTCACGCCGTATCGTAAAGGTGAGTTGAATCTGTACGCTGTTCTGAAAAACGGAATTTGCGCAGATCTTGCGCACAACTTGTCATCCTGAGGCCCGCGTTTCTTGCGGACCGAAGAGCCTGCCCTGAGCCAAGTCGAAGGGAGCTATGTGTGGTGTGTCAACAGGTTGTTCCGGTCGAGCTTCGCTCAGGGCAGGCTGGGGCGGCTGTCCCCACATGAATCTTTCCGCGGACTACTCAGCTCACCCAATCCAGAAACTTGTACCACGCGCCGGCCAGCGGCAGGAACCACGGTCTGCCGTTGTACAAGCCAAGCGGCGCGCAGGGGAAATGGATGCCGACGAATGGATTTTCCGGCTTGTCTCCACCCCTACGATCAGAGGCCATGAGTTCGGCGATTTTCTGGCCCTGATACGTGGCCATGGCGACGCCATGTCCGGCGTAGCCGAGGGCGTAGTACATGCCGTCAAGCTGCCCGGCGTGAGGCATGATGTCGAAGGCAAAGTCGAGCGTGCCTCCCCAGACGTAGTCAATTTTGGCCTCGGCGAGCTGTGGATACACGCTGATCATGCCGTGACGGAGAAGTGCGGCGCTGCGGCGGATGGTCTGATCGTTCTCCGGGAAAAACGCGGCGCGCCCGCCAAACAGCATGCGCCGGTCGGGGGTGAGGCGGTAATAGTAGAGATAGTTCTTGGAGTCGTAGATCATGCGGTTGCGCGGGCTGAGCTCCTGCGCCAGCTTCTCCGGCAGGACTTCCGTGGTGATAATGAACGAACCGATCGGGATGATTCTCTTCTGCAGTGCGGGCGTGGCCGAGCCGGTGTATCCGCTGGTGGCGACGAAGACTTCGTGTGCCCAGAGCGGGCCGCGGGAGGTTGTGATCTTCCAGCCAACTTCTCCCTGGCGCGAGTCGCGCTGGATGGTCTGGACGCGGGCGTGCTCGAAAATCTCCGCCCCGGCCTTGATGGCGGCGCGGGCGAGGCCAGCGACATAGCGGGCGGGATTGCAACCCGCGCTCACTTCGTCCACCATGCCGCCGTAGTAGATGGTTGAGCCGATTTCCGAACTCAGTTCATTTTTCTGAACCACCCGCAGCGTGTGGTTGAATTCGCGCGCCATGATTTCAGCCTGGCGGGCATAGTCGTCGAAGTGCTTCGGCTTGCAGGCGACTTCGAGGTGGCCGCAGCGGGAGAAATCGCAGGCGATTCTCTCTTCTTCGACGATCTTCTCAACGCAGTCCATGGAAGCGAGCGAGGCCGCGTACATGCGCTGGGTGAGCTCGCGCCCGTACTTGGAGATGAGCTGGGTGGGACCCAGCTTCATGCCGGTGAGCACCATGCCTCCGTTGCGGGAGCTGGCGCCCCAGCCGATGGTCTCGGATTCGAGCACCGCGACCTTCGCGCCGCGCCGGGCGAGCGTGCGGGCGGCAGAGAGGCCGGTGAAGCCGGCGCCAATGACGGCGACGTCTACGCCTTCAGGCAGCGGGCGAGCGCCATCTGCGGCGGGCATTTCGGTTGTGGTAAGCCAGTAGTTTTGCTCGAACATGCGTTGCTGCCTATGGTGACACGAAATGCAGAACTGAGAACGCAAAATGCTGGAAATTCAGATCGGTCGTGCCGTTCTGTCGTGACCGCGTCAGCTGCCTGGACCGGGCATTCTAGCGCGGCGGTACGGTGGTGCGGCAGTAGTACATGCACTTCCGGTTGAACGCTCTCGGGCGAGAAGTTACTTCGTTCCCCTCGGTAATCTTGCCGCGGTTACCGGCTCCCCCTACTCTGGAGTGAAATGGCCCTTCGCTGCCTTTTGTTTTCCTCAGACGGGAAGAGTGCTGCGCTGATCTGCCAGGTGCTGGCAGGTCTTGGCGCGGAGGGAGATTCCTGTTCGGAGGGCCCAGCCGCCGTTGAAAAAGTCATCCAACAGTCCTTCCAGATTGTCATCATTGACTGGGATATGCAGCCGGAAGCCGGCTTGCTGCTGACCACAGCACGCGAGCGCAAAGCTGCGGAGCGACCGCTCACGCTGGCCATCGTGAGCGACGACACAAGCGTGCCCAAGGCGCTGCAGGCGGGCGCGAACTCGATTTTGCGCAAGCCCATCCTGCTCAACCAGGTCCAGGACACGTTGAAGACGGCGTGCGATCTGCTGCGGGCGCGCGAGTCAGCGGCCCAGGCGGCAGCAGCGTCGGCGGCTTCTTCCTCGCGCCCCGCCTGTCTCGAACAGGGAAGCGAAAGTCCTCTACGCTCAGGCGAGTTCCTGCAATCCAGCCAACCCGCTCCCGGAGCACAGTTCTTAGTTGAGTCAGACACACAAAAGGCGTTTCAGCAGCCAGCAACGGAATCTACCGGTCCGCTGAAGGAACTGGAGCCGATGGCGGCTGCGGTGCAGTCAGAACCGATTCCGGCTCCGCCTCCGCCTCCGCTCTCGCCACAGCCCTCGTCCCTGCCGCCGCCGCCGGACGAACCCCGCGGCTTGGAATGGTACCTCAACCGGCGGGCTGCAACGCTGCCGCCATCGGTGCAGCAGGCTGCAGCGGCAGCCGCGGCAGCCGCGGCAGCCCCGGCGCCGGCTAAGCCGGAACTGGTCGGATTCGATCAGATGGTTTCGCCTGTGGAGACATCCCCGGTGGCTCCAGCCGAAGACTCGGCCCCGGAACGGGAAGCGGCTCCGGAACCACCGGAGGCGCACGACCAGAAGGCAGAAGACCAACTCTTCGCCTACATCACAGATGGCCACGAAGGGTCGGAGGAAGAAGAGCGGCCGCGTTCTCATCTGGGCAAGAAGGCAGTGGTAGGAGCTCTCGTGCTGGCCGCTTGCGCAATCGTGGCTGCACCGCAGGCGCCCTGGCATCCGAAGGTGCTGCTGGTCTGGGCCCGCGGGCACCAGGCTCTCCACGCCTGGCTGAATCCGCAAACGGTCACCGCACCACAAGCGCCGCCCGCTCACGAGGACTTCGCGCGGCCGGGCGACGAGTACAAGCTGCCGGTGGCAGAGAGCATTCCCGACGCCACAACCGATCCCTCGCAGATTCAGGTCGTTCCGGTAGTTGACCCCACGGCGAAGAAACCAAACAACCCGGGGTCGGATACTGATCAAACTGCGGTCCAGCCGGAAGGAGCGGGAACGAATCCGGCCGACCAGGCACCCGCGACACAGGTACAACAAAACCCGCCGGGGCAACCGGCAACGGCCCCGCCCGTGGCCGCCGCACCGACGCCGAGCGGAGCCGCTTCACCCGGCTCGGCGG
>OMOD01000150.1:6916-144448 GCA_900290255.1 Candidatus Sulfotelmatobacter kueseliae
CCGCCGCTGCGGCGGCGCAGCTGCGCTCTGACGCCCAGGCGGCAGCCTCTTCCCCGGCTCCTTCTCCTGTGGCTCCCGTTTCGACGCAGCCCGAGCCCCCGGTAAGTCCGCTGCCGCATTCCGTTTCCACACCGCCCACTTCCCCCGCCGGGATACCCTCGAGCTTGAAGTCGGACATCGCTTCGATGACGCCCGAAGCCAGCGGCAACAAGCCAGTTGAGGCCGCGCTGCCTTCGATTGAGCCCGTAGATATTCCGGAAGCCGCGGCGCGTGGTCTCGTGACCGATCAGCCGGCGCCTCCCTACCCCGCCAGTGCCAAAGGCCAGCAGGGGACAGTCGTTCTGCAGGTCCTGATTGGCCGCGATGGCACCGTGCAGGATGCCAAGTTCTTGCAAGGCTCGCTGGCGTTTGCGCGGGCCGCGATTGATGGGGTGAAGCAGTGGAAGTTCAAGCCTTACCTGATGAACGGGCGGCCGGTGTCAGTGCAGGCGCCGCTGACCATCCCCTTTAAGCCGCCGTCCTAGGTCCCAAGTGGTTTGTTTTGTTGAGAACGAGGCCAGAACTGGGGATCGCGGTGACTCCCGCGCCGCCTGACCGAGACAGCCAGACCTCGTCCGTTCCTGAATGGGGCGGCGCAGGCCGCGGCGTTACCGACGGGGCTCAAATGAAGCAGCCGGGAGAGCGCAAGGCGCATCTATCGAGATATAATGTGAAGAGTTTCTCCGGAAGTACTTCCTTCCAGAAGACGGCCAAACTGATGTCCATGAAAACCAAAGCTGCGGTTCTCGTTCTGTCCTTTGCCGTATTACTGTTCGTCGTGGTGGGCTCGCTGGGAGGCGTGCACGCTTCGTCGAACGACGGCTCTTACCGCCAACTGCAGGTTTACAGCGAAGTTCTGCAGCGGGTGCAGAACGAGTACGTGGAAGAACCGAACATCCCGAAAGTGACCGACGGCGCGCTGCACGGCCTGCTGGAGTCGCTGGATTCGAACTCCAGCTACATGTCCGCCGACGCCTACAAGGCTTACAAGGAGCACAAGAGCACGTCCAAGGGCGGGATCGGCGCCGTGATCTCGAAGCGCTTTGGCTATGCCGACGTGGTTACGGTGCTGCCGGGTTCTGCCGCTGAGAAAGCTGGAATTGAGCCGACGGACATTTTCGAATCGATTGAAGGACAAAGCACTCGGGATATGTCGCTGCCTGAGATTCGCAACCTGCTGGCTGGCGCGCCGGGGTCAAGCGTGGATGTGGCCGTGGTGAGAGCGCGGCGGGCGGAACCGCAGAAGGTTGTGATCGCGCGGGAGGTCGAAAACATTCCTGCCGTTACCGACAAGATGATGGAGGAGGGCATCGGCTATGTGAAAGCCGAAACGTTGACCAGGGGCAAGGCGCAGGAAATTGCCGCCAAGATCAACGCGCTCCAGAAATCGGGCGCGAAGAAGATTCTGCTGGATCTGCGCAATTGCGCGGAGGGGGACGAAGGCGAAGGCATCGCGGTCGCAAATCTGTTCCTCAATCATGGGACGATTACCTACCTGCAAGGGCAGAAATATCCGCGGGAAGCATTCAATGCCGACCCGGCGAAGGCGATCACTACGTTGCCGGTCGCAGTTTTGGTCAATAAGGCCACAGCCGGCGCGGCTGAGATTGTAGCGGCGGCGATTCTGGAGAACGCGCGTGGCGATGTGGTTGGCGACAAGACATTCGGCGACGGCTCGGTACAGAAGACCATTGACCTGCCCGATGGAGGCGCTCTGATTCTCTCCGTGGCGAAGTACTACTCGCCCAGCGGGAAGGCTATCCAGGACGAAGCCATCACGCCCAACGTGCTGGTGGCGGACGCCGACGATAACATTGCACCGGAAGACGAAGAGCAGACTCCTGAGCAGCAAGCCAAGCCCAAGAACACGGTAGATGATCAGTTGAACAAGGCCGTGGAAGTGCTGAAGAGCCGGAGCAGCTAAGGCAGTAACCAAATGAACGATTTGCGCAATCAGATAGAAAACCTCTCCGCGGCTGAGAAAGTCGAGTTGCTGGACGCGGTGTGGCAAAGCTTGGAAGGGGATGCGTTGTCGCTGACTGATGCGCAGCGTGAGGAACTCGATCATCGTATTGCCCGACAGGAGCGAAACCCTGCCGATGTGATCCCGTGGGAGCACGTCAGGTCTGGTCTCTTCAAGAAGCCCTGATGCTGCCAGTCGTCTGGTTAGCCGAGGCGGCCGCAGACCTCGAAGAAGCGCGGAAATGGTACGAAGATATACGCCCTGAGATTGGGGAGCGTTTCGCGCTCGCCGTTGACTCAGCAATCCGCGCAATCTCAACAAACCCACTGCAGTTTCCCGCTGTATACCGTGACCGCCGACGGGCGGGTGTGCGCCGGTTTCCGTACGGGGTATTCTTTGAGGTTCAAGAGCAGAGGATTGTTGTGATCGCGTGTTTTCATGGCAGACGCAATCCGAAAAGGCAGGAATCGCGCTAGCCTGCACTCTGCCGGTAATAGCAACCTGCAGCAAAGTGCTATCCTGACCTCGACCGCTCATGATGTCCCTCTACGAAAATCTCCCGGAGGTCGAAATCGGGGGGCGCAAAGTTGTCGGCCGGGTTCTGTTTGGACTGCTGGTGCTGGTTTCCGCGCTGGTTGGAGCCACGGCCGGGCTGCTGCTCGTCTACACCACCGACCTGCCGCAAGTGGATGCACTCGAAGCCTACCGCCCCAGTTCGATCACGGAAATTTATGACGATCACGGGCGGGTGCTGGGCTCGTTCGCTTTGCAGCGGCGGGTAGTGGCGAGCTACGACGATTTCCCGCCGCTGTTGCGCGACGCTCTGGTTTCGATCGAAGACAAGGATTTCTATCGCCACTCCGGCGTCAACTTCTGGCGCATCATCGGAGCAGCCTATCGCGACATTGAATCAGGCGGCAAGGTGCAGGGCGCATCCACTCTGACCATGCAGCTGGCCCGCAATCTGTTCTTGTCGCCGGACCGGTCGTTCCACCGCAAGGTGCAGGAAACGATGCTGGCCATCCAGATCGAGCGCCACTTCACCAAGCCACAGATCTTCACGCTTTACGCCAATCAGATTTTTCTTGGGGCTGGGGTGTATGGGTTTGAAGCGGCATCGGAGTTTTACTTCAGCAAACCGGCAAAGCAACTGACGCTTGAAGAAGCGACGCTACTCGCGGGCTTGCCCAAAGGGCCTAGCGTGTATTCGCCGATCAACCATCCCGATAAAGCGGAGAAGCGGCGCAATCTGGTGATCAACGCCATGCTGGAAGACGGCAAGATCACGGCAATGCAGGCGGCTCAGACGCGATCGACGCCGGTGGTGCTGCATCTGGCCCACGATCCCAATTCGCTCGCTCCTTATTTTGTCGAGGAGATTCGCCGCTATCTCGAAGGCAAATACGGAGCCGACCAGGTGCACGAAGGGGGATTGAAAGTCTTTACCTCGCTCGATGTGGACCTCGAGAAAGCCGCAACCCAGGCAGTGCTCGACGGGTTGGCGGCTTATGAGCGGCGCCACGGCTGGAAGGGACCGCTGGAGAACATCGTGGCTGAGGGAGCGGTTCTGGAGAAGTACTCCCACCCGGACTGGGACGATGAGCCGGAGGTGGGCGGATATTTTCACGCACTGGTAACGGCGGCAGGACCCGGAATCGCCACCATGAAGTTCGGCCGCTATACCGCGGCTCTGGGGCAGGCCGACGTGGCCTGGACCGGCCAGAAGCTGGCTGACATTCTGAAGACAGGCGACATCTGCTATGTGAAGATTCTGTCGCTGGGGGCAAACGGCGCAGCAAAAGTAAGTCTGGAACAGGACTCCGGGGCGCAGGGCGCACTGCTGGCCATCGACAACGCCACCGGCGGTATCAAGGCGCTGGTGGGCGGCCGCGATTTCAACGACTCGAAATTCGACCGCGCCACGCAGGCATTGCGCCAGGTTGGCTCGTCGTTCAAGCCGTATGTGTATACCACGGTGATTGACCAGGGCGCCAGCCCCGACGACACCGTGCTCGATGAACCCATCAGTTTTGAGACGCCTTCGGGAGACTACACGCCGCACAATTACGACGAAAAGTTCGAAGGCATCATCACCCTGCGGCGGGCGCTGGCGCAGTCACGCAATATTCCTGCGCTGAAGCTGGCGAACAAAGTCGGCATCAGGAGCGTGATTGACTATGCCGAACGCTTTGGCATCACCACCAAACTTCCACCGTATCTGCCCGTGGCATTGGGATCGGCGGAAATCACGCTGCTGGAGCAGACCTCGGCGTACAGCGTGTTTCCGAACGATGGCGTGCGCGTGATCCCGCGCTACATCACGCGCGTGACCGACTATGAAGGGCGCGTGCTGGAAGAGGACTTTCCCGAAGTGAAGGATGTGATCAGCGAGCGTACGGCACGCATCATGACTTCGATGTTGCGCGAAGTTGTTCTCCACGGCACCGCGGTGGCGGCGGCGAAGCTGCCGTTTCCGGCGGGAGGCAAGACCGGCACGACCAATGATTTCACCGACGCGTGGTTCGTGGGATTCACTCCCACCATGACGTGCGGAGTCTGGGTCGGCTATGACGAGAAGAAATCTTTGGGGGCGAAAGAGACGGGAGCGCATGCCGCATTGCCGATCTGGATGAACTTCATGACCGCGGCGATGGCAGGCAAAGATGCGGGAGATTTTCAGCCCCCGCCCGCGCTGCCGCGCGCCGCGCAAAAGGTAGATACTCCTGACACGGCGCCGGCGACGGAAGAGGCACACTGAGGGGCAGGGGAGGAATCATGAGGAAGAACACGGTTCTGACGTGGACTGCTGTCCTGATGGTTGCGGCGGGTGCATTCTCGCAGAATTCATCCGTGAGTGGCACCAATGATGAGATCAAAGTGTCTCTCGCGGTGACGCAGGTGCTGGGCTCGCAGGTCAAGGCGTGGAACAACCACGATCTCCAAGCTTTCATGGCGGGATACTGGAACTCTCCGGATCTGACTTTTTTTTCGGGCGCGAATGAGCGGCATGGCTGGCAAGAGACCGTGGATCGATACAAGGCGAGCTATCAGAGTCCCGGGCACGAAATGGGCAAGCTGGAGTTTGCCAATATGCGCGTCGCGGCACTCGGGTCCGACGCGGCGTTTGTTCGCGGCGAGTGGCATTTGACCATGTCCGACGGGAAAACTCCGCATGGTCTGTTTACGCTCGTGTTTCGCAGGTTCCCGGACGGATGGAAGATCGTGCACGACCATACATCGGCAGCAGAGTGAAAGCCGGTTTTTCGCGAATCGCCTTATTCGTGTCATCTTGATTGTTCATGTCATCCTTCTAGGAAAGAAGGCATACCTGTCCAGCGATATTTGCGAACCAGAGCAGACAGACTTCTATTCGTGCTCGAGGCACACAAGGTTCATTCGGAACTCCGCCGCCCCATCTGAGAAAGTGCTCACGGTCAATCCACCGCGGCACTCAGGATGAACGAGCTGGCGCCCAAGTGGAAGTTTGGGACCCCGGACATTGAGGGAAAGTTTACCCTGAGGGGCGAACAGAGCCAAGGGCAAAGGCGAGCGTGCGTCACTCCGTGCGGGGCGTCGCGCTGGCGAGCGCGAGAATCGCTCCGGCAAACAGCAGCGTGTCGAAAAAGTAGTTGATCCCGTCGACCTTGACGTCGGTGCTTGGGTCTAACAATGAGGCGATCAGGATCGGGCCATAGACGACAAGGACCAGCAGGAAAATCCAGGCGCCGAGATAGGTTGCGGCCGTCCGTGTCTTCTTCGCCAGCAGAATGCATAAGCCTGCAATGAGCAGAATCGCCCCCGTCAGATAGCTGATGAGCACGCGGGCTGGAATCCACGCGGGCATGAATTTTTCGAGAGGAACGCCCGGGACATTAAGGGGATGAAGAAAGTGCTCGACGCCGTAGAAAACTGCAGCGATCCCGATCAACACGCGGCCTACGGTTATGAGCTTGCTTCCGCCTTGCCCGCGGCCTGGCTCGCGCAGGGCGTCTCCCGCAAGGATCCAGCCTCCGCCCCCGAACGACATTTCGCGGATGACATACGTCCATACAAACCTGTCTCTGGGGTGGGCGAGAGCTCCCCGGAAGTCCATCATCGCCACGAAGAGAAACATCATGATCCCGAACAGCAGGCCGGACCAGCCCACCTGAATTTTTGTGGCAATACTCAAGGACGCGGCCAGCAACGCAAAGCCGACGAAATAAGTCCAGAATAGGGGCCAAGGCATAAACTTGGGCACCAACTGCATGATGCCCTTGGCGGCAGCGAAATGCTCCGCGCCGAAAACCGCCAGCGGCATGGCGAAACACAGATTGGCCAAGGCGACGATTTTGTCGAGACCGCGAGCCTCGGTGAAATCGCGCGTCGTGGCTAACAGGCCGATCAGGAGAAGTACAACGCCAGCGCTGCAGGTTGAGACGACGGTGCGGGAGATTTCGAAGAATGCGGCGAGAATGGTTGGGTGCATAGATTTTCCCCGGACCGGGACAGCGCCTCAGAATTCTACGCTAAAGGGTGGGTTCGAGGCCGGGTGGAACCGCGGACGCCCCCGTCCGGGGGAGGGCGACTGTGTGGGCGGACGAGGGCGTCCGCCCCTCCCTAGCCTCTCCCTTGCTTCTTCTCCACCTTCGCCCAAGTGTCTTTCAGCGCGACGGTGCGGTTGAAGACCAAGGCGCCGGGCTTCGAGTCCGGGTCGGCGCAGAAATATCCCAGGCGCTCGAACTGATAGCGGCTGCCCGCGGCGGCGTTGGCCAGCGATGGCTCGAGCTTGGCGTGCGCGACCACTTCGAGTGAGTTCGGATTCAGATTGGCGGTGAAGTCCTGGCCCTCGGGCACGTCCGCTGGATTTTCCCTCGTAAACAGGTTCTCGTAGAGCCGCACTTCGGCGTCTATGGCGTGCGCCGCCGAGACCCAGTGGATGGTGGATTTCACTTTGCGACCGTCCGGGGGAGCATTGCCGCCGCGCGTGGCCGGATCGTAAGTGCAGTGGATTTCAACTATTTCACCCTTATCATTTTTCACGACGCTCCTGCAGGTGATGAAGTAGCCATAGCGCAGGCGGACTTCACGCCCCGGCGAGAGGCGGAAGTACTTGGGCGGAGGGACTTCGCGGAAGTCGTCCTGCTCGATGTAGAGCACGCGCGAGAAGGGAACCTTGCGTGAACCGGCCGACTCGTCTTCAGGATTATTCTGCGCGTCCATCTCTTCGGCCTGGTTCTCCGGATAGTTATCAATCACAACTTTCAGCGGCCGCAGCACCGCCATCACGCGCGGGGCGCGCTTATTCAGGTCTTCACGCAGGAAGTGTTCGAGCATGGCCAATTCAACGATTCCGTTGGTGCGCGAGACGCCGGCCGCAGTAACAAAGTTGCGGATCGCCTCCGGCGTGTAGCCGCGGCGGCGCAGGCCGCAGAGCGTGGGCATGCGGGGATCGTCCCAGCCACGCACGCGTCCTTCTTCGACCAGCCGCCGCAGCAGACGCTTGCTCATGATGGTGTAAGTCAGGCTCAGGCGGTCGAATTCAATTTGCTGCGAGGGGAAGATACCAAGCTGCTCGATGAACCAGTTGTAGAGCGGCTGGTGGTCGGCGAATTCGAGCGAGCACATCGAGTGCGTGACTTTTTCGAGCGAATCCGATTGCCCGTGCGCGTAGTCGTACATGGGATAGATGCACCACTGGTCGCCGGTGCGGTGATGCTCGGCGTGCAGAATGCGGTACATCACCGGATCGCGCAGGTTGAGGTTGGGCGAAGCCATGTCAATCTTGGCGCGCAGAACGCGCGTGCCGTCGGGGAATTCTCCGGCTTTCATGCGCTCGAACAGATTCAGGCTTTCTTCGACCGGCCGGTTGCGATACGGGCTGTCTTTGCCCGGCTCGGTCAGCGTGCCGCGATGCTTGCGAATTTCTTCCGCGGAAAGGTCGTCAACATAGGCCTTGCCGGCCCTGATCAGCTTGACGGCCCACTCATAAAGCTGGCCGAAATAATCCGAGGCGTAGAAGAGGCCGTCCCAGTGGAAGCCGAGCCATTGGACGTCTTCCATGATCGAGTCAACGTACTCGACGTCTTCCTTTTCGGGGTTGGTGTCGTCAAAACGCAGATTGGTCTTGCCGCCGAATTCCTCGGCCAGACCGAAATCAATGCAGATCGCCTTGGCATGTCCGATATGCAGATATCCGTTAGGCTCGGGGGGAAAACGGGTCTGTACCCGGCCGTTGTACTTGTTGGTCTTGAGATCTTCGACGATCCTGTCGCGGAGAAAATTGGAAGGACGAGAGTCCGGAGCGGAGTTGCCCGGCGCTTCGGAAGATGACGGATTCATGGTTTGATCTTATCGCAACAGCTCATGGAGGGGCGGACGCCCTCGTCCGCCCGGAGAGTGGCATGACCTATGTGGATGGATTTGTGGAGCTGCTCCCCGGACGAGGGCGTCCGGGGCTCCAAAATTGCGTCCGGGGCTCCAAAATTCTTGAACTACGGAATCAACGACAGAGGGGAGAGGCGTACGGATTCTGTTCCGGCGAGCACCAAATCCAACGATACTGCTGCCAATCGTCAACCAACCCCTTGCGCACAGGGTTCTGCAAGATGTAGGCGATCTTCGCGTCCAAATTCTCAGAAGTACGGACAATGCGATCGAATGACTCCTCCTGCCAGATCGCGCCGTGATTACCAGAGCGATGATTGATCGCGTGCGCCGAGGGGCCTTTGATCGCCTTCAAGATCTCGACTAGTGAAACGACGGTGCGACGAGTTTCGACCGTCAGTGGTGTGAGAACCAGATGAACGTGGTCGGGCATGACCACCGCAACGCGAAGGCGATATCGCCTTTCGTGATCATGGACGCAGCAGCCCAGCACGACATTGCGGGCCCAGTCGGGTAACTCGCGCCGGAACTTGGTGTTGAACGTGATGAAATGAGGAGTCCTGTCGCGCTGCATGTGCGGCAGATTGCGGCGGTAAAACTGCATGAAGGAATTTTGTCATTGTGGATTGCTCGGTAGAAAGGAATTGGCGCGAAAAAAACGCGGACGTTCCCGAAGTAGGAATTGTGGAGGGGCGGACGCCCTCGTCCGCCCATGCTGCCACGTTTGCCCAGCGCTCCCCGGACGAGGGCGTCCGGGGCTCCAAAATTGCGTCCGGGGCTCCTGGCGTCGGGGCTCCCGGTAGCAGATCTCAGATGATGGAGGGGCGGACGCCCCCGTCCGCCCACACTGCCCGGGGCGCTATCACTACAGTTTCCTCGTCGCCTGGGCGATGCGCACCAGCGTCGTTTCTTTTCCCAGAACTTCCAGCGTTTCGAACAGCGGAGGGGCGTTCTTGCGGCCGCAGACGGCGACACGGATGGGCTGAAACATCTGTCCGGCCTTGAGCCCGAGTTCCTGCGCGGCGGCGCGCAGGGCTTGATCGAGCGGATCGTGCCGGAATTCGACGTCGGCCAGCACGGCTTGCGCCTTCTGCAAGACCTTCAGCGCCATCGCCGCGTCTCCCTTTTGCGGGACGAGTTCGGCCGGGTCGTAGGGCGGCAATTGATCGACGAAGAAGAAGTCCGCCGCAGTGAGCACGTCGCGCAGCAGACGGATGCGCTCGCGGATGAGCGGGGTGATCTGCAGCATTCTTTCAGGCGTAACGTCGAATCCCGCTTCGCGCACGATGGGCAGCAGGCGCCGGCTGAGGTCCTCGATGGGCAGGCCGCGGATGTGCTCCGCGTTAAGCCAGAGCGCCTTGGGGTCGAAGGTGTCTTCAGGAGCAGAAGTGGAGCCCCGGACGCCCTCGTCCGGGGAGGCCTGGGCGGGTGAGGGCACCCGCCCCTCCACGTTTTCCTTGAAATTGACGACCGCGTTGGCCCGGTTGATGCCTTCGAGCGAGAAGGCGTCAATCAACTCCTGGAGGCTCATTCGCGTGCGGTCGTCCTTCGGCGACCAGCCCAGCAGGCAGAGGAAATTCACGAACGCCTCGGGCAGAAAGCCGGCGTTGCGATACGTGGTGACGCTCACGACCGGGCCGTGGCGGCGCTTGGAAAGCTTGGTGCCATCCGGCGCGACCAGCAGCGGAAGGTGAGCAAACTGCGGCGGCGTAAATCCGGCGGCTTCAAAAATCAGCACGTGCTTGAATGTGTTCGAGAGGTGGTCCTGCCCGCGAATAATGTGGCTGATGCGCAGGTCCGCGTCGTCGGCGCAGGAGGCTAAGTGATACGTGGGCATGCCATCGGAACGCAGCAGGGCAAAGTCTTCGATGTCGGCGGTTAATTTGTTCTGATCCCCATAGACCGCGTCATGAAAATGGACCCGCCACGCGCCTTCGGCGCGCTGGACGGCCGAGGGCGTAGTCCCTCCCCGGACGGGGGCGTCCGGGGCTCCCTGGGCGTCCGGGGCTCCCTGGGCGTCCGGGGCTCCCTGGACGGCGTCCGGGGCTCCCTTCGGCTGTCCCCACATCGTTTCATCTCTGGGCACGCGGAAGCGCAGGGCGAACGGCTCGCCGGCGGCGGCGCGGCGATCGCTTTCCGCGCGTGACAACTCGGGCATCCCGGGATTAAACAGCCAGGTTCCCTGGGCGCCGGATTTCTCGCTGTCGCCGGTGTGAGCGGGCGTGAAATCGCGATAAGCGAGTCCTTTCTGAAAGATCGCTTCGGCCATCTGGCGATGCAGCGCGCCTCGTTCCGACTGCTTGTACTCCTCATCCCAGCCCAGCCCCAGCCACTTCAGGCCGTCAAAAATCGAGGTGACCGAAGCGTCGGTGTTGCGTTCCACGTCGGTATCGTCGAGCCGGAGAATCATCGTTCCGCCCGTCCGGCGGGCGTACAACCAATTGAAAATAAAGGTACGGGCGCTTCCCACATGAAGAAACCCGGTGGGTGAGGGGGCGAAGCGCACGCGCGGCTGGGCCGTACTGCTGGTTAACTGGTTCATTCGGAAGTCCCTAGCGATGGTACGGGCTAGGGAAATCGAGCGTCAAGCGGAGGCGATCCTGGCTTGCGGATGAATTGGAACGCAGACAATCACTGTCGAGCTTCGCTCGACCGGACGGGCGGGGGCGCCCGTCCCCACACGGGCAGTGGTGCTGCGGTTGCATCAACTTTGCGGCACTGTACTTAAATCCTGTTGTGTTCGCCCACCGGCTGTGAAAACATTACGTTAACCACTTCCCACTGATCGCCCGGAATTCGGCCAACCGGCGTTGGCGGCCTTATGAACAGCTTGGTTATCACCACGGTCGTAATCCCGGGTTTCGTTTCGCTGCTGCTGTTTCTTGTCTTCTGGTATCTCCACGAACAGAGCCGGCAATCCTATTTTCGGGCGTGGCAGCTGGCCTGGGCAGCGTACTCGCTGCACTACATCTTCGACGCGTTTCCGAAGTCTCCCATTGCATTTTTTCTCGGCGAACTTTTCCTGGTGGCGATGGCGTTGTGCATCTTCGTTTCCACGCGGCTGATGCGCAGTTCGTATCGCTTCCGCTGGTACGACGCGGCCGTTGCCGTCCTGGGGATCACGCTCGCGGCCTGGACGCTCCACGGGCACATCATGAGTGGCGTGTTCCGGCCCGACGTCCAGCCGAGCATACGACTGGGCATTGGCCTGGCTGCCATTCTGTTGTATTGCTCTGCCGTCTTTTATCTGAACGGCCACAAGCGCGGATCGCTGGCCTTTGAGGTGCTGGGTGTGTCGCTGGCCTTGTGGGCTGTGCTGATGGGCGTGGGGCAGTTGCAGAATCCGTTGGGAGAAAATTTCGTCACCGCCAGCCGGCTGTTCGGCCCGGTGCCCCAGATGCTGCTGGGCATCGCCATGGTGATGGTGTTGTTTGAGAACCAGCGCAACGCGGTGCAGGAGAACACACTGGCATTGTCCACGCTGGGCGTGGACCCGCGGCGACTGCTTTTTGCCGAAGACCTGGTGCCCAGCATGCAGGCCGCGCTGGAGCGGTTGATGACCGCTCTGCCCGCACGCCGCGCCGCCATCTTCATCACGGAACGCTGGCGGGGTTTGTTGCCCTCGGTGCAGCAGGGTTTTTCTCCCGGCTTCCTCGCAGCACTGGAAAGAAGCGGAGCCGGAGACTACATCTGCGAACTGGCCTACCGGCATGGCGGAGTCTTCACGGCCGAGGATCTGGCTGAGATCACCGAACCGCTGCCGGCGGCTTCGGTCGGGGTTTTTGCGGAATTCAGGCGGATTCTGATGGATGCCGATGTCCATCATCTGACGGCAGTCGCGCTGCAGACCCGGGAACACCATTATGGAGTCATCCTCTTCCCGCACCGCCAACGCCGGGCTTTCGGCTCGTCGGGTCCGCGTCTGATGGTCGGCCTGGCTTTGCAGCTGGGTCTCACGCTGGAAAACTATGTCGTCAGCCACGATGCCCATCGCCGCACGCAGGAGTACGAACTGCTGACCGAGATTGGAAAGGCCATCAGTTCGCGGCTCGATCAGGATGAAATTCTGCGCACGATTCAGGTGGAGCTGGGGCAGATTTTCGACACCAGCCATTTCTACATTGCGTTCCAGGAAGCGGAGGAAATCCGCTTCGAACTCGAGGTTCGGGATAACCGGGTCCTGCCCAAGCGCCGCCGTGAACTGCGCAATGCTTTTACCGAATATGTAATCCGCACCGGCGAATCGTTGCTCATCCGCTCTGACCTCGAGGCCACGCGCAAGCGTCTGGGGATCAGCCATGTACCGGAACGTCCGGCGAAATGCCTGATTGCCGCGCCCATTTTCGTCGGCAACAAGCCCTTCGGAGTGATGGTGGCCATGAATCCTGAAAGGGAATTTGTTTTCGAACAACGCGACCTGGATGTGCTGGTGACCGCGGCCGGGCAGGTCTCGGTCGCGATGGAAAATGCACGCTTGTTTGCCGAAGAACAGCGTCGCTCCCGCCAGCTGGCTTTTCTCAATAATATTTCCCGCACCGCCATCTCCAGCGATGATCCCGCGCACCTGCTCAGCCAGATCGCGGGAGAGATTCATAAGAATTTTACTTTCGATCACATCGGCATCGGCTTGCTCGACTATGGGACCAAGGAAATCGAGATCAAGGCTGAGGCCGGCGCCACGGCGCATGCCACGGGCAAGCGCATTCCGCTGGGAACCGGCATCCTGGGCCGCGTGGCCCGTACCGGAGAACGCGCTTTGGTGCAGAATGCGCCGCCCGGCAGCCTGAGCGGCATTCTCCCGGATTCCCGCGGCGTGCTGTGCATTCCGATCACCTATGGCGAGACTTTGCTCGGAGTGCTCAACGTCGAGAGCCGCGGCGAGAATACCTTCTCGCCCCAGGATGTGCTGATTCTGAACACTCTGGCCGACCTGCTGGCCACGGCCCTGCACAATGCTTTCGTCTTCCAGAAATTGCAACAGCAATCCATCACCGATGGACTGACCGGGATCAAGACACGCCGCTTTTTCTGGGAAGCGTTGTCGGCGGAGTGGAAGCGCGCCTCGCGCTCCGGACGCCCGTTCTCCGTGGTGCTGATTGATCTCGACAAATTCAAGGAAGTCAATGACACCCTGGGCCACTTCGAGGGCGACCTGGTGCTGGCCCGCGTGGGGCGACTGCTGGAGCAGAAGTCGCGGCAGTCGAACGTTGTGGCGCGCTATGGCGGCGATGAGTTCATCATCCTGATGCCCGAGACCGGGGCGGAACAGGCCCAGGTGCTGGCCGAACGCCTGCGCCAGTGGCTGGCCACCGATCCCATGCTGGGCGAACACCACGTCACCGGCAGCTTCGGCGTGGCCAGTTTTCCCATGCATGGATTTTCCATTGAAGACATCATCCGGGTGGCCGATGCCGGCATGTATGTGTCCAAGCGCTCGGGAGGAAACCTGGTCTCGACGGCGCAGGAATTTGCCGAGGGGCAGGATTTCGCCCAGCAGCGCCAGCAGATTTCGGCCTATATTGAGGGCTTTCTGCAGCGCGAGCACACCGGCCCCGAGCAACTGGAAGAGTTGACCTCTACCCTGTTCAAACTCTGCGGCGGTGAGGAAGACTGCAACGTCGCCGTGCTCAAGGAAGCCATCGAATCTTTGAGCCGGGCCGCCGAGTCGCGCGAGTTGCAGACGGCGGGCCACGGCGACCTGGTGGCGCGCTACACCGGAGTGGTAGCGCGGGCTCTGGGTTTGTCGCCGGAGGAAACGGCCGATCTGGTCTATGCCGCCCGCGTGCACGACGTAGGCAAGATCTTTGTGCCCGAGGGCATCCTCAACAAGCCCGGCCCGCTCAGCGAGAAAGAGCTCATCGAGCTCCGCATGCACGCCCACGTGGGAGCGGAGATCGTGGGCGTCATCCCGCACAGCGCCATGATGCGGGAAGCGGTCGAGCATCACCACCAGCGCTTCGACGGCTCGGGCTATCCCGACGGCCTGAAGGGTGAGCAGATTCCGCTGTGGGCGCGCATTATCGGCCTGGCCGACACCTACGCCAACATGGTCACCGAAGAATCTTTCTCGTCGGCCAGGACGCCGGAGCAGGCGTTTGACGAACTATCCCAGATGAGCGGCACGCGCTTCGACGGCATGCTAGTGCGGCTGCTGCTGCGCGGGCTGAAGTCGGAGCGGACGCCGTCCGGATCGGGAAGCTGACTCTTCAGACGTCAGACCTTAGCCCTCAGACCCCGAACGTCGGCTGGAGCACAAGTCCCTCGGCTCGGCACCAAAGCGGTGGGAGATCCCTCGTCCCGCTGGTGAAAACGCGGGACTTCGGGATGACGCAGTCGAAGAAGGTAGATGGTCAAAATTCAAACTGAGCCAGGATCGCCCCGCTTCGCTTGCCATACGCACCGGGAAACGGGAAACTAATCTGCTATGTCCATTCCTCTTTCTCTCTCTGGCAAGGTTGCACTCATCTCCGGCGGATCGCGGGGCATCGGCGCGGCTTGCGTCCGCATGTTTGCGGCCGCCGGCGCCCAAGTCGTCTTCAGCTATCGCAGCGCCCGCGCGCAGGCGGAGGCGCTGGCCAAGGAATGCGGCGCCGACCGGTGCGTTCCCGTGGCCTGCGATTTGAATAATCCGGAAGCGGGCCGCGAGCTGGTGGCCGAGACCGTCAGGCATTTCGGCCGGCTCGATATCCTCATCGCCAACCATGGCGTCTGGCCGGCGGAAGACGTCCCCATCGACCGCATGCCCGATGCGCAATGGCGCTCGACTCTGTCCATCAATCTGGACGGCGTGTTCGGCCTGGCCAAACACGGCATCGCCCAAATGAAGGCTCAACCCCGAAAGGGCGCGGTGGCCGGGCACATCGTTCTGATCAGTTCGACCAGCGGACAGCGGGGCGAGGCCTTCCACTGCGATTATTCCGCCAGCAAGGGCGCGCTCATCAGCATGACCAAGAGTCTTGCCACCGAGCTGGCTTCGGCGGCCATCTATGTGAACTGCGTGGCCCCCGGTTGGGTGGACACTGACATGAGTGCGGCCGCCCTGGCGGATGCAAAAACCGGCGATACCATCCGCCGCACCATCCCCCTGGGCCGCGTGGGCACGCCGGAGGAGATTGCCGCTCCCGTGCTGTTTCTGTGCACCGACTACGCCGGCTTCATTACCGGAGAAGTCTTCAACGTGAATGGCGGTGCGGTGCTGGTGGGGTAGAAGCGGGGCAATCGCCCGAAAAAAGAGTTGGGGCTGAGTTTGCGTTTCGGCCATTTCCTGCATCGAAGGGAGTAGGAACTTTCGGGTGATGGCGCACTTTGATATGGAAGCGAGCCAAGCGCGCCCTTCGGTCGCTGCGCTCGCTCAGGGCAGGCTCCGTGGTTCGCCGGCTCGCCCAGATCCCTCGCTGCGCAACGAACGCTTGCTCGGGATGACAAGCAAGCAGGCAGAAAGTCCACAAGAAACGCTACAATTCTGATTGGGCTCATCACTCCTTTACACCTAATGCGACGGCTACTCCCGATCCTGGTTCTGTTGGGTTCGGTCTGGTCCCACGCTGCGGGACAGGCCCAGAACGTGTCTGCCCCGGCGCCACCACAAACGGCTTCCACGGCCAAGACCACTTCGACCGCGCCTCCGGAAGACGAAAACACGCGCAAAGCGAAAGAGTTGGTTCAGCAAGGCATTCAGGCCCTGGGCGGACCGGCTTACCTCAACATTCGTGACCGCGAACAGAGTGGGCGCGGTTATGTTCTGCATCACGGCCGGCAAGAGGGGCAGGGCGTGCTGTTCTGGAGTTTCAGCCAGTTTCCCGACAAGGAGCGGGTGGAACTCACCAAGGAGCGCGACGTTGCCGAGCTGTATGTGGGGGACAAGGGATACGAGATCACCTACAAGGGCGCTCGTCCCCCGGAGAAGAAGGATCTGGACGATTACCTGCGCCAGCGCCATTTCTCGCTCGACACCGTCCTGCGCACCTGGGTCAACGATCCCGCCGTTTTGTTTCTGTTTGATGGCAACGCCATCGCGGCTGAGCACTCGGCGCTGCAGGTTACGCTCATCAATGCCAAGAACGAAAGCGTTACGCTCTACTTCGACGCTGATACCCACCTCCCGGTAAAGAAGACGTTCACCTGGCGTGACCCGGTAGACCGGCAGAAGAACGTGGAAGAGGAGATTTACGACAACTATCGGCAGGTCTCGGGCGTGACGGTTCCCTACAACGTCACCCGCTACTTCAATGGCGACATGTCCCACGAACGGTTCTTTTTCAACGTGACCATCAACCAGGGTCTCGACCAGGCCATGTTCGACCCCAACTCTGGCTACGATCCCAACAAGCCGGCGAAGAAGAAGTGACTTCCTGCCCTTCGCGGACCCTCTGGGCAGGGATTCTTCGACTCGCGATCCACCCACCCTGATGTCGCAAAGAATTGTTTGGCTACTGCTCCCCCGGACGAGGGCGTCCGGGGCTCCAAATTGCGTCCGGGGCTCCAAAAGCGCGACGTTAGGATGGGGCACACGGCCGTTCAGTAGTATTCGATGTGGCCCGCACTGCAACATCCACGTCTACACCTTTTTCGTCTTCCAAGTCCTCAATAACTTTCCTCGCGTTTCGCCAATCTCTCCGCGCGAATACCGCGAAGGCAAGAGACAGGCATCCCATAAGGATCGTCGTAAGCACAAAGTACATTTTGACGGGTTCAACGAGGCCACCTGTAAAATCGGTTATCAACAAAGATAAGAACGCCCCGAAAAACAGGCTGAACAGTCCCAGGGATGGCGAACTGTACCCTTCAACAAGACGGTCGATCTCCTGTTTTAGAAGGAGAAGCATTTTGAGTCTTCTCCTCGCGACCGTGGTCTGAACCAGCGGTTCCTCTCCTGGACCAATGCGAGGGGTTTCGCTCATTTATAGATATTCCTTTGCCAGAGATGGCAGCAAGACAGCAAGGCTGATGAAATGCGTATTGCCACACGTTTTGCAGATCATCGCGGCGCAAGGGTGTGCGCTGGCATGCATACTGGTGCCGTACTCCGAACGCATTTGGTAGCGAAAGGTGAATGCGCCGGGAGGAACCTCCCAGTCGGAATGCCCACAAAGGGGACACTGCGGGGAGGGTATTTTTTCTTGGAGCGCAGCAATTACCTTGGACTGGAAACTTGACTGGTCGGCCATGCGGGGGATTGTACGTCCCCCCTGCTTGCGCGTCGAGGGCTGCACAAAAAGGCAGGTAACCTGCACAAGAAATTACCCTTTTCGGAGGGTTCCTGGGCAAAGCCACGAAGTGTGGCTTTGCACATAAACTGTTAACGTCCTAGGCTTTGTTGGGCAAGATTAGGAGTTTTTGTGCAGAAGAAAGGTTCGATGCCAAGTTCGAACATTTCGTGGATCAGAACTACAAGATTGTGACAGAGAATCTTACAAAGCGTCTCGTTGACCATCGCTGCTTCGGTCTTACTGCGAAGGCTGTCTCCGAATTTCCGCTTCATCATGCTAAAGGTGGACTCGACATTGCTGCGCTTGTGGTAGTGCTGAAGGAACTCTTCCCGGCGGAACATGAAGTAATGGAACATCTGCCCGAACGTGCCGCCTACACCACCGGTCGCATTGCCTCTGAAAGAAATGAACGGTGTGCCACCGAACTTATGCACGGCATCCGTGGAAATGTTCCCCCCGTAAGCCTTGTCAGCGGAAACTTGAGAGATAGTGAAGTTATGAGCGGTCGCTTCGACCAATGGCGGGAAGAATTTAACGTCGCTGGCGTGTTTGTCGCCAATTTCCACGGCAGTCACGATATTGGTCTTGACCCCACAAATGAGATGGCACTTCACCCACTCACGCTGGCTTTGCTCCTTCCCGTACTTGACATCAAACCAGCGGACAAATCGCGTGGTCATAAAGCCCGAAGAATCCACGGCGAAATCTGTTTCAACCGATTGCAGTGGAAGGCTACTTTGGGTGATAAGCCTTCGCAGAATAGGGGTCATATCAGGATTCTCAAGGTAGTTGAGAATCGAGTTGAAGTGAGGGGTTTTGGAGATGAAACCTTTGGCATGTGCGTCTCGCAGGTCGCTCATAAAGCGGCGGGCGCTGACGGTGCTATAGACCTTGAAAACAGCACTGAAAATCGCGTCGGGCAAAGGAAGGTTCGGGCGGCCCGCCCGCTTGACCTGAGGCTGTTCGACAGAGCGGCAGAGATCAGCAAGCATGGATTGGAACGTGTCCTTTTCGTTTGTCTGGGCCGCATTGTATGCAGGCCACACTTGAGGATACGTGGGACGCTCGGTCGCAACGGCGATAGTCTCCGTCACCGTCGTACTCCCGTCAGAATGCTCTTCGCGTCGCATGACATAAATAGCCGCGAAAATGTGTTTACAGTTGAGGCGGCGCGTCTCCCAATCGGGGCAGGAGCACTGAGGCCGCTGCCCTTCAATATGGCTGACCCTGTAGAAACCGTTGCCGGTTTGGGACGGAACCTTCCAAGTGTCGCCGTACCGGATAATTTTCTTAGTGGCTGCAAGTGTCAGCCCACGCTGTTCTCTCAGGTCCATAAAGCCCTCGCTTACCTGAGAAATATATTACTAGTTAGGTATATAATTGTCAAGCAAAATCTACTTGACAATCTATTACTGGCGAGTATATTATTCCATTCATGGCGATGGTCACGGTTAAGCAAAAAGGGTATAAATGTAACCGTTGCTCCCACGAGTGGATACCACGAAAGAATACCGTGGGAGAGCCAAGGGTTTGCCCCTCGTGCAAATCGCCATATTGGAACAAACCCCGAAAATATAAGCGCAAGGCGCTATAATTCTGATCTTTCAAAAGGTTTGGCGGAGAAGTCGGGGGTCGAACCCACGGTGCTTACACACCGTCCGACGGTTTTGCAGACCGTTTGCCTCCACAGGCTTGGGACTTCTCCGTTAAATGGTCACGCCAATCGGATTCGCACCGATGTCTCGGAGGAGCAAGCTCCGCGTCCTAGGCTGCTAGACGATGGCGTGGTCGGGTGCAGGTGGGGAGGACGTGTCCAAACGTTTGACTCCCCACTTGCATTGCAAGAACTGCTATTCCCCCTTTCGTGCGTGCACCTTCCTTCTCGACAACTGTTGCGGATCGGCATTCAAATGCTCCTGTGGAATTGTGAACACGAGCATACTTTCATTCGCCAACCATTCTGCCGGAAACGACCTCGTTTTAGTCCAGTCGTAGCGGATGAAGTTGAGAAAAGTGACGGCAGAAAACCCAGTGCCACCTTTCCCTTTAGGGCCGTAAGCCTTAATGGGATAGGTTTTGTCATCCTCTTTCTTCACAGGTTGAATCCCAACCCGATTAGTAGCCTTGTCCCAGAGAAGAATGACAAAACCGCTGTGGGTTTTGGTCAAGAAATCAGAAGCGCTGTTGTTGATGCCAATTCGACCGAAATTCGAGACGGACACCTTTGGAGATGTGGTGCGAACATACGTGCGAGTGTAGACCTCAAATGCCATGATGGTGGCCTCCTGCGCCCAGTATTTGATGGCCGTAAGTCGGCCAGATTCCGTTGCCAATCACGTGGGTATGGCTCCAGTGAATCAATTATACACGAAGCCAGAGGTTACCGCAACGGTCACAATAGTTCCGCCAGATGGTGGATTGGATTTATGAGCAGGAACCGAGGTTTTTGTGCAGTAAGCCTGTGAAAGCAGTTAATTATGCAAAGCCACGAAGTGTGGCTTTTTTGCCACAGACGGCCTTCCGGCCAGCGATAGTAAGCTGATTAGTAATTCAACAGAAAACATTTCCAGCAATTGGTTCAAGAGCAGACAATCCGCTCGGCGGTCGAGACGAGCGGCGTCGGGCTGCATAGCGGTGCGCCGGTTGCGATGCGCATCCGGCCCGCGCCCCCGGGCACGGGCATCGTTTTCCGCCGGACTGACCTCGATGGCTTCGAGATCGAGGCGGTCAGCCGCAACGTGGCCCGCGTCAGCTACGCCACCAGCCTGATGAAACAGGGCGTGCTGATCTCCACCACCGAGCACTTGCTCTCGGCTTTCATAGGCATGGGCATTGACAATGCCATGGTGGAGCTCGACAACCTGGAATTGCCCATCCTTGACGGCAGCGCCCAGCCCTTTGTTCAGATGATCCAGAAGGCGGGCATCCGCAAACAGCGCCGCCCGCGCCAGTACCTGAAGATCCGCCGCGAACTGGAATGGCGGGAGGGCAACAAGTTCATCGCCGTTTATCCCTCCGACAGTTATGCCGTCTCCTATTCCATCAACTTCCCGCATCCTCTGATCGGCAAAGAGACTTTCCAGGTGCAACTCAGCAACGGAAGCTACCTGCAGCAGATTGCGGCGGCGCGCACCTTCGGCTCGCGCCAGGACGAGCAGGCCATGCGCAACATGGGCTTGATTCGCGGCGCCTCCCGCGAGAACTGCATCGTGCTTACCCAGGACGGAATTGAAAACGGGCCGCTGCGCTTCCCCGACGAGTTTGTGCGCCACAAGGTGCTGGACCTGGTTGGGGATCTGGCTCTGTTGGGCAAGCAGATTCTGGGCAAGGTAATCGCCGACCGTGCCGGCCACGCCATGCATACTGCGCTGGTCTCGCGCATCCTGCGCGACCAGACGCTGTGGGAGGAAGTGACGGTCTCGGCCAACCCAGAAGAAAGCGCGGTCGTCTCTGCCGCGCAAGCGGCAGCCGCGGCGCCGTTCTAGACTCCAGGCTCACCCATTATCTGGATCGGCCCTCAGGGGCTGAAGCCCCGGTTTTCTTCCCGCTGTTTGCGGCACCCTTCGGCTCGCTGCGCCCGCTCAGGGCAGGCTAGAAACTGAAGTCGTGCCCTTCCCGGTTCGTTCAACTTCGCGGTAATCGGAGTGATTCGGCGGTTCAGTCTGCGGGTTCGCAGGGTGGTTCGGCGGGATCGGTCTCGCTCGCCGGCTGTTCTCGCAGCAGTTTCTCCAGTTCAGCCCGCGTCTGACGGATCACAGCGGCGGCAAACTGCTTGGCCGACTCCTGCCTCTCTTTCGACAAATCCTTGACCCGCATTTGCAGCAGGGGAATGTCTTCCTCAAACCAGCGCAGGGTTTTCTGCACCCGGGCAATGCGGAGATCGTGGGTCATGATCGGTTCGGACTCTTTCGGTTTGGATCTCAGGCGATCTTTCAGCATGACGACGGGAAGGATTCCGCACAAGTCCCATCCGGGATACCTGCGACGGGCTATCGCTCCGAAGTGCTGGCCCTCGGGCTGATTACAACGGCTGCCTGTAGGAGATGATCGGAAGTCTCGACCGAATCATCCGGTACGGACTGCGGCTGACGAGAGAGCCTTTTAGTGTCCGCCTTTGCAATTGGGCAGACGGAACGCCCCAATCCTGGTCCGGTAGCTGGTGTCACCCGCCTTCAGATAATCGCCGACATACCAGAACGTACAGTCATCGCTGGGGTCGATCGCGGTTGTCGTGTAGTCTTCCCAGCGCAGGGTGTTGGTCTGAGACGCCTCGCCTAGGGCGAGCACGGACTCGTGTAACGTTAAGCGGCCCTTCGGATCGCCGGCCGGACGCGCCGCAAAGCGCAACCCCGGAAAATTTGGCAGCCCGCCGAACGAGTATCCGACGCCGATGTCGCCTTTTTTGTCCATCGCGATGCTGGGCATCCAGCGGTAGAAGCCTTCCGGTGCATAGGTGCCTTGCTGATACAACTCTGGATTTCCCTTGTTATTGAGCCGGAACTCGTACCATCGGACTCCTCCCCCGCCAGCTGACGTAGCCACCGAGTGCGCGGCAACGATCGACTCGTGACGGCCAACTTTGCGGTAGACGAGTCGCTGCATGATTTTGTCGCCCTGCACGTCGAGCCTGCGTTCGGTATTGGGTTGCGGCACGCAGCTCGACAGCTGCCCATTGCACAGGTAGTGATAGGGCGCAACCTTGATCTTTACCGGCCCATCCGCTTTCGTCTTGGCCGGATTGTTCCAGTCAACGTGAACTTTCCAGTAGTAGATGCCATCGTCATCGAAGACATTCTTGAGCTGCGTGCCACCAGCTGCCATCATGATGTTCGGCGTTCCCACTGGCGGTGCTTTCTGGCCGTCAATGTCGGCGTTATTGAGGAAATTCGCGCCGTCGATGATGATGCATTGCTCCGTAGCAGGTTGTCCCAGAAGCATCTTCGCGCGATCCACAATGCAAATGTGTTTCTGAATTACGTCATCGCCGGTGCTGGTTGGCACGTAGTAGCCATCCGTCCAGACGGCGGGACGTGGGTAGTCCGGGAACAATGTACGCTCGAACGCGTAGCGATAATACGTCCCCAGCGGATCGGGCCCCGTGCTAACTGCGTAGCACATACCCCAAACTCCCTCCTTTGCCTGGGGCGGCCTCTGCCCGGGCGAAGGAGGCTGAGGCGGATTGGCTGGAGGCGCAGCCGGCGGACCGGGCGAAGACTGCTCTCCGGATTTCGCAAGCTGACCCGGCGGGACTGGCTCGCCAGGAGCCAGCCGGATTTCGCAAGCTGACCCGGCGGGACTGGCTCGCCAGGAGCCAGTCCGGATTTCTCGGGAAAATCGCCAGGCCGGATTCGCGAGAACATCGGCATCACGATCAACCATCTCCCGGCAAGTTGATCGTAGCGCACCACCGCGTCGCCGTTGTTGCGCGCCTCACATACGCCGCCAAAGCCGGCCCACACTGATTTTGTAGCCACCGCCCCATACAACACAGTTCCAGTCTTGTCGTATTTCCTGCCCTTTTTGGAATAAACCGCAATCCTGGCGTTAACAATCTGCACGATGTGATCCGGGCCGACCGCGAGGCTGTCGTCCGATGGGCTGCGAAATTTGGCTGTGCCTTGCGGCCCCTCAAATCCTGCGCCCAGCCCGCCGAAGCTCTCCAGCACAGGCGCCGCCGGCCGGGGGCCCTGCGACGTTTGTTCAACCGCGATGCCGGCAGGACTCAAAGCAGGCGGCGGGATCGGGGGAGGAATGGGTTCCGGTGGTCTTTCCTGGCCGGCGTTTGAATCATCAGGTGAGACTCCGGGGGACGTTCCGCAGGCCGCTCCTTCGCACTCGGCAGGTGGCGCGTCATCGGCGGAGGCTGTCTGTAATGCAAGGGGAGCGGAGAGGTCGTGTTTCATTGCCGTGTATACCAGTACGGCTCCCGGGAGTGGTGTTTGTTTTTGTTCCTGGCTAGTCCGCGATTGGAGCTCGGGTGCACTCGAAGAAAGGAGAACGGCAACTCCAAGCCCCAGGACCGTGGAAAGATTGGGCATCAACGATCGAGGGATGGACATTGTAGGTCCTCAGTCTGCAGGAAAGGCGAAGATCATAGCTGTCGCCAGGGTTGCGGTTAGAAGGCCGACAAGCCCAATCCTGACAATGCGCCACATAACCGAGCAAATATACCCGCCCTGACCGCGGGAGGCCAACAGTTAGTAGTGGCTCAGTTTGGTGGCTCGGACGGGCCGCGCGGTCGAGCTTTGCTCGACCGGACAGCCGGGGGCGGCTGTCCCCACATGGTTGTTTCCTCAAACTGAGGCATTACCCAACAGTTGAAATATCTCGATTAGGAAGGTCGAGGGCAAACGACGGCGGCTTACTGCAGGGTTCCGGATTCGGCGATCAGGTCTTTGGCACCGGGAAGCTCGTCTTCCAGCCGCGCGTCGAGCCACTTCTCCAGATAGACCTGGGATTCTTTCTCCACGTGATGGAAGCGGAGTCCGGCGCGGCCTTTCACGTCCGCCCAGACCACTTCGGCCTCAAGGCTCATTTTGTGGTCGGTCTCGGGCAGGGTGAATTGCAGGTGCGGCGTGGCTCCTTTGGGCAGGGCTTCGCGCAACTGCAAGGCGATGCCGCTCTCACTGATGTTGGTGCTGCTGGCTTTGACTTTCTTGTCGCCGAGTACAATCTGGATCGGCATTTTCACCGGGTGGCGGAAGTAGCGGCGGCGCTCCCGTACCATGAAGTTCAGCGCGGCGTGAAAGCAGCGGGACGCGTTCAGCGTGCTGATCGGTTTCTGCAGGACGAAGTTCGCGCCCATGCCGAAGGCGTCCTGGGTGGTGGTCTTTTTGCCGTTCAGGATGGCGAACGTGACGGAGTTCTTGTTGCTGGGCGTGCTTCTCAGGCCCTGCAACACTTCCAGTCCCCCCTTCAGGTCGTCGCAGTCCACAATGACCGCGTCGAACTTTTCGGAGATCAGAATGTCGGCGGCCGACCGCGCTTCGTGGCAGATTTCCACGTCGATCGAGAGCTTCTCGAGCGTCGGCCGGATCACGCGCACCAACTCCGGATCTTGGCTTAGGAGGAGTGACTCCAACGTCATGCTTGTGATTCTAGGGGCACGCGACACTGGCTCCAAAGTAACCAAGGTCATGCGACCACTGATTGTCCCGCGAGCCTTTGCGGCCCGGCACGCTTGCGGGGTTTCGAATCCTTTGACCCGAAACCCCGGAGGGGCGAAGGAGGAGCTGCGACACATGGTCGCGGCATTGTGCCCGCCGAGTACTGCGGAGTACAACTAGACACGAGCATTCATGCCGCAAGTTGCCTATCTGTCGCTTGGTTCGAACGTCGGTGACCGCGAGCACTACCTGCGGGAGGCGATCGCGCGTTTGGCCGGCGCCGGGACAGTCGTCGCGGTTTCCTCCCTGTACGAGACTGAGCCGGTGGAATTCACTGATCAGGCGTGGTTTCTGAACTGCGCGGTCGCGATTACGACGACCATGGCACCTGAGCAACTCATGGCGGCGGTGCTCGCCATCGAGCAGGAAATGGGCCGGCGGCGAACTCTGCAAAAAGGCCCGCGCATGATTGATATCGACATTGTGCTGTTTGGCGACAGGGTGGTTCGGGAGCCGGGGCTGACCGTTCCTCATCCGGCAATGCACCAGCGGCGGTTTGTGCTCGAGCCGCTGGCGGAAATCGCGCCCGAGGCCAGACACCCGGTTTTTAAGCGGAGTGTTCTAGAACTTCTGCAAGCGCTTCCCGCGGGACAACTCGTGAGGAAGATCCGCGGAGAGTAGAAACGCCCGGGTCGGGACCCTCAGGGCCTAAAGGCCGTCCGAATGGGGTGAGCGGACGCGGCGCTAAAGCGCCGCTCTTCCACGGCTGCTCCAGGCTTTAGAAGCACACGGGGAGCAATCCGAGGAACCAAGGGTATGGATGGGCTGTGAATTGAGGTCTGAGGTCCGAGGTCCGAGGTCCGCTTCTAGCTAGCTGCCTGCGGCGAAACCGCCCGCGTGGGCGAGGGTCATGCGGAGATATTTGTAGGGATTGACCGGGGTGTCGTTGATGCGGACTTCGTAGTGGAGATGTGGACCGGTCGAACGGCCACTGGCGCCGACGTATCCGATGACGTCGCCACGGTGCACCGCTTGTCCTGCCGTCACGGCAAAACCGGAGAGGTGGCCATAGCGGGTGCTGATGCCGTTGCCGTGATCAATCATGATGGCCTTGCCGTAGCCGCCCAGCTGGTCCGTGAAAGTTACCACACCGTCGGCCGGAGCGATGATGGGATGGCCATAGCTGCTGCCGATATCCACGCCGCTGTGAAATGCGCCTTCCCCGTTAAAGGGATCGATGCGTTCGCCGAAGCTTCCCGTCACCTGGCCTTCGACTGGCCAGAGATTCGGAGCCGCATTAGCACGGAACCAGTCTGCCGTCGTGGCGTTGCGGGTCAAGCCCATGGTCAAGCCGACCATGGTCGCTCCGCTCAGCGCTGAGGTGCGGAGGGCATGCAGCTGATCAAGCGAAGAAGTCACATCCGCGTCCTGAATCTGCTCGGTCGTCGCCGTCACCAGCGTGGGTTGCTGCTTCAAACCATACAATGCCGAAACTTCACCCGCCAGCGAGCCCAGCGACGCCACCTGCACGTCGCGCTCTTTGGCGGCCTGCTCCAGGCGCGAGTAATTGTTCTTGAGCTGATCTTTTTCCGTCCGCAACTGGTTATAGCGAGAGACTTTCAACAGCATGCGGGTGTAGGAGCTGGCGATGCCGGTCAGACTGAGGAATCCGATTGCGACCCCCACCACGAAAACGTAGAGGTAATGCACGGGGATGGAGATTTTGCGCAACTGCCCGTCATCCCCGCGGGCCACAAAAAGGATGTAGAAACGCTTCTGCAAATCGCTCCTCGGTTTCTCCACCAGCTTTTGAATCATCAGGTCCGGAATTCCAGGCAATGTTCTGAGGTTGCAGACTGCCTGTTCGGATCACCTGACTTTTTTCGGGCTGCGTCCCATCTTGGGAATGGAAACTTTCTCGCGCCCTACACCTACCGGAACTGCGACCAGAGCCTGAAAGCCTTTTGTCTGCAATGGTAACTCCATGCAGAACATAGCCCGGCCAAAAGGTTTGTGTGAATGACTGGTTAAAGTTAACAAACTGGGTTCCCCCTGTCAACGACGCACAAGGCCATTTTGGGGTTACCGAAGGCGGGTAATCGAAGGTCACCATGGGACAGGTGACCGGGGGCGGGCGTGTCAGTCTGGCTCTGCCGGTCAATGGCTGGACATACTGATCGAGGAATCTGAAGACGTCAGCCTCCCATCCCGCGATATCCGTGTACACAAACATGTGCCCATCGTCCGTGGATTTGCCAAAGGGCGGGTAGATCCTGAGAACGTGCGCCTTGCCGAGCCGGGTCAGTTCACTGTCCAAAGCCTTCCCCGGGGCGGTGGAGTAGTCGTTCGCCGCGTGAACGAGCATGATGGGAACGGTGGTCTTGCGGACTGCGGTCAGCAAGAGTCCTCGTATTTCGGACGAACCTTCCCAGGAAGCAGCCGCAGCACCAAAGGTGACTGCGGCTCGCAGGCTGCTGTCGCGCTCGATCGCCAGGAGCGTGAGCTGACCGCCGAACGAGTGTCCCACAATGGCGATCCGGCGGGCGTCGACTCCGGGCAGGGTCTTCAGGAATGACAAACCTGCCATGACATCGTCCAGATGATCCTTCGTCAGCAAAACGAACTGCAGGCGCTCGCGGGCTTCATCTCCCTTGGCGGCCTTCTCGCGGTGCAGGAGGTCTTGCATGAAAGGCCCCTGGTCCGCGGAAAGGCCTTGACCGCGGCGGAAGAGATACAGAAAGGCGTAGCCGTGTCTAACGAAGGCTGGCGCGAGTTCTTCGGCTGCCTCGGTCATCGTGAACTCGCCGGTATGCGCGGCATCCGTACTGCCTGAGCCATGAACGAACAGCACGGCCGGAGACGGACCGGGGCCCGCTGGCCTCCAGAGAAACGCTTTGAGGCGCAGGTTGCCGCTCGGGACTACAACGGTCTCGGGAGCGAGGGATGGCGCCGACTGGCCAATCGCGAGGGATGGCAGCAGCAATGCGCACGCGAAGACGAGCCGCATTCTCATCGCGCCGAACTATACCAGACTGACGTGCAGCGGCCGCGAGATTTTGCACTCCCACGCGAACCCGGCATCGGATAGGCGACATCCGCTATAGTGGTTGCGCCGATGCCGCTTTCCGAAAAAGCGCTGATTGCCCAGATTCGCCGCATGGCTGAATCGGCCAGGCACCTCACGGACAAGAGCAGGCGGACAGGAGTGTCCGCCCCACATGGACAAGGGCAGGCGGACAGAGCCCGCCCCACACAAATTCTCACCGGAATTGGCGACGATTGCGCCGTGCTGCGCGTCCTCCCGGACCGCGATTTCCTGCTCACTACAGACTTCACACTGGAGGGGATTCACTTCCGGCGCGACTGGCACCCGGCGGAATCGGTTGGCTACCGCTGCCTGGCTCGCGGACTGAGCGACATCGCCGCCATGGGCGGGGAACCGGTTGCGGCCTTTCTCTCGCTGGCTCTGCCACGTGATTTGCCTCAGGCCTGGGTTGAGCGGTTCATGCGCGGGCTGCTCGCCCTGGCACAAAAATACGACGTCACGCTGGCCGGCGGGGATACCGCCGAGTCGCCCAACGGAATCCTTGCCGATATTACCGTCGTCGGCAGTACGCCCAGGGGAAAATCCGTCCTGCGTTCTGCTGCCCGCCCGGGGGATCGCATATTCGTCAGCGGAGAACTCGGCGGCTCGGCCGCCGCAGTGGTCGAGATGAGGGCGAAATCCAGGCGGGTAAAGCCGCAGGATTATTCCCGGCATTTCTATCCCGAGCCTCGGGTTGAACTGGGGCGCATTCTGCGCCAGAAGGGCCTGGCGAGCGCCATGATTGACCTGAGCGACGGCCTCTCCACCGACCTGGCTCATATCTGCGAAGAAAGCGGGGTGGGAGCGGAAATCGAGTCGCAACTGATTCCCCGCGCCCGGGTCGGCAAGCCCACTCGGGAAGTGCATCTCGATCTTGCCCTGCACGGGGGCGAAGATTACGAGCTCCTGTTCACTGCGCCTGCCGGAAAGCGTGTTCCCGCACAGATTGCCAGAGTGCCCCTTACTCGAATCGGCAGCATCACCCGCGGGCGCAAGATTTTCGTGATGAACCCGAAAGGCATAGGCTACGAACTGGTTGCCCGAGGCTGGGAGCATTTCCGGCGATAGGTAGAATTCCTCCTTCTCGCGTCACGCTGCGGAGCTTCGCTCCGCCGGGCGGACGAGGGCGTCCGCCCCTCCACGAGGCGTAGCGGCTGTTACCTCCGTGCCTCGGTCACTACTCAGTCTCTACCCGCGGGCCGAAAACCGGGCTAAAGTTAGGGTCATGTCGTACACGCGATTTCTTCTCCCCATCCTTGCCGGCCTGATGATCACAACCGCCTCGGCGCAAACCAAGCCCGTGCCTCCGCCCCCAGCTCACGCCAAGCCGCCATCGCCTGCCGTCACTGACGATTTCATCCATAAGCAATTCGGCGACAACTGTTCGTTGCTGGACGGACCAGCGCAGTTCGTGGCCGATCTCGATGACGACGGGGTTGACGATCTTGTGGTCGCCGCCAAGTGCAAGAATCCGATGGCCGACAAGGATGAATACAGCTTTGTGGTCGCCGATCCTTACGACAGCTTTCTTGGCTTTGGCAATGTCAAAGTCACTTCCAGCTTCGGCTCGGACGCACCGGAGCGGCGCGGCGTGAGCCTGCTCATTATTCACGGCGAGGGCCATGACGCCTGGCGCGCCGAGACTCCGAAGGCCAAGTTTCTCCTCATCAACCTGCCCTTTAAGACGCTAACCGTGAAGCGGCTTACCCTGAAGAAGAAAACCGTTCTCGGCATCTACATGGAAGAAACGGGCGAAGGCGAAAACATCTCCTCGGTGGTCTTTTGGGACGGAAAGAAATACAAGTACCAGCCGCTGGGATCAACGATGGAGTAGGGGAATTGTCCACGCCCAACTCCACGGCGTTCATTGACTTGCCCTCACGGGGAAAGTCCAAAAGCTGAGGATAGGGACTTTCTACTCCAACCTGTGGATATTTCCCCTCAAAAAGATCTCGCGCAACACGCCGACCTGTCGTAAACTTCTCTCCCCCCAATATTCCCGCCGAAAGGAACATACCATGCGTAAACGCTCCATCGCTTTCGTCGCCGTGCTCGCGCTTGGGACCCTGGGTGGATCAGTCCTGGCGCTCGCGCAAACCGCAAACCCAACCGCTGCAAGAAAGACCTTCGGATTTCAGGATTCCAAGACCGGAACCTTCCATCCTCTGGGGAAGTCAGCAGATCTGTCCAACACCACGGCAACCACAACTTACTCCGGCACGATCGAGGCCACCATTACGATCACGTTAAAGACAGCCCTTCCCAAAGGGGATGCAATCGTCTGCAGTGTGGACGCGATCGCAAGTTCTGAAAACGAGACGACGTTCGCGGGCGTGACCTATGATGACAGCGCGGCCAGCACTGCCACCGTATCCGGTTCCACGGCAACTTGCAAAGTGAACATCCCCTTTTCCTGGGTGATGTTCACGGCATCTACGACCGTCGTGAACTCGCTCGATGGTAGCTTGAGCGTGGTCATGTACTCGCCAACTGCCACGACGATAACGCAATTGGTCGAGGATTTTGCACGGGACCACAGTCAGTCGATCACCATCAACGCTGGCAAACCAGCCGACGGAACGCTGACTGTCACCGAGGCCGTAACACTGTAAACACACTGGCGCCTTACTTCACGGTTTCGTGTGCGGGGACGGATTTCTTGCCACTTCGCCTCGTCCCCGGCACACGGTTCTTGATCCAGACGTATCCATCCACCATCAACAATCGATCACGGGAAATTCTGCGGTTCCGACCGCGCTCACGTTGGCCTCGGCGAACTCCACCACGCGATCCAGAGAACTCTGCAACTCAGCCGTATAGCGTTCGACGTCTTCGTCACTCGCTTGCGCCGGCACCGGAATCATTTTTCCAAAGCGCAGCAGCACGCGCGAGAAGGGCGCCGGGATCATCAGCCCATCCCAGGTATTGAGCACCCAGGCCTTGTCCACGGCCGCGTGGAACATGGTCAGCGCCATGCCCGACGAGCGCGCCAGCGCGACCGGTCCCGGTTTGACTTTGCGCCGCGGGCCGCGCGGACCGTCGAGGGTGAAGGCCACGGTCCAGCCGTCCTCGAGGGCGCGGCGCAGGCCCAGCAGGGCGCGCACGGCGTTGCGGCTGCTCGATCCCTTCACCGCGACAAAGCCGAACTTGTGGATGATGCGGCCCATGTATTCGCCGTCGTAGCTGTTGCTGCTCATCACCCGGATGCCCATGTCGCGAAAGACGTAAGTGGCGGGAATCATGCAGCTATGCCAGAACGAAGCGACCAGCGGACGCTGGTCGAGCGTCTCCTGCGCGTCGTCCTCGCGCGAGAAGCAAATCCGCAGCGTTGGCCCGATCAGCCGGATCAACCCGTATCCCGCCCAGATAATCATGCGCAAAACCATGCGCTGGCGCAGAATGTAGCGGCGCGGGTCAATCGCGGGCAGCGCCGGCAGCGAGGCCGCGGGAGTGCTGGCTTCAGGCACGAAGCTATTGTAACGGGATGAGGCTGCCCCACCGCGAGACTTGGGCTTGGAAATTCAGTTTTGCGCGGGGCACTGCCTCCGCCGTGGTAAAACGCGGGCAGGAGTGCCCGCGCCACACAAGCCGGGCTTCGCCCGGCCGGACAGCCGGGGGCGGCTGTTCCCACATTGGCATCGCGTCAGTTTTCCAGGTAGGAATCAATCCAGACTTTCACCGGTCTCCGCCGGTCGTCCGCCTGATCGAAGCGGACGCCGAACAGCTTGGGCTTGCGCCAGCTCACCACACTGCGCACGATGACCCGCGGCAGCGTCATCAGCGCGAACGAGACCTCAAAGTTGGTGCCCACCGAGACATCCTCGGGGCTCGTCAGCGACATGCCGCCCGAACTCATCTCAATGGTGCTGGCGATGAAGCGCCGCCCGTCTCCCACGACCAGGACTTCGGTCATGACCGGGATGCGCACATAGCGCCGGAATTCGTGCAGCACCAGCAGATGCGTGGCCCGCACCAGCTTGACCGCGCCCGGCCGCTCCAGCGGCTCATGAAACACGGCATTGATGCCGTACTTGGAGTAGCGCATGGTTTCCTGGGCGCTGCCGCCCACGCCGTAGATAATCGAGCGGCTATTGGACGGCGACATGCGCAGCGTTTCCATCAATTGGCCGGGATCGTTGGCCAGGTTGAGCACGCAGGCTTCGAATTTTTCCTTATGCAGGCGGTCGGCGGCCTGGCTCGACATGACCGCCGTCTCAATGCCGAACTGGCGAAAGCACTCGGCAAGCAAGCAGCGTGTGGATTCGTCCAGGTCGACCAATGCGGCGCGGGCCGCGGCTTTCCGCGTGGGGAGGGTAGGAGCGAGGACAGAGGAAAAAGCTTTATCCATGTTCAGGGGAAGCTCCACTTCGAACCCATTGTGGAGTCTGGCCGCCCGGGTTGCAAAGACACAAAGGACCAACACGGGAAGTACCAAAGTTCATTACTTTTTCCAAGGGGCGCGAGAACGGACATTACGAAAACGAGATGTGGCGTGAAATGAGCGAGTTGCGAGAGTCGAGGAGGTGCCGGGATGCGGTTCTTTTAATCGCGGCCGGCGGGATCGGGTTGGAACCAGGAAACTCCGCCAAAGGGACTGTGACTCGTAAAATCGGGGAGCGGCGACAGGTAACCGCCCTGAGCCTCCGAGGTCTCCTGCATCCAGCGCGGGCTGTACTGAATCCTCTGTCCGGCCTCGGACCAGTGGCATGCCAAATGTCCTACTTCAAGCTGCCACAATGATGTCATCGCATCGAACCTCCGACGCTCGGCTCATCGCGATTATAGCTCTCGACCCGAGATCACGCAGCGTAACCGTCTGCCGTCTGGTCTGTTGCCATCCTCACGATATTCAAGGGGATCCGAACCCGCCTGAGCTGGCGTGATTTCTGTTCGATGGCGTCCACAAACACGACGTTGTCGCCCATCACCAGAGGATCACCAACCAACTCAAATTGTGCTCCGTACAGCTTGATCTGGTTCGCTCGTGAGAATCCCAATCGCTTGAGTCTTTCGCAGAGACGAACCTGTGTAGCGGTCATGATGAGTACCATTGCGTTACGAATTGGATTCTGGGACTTGTAGAGGTCCTGCGGAACTACTAGGTTGAAACTCTATTGTAACATTCCCGCAACAAACTCGTGCTTCACGGACCGGTGGCGTTAGCGTCTGCAGCTACATCTCCTGTGACTGAAACGGCCGATATCCCGGTTCATCCCAAGGTCACGAGCAGCCTATTCGCTCCAGCGCCGGAACAGCAGTGCACCGTTCGTGCCACCGAAGCCGAACGAGTTCGACATGGCGTATTCGATCTCGGCTTTGCGGGAATGGTTGGGGACCAGATCCATGCCGGCGGTGTCAGGGTCGGGATTCTCCAGATTGATGGTGGGCGGCAGCATCTGGTCGCGCAGGGCAAGGACGGTAATACCGGCTTCGAGTCCTCCCGCGCCGCCGAGCAGGTGGCCGGTCATGGATTTGGTCGAACTCACCGCGACCTTGTGCTGGCCGAAGAAATTGCGGATGGCGTGAGCTTCGAGCGTGTCGCCGATGGGCGTGGATGTGCCGTGAGCGTTGACGTAGCCGATTACGCCGGGCGTTACGCCGGCGTCGCGCACGGCGTTGCGCATGACGCGGAATCCGCCTTCATGTTCGGGAGCGGGCTGGGTCATGTGGTAGGCGTCGGCGGACATGCCGTAGCCGACGACTTCGGCGAGGATGGGCGCGCCGCGCTTGCGAGCGTGCTCCAACTCTTCGAGGATCATGATGCCCGAGCCTTCGCCCATGACGAAGCCGTCGCGAGCCTGATCCCAGGGGCGGCTGGCTCTCTCGGGCTCGTCGTTGCGGGTGGAAAGCGCGCGCATGGCGGCGAATCCGCCGACGCCCATGGGTGTGATGGCGGCTTCGGCGCCGCCGGCGATCATCACGTCGGCGTCGTTGTGCTGGATGATGCGGAAGGAATCGCCGACGGAATGGGCGCTGGTTGTGCAGGCCGTGGCCGTGGCCTCATTCGGTCCCTTGGCGCCGTGACGCATGGAGACGTGCCCGGCGGCCAGGTTGATGATGGCGGCGGGAATAAAGAAAGGCGAGATTTTGCGCGGCCCTCCTTCGACCAGCGCAGCGTGCTCGCGCTCGATGATGTCGAATCCGCCGATGCCGGACCCGATATGCACGCCGACATGCTCGGCGTTCTCCGGGGTGATCTTCAGTTCCGACATCTTGAGCGCTTCGTCGCTGGCGGCGATGGCCAGGTGGATGAAGCGCCCCATCTTCTTCAGTTCTTTTTTTTCGATGTAGTTCAGCGGGTCGAAGTTCTTGACCTCGGCGGCGATCTGGCAGGCAAAGTTGCCGGCGTCGAAACCGGTAATGCGGGCCACGCCGCTCTTGCCGGCGACGAGCGCCTTCCACACTTCTTCGGTGGAATTGCCCACGCCGCAGATTAGGCCGAGCCCCGTGACTACGACCCTGCGCGTCAACTATTTTCCCGCCTTGGCGTGCTTGCCGATGTAGTCAATCGCGTCCTGCACGGTGCGGATTTTTTCCGCGTCTTCGTCGGGAATCTCGATGTCGAAGGCTTCTTCGAAGGCCATGACCAGTTCGACCGTGTCCAGCGAATCGGCGCCCAGATCGTCCACGAACGACGCGCTGGCGGTGACTTCGCCTTCATCCACTCCCAACTGCTCCACGATGATCTGTTTTACCTTGTCGTCTACGGCTGCCATGTTTTTCCTCGCTTGCCTCTATATAGATTTGAATTCGGTTCTGCGGTTGCTCAGCCAGTATGTTTACCGGTCGGGCTATGCCCTTTACACCTCGCACATCTTAACCACGGCGAACGGAAATCGGCGAACGTGTAGTGTAATTGTCCGGGTGAATCAGTGTAAAGGAAAGGGTGTGCCGTTTCGGGCCACGCCTCTGCTGACCTGCAATTGCACTCCAGAATCCTAACGGCTGGGAGTTGCCGGGTCAAACGCCCGGGCGGGTTACTCCAAGCTTGACCGCCTTCTGCACGTGCTTGGCGATCTTTGCGGTTAAGGTTGTTTCTTACCGCAAAGCCCGCAAAGAACGGCCGCGAAGAGCGCTAAGAGAAGCAACAGAGATTCGAACCCGGCTTCCTTCCCGGTTATGATGAGGCGGTCAGCGAAGTGGAGGCAGACATCGTATGCGGGCGGTGGTCGAACGCGTGAGCCGGGCCAAGGTCACGGTCAACGGATGGACCAGCGGCGAAATCGGCCACGGGTTGCTGGTTCTGCTGGGTGTGGGGCACGGGGATACCGAGGCGGACGCGAGCTATCTCGCCGAAAAGATTGCGGGCCTGAGAATCTTTGAAGATTCCGAGGGCAAGATGAACCGCAGCGTGGTGGACGTGGGCGGGAGCGTGCTGGCGGTCTCGCAGTTCACTCTGTACGGCGACGTGAGACGCGGGAAGCGTCCGTCGTTCGATGCCGCGGCTCCGCCAGAACAGGCCCGGCGGCTGTATGAATTTTTTGTGCAGTGCGTGCAGGCTGCCGGCCTGCGCTGCGAAACCGGCCGCTTCCAGGAAATGATGCAGGTGGAGCTGGTGAATGACGGCCCGGTGACGATACTGATTGATTCGAGGAAGGGGTTCTAGGCAGCGAGGGGTTTAGGGGCGCGCCTTCGCGGACAGGAGTGTCCGCGCCACATATGGTTATCGCGCTTGCAGGATCGCGTCGGCGACGCGGGCGGCTTCGAGGGCTGGCTTCACATCGTGAGTGCGCAGAATGTGCACTCCCTTGAGGATCAGCGCGACCTGGGTCGCTAGCGTGCCGTAGAGCCGGGCTTCGGGCGGAGCATCTACGCCATCGCCATTCCTAGAAAGCGTGGCCAGCGTCCGTCCAATGAAGGATTTTCGCGACGTGCCGGCGAGCAGCGGAAAGCCTGCCGCCTGCAGTTCGCTGAAGCGGGCCAGAAGTGGATAGTTCTCGTCGAAATTCTTGCCGAAACCGAAACCGGGATCGAGCACGATGCGCTCGCGCCGCACTCCCGCCAGCACGGCTTTCTCGGCCCATTCCTTCAGTTCGCGCTTCACCAGCAGCACAATGTCGCCCGGCGGCGGCAGCGTGCGCCATTCTTCGGGGCGTCCACGCATGTGCATCAGGACCGCACCGCATTTCAAATCGGCAACGGTCTTTGCCATCTGAGGGTCCCAGCGGAAGCCGCTGACGTCGTTTACGATCTCCGCGCCCGCATTGACCGCGGCGCGGGCAACCGCCGCCTTGTAAGTGTCGACGGACAGAACCGCGGCAGGATGCTTCTTCTTCAGTTCGGTGATTACGGGAAGCACGCGGCGAAGTTCTTCTTCGGCGGTGACAGTGGGATACGATACCTCAGGCGCTAAAGCGCTGCTCTCTTTTGGACGCATAGCGGCACCCTTCGACTCCCTCTCGCTACGCTCGCGGTCGCTCAGGGCAGGCTTAACACCGAACTCGTGCCCTTCCCGTCTGGTGGTGACTTCCGGGGCGACTCTCGCGCCGGGGCGGGTGGATTCTCCGCCGATGTCGAGGATGTCGGCGCCTTCATCGAGGAGACGCTCGGCCTGCTCGATGGCCTGGTCGCGATCGAGATACAGGCCGCCGTCAGAAAACGAATCGGGCGTGACGTTGACCACGCCCATGATCAACGTGCGCTTGCCCAGTTCGAGCGAGCGCGATCCCAGGTTCCAATGGAAGACAGGCCTCATGCGGGGTGATTCTAAATGAAGAAGGCGAGACTCGGTCGCACTTCACAAATCTTCACCGCAGAGGACGCAGAGTACGCAGAGGATTTATGGGATTTTGCCTCTGAATCGGCGGTTCCGATGGATCAAAGCTCATAACGCAAAGTGCGCCAAGAACTGCCGCTGAGATCGCAAAGAAAATCGGTACGAACTTCGGGCCTTCACCGCCTGGACGAATACGCCACCTGCCTACCTGCGCCGCACCGCCGCGGCGCGCTGGCGCGTGGCAGAGGCCCCACTGGGCCCCGTGCCCGTGGGAGGCTTGCGGGTTCCGTCGAGCAGCTCTTTGAGGACGACGGCGTTGTTGCGCGTTTCATTTTTCGAAGCGAAGAGCAGAGTCAGGCGCTTGCGCTTATTGGCGAACTGGTAGAGGCGACAGAGTGCCGTCTCCGCTTCGGGATGCGAGAGTTCTTTCAAATACTTCTGGCGGAATTTCACCCACTCGCCAGGCCGGGCGTGATACCAGCGGCGCAATTCGTCGGAAGGCGCCAGATCGCGCAGCCATTCGTCCAGCGCAGCGCTGGCTTTGCTGAGGTCGCGCGGCCAGAGGCGATCGACCAGCACGCGCGTTCCGTCGGCTCGCGATGCCGGCTCATAGACCCGCTTGATCACGACCGCCATGAACGCACCTCCGTTGCTCTATTATTGTAAGGCCGCGGGACGGGGCCGGGTGCGGGCTAGGACGATTCATGCCAAGGGAAGAAAAGATTCTCCAGCGGAGGAGGTTCACGGAGCGTTGCCGGTGCCGGGCCGCGGTTGCGGGAGCAATGGCCGTGCTGATCGGGCTTGCTATGCTCTGTGCTTGTGACGTTGAACGGCGCAAGTCGGATGCCGAGTTGGGACTAAACCCGCAGCAGGCGTCCGGCCGGAAGATCTACGACAACTATTGCGACCGCTGCCACGAGCCTTACTCGACGCGGGGCAAGAAGGGCCCGGGGCTCAAGGGAGTGTTCAAGAACAAGTATCTTTCTCTGAGCGGGCTGCCGGCGAACGACGAGCGCGTAGCCGACATCATTCGCCTGGGACGCAAAGAGATGCCCGGCTATAGCCAGACCCTGAGCCAGCAGGATATGGACGATTTGCTGGCGTACATGCATACGTTGTGAGGGATTGCAGCGAAAATCCCCACCTTTGCCGCAAAGAACGCGGCAAAGATGGGGCACCCGGGCCAGACGCGCACAAGGTCAGCTACAATCCCACGTCTCGCAAAAGCGGCGAGACGTGGGGCACCCGCAGACGAGAACATGAGACGAGAACATGAAGGGTACGGCCAAATCCGAATTGTTTCGCGAATTGCCGTCGGTGGATGAACTGCTGCGCACGCCCGGCCTGGCTGGGCTCGCGGCTGAGGATGGAATGGCAGCGGTCACTGAGGCTGCCCGCGCGGTTCTCGCCCGCCTGCGGCAGGGAATCTCTTCTGGATTGCTGGACCAGCCGGCGCTGCAGCTTGCTCTCGAGGGAATGCTGGGAGCGATTGGGGAACAGCTTCGGCAAACGCTTCGCTATTCGCTCCGTCCGGTCATCAACGCCACCGGGGTGATTCTGCATACCAATCTCGGGCGCGCGCCTTTGGCCGAGGCTGCGCTGGCGCACATTGGCGAGACTGCCGGACATTACTCCAACCTCGAGTTTGAGATTGAAGCGGGAGTACGCGGGAAGCGCGACGTGCACGTGGAGCGGCTGTTTCAAAGGCTGCTGGCGGAGGGGCAGGAATTCTCTGCCGGGCGGGCGGGGGCGCCCGCCCCTCCACACGCGCAGGTTGCGACCATCGTCGTCAACAACAATGCCGCCGCGGTTTTGCTGGCACTGAACACGCTGGCGGAGGACGGCGAGGTGATCGTCTCGCGGGGCGAGTTGGTCGAAATTGGCGGATCGTTTCGCATCCCCGACGTGATGGCGAAATCGGGCGCGGTTCTGCGCGAAGTCGGGACCACGAATCGCACCCGCATCGCCGACTACGAAAAAGCCATCAACGAGCGGACCCGCCTGCTGCTGCGCGTGCACCGCTCAAACTTCGAGATTACGGGTTTCACCGCACACGCCTCGACCGCTGAATTGGTGGAATTGGCGCGCCAGCGCGGCCTGCCCCTGATGGAAGACCTGGGCAGCGGCGCGCTGGTGGATCTCGCAACTTTTGGCGTGGCCGGCGAACCCAGCGTGCTCGACAGCCTGCGCGCCGGCATGGACGTGGTGACTTACAGCGGCGACAAGCTGCTGGGTGGGCCGCAGTCGGGATTGATCAGCGGCCGGGCGGATCTGGTGGCGCGCATGCGTGCCAACTCTTTGTTTCGCGCCCTGCGCGTCGATAAGGTGACGTACGCTGCGCTGGAAGCCACGCTGCTGGCATATGTCAAGCACGACCATGACGCCGTTCCCGCGTTGAGGATGATGCGGATCACGAAAGAGGAAATTGGCAGGCGCGCGGAGGCGGTAGCCGAACGGGTACGGTCGGCAGAAAATCCCCACGTCTCAGAATCGAGACGTGGGGCACCCACGAAACTCACAGTAGAGGTTATTGATGGCGAGTCGGTGATTGGCGGCGGGGCAGCGCCGTCTGCCGTGCTGCCCACCCGCCTGCTGGCTCTGAGTTGCGAAGGTCTGAGTGCGGATGAGTTGTCGGCCCGCCTGCGTGGAGCGGATCCGCCGGTCATTGGCCGGGTCGAGGATGGGCGCGTGCTGCTGGATTTGCGGACAGTGTTTGTGGAGCGGGATCAAATGATTGCGGCCGTGCTCGAGCGCATCACCTCGTAGGTATTTAGAACTTAGGATTGATGTATCCCCAACGAAGGCCGGCGAGCTGCGCTCGCCCGCCCGGACGAGGGCGTCCGGGCCCACACGATCTTGGCCGGGACCCAGCCAAGTACGTGATGCGGGACTACAATCGAAAATCGGCAATCGAAAATCGGAAATACCATGATCGTCGGCACGGGCATTGACATCGCCGAAGTTCCGCGCATTCGCCAGGCGATCGAGCGCTTTGGGGCGCGTTTTCTCGAGCGCGTGTTTACTGCGGGAGAGATTCGCTATTGTGATTCCAAGGCCAATCGCTTCGAGCGATTCGCCGCGCGGTTCGCGGCCAAGGAAGCGGCGATGAAGGCGCTGGGCACGGGCTGGAATCACGGCGTGCGCTGGCGTGATTGCGAAGTGACCCGTATGCCGGGCGGGCGGCCCACTTTAACTTTCCATGGCAAGGCGGAGGAGTTCGCGGCGAAGCTGGGGGCGAGGAATGTCGCGCTGTCACTGACTCACACGGCCGAGCAGGCCATCGCGCAGGTGATTCTGGAGAGTTGAGTTCAGTCCACGTCTCGCAAAAGCGGCGAGACCCTTCGACTTCGCTCAGGGCAGGCTGTGGGGCACCCAACGCTCGCTGCGCTCGCGGGGCGGACGGGGGCGTCCGCCCCTACGCATGCTATAATTCTTTATTCTCAGTCGGTTAGAGCACGGAGGACAGTATCGACAAACGTTTTATCCGCACCAACGATCGCATCCGGGCCCGCGAAATTCGCGTGATTGACGACGAAGGGCAACTGCTGGGCATCATGCCGCCCTACGAAGCGCTCAAGAAAGCCCGCGAGAAGAATCTGGATCTGGTTGAGATTTCGCCCACCGCGCAGCCTCCCGTGTGCCGCATCATGGACTATGGGAAGTATCTTTACCAGCAGGAAAAGAAAGAGCGCGAAGCCAAGAAGCACCAGAAGACGATCACCGTAAAAGAGGTCAAGTTCCGCATCAACGTGGACGACCACGATTACGAGACCAAGAAGAATCATGTGCTGCGTTTTCTGGCGAACGGCGACAAGGTCAAGGCGACGATATTCTTTCGCGGACGCGAGATGACGCGGACCGGCCTGGGGCGGCAGATTCTGGAGCGGCTGATCAAGGACGTGGAAGCGCAGAGCATAGTGGAGTTCCGTCCGCGGCAGGAAGGCAACACGCTGCACGCGATTCTGGCGCCCAAGAAGGCGGAAGTACCGAAGAAGGCGGAGAAGCCAAGGCCAGCGGCTCCGGCCGCTGCCGCGCCGAGCGCGCCACCGGCACAGGTGGCCAAGCCCGCGTCGTAGAAGCTCTCCTGGTAGAGAGAAAAGCAGGTTCCTCGCTGCGCTCGGAATGACAAACCTGTTCTGAGCGGTCCTCTGGAAGAAGCATGCGGGAGCAGAAACGAAAAACTGACAGCTGACGGCTGAGAGCTGACAGCTGGTTTTGAGGTCTTATGCCGAAATTGAAAACGCACAAAGGCGCTGCCAAGCGCTTCAAAAAGACAGCGACCGGAAAAGTGAAGCGGGGGCATTCACACCTGCGCCACATGCTGACGTCGAAGGGCAAGAAACGGAAACGGAAGCTGGGGAAGTCCGCTTTGGTCAGCGATGGCGATCTGGCCAAGGTGAAGCGGATGATTCCGTACCAGTGAGGAGCATTGTTGAATTTTGATTGTTGATTGTTGAATGAAAACCGGAACGGCGGAGATTTAGGTTCTTATTCAACAATCAACAATCATCAATCCACAATTGCTCCAGGCGTGTGAAGAGGCCATCGATCGCCGTCACGGCAGATCGTCCTTGCCTCCAGCCGCCATAAAACGAAAGAAAAAAGGAGAAGACCATGCCTCGAGTGAAACGCGGCACCAAACGCCGCGCCAAACGCAAGAAGATACTGGACCGCGCCAGCGGTTATTTCCTGACCAAGTCAAAGCTGTACCGCTCGGCCAAGGAAGCAGTCGAGCGCGGGCTGAAGTTTGCCTATTCAGGGCGCAAGCAGCGCAAGCGGCAGTTCCGCTCGCTGTGGATCGTGCGCATCGGCGCGGCCGCCAAGCTGAACGGGATGAGCTACAACCAGTTCATCCACGGGCTGAAGAAGGCGGGAGTGGAACTGGACCGCAAGATTCTGGCGGACCTGGCGGTGCACGATCCCGCGGGATTTACCAGCCTGGCGACGCAGGCCAAGGGCGCGATCGGCGGGGCAGCGTAGGCGGAACAGCTTTCTGCTTGCACTGCTGATGTGGGGACAGCCGCCCTCGGCTGTCCGGCCGGGCGTAGCCCGGCTTAGCGGCAGCGAATACGCCCAGATTGCGTCTGGTGCACGGCCGCCGCAAATCAACACCCATCGGCTCTTCGAGCCGACTGGACAGCCGAGGGCGGCTGTCCCCACATAAGCATTTTCTAGTTTGAAGAAGACGAATGGCCTACACCGTTCCCAAACTGACGGATTACTCAGCGGCGGCGCTGGAGAAGGCTGCGAGCGCGTGTGCGGATGCGTGCGCGTCGGAGATGGGAACGATCCGCACCGACGCGGACCTTAAAACGTTCCGCGATCGCTGGCTGGCTCGTAAGAACGGAATTCTCACTCAGATCAATGACCTTTGGCTAAAGAGCGCTCCCAAAGCGGAGAGGCCCGTTGTCGGACAAAAGGTCAACTGGTTGAAGAAGCACGTCGAAGGCTTGGTCGAGGTTGCAGGCAATCGACTCCTCCTTCAGCGGGCGCCTGCCACTCAATACCGCACGGTCGTGAGCCTCGATTTTGGCGGCCCGGTCGACATCACGCTCCCCGGAGCGCGGCGGCCTATCGGCGCCGAGCATCCTGTCATTCGCACGATGCACGAGATCGTCTCCGTCTTTCAGAAGCTCGGATATTCCGTGGCTGAGGGTCCGGTCGTCGAGACGGATTACTACAACTTCGAGGCGCTGAATTTTCCGCCGGATCATCCGGCACGGGATACGCAGGACACGCTGTTCATCGCGGGGCAGGAGTCGAAGCCGCAGCGCGAGCGGCTGCTGCTGCGCACGCACACTTCTCCTGTGCAGATTCGAACCATGGAGAAGATGCGGCCGCCGATCCGCATCGTGATTCCCGGCACGGTGCACCGCAACGATCCGCCCGACGCCAGCCACTCGCCGATGTTTCATCAGATCGAAGGCCTGGCCGTCGATACGAATATTACCTTCGGCGATCTGAAGGGCACGCTCGATCACGCCATGAAGGCGCTGTTCGGATCGAACGTGAAGACACATTTCCGGCCGTCGTTTTTCCCCTTCACCGAGCCGAGCGCGGAACTGTATGTGACTTGCTTTATCTGTGGCGGCAGCGGAAAGCGAGGCGCCGACGCGTGCCGCCCATGCAAGCAGACGGGATGGATCGAAGTGCTGGGCTGCGGGATGGTGGATCCGAATGTGTTCGAGTTCGTGAAGGACAACGGATACGACCCGAAAAAGGTTTCGGGATTCGCCTTCGGCATGGGCGTGGATCGCCTGGCCCTGCTGAAGTATGGCGTGGATGATTTGCAATACTTCTTCCAGGGAGATGTGCGGTTCTTAGAGCAGTTTGGATAAAGACGCTCTTAGCTATTGGCTCTTGGCTTTTAGCTAAAGGCCAAGAGCTAAGAGCCAGAAGCCGATTTCATGAAAATCTCTCCACAATGGATTCGCGACTTTGTTGATCTCGCCGTGGACGACCGCCGGCTGGCCGAGGACTTGACCAATGTTGGGATTTCGGTGGAGGGGATCAGCGGTAGCGGAGCGGATGCCGTCTTCGAGATGGAGATTGGGACGAACCGTCCTGACGCGATGAATCATTATGGGGTCGCGCGGGAAGCGGCGGCGATTTATGATCTGCCGCTGAAAGCGATTGCGCCGAAGCTGCCCTCAGCGGCTAAAGCCCCTCAGAGTGGAGAGGCTGGCGGCGCGGCTGGAAGCCGCGCCCTTTCAAATCCCACAGATGCTGACGCGGCGCTAAAGCGCCGCTCTTCCACGACTACGGCGGAGGACCTGCCATTTCCCATCGTTGTCGAGGAGCCGCAGCTTTGTCCGCGGTTCACGAGCCGGGTGATCCGCGGGACGCGTATCGTGCCCTCGCCGCAAAAGGTCGCCCGCCGACTGCAACTGCTCGATCAGCGCCCGATCTCGAACGCGGTGGACGCGACCAACTACGTTCTCTGGGAGATCGGCAAGCCGACGCACGTCTTCGATATGGACCTGCTGGAAGGCAGAAGCATCATCGTGCGCATGGCTCGCGACGGCGAAACGCTGAAGACGCTCGACGGCGTCGAACGCAAACTAAGCACCGAAGATCTTGTCGTCTGCGATGCGAAAAAGCCCGTGGGCCTGGCCGGAGTCATGGGCGGGTACGACACCATGATCACCGAAAAAACCAGGAATGTTTTGATTGAATCTGCCTGGTGGGATCCGGGGATCATTCGCCAGATGTCGCGCCGGCATGGACTGCACACGGATGCTTCCCACCGTTTCGAGCGCGGCGCGGATTTTGAGTCCACGGTGCTGTCATGCGACCTTGTGGCAGAAATGATTTTGGAGTCGGGCGGCGGAGAACTTGTCGGCGAGGTGGTCGATGTGGTGTCGAAGAAGATGGATCAGGCTCCGGTGGTTCTGCACGTGGCCGAGGTGCACCGCATTCTGGGCGGAGAACTCGATGCCGGGCTCATCTTCCGGCTTTTGAAAAGGCTGGGATTCGCGCTGATTCCCGAGGGTGAAGGCGAAGCGCAATTCCGCGTGCACATTCCGAGCTGGCGGCTGGATGTGGAGCGGGAAATTGACCTCATCGAAGAAATCGCCCGGCTGCACGGGTACGACAAGTTCGAGAGTACCTTGCCACCGTACATCGGCGCGGTGGTCGAACTGCCGCACGCCGCGATGGATGCGACCTTGCGCAAGCGGAGCCTGGCTTTGGGATACAACGAAGCGCTGTCGCTGACGTTCATTTCGCATGCCGACGCGGAGAAGTTCGAGTCCGGCTTCGCCGTTCCCCCAGCGGCTAAAGCCGCGTCGAGCGTGGCATCTGACGGCACGACTGAAGTCGTGCCCTTCCCGTCCGTGGCGACGCTCGATGCGCGCGTTGGTGCCCGCGTACTGGAGCTGGCGAATCCGCTGAGCGAAGAGGCGTCGGTGATGCGTACGTCGCTGGTGCCCGGCATGCTCGATATGCTGGCGTGGAATTTGAATCGCGATGTGGCTGAGGCGCGGTTGTTTGAAATCGGCAGCGTGTATGAACTGGCGGGCGGGCCGTCGGGCGAACGCGTGGAACCGAAGCGCGCCTGCCTGGGGGCGACGGCCGCGGCGGTGGAAAGTTCGCTACCCGTGGGCGCGATGCTAGAGGAAGAGCCGACTGCCCCGGAGGAAACGTTTCGCTGTTTCAAGGGTGACGTGGAGAACGTGCTGGCGGCGTTTGCCGGAGACGTGAGTTACGACCGGGAGACGCCTGGGTATTTTCATCCGGAACGGTCGGCGCGGGCGTTGATAGATGGTGTGGTAGTGGCGCAGTTTGGGCAAATTCCAAAGGGATCGATGAAATATCTGACGACGGAAGAGGTTCTGTTTCAGGGATCGCCTGCTGAAAAGCAGGTAATAAGGGGACGCTATCTGCGCCAAGACGTTTTCGTGGCCGAGTTGGACTTGGAACGGCTATACAAGCTGGGGCCGCGTCAAGCAAAGTTCACACCGCTAACGAAGTATCCGGCGGTGGAAAGAGACTTCTCGTTTGTCTTCAGCGATGAGATCTGGTTTGAGCAGATGAAAAAGGCCGTCGATGCCGCGGGCATAGCCGAACTGCGCGAGTTTCGTCCGGTGGAAATTTTCCGCGGCGGAGCGATTGCGGCTGGAAAGTATTCCGTGCTATTGCGGGCGAAATTTCAGTCCGACGAGCGGACGCTCCGCGATGATGAGGTAACGCGGTGGTCGGCGAGGATTGTGGCGGCCCTGACTGCACTGGGCGGAGCGCAGAGGGTATAAGGGATCCGTTGTTCAGAGATTCCCATGTCTCGCAAAGGCGGCGAGACATGGGGCGCCCGGCAGTTGGGCGCACCCGGTGAGTCAAAATCCCCACCCTCTCGCGCAAAACGCGAGAAGGGTGGGGCACCCCCTCCGTAACTTCACTTCCTGCTTGCTTTTTCGCCTTCTGTTCGCCAATAATTGGCCATGGCCATCACACGCAGACAGCGGGAAGTGTACGACTTCATTTCCAGATTCGTGGCAGAGCACGGATATTCTCCGTCGTTTGAGGAGATCGGCAAAGGGCTGGATTTGTCGTCGCTGGCGACGGTGCACAAGCATGTGACCAACCTTGAAAAGAAAGGACTGCTCACGCGCGACTACAACCGCAGCCGCTCGATTGATCTTTTGCCTCCCAAAGGACGCCTGAAGCAAGCCATGAGCGTGAACACCGCAGTGGTGCTGCCGCTGGTCGGACGCATCGCCGCCGGCCAGCCGATCGAGGCGGTCGAGAATCCGGAAACCATTTCGCTGGCCGACTTTGTGCGCTCGAAAGAAGTGTTTGTGCTCGAGGTGCGAGGCGAGTCCATGCAGGACGAGCACATTCTTGACGGCGATTACGTGCTGGTCGAGAAAACGCGTACGGCGCACAACGGTGACATCGTGGTGGCGCTGGTGGATTCGAGCGATGCCACGCTGAAGCGGTTTTACCGCGAAGGCGACAACATCCGTCTGCAGCCTTCGAACGTGAGCATGAAGCCGATCATCGTGCCGGCCGCTTCGGTGGACGTGCAGGGGCGGGTGATTGGGGTGCTGAGGAAGTACTGACGACAGCTTCTAGCTACTAGCTTCTAGCCGATCGGCAAGGCTTTTTCGTAGTTCGCGCCTGCTCTGGCCCAACCCTGAAACTAAGAAACGCACGCTGCCCCAGGAAGCAACGTGCGTCAAGAGTTCTTATCTAGCGGCTAGAAGCTAGCAGCTGTTTACCCGATGTGCTTGTTCAGGGCCTGGGCGATGGCGTCTTTGGGGCGGTAGCCGACAAGTTGTTCGACGACCTGGCCTCCCTTGAAGACCAGCAGAGTGGGGATGCCGGTGACTTTGTAGCGCATGGGAGTGGCGCTATTGGAGTCCACGTCCATCTTGCCGATCTTGATCTTGCCCTGATACTCGGCCGCCAGTTCCTCAACGATGGGCGCGATGGCGCGGCAGGGGCCGCACCAGGTCGCCCAGAAGTCCACCAGAACGGGCTTATCCGATTTCAAAACATCCTGGTCGAAGTTTGCATCGGTCACTTCGACGATTCCGTTGCCTGCCATTTTCTTTCTCCTCGTTGTGAAACGTCGCGCTGTCGGCCGGCGCTCGGTGGCGCGGTCGGGCCGGGTCGGCGAGCGTTATGAGTGCGTCCCGTTAGGGAAGACAACTCTTTATTTTAACACCGCTATTTGATGCGCGGACATCGGGGAAGGTCGCAGCGACCCGGAAGCTGCAGGCCAACCCCCGGGGGTCAGGCTGGGAGCTTTCTTGCCGCCCTCGGCCATTTCTCCGTGGCACTCGGCGCAGTGAAGGTCAAACAATTTGGCTCCAGCTGCTAAAGCTTCGGGAGGCGGCCGCCGGGGGATTCGGTCGAGCGGCTGAGATTGATCGGTTTGAGGAAAGCGGAAAAAGAAAAGCGTCCTCGACTTTTCAGTCCAGGACGCCTCGGCAGCCCTCCCCCAGAACTGCCAAACCACGAGTGGATATTAGAATCGCCCTGCTTTTTCGTAAACGTCACTTTGGTAATGCGGTTTGCGGGGAAGCCAAGGTTCCTGCTGACGGAAGTAACCAGCGGATGAGATGCAGGGAACCACAGCGGTGTGAACGCTCTACTGTTTCTGCCAGGTTTGGCCGTCGTCGCTGGTGATCCAGACTTCGGCCGTGGAAGTCGTAACCTTCCCGTGCTGAGCATCGGAGAACTCCACAGAGACGACGTCGCCGGAGATGGCCATGCCATTGAATAATGGCACGACCTGGGCCCAATGGCCGCCGGCGTCGAGCGAATGGTAGAGGGCTCCATTGGACCCTCCGGCCCACACTTCGGTTCCGCTCGCAGCCACGGCGCGGAAGACGACCGCGGCCGGTTGCTTCAGATCCTTCTTGTCCGCGGAGCTTTCTTTGGCGCGGGCGGGTTTTTCGAGAACCACGACACTCGTATAGTTAGCCGCCGAGAAGTTGCCTCCAGCCACCAGACTCGCATTCACATCCACATCCTGCCAGGTCTTGCCCTGATCGAAGGAACGCTCGAGCGCGCCGCTGGAACTTATGTTCCAGCGCGGCAGGCGCGACGGCGCCGGAGCGGTCAACTGGGTGAAGCTGCGCGCAGTCATGCCGGGGTTGCCGGTCGCGGTGGGGAGTTCCTGCTGCGCAGTGTCATCGGCTGCGGTGTGGTCGAGGTTTGCCGCCTCAACATTCACGACCGGCTTGGCCTTGCCGACAGGTCCCCCTATTACGCCTCCTTCTGAGGAAGGCACCGACTGGGCCTGCAGCTGGAGGCCCTGATTCTGCGTCTGAGCCTCATTGTTGACCGGTGCGACCGGACTCGATGCTTCCACCGCGACCATCTGCGAAGACGATGGAATCTTCAGATTCGCGGCCTGGTTCGCGGTTTGCTGCACTGGGACCGAAGCCTGCGCCGGGTTTGCTCCCTGCGCACGGGTGTTTTGCTGCTGCCACTGCGTGGGCATCTGCGGACCATGAGGAAATTGATTGTGAGCCACGCCCGACCCAATGCCTCCGACCTGCGGCCGTGGGACGGAAACTGTCGGGGGTTCCAAGCGAGCGGTCAGCCTGCCCTCGGCAGATTCCAGGCCGGCCTTGCCGGCAGAAAAGGCGTTCGGGGCGGGAGCGAGAGGCAACGATTTTTCCTTGTTCCCGGCAGCTGTTGCAGGCAGAGATGATGCTGTCGGCTGGCTCTGCGCCGGGCTGGCGGGAGCCTCGACGCGGGCCATCTGTTTCGTTGCGGTGAGGGACTGATGCCGCTGGAGTTGGATGACTCCCACGGCGGCGATAGCTACGACTACGGCGGTTACAAATCCCCAACGCAGCGCGGGCCAGGCCAGCCATCCGCCGCGGGCGGGAGCGAGGACGGTTTGCATCGCCTCGGGCTCGGGCAAGGCGAGCGCCACCACGTCGCGGCAGTCGCCGCAGCGGGCCAGGTGCTCGAGCACGACGCCGCGCTCGCGGTCCGGCAGCGAGCGTTCGGTAAAAGCCGTCAGCACATCCGCATCGGGGTGAGGGGCGAGCGCTGGCGCGGCCTTCAGCCGCTCGCGCACGATTTTGGGGGCGTGTTCCATTTCACCTTCTACTGCCAGCTTCTGACTTCCAGCCCGATTTCGGTTCTGTTCAGGCGCGGTCTTCGGCCCTTATCCCGGCCCTTCCCGGACCCTGGCCTCTACTCTCTTCTCAGAGAACGCAGCATGTGAAGAATCTTGCGTTAAACTGCGCCGAATATCCACTTGCAGGTCCCGCACGTCCACTTCCAGGGCTTCCTCAGCCTGGCGCCGGGACATGCCGCGGCGCACCAGCCCGGCCAGAATCTGCTTGCGCAAGAGCTTGGCCAGCTTGTCGAGCTTGCGGCTGATGGTGGACTCGTGCACGCCCAGCATGCGGGCAATCTCGGCCAGGGTGCGGCCATCGAGATAATAGGCGCTGAGTACAGTTCGATCTTCCCCGGAGAGAGCAGCCAGCACGTCGTCGGTGGCCTGGGCCAGGCGCGGGTCGGCGGACGCTGCCGGTTCCGGATCAGGGGCGCGGAATTGCACGCCTTCTTCTTCTTCCTCGTCCAGGCTCACGAGCCGTTTCGTGCGGCGGTAGCGATTGACGTATTCCTGCGCCAGCACCGTCCGCAGCCAACCCTCCAGCGAGCCACGCCCAGTGTACGAAGCCAGCTTGGAGACGCGCTGGCCTTCGCGGATATTCGTGCCGTAGAGGTCGGCGTAGAGGGTGTCAGCGAGTTCGCGGGCGGCGGAGTCTTCGCGCGCAATACGCAGAGCCGCCTGATAGAGCTTTTCGCGGTAACGCGTGAGAAAAACTTCCCAAGCCGAATTCTGGCCGGCGGCACAGGCGCGGGCCAGGGCCAGTTCGTCGACCCGGAGAGCCAGGAAGAAAGCGCGGAGTTCGCTCTCCGAGCTACCTGCGCCGGCCTGTTTGGAGCCAACCTCGCAGAGAATCACAACTAGCGATTCGCGCGTGAGGCCTACCTTTTCGCAGGCACTGCGGGCATGGAGCTCCGCCAGCAGGTCATTTACCACCGACCGCACGGCGGAGACTGGTTTCGTTGAACTCATGCGAGCGAAGAGGCGATCTTCGGTCAGACGATGCTCTGATCCTACCAATTATTAGACGCACCGGGCGGGAAATTTGGCCGCAAGGCAGGCAGACATTTTCGTTCTTTCCATGAGCCGAGACGGGCAAGATCCCATGTCTCGCAAAAGCGGCGAGACACGGGGCACCCGCGAGACACGGGGCACCCGGCTCCAGGCGGGGGAGGAATGGGCATGAATCCGAAGAATTTCTTAGCTTTAGCGTTGCTGGCGATCGTGGCCGGATTGGTGATGGTGGATCAGCGGCAGGCGCGGGCGGGCGAAGTGGCGCCAGCGACGGGATATAAGGTGCTGGAGCCAATCCGGCACGGAAATTTAACGGTGTTTCCGGTGGTCGCTGCGAAGAGCTATCCGACCTCCGAATTCCTGACTCTCGATGAGGGGCTGCGCTCGGGAGAAGTGGTTGTAACCGAAGCGGGCAACGTGCAGGGGCTGATTCGGCGGCCTATTACGCCCGTCATCCGGCATGCCGGGGCACAGGTGAATCAATTGGTGCTGGTCAACAATTCCAAGCGGCCTCTGGTGCTGCTGGCCGGCGAAATTGTCACCGGCGGCAAGCAGGATCGGGTAATCGGCAAAGACCGCATTGTGCCCGCGGAGAGCGATCCGGTGGACCTGAGCGTGTTCTGCGTTGAGCCGGGCCGCTGGGTAGCCACCAGCGAGCACTTCGGTGCGTCGGAAGCGATGTATGGCGGAGCGGCTGGGGGCGGAAGCTTTCACGGTGCTGCTCCCATGGCCATGATGGCGCAGCCGTCGGTGCGCGCCAAAGCCATGGCCGACAAAGATCAGGCGTTGGTCTGGGACGAGGTACGAAAACAAAAGGCGGCAGAGACTGTGGAGGTGGCCGGAGTGGCGCCGGCGGCAGCCGATCAGATAGCGCAAACCAGTTCTTATGCCAGATTGATGGAGAACGAAGACGTCAAGAAGCAGGTCGACGCGGTGGCCAAGCCGATTGAAGCCAACTATGAGAGCCTGATCCATCAGCTGCGCGACCGCAACGCCGTGGGTGTGGTGGTCGCGGTGAACGGGCGCATCATCTGGGCCGACGTGTTCGCCAGCACCGACTTGCTGCAAAAATACTGGCCGAAGCTGGTGCGCTCCTATGCCTCCGAGGCGGTGGTTACGCGCGCGAAAGAAGTGGAAGTGAACGTTGCCCGGGCGCAGGCCTTTTTGGCAGACCTGGAAGGACGCAGGGAGACGATCGAGCGCGAGCCGGGGGTCTATCAGCACACGGAAGTAAGCGGGGATGGGTTCAAGGCGTTCGAGTTGATGTCGCTGCTGCCAAAGACCGGTTTCGACGTGCACGTGGCGAAGATGGCAGAGTGAGAGTGGAAGAGCGGCCCTTTAGGACCGCGTACCAGTCCCGCTTATGGGGAAAACGGGCTTCAGCCCCGGAGAATCCGCCGGGGCTGAAGCCCGTGAGATCTTTTGTTCGTTTCTAACGCGGCGCTGAAGCGCCGCTCTTCCACGGCTGCCCGAGCTGTCCGGAGAAGGTCAGCCGAGATCACTGGCTGCGGTTCTCATACCAGTTTCGCCATGCAGCCGAGTCGTTGGGGAGGCGCTGGTGGGTGATGTTGCCCAGCGCCTGAAAAGCCCAGGCGTGGGTCTGCGCGTCGAGCGACGAATCATCGGTGTAGTTCACGAGTTGTGGGACGGCGCTCATTCTCTGTTCCGGCGTGAACATGCCGGACTCGGCAAGGCTGCATGCCGCCAGCTCGCGGACGCTGGCCGAGGGATCATCGTGCATGACTTGGAGAAGAACTGGGACTGTCTCAGACGTTCCTGCCAGCGCCAGGCCCTCCACCACCCAGCGGCGGGAGTCTTCGTCCGAATCCTTCAGATGAGAGCTCAGGACTTCGACCACGCGGCCGGTCTCAACGCCGCGATTTCCCAGCAGGCCAAGCGCCCACAAGGCCCAGATTTTCTGGGTGTGATCGGGAGAATCGGCGGACTTGAGCACATAATCCAGACTCGCCGGATTCTTGGCCAAACCGTAAGCCGCCAGCTCGACCTCGACGCCGGATTCCCGTACTCGCATGTCATTGGAGTTCAGCGCAGCGGTACTAAGCGTGGCGATCCGCGAATCCCATTGGAGCTTTCCCTGCCAGCGATCGACCCGCGACGAAATCTGTTCGACCGCGCCATTGGAGCGGCCGACCGCAAGTTCGAGCAGGGTCTCGGCTTGCTTCTGCGGTTTCATTCGATCCAATTGGCCGAAGTCTCGCGCCGAAGCTGGACCTTCGTCGCGGTGAGAGACGAACGAGAATGAATTGGCGAAGTGAGACCACGTCGAATGAGCGCTGCCCACACCGGCCACCAGCACCGCCAGCAGTACTCCGACCGCGATTGCGAACAGAGGCCGCGCGACCGTAGCGCCGCGCCGAGCCGAGGCTGAAGATGCGTCCGGAGGGCTCACCGAAATGTCTGGGCCGGGACCGAGTGAGCCGTAGTCGGATGTCGCCTGCAGGCGCGGATCGGCGCTGGACGCGAGATCTTGCGGGCGGATCGGCTCGGGCGATGATGAGGGAGAAACCTCCATACGATCTCGAGTCTAGGTTGATGCCCGAAATAGGGTAAAGTTACTTCGGTTCAATCCTGACGGTTTAGATGCAGGAAATGCAGATCCTCATGCGGCGAAGCATTGGAAGGTGAAACGCAGTTCACAAGGAGGAAGTTCTTATGAAGACCAAGTGTTGGGCATGCCTGATAATTCTGATGGTTCTTTCCATGGCGGTGCTGGCCCTGGCTGCGGCCGGCCCCGGCTATCACGTGATCCAAACGTACAAGGTTGGCGGCGAAGGCTGGTGGGACTATCTCACCGCAGACTCTGATGCGCGCCGCGTCTTCATTTCCCGCGGCACTCAGGTGATGGTGCTCGACGCGGATTCGGGCAAAACCGTGGGCGATATTCCCGACACGCCGGGAGTGCATGGCATCGCGCTGGCGCCGGAACTCGGCCGCGGCTTCACTTCGAACGGACGCGAAGGCACGGTCAGCATTTTCGATATCAAGACGCTGGCTACAAGCAGCAAGGTCAAAGTGGGCGACAATCCGGACGCAATTCTCTACGATCCGGCGACCAAGCGCGTTTTCACGTTTAACGGGCGGAGCCAGGATTCGACCGTGATCGATGCCGCCAGCGGCAAAGTGCTGGGCACCATCAAACTGGATGGCAAGCCGGAGTTCGCGGCCAGCGACGCCAAGGGCACGATCTACGTCAATATCGAAGACAAGAGTGAGTTGGTGGCGATTGACCCCAACAAGCTGGAAGTGAAGGCGAAGTGGCCTCTTGCCCCGTGTACGGAGCCGAGCGGGCTCTCGATCGACCGCAAGAACCGGCGCCTGTTTGTGGGCTGCGACAACAAGATGATGGCGGTGGTGGACGCCGACAGCGGCAAAGTGCTGGCCACGCCGGCGATTGGCGAGGGCGTGGATGCAACTACGTTCGATCCTGAAACCGGCCTGGCTTTCGCCTCTTGCGGCGAGGGCGTACTGACGGTGGTGAAAGAGGAATCGCCGGACAAGTTCAGCGTGGCCGAGAATGTTCCGACCAGGCGGGGAGCGCGCACCCTGGCGCTCGATGCGAAGACCCACAATATCTTCGTCGTGACCGCCGACTTCGGACCGCGTCCGGAGGCGACGGCGGACAACCCACATCCCCGGCCTGCGATGCTTCCCGACAGCTTCGTGGTGCTGGTGGTCGGGAAGTAACTGCAGCGTGGGATGCTCCAGGGCGCGGGCCGCCGTTTCAGTTTGCGCTACCCATCCTCGCGGGATCGAGCCCGCGAGGATTTTCTGTTCCGAGGCGTATCAGTTTGAACTTCGCCGTCCTCTGCGGCGTCATCCCGAAGCCCCGCGCTTTCACCAGCGGGGCGAGGGATCTCGCGGGCACCACCGGGATACCCCGCGCCAGATCCCTCGCTCCGCCTGAAAACCGGCTTCGCTCGGGATGACGCCGTACAGAGCCCTTCCCAAAGCGACAAATTCGCGGTAGGATACCGCAAACCCATCGACCGTACGACCGTTCGGTCGGGCCATTGCTCTGGGGAAAACTGGGAACACTTCATCAAAGTCGCATCCCGACGAATCTAAATCTGCTGAGTGGTGATGTCCGGTGGTGTCCAGGCTTCCGGAAGCGTAGTGGCTTGGAGCAGAAGTCCGAGCCGTTGAGGTCTTTTTGCAGATGACGATCCCTGATGAAAAGTTTTACCACGCGCAAATCACGCGGCGCGTTGATTTTGGTCCTGACCTGTGGATGTTCCGCATCTGCAGCGGAGGTGAGTTCAGTTTCGTCCCCGGCCAGTACGCCACGCTGGGGGTAGAGCACGCCGGCAAGCGCATCGAGCGTCCGTATTCGATTGCGTCCTCGCCGGCGGAGGATGAAGTCGAGTTCTTTTTCGAACTCGTGCCCGAAGGCGCGCTCACCCCGTTGCTGCATACAATGCAGCCCGGCGACCAGTTGCTGATGCGCAAAGTACCGAAGGGCAGATTTTCGTTGGACACGCAAAACGGGCGCACCAATCATCTTCTGATTTCAACCGTGACCGGGGTGGCGCCGTTTGTGAGTTACGTTCGCACCCTGTACAAGGATTGGAAGGAAGGACAATTCGACGGTTCCCACAAACTCTTCCTTTTGAATGGCGCTAGCCGGCCCTGGGAGTTCGGGTACCGGGAAGAACTAAGCCAGTTCGACAAGGAATTGCCCTGGTTCAAATATGTGCCGACGGTCAGCCGGCCCTGGGATCACGAAGACTGGGGCGGGGAAATCGGGCGGGCGGACGACATTCTGCGCAAATATGCGGATCACTGGGAACTGGAGCCGAGCAATACGGTGGCCTACCTGTGCGGGCATCCGGAGATGATCGAGCACAGCAAGGCGATTCTGAAACGGCGGGGTTTCACCGATAAGGGAGCGATCAAGGAAGAGGTTTACTGGGTGCCGGCAAAGTAGTCATGCGAGGATGCCAGCGAAAACCAGGGCGGTGAACTGCGGAACCAGATTGTGGGTCTGCAGCTCGCCCTCCGGCTTATACCACTGGTAGATCCAGTTGATCATTCCCAGCAGGGCAAAGGCAGCGGCGCGGGGGCTGACGGCACCTTTGGCCTGACGGGCCCGTTGTACTTCGGCAATCAGGTTCTCGACGAAGTGAATGTACTCCTTCTTGCGGATGTTGATCCGTTTGCGGAGCACGGGCGGCAGGGGATGGTTTTCGTGCAGCATGACCGTGATCTCACGGTCCACCGGGCTGAGCACCACTTCGATGTGCAGGCGGATCAGGGCGCGGAGGCGCTGTTCAGGATCGGCGATGCCGCGCACCGGAGCGAGCACACGCTCCTCGGTAATCTCCATGGCGTGGTTCATGATCTCGAACAGGATTTCGTCCTTGCTCTGAAAATGGTGGTACAGACCGCCTTTGCTGAGCTTGAGAGCGGCGGCGACGTCGTTCATGGAAGTGGCGTCGTAGCCTCGCTGCTGAAACAGGCGGGCGGCAGTGCGCAGGATTTCCTGCCGGGAGTCAACCACGGTCTCGCGGGCCATCGCCGACATGGTAACGCGGAACGGGTGTTTTGCGCTCGGCCAAGTCTGTTGGCCGATAGTAGATCAGTTTGGACTTTACCCGCTCGATGACGTCATCCCGAGCGAAGCCGTTTTTCAGGCGGAGCGAGGGATCTCGCGCGGGGCGTCTCGACGGTGCGCGCCAGATCCCTCGGCCCGCTGGTGAAAGCGCGGGCCTTCGGGATGACGCAGCATAGGAAAGCAGGGCTAAACTAAGGCGCTACTGCTACGCCGGAGGTCCGCGCTTGGCTGATGGCGCGGTCACTCCGGCGCTGGCTCGAACCGGATGTAGACGCTCGTCTCCACTTCCACCGCTTCTCCGTTGAGTTTGTACGGCTTCCAGCGCCATTGCCGCAGCGCGTCTAGAGCAGCGTTTGCGAAGATGGGATCGCCTTTGGTGACCTGCAGATCTTTCGGCACTCCCCGCTTGTCAATCGTGAGCTTCACGTTGACGCCGTCAGAAAGGGCTTTGGCCGAGACCTGTTTGGGATAAACCGGCATCACGCGCCTGACGATTTCTCCCTTCGGAACAGGAGTGCAGATCAGGCGGCCGGCCGGCTTTCCCGAAGTCTGCTGGCCGAGGGAACTGGAGGCGAGAAGTAGGAGAACTGCAAGCAGTCTTTGCATTCTTGGCGGCCCCCCATGGATGGAGACACCCTAGCACCCATAGGGGTTCCAGGTGGCTCCATTACGTTCGTTACGTACGTTCGATGCCGACTGAGACTGTGTCACATCTTGTCTTACGCCCCTTCGGGGCTCGCTCATGTTCCACTCTTTTCCCCACGGCTCACGCCGTGGGCTGCACTCTTCCGCCGCTTCGCGGCTGCCAATGGCTGCACGCTCCGCGTTATCGGCGGCGATCAAGTTGTACGGCATCTCTACTGCTCTTTGACGTAGGTCTCGGGGATGAAGTTCTGCTCGTCGATGGGCGGGCGCACGTACCTGGTCTTGTCGAGCGGAGGCAGCTTCAGCGGCTTGGGAGTGAGGTCTTTGTAGGGAATGAGAGAGAGCAGATGGCGGATGACATTGAGCCGGGCACACTTCTTGTCTTCCGCATTCACCACGTACCAGGGGGCCTGCTTGATGTCGGTCACCGCGAACATTTCGTCCTTGGCGCGGGAATACTCGGCCCAGCGGCGTCTCGATTCCAGGTCCATGGGGCTCAGTTTCCAGCGCTTGGTGGGGTCCTTCATCCGATCCTGGAAGCGACGCTCCTGCTCTTCATCGCTGACCGAGAACCAGTATTTGATCAAGATGATGCCGGAGCGGACCAGCATGCGTTCGAACTCGGGACAGCTATGGAGGAATTCCAGGTACTCCGCCTCGGTGCAGAATCCCATGACGTGTTCGACGCCGGCGCGGTTGTACCAGCTTCGGTCGAAGAGCACCATTTCTCCGCCCGCCGGCAGGTGCGCGACGTAGCGCTGAAAATACCATTGGCTTTTTTCCCGCTCGGTGGGCGTGCCCAGCGCGACCACCCGGCACACGCGGGGATTCAGCGTCTGAGTGATCCGCTTGATAGCACCGCCCTTCCCGGCGGCATCGCGGCCTTCGAAAAGGACGACGACCTTCAACCCCCGCTGGCGGATCCATTCCTGCAGCTTTACCAGTTCCACCTGCAAACGGCCGAGTTCCTGTTCGTAGTCGCAGTTCTTGCCCAGGCGCAGAGGTCTGAGCGGCATGCCATTTGCGCCGGAGGGGTCGCGCTTTGCCGGCAGTGACGCGTTCTTGGGATGCGTTTCTTCAGGACTGGAACTTTGTGGTTGGGACATATGTATACCTCTGTAGGAGCGCAGACTGCCACAATGGCTGCGGCGGAGCCCCCTCTTATATCATCGGAGACTCCGCGAGGAGTCTTCACCCTCATTCCCTGCTGGCTTCCCCCGCCGGTGGTCATCGGAAGGCAGACAGCGGCATGCCTGAAGGCATGCCCTGATACGAATCTCTCAAACTGCACCACTGCCCATCGGAGTTGGGTCTTGACACCGTGGAGCAGGGGCGGATAAGATAGGCTAATACCGACCGACCGGTCGGTTTGCTGTATACGGGACCCTCCGCCCTTTCTGAACAGGTTGGATTGGACCCGATTCCCCAACAGGCAAGGGCTTGTTCCCTCCCTGATGAAAAGTGCAACGAGAGGAGCACCGAGTGGCTACTATTTTTTACGAACGCGACGCCAATCCCAACGCCCTGAAGGGCAAAACCATCGCCATCCTCGGCTACGGCAGCCAGGGCCATGCCCAGGCCCAGAACCTGCGCGACAGCGGCTGCAAAGTCATCGTGGGCCTGGAACCCACCCGTCCCAGCGCGCAGCAGGCGCGGGCCGATGGCATGGTCGTGGTGGCGCCGGACGAGGCCGCCAAGCGTGCCGACTGGATCCACGTGCTGACGCCCGACGAGACCCAGGGCGCAGTCTACGAGCAGTTCATCAAACCCTACTTGCATCCGGGAAAGATTCTCGGCTTCTCTCACGGTTTCAGCATTCATTTTAAGACCATTGTTCCGCCCAGCGACGTGGACGTGGTGATGATAGCGCCCAAGAGCCCCGGCCACCTGCTGCGGCGCGTCTACAGCGAGGGCCGCGGCGTGCCGTCCCTGATCGCGATCCAGCAGGATGCCAGCAAGCGCGCCCGTGAATACGCCCTGGCTTATGCCCACGGAATTGGTTCGACGCGCGCGGGCGTGCTGCAGACGACTTTCAAAGAGGAAACCGAGAGCGACCTGTTCGGTGAGCAGGCCGTGCTCTGTGGCGGGCTGACATCGCTGATCAAGAAGGGATTCGAGACGCTGGTGGAGGCCGGTTATGCGCCGGAAATCGCCTACTTCGAGTGCCTGCACGAGATGAAGCTGATCGTGGACCTGATCTACGAAGGCGGACTCGGACGCATGCGCTACTCGATCTCGAATACCGCCGAATACGGGGATCTGACGCGGGGCGAAAAAGTTGCCGGCGATGAGACCAAGGCGGCGATGAAGAAGGTTCTGGCCGACATCCAATCGGGCGCCTTCGCCAAGGAGTGGATCGAAGAGAACAAGAACGGCGGGCGCAACTTCGCCGCCCTGCGCGAGAAAGAAAAGAAGCATCCCATCGAAATCGTGGGCGCGCAACTGCGCGGGATGATGAGCTGGCTGCCCAAGGAAGGCAAGAAGACGGAAGCTCCGAAGGAAAAACAGGTGGTGAATGCTTAGACTTGCTGAGCTTCGCGGGGCAGAAATCGTTCTCGAGTGCCTGCGCGCCGAAGGGGTGGAGCTGATGTTCGGCTACCCCGGCGGCGCGATCATGCCGCTGTACGACGCGCTCGATGGCAGCGGCATCCGCCACGTGTTGACGCGGCATGAGCAGGGAGCGATTTTCGCGGCCGAAGGCTATGCGCGAGTCACCGGCAAGGTCGGCGTCGCCATTGCGACCAGTGGTCCCGGCGCCACGAATCTGGTGACCGGCATCGCCGATGCCAAGATGGATTCGGTTCCGCTGGTCTGCGTCACCGGGCAGGTGCGCAGCGCACTGATCGGGACGGATGCATTTCAGGAGACAGACGTCTTTGGCGTGACGCTCTCGCTGACGAAATGGAGCCGGCTGGTGCGCACGCTCGACGAAATCCCGGAAGTGATTGCCGAGGGCTTTCACTGGGCGCGCAGCGGGCGGCCGGGACCGGTGGTGATTGATATCCCCACCGACATGCTCAAGGCAAAGAAGGAATTCTCCGGGCCGGTGAAGTTTATCCCGCATGCCCGACCGGCCGAAGCAAAGGCCGATGGCGGGTTCGACGATACGATCGTGGCCATGCTGCAGCAGGCAGCGCGGCCGGTTGCCCTGGTGGGCGCGGGGGCAAAGCTTTCCGGCGCGATTCCGGAATTGCGGCGCCTGCTCGACGACTTGAATATTCCGACATTCTCGACCGTGCATGGGCTGGGCGCGGTTCCGCCGCAGGCGGACTATTACCTGGGCATGGTCGGTATGCACGGGACGCGCGCCGCCAACATGGCGCTCCACGAAACCGATCTGCTGCTGGTATTCGGGGCGCGGCTGGACGATCGGGTTACCGGCGATCCGACGCGCTTCGCACCCGGCGCCAAGATCGTGCACTTCGAAATTGATCCCGCGCAGCTGGATCGCGTGCGTCCCTGCGACGTGCCCGTCATCGGAGACCTCGCCGATACGATTCCGGCATTCCAGGCGGAGCTGCGGCGGCATTCCCTGCTCGATTTCAGTCCATGGCGCAGCGTCGCTTGCGGACCCGAGCGGGCGGAACTCGACCCGCGCGGTCTGGCGCAGCCGACGATTCGTTTTCTCGACGAACTGTTCAGCCGGCTCCCCGAAAACAGCGTGGTTCTCGCCGACGTAGGCCAGCACCAGATGTGGGCAGCACAACGCTACCGTTCTTCCTCGCCGCGCGGTTTCATCACCTCAGGCGGTCTGGGAGCCATGGGTTTCGCTCTGCCGGCGGCGGTGGGTGTGCAGCTGGCGAAGCCTGAAACCTGTGTGCTGTGCGTTTCCGGTGACGGCGGATTCCAGATGAACATCCAGGAACTGGCCACCGTGCACCGCCTGGGACTGCCCGTCAAAATGGTGATCATCGACAACAAGTATCTGGGCATGGTGCGGCAGTGGCAGCAGCTGTTTTACGAGCGCAACTACGCCGAGACCGACCTGAGCGACAACCCCGATTTCGTGGACATCGCCAAGGCCTACAAGATTCACAGCTTCCGGCTGAAGGAAGACGCCATGCGCGAGTTTCCCGTGTCGCAGGAGACGGGAGATCAGATTGACCGGTTCCTGAATTCGCCGGAGCCGGAACTGCTGGTATTTGATTGTGCTCCCGAGGCCAACGTTTTCCCGATGGTTCCGGCGGGAGCGGCACTTTCGGAGATGTTGCTGGAAGACGAGTAAGGAAAGTCAGAAGTAAGAAGTCAGAAGTCAGAAGTAAGAAGTTAAGAAGTAAGAAGTAAGAAGTAAGAATGCAGAAGTAAGAAATCAGAATGCAGGAGTCCGAAGTCAGACTTCAGATTTCACAATGCAGCCCTAATCACGACGGTTTTACTTCTGCATTTTGACTTCTGACTTCTGACTTTTGAAATCGTAGATCGGGACTCGAACAGTCTCAGGAGCTAAACATATGCAGGTTTTTCACATTCGCTATCGCAATACGCAGGGAACTCTGATGCGCATCCTGAACGCGGTTTCGCGCCGCGCGCTGGATATGCCTTCGGTGCAGGCCGCTCCCTCGGGCCGCGAACACCTGGTCACGCTGATGCTCGAGGTGAATTCCAAGCAGGTTGGCCAGCTCTACCGCGAATGGTATGCGATTGCGGACGTGATCCACGTGGGTTCCAGTTCAGCCCATGCGGCGGAGTGGGCAGGGCCGCATCCTGTGGCAGGCGTGTGTATCGAGTCGCGCGCTGCGGCCCGGGCGTAACTGAATTGCGGATTTTAGATTGCAGATTGCAGTTTCTGGCGACGAGTCGTGTCCAATCTGAAATCTACCATCTAAAATCTGCAATTCAAGACTGAACCTGCTGCTCGCCATTCTCCATCTCCGCGGCGCATCTTATAATCTCTGACTATGGATCTCAAACATATCAGCCGTGGAATCACCGACGGGCGCGACCGGGCTGGGGCGCGCTCCATGTTCAAAGCGGTTGGATTCACCGACGCCGATCTCAGCCGGCCGCTCATCGGCGTGGCCAACACCTGGATCGAAACCATGCCCTGCAACTATCACCTGCGGCGGCTCTCGGCCAAAGTGAAGGAGGGCATTCGCGCGGCCGGCGGCACGCCCATGGAATTCAACACCATCGCCATTTCTGACGGCGAAACCATGGGCACCGAGGGCATGCGGGCGTCGCTGGTGAGCCGCGAGCTGATCGCCGACTCGATTGAACTGGTCTGCCGCGGGCAAATGTTCGACGCGGTGGTGTGCATCGTGGGCTGCGACAAGACCATTCCGGCCGCGGCCATGGCTCTGGCGCGCATGAACCTGCCCGGCTTGGTGCTCTATGGCGGCACGATCGCGCCCGGCAGCTATCGCGGGAAGGACGTGACCATTCAGGACGTCTTCGAGGCGATTGGGGCGAACGTTGCCGGAAAGATGAGCGACCGGGAACTCAAAGAACTCGAGGACGTGGCCTGCCCCGGCGCAGGCGCGTGCGGCGGGCAGTACACCGCGAACACGATGTCCACCGTGATGGAGATGATCGGGCTCTCCCCGATGGGATTCAACAGCGTGCCCGCGATGGATCCCCAGAAAGACAAGATTTCGTTCGATTGCGGCAAGGTCGTGATGAACGTCCTCGAGAAAGGCCTGCGGCCGCGAGACATTCTGACGCGAGCCGCTTTCGAGAATGCGATCGCCTCGGTCGCGGCCACCGGAGGCTCGACCAACTCGGTTCTGCATCTGCTGGCGATTGCGCGCGAGGCCGGAGTCAGTCTCGAGATTGACGACTTCCAGACGGTGAGCGCGCGGACTCCTTTGCTTGCCGATCTGAAACCGTCGGGGCGATTCGTGGCGGCGGACATGCACCGTGCAGGTGGCATACGGCTGCTGGCCAAGCGGTTGCTCGGCGGCAAATATCTGCATCCGGCAGCGATTACGGTCACCGGTCTGAACATGGCGGCTGAGGCCGAGAGCGCGGTCGAAGCCCGGGGGCAGGAAGTGATCGCTCCCCTGGCGAAGCCGCTGAAAGCCACCGGCGGTCTCGTCATTCTGAAGGGGAATCTCGCGCCGGAGGGATGCGTTGCGAAGATCAGTGGCCACGAACGGCTGGAGCAGCGCGGCCCGGCGCGCGTGTTCGAATCCGAGGAAGACGCGATGGCTGCGGTCACCGTCAAGAAAATCAGAGCCGGCGACGTGGTCGTGATTCGGAACGAAGGTCCGAAGGGCGGCCCTGGAATGCGTGAAATGCTGGGCGTGACCGCGGCGATCGTGGGCGAGGGCCTCGGCGATTCGGTGGCTCTGTTGACCGACGGCCGCTTCAGCGGCGCGACTCACGGACTGATGGCGGGACACGTTTCTCCCGAAGCCGCGCTGGGCGGTCCCATCGCGGCCGTGCGCGACGGCGACGTGATCCGCTTCGACATACGCAAGCGCGTGCTGGAAGTCGAGATCAGCGACGACGGGTTGCGCCAGCGCATGGCGCAGTGGAAGACGCCCGAACCGAGATATTCGACGGGAGTGTTCGCGAAATATGCGGCGCTGGTTTCGTCGGCGTCGCAGGGAGCGATCACGAGACCGCGCTAGTTTGAGGGAGCCCCGGACGCCCTCGTCCGGGGTTGCATCGGGCGGACGAGGCGTCCGCCGCTCCACGATACTCGTGATGACGATGAAGAAAACACTATTCGAGAAGATTTGGGATGCGCACCTGGTGGCGCAGCCGGCGGGGCGGTCGTCCATTCTGTATATCGACCTGCATCTGGTGCATGAGGTGACCTCGCCGCAGGCGTTTGACGGGTTGCGCGCTGCCGGGCGCAAGGTTCGCCAGCCTGCGCGCACGGTGGCCACCGTCGACCACAACATTCCTACCGAGCCGCGTGGCACTCCGATTACCGACCTCGTCGCCGCGAAACAGATCGCAGCCCTGCAACAGAACTGCAAGGAGTTCGGCATCCGGCTGTTCGACATGGATTCGCCGGAGCAAGGCATCGTGCACGTGATCGGTCCGGAACTGGGGCTGACGCAACCGGGCCTGACCATCGTCTGCGGCGACAGCCACACCAGCACCCACGGAGCTTTCGGAGCGCTGGCCTTCGGCATCGGAACGTCTGAAGTCGAGCACGTACTGGCCACGCAGTGCCTGGCACAGCAGAAACCGAAAACGATGCAGATTGACGTGCGCGGACGGCTGGCCCCGGGCGTCACCGCGAAAGACCTGGCGCTCGGAATCATCGGGCAAATCGGCACCGACGGCGCGACCGGACACGTGATCGAATACGCGGGACCGGCCGTGCGTGAGCTGTCGATGGAAGGCCGCATGACCCTGTGCAACATGAGCATTGAGGCGGGAGCGCGCGCCGGCATGGTAGCGCCGGATGAAACGACCATCGCGTATGTGAAGGGGAAGCGCTTCGCTCCGCGGGATGCCGAGTGGGAGAAAGCGGTCGCGCATTGGCGCGGCCTGCCGACCGATGCGGGAGCGGCCTTCGACAAGGTGGTGGAGATTGATGCCACCCAGCTCTCGCCATTTGTGACCTGGGGGACAAATCCCGGCATGGTCGCACCGGTAACGGGCCAGGTGCCCGAACTCAATGGCTTGGCGGACACTGAGCGGCGTGCAGCCGAACTGGCATTGCAATACATGGGACTCGAACCGGGACGGCGGATTGAAGAGATCGCAATCGATCGCGTATTCATCGGATCGTGCACCAACTCGCGCATCGAAGACCTGCGTGCCGCAGCGCGAGTGGCCAGGGGGCATCACGTGAACACGAAAGTGCGGGCGATGGTGGTGCCGGGATCGCAGGCGGTGAAGCGGGCGGCGGAGCAGGAAGGGTTGCACCGGATTTTCCTGGATGCCGGCTTTGAATGGCGTGAGTCAGGGTGTTCGATGTGCCTGGGAATGAATCCCGACATTTTGCAGCCTGGGGAACGCTGCGCGTCGACCAGCAATCGCAATTTCGAGGGCCGCCAGGGGCGCGGCGGACGGACGCATCTGGTCAGTCCGATGATGGCTGCAGCGGCGGCGATTGCCGGGCATTTCACCGATATTCGGAATTGGAAGTTTCAATGAGCGGGATAGCAATGATCACAGGGGCTAAAGCCCAAACACATTCAACGCTTTTTACGCGGCCCTTAAGGGCCGCTCTTCCACGACGTTCGTCAGTTTTTCAGCAGGCTCTGAGGTCGTGCTCTTCTCAAGACTTCGTCGTTGCCAGGATGGACACGCAATGAAACCTTTCACTGCGCATCGCGGCCGTGTGGCCCCGCTCGATCGCGTCAATGTGGATACCGATCAGATCATCCCCAAGCAGTTTCTGAAGAGGATCGAGAAGACCGGCTTTGGACAGTTTTTGTTTTACGACTGGCGGTTCGGCGCCGATGGAAAGAAGAACCCGAACTTTGTGCTGCACGAGCCGCGTTACGAAGGCGCGAGCATTCTGGTGGCTGGCAAGAACTTCGGTTGCGGCTCGTCGCGCGAACATGCGGTGTGGGCGCTGGCTGATTTTGGCTTTCGCGCCGTGATCGCGTCGTCGTTCGCCGACATTTTCGCCAACAACAGCGCCAAGAATGGTTTTCTTGCCGTGCGCTTGAACGAGAATGAAATTGTGCAGTTGATCGAGCGCGCCCGTGAGACCGCCGACTATCACATCACCATCGATCTGGAACGCTGTGAAGTGCGCGACGACCAGGGATTTCGCGCCAACTTTCCCATCGATGATTTCGTGCGCCACTGTCTGCTGCATGGGCTGGATGACATCGGGCTCACCCTGCAACACGAAGCGGAGATCGCAGCCTATGAGGCCAGGCATCCTGCGGTCGAGCGGGGGTAGAATTTTTCGCCCCTGCGGCTTACGCGGGCAGGAGTGCCCGCGCCACACTGCCCGCGCACACTGCCTACGCCGCAGGTCTCCGCTACTCAGCGAGTAAAGATTTGTAAAACCACGGGGATGGTCTTGACCTGTCCTGCGGCCCCGGTTGATGCTGGTATTGCAGGGTTCGACCCTGGCAGCGGCATGATTCTTGTCTTTCGCGGGAGGAGGCCTCGAGGGCGGAGTTTTCCTGTCTCTCCAGTGCGGAGTTGCCGAAACCAAGCCTACAATACATACGTCTAATACCTGGGCGCTGGACCGCCGTTCTGTCGCGAAAATGCAGCGTCGAGTGAAGATTAATCCGGTGAACATGACTAAACGAACTTTTTCAAAATCATCCTGGAGGCGAGCCTCCCTCGCTTTCCGTTTCATCGCTATTCTGTGCGTCGGGACTTTGTGCGCAGTTCTCTTTGCCTGCACCACCGCGGCTGACTCCAAACAACAGAAGGCGCAGGCTGCCGCACCTCGCCCGGTGTCGGTTGCGATAGCGCAGGTGCAGCGGCAGGACGTGCCGGTTTACATAACCGGGCTGGGAACCGTGACCGCGTTCTATACCGCCAACATCAAGAGCCGGGTTGACGGGCAGATCATGAAGGTGAATTTTCAGGAGGGGCAGGTCGTCAAAGAAGGAGAGTCGCTGATTGAAATCGATGCCCGCCCCTACCAGGTTCAGTTGGAGCAGATGCAGGCGCAACTCTTCAAAGACGCGGCGACGCTGCGGGATGCCAGGCTGAATCTGGAACGCTACACGGCGCTGATCCCTTCCGGTAGCATTTCTCAGCAGCAAGTGGACACGCAGAAGGCGACCGTAGACCAACTGGATGGGCAGGTACGCACCGATCAGGCGCAAATCGACAACGCCAAGCTGCAGATCGTGTACTGCCACATCACCGCGCCGTTTACCGGGCGCGTCGGCTTGCGGCAAGTGGACCCGGGCAACATTGTGCATGCGGCGGATACGAACCCCATGTTGATTCTCACCCAGCTGCAGCCTATCGCCGTGATATTCCCTCTTAATGAAGATTACCTGCCGACCATAGTGCCACACATGAAGCAGGGAACGCTGGAGGTCGATGCGTTCAATCGCGACGATAAAACCAAGCTGGCTACCGGCAAGCTGCTGACCATTGACAACGAGATCGACCCCACCACGGCGACGGCGAAGTATAAAGCGGTCTTCGACAACCGAGACAACCAGCTCTGGCCCAACCAGTTCGTCAACGTAAAGCTGCTGGTGGAGACGCGGAAGAACAGCACGGTCCTGCCTACGGCCGCGATTCTGCGCGGTCCGCAGGGAACTTTCGTCTACGTGATGAACGCCAACAAAAGAGTGCAAGATCGGCCGGTCACAGTGTCGCTCACTCAGGGAACGACCACGGTGGTCACCAGCGGCGTAGTTCCGGGCGACGTGGTCGTAACCGATGGACAGGACAAGCTGCAGAGGGACAGCCCGGTTGAGCCGCGCGGCAGCACTCCCAGCGCTGGTTCCGGTACATCAGGTTCAGGTAGTTCAGGTTCATGAGCCCTTCGCGGATATTCATCCTTCGGCCGGTCGCCACCACGCTGCTCATGGTCGGCGTCGTTCTGGTAGGCTGGGTGGCATTCCTGCAATTGCCGGTCTCGGCGCTGCCCGAGGTCGACTATCCCACGATTCAAGTCGTGACGTTCTATCCCGGTGCCGACCCGGACGTCATGGCCTCCTCGGTGACGTCTCCTCTGGAGCGGCAGTTTGGCCAGGTGCCCGGCCTGAGCCAGATGACCTCGACCAGTTCGTCTGGCAGTTCGGTGATCACGCTGCAGTTCGGCCTGGATCAGAACATCGACGTGGAAGAGCAGCAGGTGCAGGCGGCCATCAACTCGGCCTCGACTTACCTGCCGACAGACTTGCCGAATCCCCCGATCTACAACAAGGTGAATCCCGCCGACGCGCCTATTCTCACTTTGGCGCTGACCTCAGATTCACTGCCGTTGTCGAAGGTGGAGNNTGCAGAAGATCTCGCAACTGCCGGGCGTAGGCCTGGTATCGATTAGCGGCGGGCAGAAGCCGGCGGTGCGCATTCAGGCGAACCCGACAGCGCTGTCGGGCCTCGGTCTGAGCCTGGAAGATCTGCGCGCGGCGTTGATTCAGGCGAACGTTGATCAGGCCAAGGGCGTCATCGACGGCTCGCGACAGTCGTATACCATCGGCGACAACGATCAGCTTTTCTCCAGCGACCAGTACAAGCCCATTGTGGTCGCCTACCACAACGGCGCGCCGGTACGGTTGGCCGATGTCGCCAATGTCATCGACGGCACGGAAAACACGTGGCTCGCCGCCTGGATGAATCTGACCCCGGCGGTGATCGTCAACATCCAGCGCCAGCCCGGTGCCAACATCATCAGCGTGGTGGACCGGATCAAGAAGCTCCTGCCGCAGTTGCAGGCGTCGCTGCCTACGGCGATCAAAGTGCAAATTCTCACCGACCGGACAACCACCATCCGCGCCTCCGTCCGAGACGTGGAGTTCGAATTGGTGCTGACCATCGCCCTGGTGGTGATGGTCATCTTTCTTTTCCTGCGGAATCTCTCGGCCACGGTTATTCCCAGTGTCGCCGTTCCGCTGTCGCTGATAGGAACGTTCGGTGTGATGTACCTGCTGGGATACAGCCTGAACAATCTGACGCTCATGGCGTTGACCATCTCCACCGGATTCGTGGTGGATGACGCCATTGTCATGATCGAGAACATCAACCGATTCCTGGAGGCCGGTGAATCGCCGCTGGAGGCCGCGCTCAAAGGATCCGGGCAGATCGGCTTCACCATCGTTTCCTTGACCGTCTCGCTGATCGCGGTGCTGATTCCGCTGCTCTTCATGGGCGATATTGTGGGGCGGCTGTTCCGCGAATTTGCCGTCACCCTGGCGGTGACCATTCTGGTTTCGGCGGGAGTCTCTCTCAGCCTGACGCCCATGATGTGCGCCAAACTTCTCAAGCACATCAAGGAAGGAGAGCAAGGACGCTTTTACGAGATTACCGAGGACTATTACAACCGGATCATCGCATTGTACGGGCGAACCGTGAAGTTTGTGCTCAAACACCAGACCGCTACCTTGCTGGTGACCTTCGCCACGCTGGTCCTGACCCTGGCTCTTTACGTAATCGTGCCCAAAGGATTTTTCCCGGTGCAGGATACGGGCGTGATTCTGGGCGTGTCGGAAGCGCCGGATGACGTCTCGTTCGAAGCGATGGCGCGGCGGCAGCAGGAACTGGCCAAAGTCATTCTGCAGGACAAAGATGTTGAAAGCCTCTCCTCGTTCATTGGCGTGGACGGCACCAACACCACGCCCAACTCCGGCCGCATCCAGATCAATCTGAAACCGCGCAACGACCGCGCCGACGACGCTTCCGCCATCATTCGCCGTTTGCAGCCCCAGTTGGCGAAAGTCGACGGCATCACCTTGTACATGCAGCCAGTTCAGGACCTCACCGTGGAAGATCGGGTGAGCCGCACGCAATTCCAATATTCGATTGAAGACGCCGATGCGCAGGAACTGGCCCAGTGGACCCCGAAACTGGTGGCCAAGCTAAAAACGCTGCCGGCGATGACCGATGTCGCTACCGATCAGCTCAATAACGGACTCAAAACCAACCTCACGATTGACCGCGACACCGCATCCCGGCTGGGGATTTATCCTCAGGCCATCGACAACACGCTTTATGACGCTTTCGGGCAGCGCCAGGTTTCGACCATTTTCACCCAGTTGAACCAGTACCACGTGGTGCTGGAAGTCTTGCCCAGCTTCGCCCAGAATCCCGATTCGCTGAAGGACATCTACATCCGGCCGAGCGTGGTGACGCAGAACTCGGGCGCGCCTACCGGGAACGGCGCGGCCGTAACTACCAGCGGCGCGCCGGTTCCGATGTCGACCTTCACCCGGATGCAGTCGAGCAGCGCCTCGCTCGCAGTGAACCACCAGGGCCAGTTCCCGGTGGTGACGCTGTCCTTTAACCTCGCGCCTGGGGCATCCCTGGGTGACGCGACCAAACAGATTCAGCAGGCCGAGAAAGAAATCCAACTGCCTCCCAGCATTCATGCGGCGTTCCAGGGCACGGCTGCCGCCTTCCAGAATTCGCTTGCCTCTGAGCCGTATTTGATTCTGGCAGCGGTGATTACCGTCTACATCGTGCTCGGCGTTTTGTATGAGAGCTACATCCACCCGATCACGATTCTTTCGACTCTGCCTTCGGCGGGCGTGGGCGCAATCCTGGCGCTGATGATTACCGGCAACGACCTGACGGTAGTGGCGCTGATTGGCGTGATCCTGCTGATCGGCATCGTGAAGAAAAATGCCATCATGATGATTGACTTCGCGCTGGAAGCGGAGCGGGCGGAACACAAACCGCCCGAGGAAGCGATCTATCAGGCCTGCCTGCTGCGTTTCCGGCCCATCATGATGACCACCATGGCGGCTCTGCTGGGCGGCCTGCCGCTGGCGCTGGTCCCGGGCACCGGGGCCGAACTGCGCCGGCCGCTGGGCATCACCATCGTAGGCGGGTTATTGCTCAGCCAACTGCTCACGCTGTATACCACCCCGGTGGTGTACCTGTGGTTTGACCGTTTGGCGCAGCGGTTTGCCCGATACCGGATCGGCAATCCCATCCCACGGGAGCCCATGCCGGCGGATTAGACGATGAGTATCTCGGCTCCATTTATCCGGCGTCCGGTCGGCACGTCACTTCTGGCGGCGGCGCTGCTGCTCTCCGGAATTCTCGCCTTCAAGTTCCTTCCGGTAGCGTCCTTGCCCAAAGTGGATTTTCCCGTGATCAGCGTGGGCGCGGGCCTGCCCGGAGCTGATCCGCAAACCATGGCGTCGGCGGTGGCTACTCCGCTGGAGCGGCAGTTTGGGCGCATTGCCGCGGTGAATCAGCTGACTTCTTCCAGTCAACTCGGTTCCACCGGAATCGCGCTGCAATTCGATCTGAACCGGAATATTGACGCCGCTGCGCGCGATGTGCAGGCCGCAATCAACGCAGCCCGCGGCCAGCTCCCCACCAACCTGCCCAGTAATCCCACCTATCGCAAAGTGAATCCGGCGGACGCGCCCATTCTATTGCTGGGATTGACCTCCGACACCACGACCGTGCCGCAGATGTACGATGCCTGCGACTCAATCCTTTCGCAAAAGCTGGCGCAGGTGGATGGCGTGGGGCAGGTTTTCGTCTGGGGCGCGGCGCAGCCGGCGGTGCGTGCGGAAGTCAACCCCATGTTGCTGAACCAGCTGGGCGTGGGGCTGGACACGGTTCGCAACGCGCTGAATGCAGCCAACGCGAATCGGCCCAAGGGACAAGTCGCCGACGGAACGATCTCCTATTCGTTGGATGATACTGACCAGCTTTTCACTGCGGATCAGTACAGGCCCTTGATCGTGGGCTACAACAACGGCGGGGCGGTGCGGCTGGGCGATGTGGCGGACGTTCAGGATTCGGTTTCTGACGTCCGCAATCTCGCCTTGATCAATGGCAAACTGGGGATTGTCATGCCGGTGTTCCGGCAGCCCGGCGCCAACATTATTGAGACGGTAGATCGGGTGCGGACGCTGCTGCCGTATCTGCAATCCTCGATTTCGCCGGCCATGAAGCTTTCGATTGTGATGGACCGCACGACTACGGTGCGGGCGTCGGTTAAAGACATCGAGAGGACGCTACTGATTTCGATCGCGCTCGTAATTATGGTCGTGTTCGTGTTCCTGCGCACCGTGCGCGCCACGATTATCCCGAGCATTGCCGTGCCGCTATCACTGGTGGGAACGTTCGGAGGAATGTACCTGCTGGGCTACAGCCTGGACAATCTGTCGCTGATGGCGCTGGCCATTTCGACGGGATTCGTAGTGGATGACGCGATCGTAGTGCTGGAAAACATCACCCGCTACGTGGAGCACGGAATGGACGTCGTGCAGGCGGCGTTCAAAGGCGCGGCAGAAATCGGATTCACAGTGCTCTCCATGAGCACTTCGCTGGTGGCGGTGTTCATTCCCCTGCTCATGATGGGCGGGATTGTGGGGCGGCTGTTCCGCGAGTTCGCCGTGACGCTGAGCATTGCGATTGGAGTTTCGCTATTGGTGTCGCTGACCACCACGCCGACCATGTGCGCGAAGTTCCTGCGACCAGGGAAAGCAGAACGGCACAACGCTTTTTATCGAGCCAGCGAATGGTTCTTCGATCGACTACTGGCAAACTATACTCAGGCCCTGAAGTGGGTCCTGGCAAACCAACCGGTCACCCTCACGGTCACGATCCTGGTGGCATGTCTGAGCGTTTACCTCTACGTCAAAGTGCCCAAGGGATTCTTTCCGCAGCAGGACACTGGGCGCATTCAGGGTACGGTGATGGGAGCCCAGGACATCTCGTTTCAGTCCATGAGCAATAAGATGCGGCGCTACGTCAAAATCGTGATGCAGGATCCGGCGGTCGACACCATGGCGGGCTCTACCGGTGGAAGCACGGCTCTGAACCAGGGCCGGTTCTTCGTGATGCTGAAGCCGCTGGAGCAGCGCGGTCCGTGCCAGAAGCAGCACTTCTGGGAATTCTGCAAATACGTAACTGCCGACGACGTGATCAACCGCCTGCGCGGCAAGCTGGAAGTGGTGCCGGGTGCGACGCTGATTCTGCAGTCGGCCCAGGAGCTCACGATTGGCGGCCGGTACGGCAATGCCCAGTATCAGTACACCCTGCAGAGCTCAAACCTGGATGACCTGAACAACTGGGCGCCGCGTTTGCTGGCGAAGTTAAAGACCTTGCCGGAACTGCGCGACCAGAACTCGGACCAGCAGGACAAGGGGCTGCAGGCACAACTGGTGATCGATCGCGATACCGCCAGCCGCCTGGGAATCACGGCGCAGACTTTGGATAACGCCCTGTATGACGCTTTTGGACAGCGGCAGGTTTCCACCATGTACCGGCCGCTGAATCAGTATCACGTGGTCATGGAGGTCGCGCCGCAATTCCAGCAAACTCCTGAGGCTCTCGAGAACATATATTTGCGGTCGACCAGCGGAACTCCGGTGCCCTTGTCGGCCTTCACGCATTTCGAGCCTTCGAATACGCCGCTGGCGGTGAATCACCAGGGACAGGTGCCATCGGCCACCATTTCGTTCAATCTGGCGCCCGGAGTATCTCTCGGTCAGGCTACCGAGGCCATTGAGAACGCCGAACGCACGATCGGCTTCCCGCCAACCATCCAAGCCAGCTTTCAGGGAACGGCCGCCGCCTTTCAGGATTCGAAGTCCAACATGCTGATCCTGATCATCGCCGCGCTGGGTGCTGTCTACATTGTGCTCGGCATGCTTTACGAGAGTTATATTCATCCCATTACGATTCTTTCGACCATACCCTCAGCCGGAGTAGGCGCCCTACTGGCGCTCCTGCTGACGCACAACGAACTGAACGTGATCGGTATGATCGGCATCATCCTGCTGATCGGTCTGGTCAAGAAGAACGCCATCATGATGATTGACGTGGCTCTCGTCGTGGAGCGGACGCAAGGCAAGAAACCAGTGGAAGCGATCTATGACGCCTGCCTGCTGCGTTTCCGGCCGATCATGATGACCACCATGGCCGCGCTTCTCGGCGGGCTTCCCCTGGCTTTGGGCAGGGGCACGGGTTCTGAGCTGCACCGGCCGCTGGGAATTACGATCGTGGGTGGGCTGATCGTAAGCCAGATGCTGACCCTCTTTACCACGCCCGTGGTTTACGTATATCTTGACCGCTTGCGGCTGGCGCTGCGCGGCGGCGAGGACCACGCTCTGCCGGAAACCACCACGCCGCGCCCGAGTCCGGCGCACTGAACGGTGTGCAACAACTCCATGTCTCACCGGGCCGGGTTCCTGGCTTTGCGGGGATAAGGTTGTTCAGGGCAGAATAGCTGTGCAACCTCGCCGCACAAGTTCCGCATCATCAGTCTGAAGCGGCTCTTTTGCCCGCTGTCCGCCTATCGCTGGGCAGCAGATGAAAAGGCGTACGCGGCTGCGCAATCGCGGCTTGTCCCGTATGATAGATGGCAAGCGCCATATTGCTAAAAGGGAATACACTGGCCCCCGGGAGTTCCGGGGAGAAGACGTTTGCCGGTTTCCTGTCGTTTCCAACATTTCTTCCAGGAGCAGCGGATGCTAAAGAAAGCAGTAGCTTTGTTCCTTGTTTGCGCGGGCCTAGCCGCATGCTTGAGTTGTGGCAAAACTACCAATCATTATCTGTACGCGGCCATTCCAACCGCCAGCCAGATTCTGGCCTACCGGGAAGACCCCAACTCGGGTGCGTTGACACCGTTGGCGACCAGTCCCTTCAGTGCAGGCCCGGGGGTAACTTCGATTGTCATCCATCCCTCGAAGCAGTTTTTCTACGCCGCCAATTCCGGCGAAAATGATATTTCCCTGTTTACCATTGCGGCTGGCGGCGCGATCACCGAAGTCACCCCACGGACAAACCTCACGCCGCTGGGCGGAACGATCCCTGCCTTCCTGGTCATGGATCCAGCCGGAAGTTATCTCTATGTTGGGAATTCCGAGTCGAGAAATATTCTGGTTTTTTCGATCGACAGCAGTAGTGGCGCGCTCACGGTGGTCGGAACAGCTACCTCCCTCGGAATCACTCCGCTCAACATGGTTCTGTCGCCCTCGGGAAATTTTCTCTTCGTGACCGGAGGTGGGTCGCCCAGCTATATCGAAGTCTTCAGCGTCAACGCAGGAACTTTAACCCTGGTTCAGGTGCAACAGACGGGAACGAATCCCTACGGCCTGGCCATCGACCCCGCCGGATCCTATCTCTATACGGGCAATTTTACTGACAACTCGATCTCTGAATTCTCCATCACCAAAAGCTCAAACACGGTGCTTGCCCAACTCCCTGGTTCCCCCATCGGCACGACATACTCGAGTCCCATTTCGCTGTTGGTGGATAACTCCGGCAAGTATCTGTATGTAGCCAGTCAGGGCTCGGCATACATCTCGGGCTACGCGATTGGGACTGGTGGCGGTCTGACCCTGCTCACCAGTTCGCCATTCGCTGCGAATTCGCAGCCCAGCCTGATTGCTATCGATCCCAACGGGCTGTACCTGTTCGTGGGCAACCAGAAGACCGCGGCGATTGAGTCGTTCAGCCTGACCACCAGTAGTGGGGTTCTGAGCGAAGTCGGTTCGTATGCTGTGGGGAATTCGCCGACCTCGATCGCCGTGTTGCCCTGAGGAAACTCTGATTAAGCTCAAGTCTGTCATTTCGAGCGAAGCGGAATTGCCCGTTCTTCGGGCAATTCTGCGGAGTCGAGACTTGTCCTGAGCCTGTCGAAGGAAACCCGCTTTTCACTTTGGAGAGCTTAATCAGAGTTTCCCTAAGGTCAGCAAGAAACCGTCGTGGTTCCTGGCCGGCTTGCTGCCGGATTTGATTTAACAAGTGTGTGACAACTCAGGTGGCGGGCACCGGGAGAATGCTCTCAGGCGGAGGAACCGTGCTCAACCCGTCATTTGCGCTGAACAACGGTTTGCCGCAACTCAAGCGAGTGACTCCGCGCCGGGATGGGGACCCGAGCTATGAAAATTTCCAGCGCCGCCAGCGCTTTTCCTGAACACTACTATTCCCAGAAGATTCTGCTGGAAAAACTGCAGGAGTACTGGGGCGACCGCCTTAGGAATCCGCAACTGCTGGCGCGGCTTCACCGCAACGTGGCCGTGGAGGGCCGCTATCTCGCGTTGCCCACCGAGAAGTACTCAGACATTGCGACCTGGGGCCAGGCGAACGATATTTGGATCGCAGTGGCGCAGGAATTGGGCGAACAGGCGCTGTGCCGTGCCTTGCATTATGCCGGCTTGGACTCCAGCCGGCTGGGTGCTCTGCTTTTTGTGTCGGTCACCGGCATCGCCAGCCCTTCGATTGATGCCCTGCTGATCAACCGCATGGGATTGCCGACGAACATCCGCCGCACGCCGGTTTTTGGGCTCGGGTGCGTCGCCGGCGCAGCCGGAATCGCGCGGGCCGCGGATTACGTGCGTGCCTATCCTTCCCAGGCCGCAGCGCTGGTGTCGGTGGAACTGTGTTCTCTGACCTTGCAGCGCGACGATCTTTCCGTAGCCAATCTGATTTCTTCCGGACTCTTTGCCGACGGTGCCGCCGCCGCCATCGTGACGGGCGATGAGGTGGAAGCCAACGGTCCCACGATCCTGGCGAGCCGGTCGGTTTTTTATCCGGACACGGAAGAGATGATGGGCTGGAAGGTTACGGAGAAGGGATTCCGCATCACGCTTTCACCGGAAGTGCCAGCCTTGATCCGCCAGAATCTGGGGCGCGACGTGGACGCTTTTCTGGCCGATCACGGTTACCAGCGCAGCGACGTGAAAAGTTGGGTCTTGCACACCGGTGGCCCCAAGGTACTGGAAGCGACAGCGGATGCTCTGGATCTCCGCAACGGCCAACTCGAGGCTTCATGGAACTGCCTCAAGAAAGTGGGTAATCTTTCGTCGGCTTCAGTGCTGGTGGTGCTGGAAGATGTAATGAGGAACCGGCGCCCGGAACCGGGAACGCTTGGGTTGCTCGCCGCCATGGGGCCGGGATTTTGTTCGGAGCTGGTTCTGCTCGAATGGTGAGGCTCACGGCATGAATCAGAGCGCGCCCGCTGCCACTGATGTTTTTGTGATTGGCGGTGGTCCCGCAGGATTGGCTGCGGCGATCGCCGCGCGTCAATGCGGTCTCCGCGTCGTCGTGGCCGACGGTGCCCGGCCGCCGATCGACAAGGCCTGCGGCGAAGGCTTGCTGCCAGATGGGCTGGCCGCGCTGGAGCGTCTGGGGATTCACATCCCTGTCTCGGATGGTCGTCCGTTTTGCGGCATTCGCTTTGTCACGAACTCTGCGGCGGCAGACGCATCGTTCCCTGGGGGCAGCGTTGGTCTGGCGGTGCGTCGCACTTCCCTGCATCGAATCTTGATGGAACGCGCGGCGCAACTGGGCGTTGACCTTCTCTGGCAGACTCCGGTCACGGGCATGGCGGCAGACGGAGTCCGGCTCGGAAGTCGTGTGGTTCGGGCGCGCTGGATTGTGGGCGCCGATGGCTCGAACTCGCGCGTCCGGCGATGGGCAGGTCTTGACCCAGGTCCGCGACCTCATTTGCGCTATGCTTTCCGGCAGCACTTCCGCGTAGCTCCCTGGACCGACCGCATGGAGGTGTACTGGAGCGCGCGCTGCCAGGGCTATGCCACGGCGGTTGGCGACGAACAAGTGTGCGTCGCGCTGGCATCGGATGATCCCAACCTGCGGCTGGACGAAGGCTTGCGGCTCCTGCCCGCGCTGAGCGCACGGCTGCGCGGAGCCGGGACATGCTCCATGGAGAGAGGTGCACTCACCGGCAATCGCCGGTTCGACCGAGTGTGCCGCGGAAATGTGGCGCTGGTCGGCGATGCTTCGGGAACCGTGGACGCCATTACGGGAGAGGGACTCGGCCTGGCGTTCAGCCAAGCCACGCTGCTGGCGGAATGTTTTCAGTCCGGTGATCTGGCGCGTTATCAGGCGGAGCACCGGCGGCTGGCCGTGCGCCCGTGGTGGATGGCGCGGCTGATGCTCACGCTCGACGGTCGTCCCCGGCTGCAGCGTCGCACGCTACAGGTTTTCGAGAGCCGCCCGCAGATCTTTCAGCGCCTGTTGGAGCTGCACGTCGGCGCTCGCCCACCGGTACGCATCGTATGGGACGGCCTGAGTCTAGGCTGGGGATTGCTGACGGCGTGATCGCGATGACCACGACCCGTCCTCAGATCAACCGAGCACTCACAGTTCTAGTCTTGCTCATGGGCGCGACTGCTTCAGCGCAATGCCAGCCAACCGCCCTTCAGCTCGACCCTTCCAAAACAGCCGTGAAATTCACTTTGGACGCCGCGCTTCATACGGTGCACGGAACATTTCATGTCAAGCCATGTGCCCTCGGGTTCGATCCTGCTTCCGGGCTGCTCTCGGGAGAAATTCTGGTGGATGCGAAAAGCGGCGAGACCGGCAACGGCATGCGCGACCGCAAGATGCACCAGGATGTGCTGGAGAGCGACCGCTATCCTGAGATTTCGTTTCGTCCCGACCGGGTTGAGGGCGCGGTCGCAAGTTCCGGAAAATCTCCGGTGAAAGTGCACGGGATGTTCGGCATTCACGGAGTCGACCGCGAGATTACGGTTCCGGCCGAAGTGGAAATGTCATCCGAGTCGTGGACTGCGACGGTTCATTTCACGGTTCCATACGCGAAGTGGGGAATGAAGAATCCCAGCACTTTCTTTTTGCGGGTGAGCGATTCGGTGGAGATTGATCTCGTCGCGGCCGGAAGCGTGATCCAGCACAGCGCGGCAACCCCTAACGCTCCTCAATAGCCGTTTTGGGGTGTAATTCCCTTTCCTTCGATGCACTCGTAGCCGCGGCCAGCCGCGAGGCTCTTGTATTCTTCAGTTCTGCCGCTGGGCCACTCGATCACCACGCGCTCAATGCGGTCCCGTTTCTCCAGTCCAAACGTGACCGGCAGTTCGGATTGCGACAAGTAACTGGAGCCGCCTTTGACCACGCGCGACTGGGTCATGCCTCCGGCAGTAGCGCGCACCACCGCGCCGATCGCATCCCGGTTCGACTTGGTCCCCCTCAGCTGAAACCGGATGCTGCGGTTCCCGGCCAGCAGGTCGTTGCGATAGAGGTACGCAGGCCCGTTGTTGGTGGTCAGCAGCAGGTCTAGATCGCCGTCGCGATCAAAATCGGCGCAGGCCAGACCGCGGCCGACCTTCGGCTGATCAAAGCCTCCGCCAACTTCGTCCGCCACATCGCGAAAACTCCCCGCCACATCGCGAAAACTCCCGTTTCCGTTGCTGAGAAACAGCTGCGGCGGCTGCGCGTATCCGACGTTGCCGCGGATGTTGCGCACCGTTTCATCAATGTGGCCGTTGGCTACGGCGAAATCGAGCCAGCCATCCAGATTGATGTCCACAAAGACGCAGCCAAAACCGAGGCTGTTCTTGGAGGCCATCCCCACGCCGGCCTGCGCCGCGATATCTTCGAATCCCCTGCCGCTCGCCCGGTACAGGCCGATCATCTCGTTGTCGAAATTGGTGATGGCCACGCCCGCCGCGCCGGAATTTTCGAAATCGCCAACGTCAACTCCCATGCCCGCGCGCGCTTTTCCTTCTGTACTGAAGGCGAGTCCGGCTTCGACTGCCGCATCCTTGAATGTGCCGTTGTGCTGGTTGCGATAGAGCTTGTTGGGCTGAGTATCGTTCGCGACCAGCAGGTCGGGCCAGCCGTCGTGATCGTCGTCGATCAAGGCGACGCCCAATGATTTCGAACTGCTGTCGAAAATCCCGCTGCTCGCGGTGACATCTTCGAAGGTTCCGTCGCCGCGATTGTGAAACAGCCAGCACGTGGCTCCGCGATAGGCTTCCGGAGTGCAATACGATTTGTGCTTACCGTCGAGACTGCAGAAAATGTCGTGCTCCGGCGACCATTTCACGTAGTTGCAGACAAAAAGATCCAGCAGGCCATCGCGATCGTAGTCGAACCACAGGGCAGAGGTGCTCAACGCCTCCCGCTTGCCCAAGCCGCTCGTGCTGGTGACGTCCACGAACGCGCCCTTGCCGGTGTTGCGGAACAACCGGTTTTGCCCCACGCAGGTGATGAAAATATCGGGGAAGCCATCGTTGTTGTAGTCGCCTACGGCAACACCCATGGCGTACATTTCGACATCGAGTCCGGCACGGGCCGTCACGTCGCTAAATGTGCCATTGCCGTTATTGCGATACAGGCGGGGCGTGGTGCGGTTTGTCTTATGGCCGGGCCAATCCGCGCCGTTGATCAGCAGAATGTCCTGCCAGCCGTCGCGATCGTAATCGAGAAAGGCGCAGCCGGAGCCGAGAGTCTCAGGCAGAAATTTGCCGCCGAAAGCTCCCGTATTGTGCTGGAATTGAATTCCTGCCTGCGTGGTCACATCGGTAAATCGAAAACCTGGAGACCCGTTTGCCCCTACCTGCGCGGCCACCGCTGCAAGCCGCGGAAACTGCGACCACGCTGCCAGCCCCGCCACTCCCCCGAGAAAAGACCTGCGATTCACGGAACGTTCACCAGCCCGGCCCGAATCGCGTACACCACCAGTTCGGCAGTTTTGTGGATTCCCAAGGTGTTCATGATGTTGGCGCGGTGAACCGCCACGGTGTTGGCGCTGAGCTCGAGAACGGCGGCAATCTCCTTGTTCGACTTGCCGTCCACGATCATTTGCAGAACCTCGAGCTCCCGTGGCGTGAGCGCCTGGTTGCGCTCGCCCCGGAGGGCCTCCTTCTGTTCGACCTGCGGATCAAACACGGTCTCTCCGGCGGCGACCTTGCGGATCGCAGCTCCCAGCTCGAGGTCTAACGCGTTCTTGAGAACATATCCCCTGGCTCCAGCCTCGACTGCCTGGCGCACCCAGGTGCCCTCGGTGTGCATGCTCAGCATGAGAACGGCGACTTCCGGGGAGTCGTCGAGAATCTGCCGCGTGGCTTCGAGGCCGTTCATGCCGGGCAGAGCGCAGTCCATCACCACCACTTGGGGATGAAGTTGCCGGGCGAGTTTGATCGCCGCCTCGCCGTCGCCCGCTTCGCCGACCACTTCCATGTCGGATTCATCTTCCAGCATGCGCCGGAAACCCCGCCGGACCAGGCTGTGATCATCCACCAGCAAGACTGTGATCTTCTTTCCCATAGAATTCCGCTTTCTCTCGAGGAATGGCCAGATGCATCAAGGTTCCGCCCTCGGCTGGACGCGTGAAGCTAATCCGGCCCCCCATGAGTTCGGATCGTTCGCGCATTGCCACCAGGCCAATCCCGCGCCGGTTGGGACTCTCGAACCCGACGCCGTGATCTTCCACGTCCAGTTCCAGCGCATCGGGCAGGAAGCGCAACCGCACCCACGCCTGCTTCGTCCCCGCGTGCCGCGCCACATTGTTCAGCGCTTCCTGCAAAACGCGGTAAATGTGCACACCGGCCTCGCCATCCACAGCGAACGGTTCACCCTGCTTCTTATAGGATATGGCAATTCCGGTTTGGCGTTCCACGGTGGGGATGTACCAGTCAAGCGTGCTCTCCAGCCCTGCCTCGTCGAGCATCACGGGATGCAGCGCCTGAGAGAGACTGCGAACGTTCTCTAACGTCTCTTGCACGGTCTCGAGAACTTCCTGCAAATCAGCCCGCAGCGTGGAACCCTCGGGCGCGTGCGTCCCCGCACGGCGCAGCATCGAACCCACGGCGGTCAAGACCTGGCCAAACTCATCGTGCAGTTCGCGGGAAATGTAGCGGAGGGTGGACTCCTGCGTAGCGATCAGCTTCTGCGCCAGCTCGCTGCGGCGCTCAGAAATCTCGGCCAGGCGCGCAAACAGCCGGCGGTTCCAGCGCATGATCGAAAGGCTGCTTAACAGAATCGCCAGCAGGGTTGCGGCCAGAAAGATATAGACCTGGAACTGCACCCGGTCGTAGATCTGCACAATGCGTTGGCCCGCCTGCTCTTCGTTCTCCGTGTTCTGCACCAGCGCCCGGGCCACGGCGGTGCTCAGCGCGGCTTGCCGCTCCTGCAGTGAGAGTTGAATCTGCTCGCGCGCCTCTTTTTCCTTGCCGTCGCGGGCGAGGGCGAAAACCCGGTCCACCGCGTCCCAGAACTGGATAAACGAACTAGTCAAAAACGCGGCCTGATCCGGCGTCCGGCTGGCCGCGGCCAGCCCCGATTCGAGGCGGATCGCGTCGTCGAGATCGGTGCGGATGCGCTGGAATTGCGCCGACCACGCGGTCAGAGGATACGGTTCATCTCCGCTCACCATATCGCGCATGGCCACGGCGAGGGAGTTCAGATCATTCTGAATGCGCAGCAGTTGCAGGGAATCTTTGCGGTTGCGGTCCACCATTTCGGTCTGCAGTTTGCGCAAACCGCTCACCTGCCAGCTGGTGTAAACGAAGTAGGCGACAACCGCCGACAGAGTGATGATGAGCCCCAGCAGCAGGCCGAAGGTCGGCGAATGGTCTGGCGAACGCTCCGGCGTTGACGGGCGGGACACGCCCCGAGCATACAACGGCGCGGTGCGGAATGTCACAGGAGGACGTGGGCCGCTTGCGTCAAGGATGACTGAACCCCTGCTAGACGCTTGGGGGAAGCCTCCGACTGGGTTGCAACGCGAATCGAAAAGCCAACAGAATCGCCCCACCCAGTAGAATCGTCAGACTCACGACGTTAAGCAAATCGAGTCGGAGTCTCCCGGCCCAGAGCAGCCCAATCACTACTCCCGCGACGAGAGCCCACAGCAGCGCCCCCCAGAGGGCAGCGCGTGGAGATATCTTCCATTTGAAGGGAGCCACTTCCCAGCTCTCAAACATCGTTAGCACCCTTTCCAGACAGCAGCCGTCCGCGTACATTCTACCCCTCTGCGATGCAGCGTGCAGCCGTTAGGCACATCTCGCAGCAAATGTGTGACAATGCTTAATTGTGATAACGCTTAATAATGAAGCGAATCCAGCGCCGTGGAGTCAAACACTAGATTGAGTTCCCCAGCGAAAGAAACCCCGAAGCCCCCGAAGTTCCAGCGACTGAAAGCCGTTCTGCCCCAAGTCTGGGAGCTGATGCGTCCGCGCCGCGGGCTGCTCGCACTTAGCTTTGGGCTGATGGTGATCAACCGCGTGGCGGGTTTCGTGCTTCCCGCCTCCACCAAGTTTCTGATCGACGATGTCATCAACAAACATCACCTGGCGGCGCTGCAGCGGCTGGTGGGGATTGTGCTGCTGGCCACCGTCCTGCAGGGGATCACTTCCTTTGCTTTGACGCAGCTGCTCTCGAAAGCGGCGCAGCGGCTGATCACAGAGCTCCGCCAGAAAGTGCAGAAGCACATTTCGCGGCTCCCGGTTTCTTTTTACGATGCCAACAAGACCGGCGCTCTGGTTTCGCGCATCATGAGCGACGTGGACGGCATTCGCAACCTGCTGGGTACCGGCCTGGTAGAGTTCGCGGGAGGGTTGCTGACCTCGGGCATTGCCCTATGGTGGCTGATGCACATCAGCCCTCGCATGACGCTGATTGCGTTGGGATCGCTGGCGGGGTTTGGCGCATTCTTGAGCAAGGCGTTCGCCACCATCCGTCCGATTTTCCGCGAGCGCAGCAAGATCAACGCCGAAGTCACCGGGCGGCTGACGGAATCGCTGGGCGGCGTGCGCGTGATCAAGGGATACCACGCAGAAGAGCGGGAGGAAGCGGTATTTGCCACGGGAGTCCGGAGATTGCTCGACAACGTCATGCGTACGCTGACGGCGACGTCGGTGATGAGTCTTTCGGCCAGCGTGCTGCTCGGACTCGTCGGCGCGGCCACGATGTACGTCGGCGCGCGCCAGAGCCTGGCCGGCACGCTCACTCCCGGACAGTTCTTCTCTTTTACCCTCACGCTGCCCTTTCTGGTTGCTCCCATGATGCAGATCGTCGCCATCGGCACCCAGCTCACCGAGGCCCTGGCTGGGCTGGAGCGCACGCAGGAGATCATGAGCGAGCGCCCGGAAGATCAGGATCCGAAGCGTTCGGTTTCGCTGCCCGATATTGTGGGAACGATCGAATTCGATGACGTCAGTTTCAGCTATGACGGTACGCACGAAGTTCTGCGCAACATTTCCTTTCATTCGGAACCGGGCACGGTGACCGCCCTCGTCGGCTCCTCGGGCTCGGGAAAATCCACCACCATCGGCTTGATCTCCGCTTTCTATGTGCCTACGAAGGGCGCTGTGTACGTGGACGGCGTGGACTTGAGCACGGTGCGGCTGGGCTCGTATCGCACCCGGCTGGGAGTCGTCTTGCAGGAGTCGTTTCTGTTCGATGGGACCATCCGCGAGAATGTCGCTTTCTCCCGGCCCGCCGCCCGCGAGGAAGAAATCCTGCGCGCCTGCCGCATCGCCCGCGTGGATGAATTTGCGGAGTCGTTCGCGGACAGATACGACACGGTCGTTGGTGAACGCGGCGTCAAACTCTCCGGCGGTCAGCGGCAACGCATTTCGATCGCCCGCGCCATTCTGGCGGAGCCGCGTATCCTGATTCTCGACGAAGCAACTTCCAGCCTGGACTCGGAATCGGAAGCGATGATCCAGCAGGGCCTCTCGTATCTCATGCAGGGGCGAACCACATTCGTGATTGCGCACCGGCTCTCGACCATCCGGCGTGCCGATCAGATCATGGTGATGGAACAGGGACAAATCCTGGAGCGAGGCACGCATGCCGAGCTCTATGCCGCGCGCGGCCGCTATTATGACCTCTATACCCGCCAGCACGGAGTCGACGAAAATCTGTTCTTGGCGCCGGGCGAAGGCGATGCCGTCGCGGTGAATGGCACGAGCGCCGAAGGCAAGAGCGGCGAGGTTGGAGCAGCCGAAGCTCTCCGCGTTTTGCGAGGAGAAATGCGCTGAGTCCCATGACCGCCGCCCCAATGAGTAGCCTTGCCGTCGCCGTTCGCAGCGAAAATCTTTGCCGCCATTACCACATGGGCGAGACTTTGATCCGCGCCGTCGACGGCGTTTCCCTCGAAGTTCGCGCCGGTGAATTCGTGGCCCTGCTGGGCAGCTCCGGCTCGGGCAAATCGTCGATGCTGAATCTGATTGCCGGCCTTGACCGTCCGACCTCGGGAACGGTTGTGGTTCAGAATCGAGATCTGGCCAAGCTTTCGCGGGAGGATCTGGCCAAGTACCGGCTGCACGTTGTCGGCATGGTCTTTCAATCGTTCAACCTGATTCCCAGCATGACTCTGGCCGAGAACGTAGAACTGCCGCTGCGTTTCGCCGAAGTCGATCGCAGCCAGCGCGAAAATCTGGTTCGTGAAGCTCTGGATCGAGTTGGTCTGCGGGCGCGGAAGGACCATCGTCCGAGCGAGCTTTCGGGAGGCGAGCAACAACGGGCGGCGCTGGCGCGGGCGCTCATCAATCGTCCACAGCTTTTGCTGGCCGACGAGCCGACCGGCAATCTCGACAGCCACACCGGAATCGAAATCATGGATCTGGTTCGTGAATTCAACCGGCAACTGGGTATGACCGTGGTCATGGTGACTCACGAGCGCGCTCTCGCCGAGCGCTACGCCGAGCGCATGATTTTCCTGGCGGACGGAAAACTGACTCACGAACAGCCGAACCCACCCGCCGGTGCTCAACCAGGAAGGCAGGGACACGCATGAAGCTTCCTGATCTTACCGAACTGGCGCTGCGCAATCTGCGCGAATCGGTGCTGCGCAACTCGCTGACCACAATTGGCATCTCGGTGGGCGTGGCATCGCTGGTTGCCATGCTGTCGCTGGGAATCGGCCTGCAGCAGATGGCGTCGCGCCGTCTGGTAAAGTCGGGGCTCTTTGACACCATCATCGTCACCTCGCGCCGGGAACTGCGTGGTATGAGCCGCGAGGAGGAACGCACCGGACCTAACCCGGCCGAAAGCCGGGTTCTCGATGAGCCTGCCCGGCAAGAGATCGAGCGCCTGCCCAACGTCCTCGAGGCCTATCCCGACATTCGCTTTCGCACCGAACTGCGCTACGAAGACAAGCCGCATCTCACCACGATTTCCGCTCTGCCCTCTTCGGCGCAATCCAACGACGCTTTCGAAGGCATGCAGGGCAGTTTCTTTTCGTCTGAAACGGCCGCGGAAGTGATCCTGCAGAAGTCATTCGCAGAAGAATTGTTGGGCAAGACTCAGCCGCTGGGAGCCCCCGAACCGAGCGTAGCCGAGTTAGCCCAGCCGCTTCTGGGCAAGGAACTGTTAATGCGCTACGCCCAGCGCGCCGCCGCGCCACAGCAACCGGCTCCACCCAAGACCAATGAAACCGCATCCGCCGATAACAGCCTGGCCGCGGCCGCCTATTCTGTCGTCTCTCGAGAGCAGAAGCTCAAGATTGTGGGCCTATCCGATCTCGATGTGGAGAGTATGCGCGGCCCCATGCGGGCGAAGGTGTTCTTGCCCTTGAAGCTGGCCGAGAGCCTCCATGTGATGCAGCCAACCGATGTGAGCGAAATCTCGCGGGCGGCGAGCGATCAAACCGTTTATTCCTCGATCAGCGTGCGCGTGAAGAACCCGGCGCAGGTGCAGTCCGTGGAAGACGCGATCAAGAAACTGGGGTTCAACACCTTCTCGATTGTCGACGCCAGCCGCGGGCTGAGGCAGTTCTTTGGAGTGCTCTATGCGTTCCTTGGAATCTTCGGCAGCCTGGCGCTGATTGTCGCGTCGATCGGAATCGTCAACACGCTGGTCATGGCGATCCTCGAGCGGCGGCGGGAAATCGGGATCATGAAAGCGATCGGCGCCAGCGACCGGGACGTCAAGAGCCTCTTTTTTGCCGAGGCCGGCGCCATGGGCATTCTCGGCGGGATCGCAGGGGTCATTCTGGGCTGGGCCATCGGCCAGGTCATCAACTTCGGCACCAATATTTACCTCAAGCGCCAATCACTGCCTCCGGAACATTTCTGGGCAGTGCCCTGGTGGCTGGTCGTCTTCGGAATCCTGTTTGCTGTGGGCGTAAGCCTGGTTTCCGGCCGGTATCCAGCCGGACGCGCCGCCAAACTCGATCCCGTTCAGGCGCTGCGCTACGAGTAACTCGTGATGCACTTGTTGGGGTTGGGTTTGTTGGCCCGCTCCAGAATGGTTTGAGCAACCGTGGAAGAGCGGCGCTTCAGCGCCGCGTTGGCGGCGCAGAGAATTCCGGGCTTTAGCCCCGGTGGGTCCCGCGGCCTGGAGGCCGTTGTTTTATTGAGGGCGAGGACGCGGCCCTAAAGGGCCGCTCTTCCACGCTAGTTTGAACGTGACCGCTAAAGCAAATCAGCCGTCCACTTCGGTGAACATGTCTGTCTGGCCGCGTCGCTCATTGCTCCCCGTCCTCGTGTGTCTTTTGTTCGTTTCTCATCTCGCAGCTCAAAGCCGCATCGATTGCAGCGCTCTCCATAGCCGCATCCTCAAACAAATCGTTCACTACTGCGTGTACCTTCCCTCAGGCTACGATGCCGGCGCAAGTCAGCATCCCGTCCGCCGCTACCCCGTGCTCTATTTCCTTCACGGGCTAGGTGACAACGAGCAGACTCTGTTCAACAGCGGTGGCTGGACCCTGCTGGACGACCTGCGCAGCCATCAGAAGATCGGCGATTTTCTGATCGTTGTACCTGAGGGGCGGCGCAGCTTTTACATCAATTCGGCCGATGGTTCCGTCCGTTACAACGATTTTTTCTTGCAGGAATTTCTGCCCTCTATCGACCACGCGTATCGTGTTCTCCCCGGCCGCGCCGGGCGGGCCATCAGCGGAGTCTCCATGGGCGGCTACGGAGCCTTGCGTTTCGCCTTCGCGCATCCGGAATTGTTCTCGGCGGTGAGCGCGCAGAGCGCGGCTTTGATCACCGAGTCTCCTCGGCAACTGGACGCCGCATCGCAGGCGGGTTCGCCGCTCGGCGGCGTGTTGGCCGCTGTTTTCGGGAAGCCGATCAACGTCGCCCACTGGAATGACAACAATCCGTTTGTTCTGGCCAAGAAAAATGTCGCAGGCCTCAAGAAAATGGCGATCTACCTCAACTGCGGCCAGGATGACAACTACGGGTTTGAAACCGGAGCCGCACTGCTGCACGACGAAATGGAGAAGGAAGGCGTGCCACACGAATATCACGCGTACCCCGGCGATCACAGCATCAGCTATTTCCTGGCGCACTTCGCTGAAGTGATGGAGTTCCATTCCCGGGAATTTGGACGCTTGCCAGCTGCCCGTGTCTCAACTGAGCGTAGACACTGAGCTTGAAACGTTTTATATTGAGCACCGGAAAGCTGTTCGTTCTGGTCGCCCATTCGGCCCGTTACACGAGACTCGTGACGTAGAACCTTCCTGGCCGGACCGGCGCAGAACTTCCCATGAACCCTCCGGTCACAATGCGGCAGATTGCGGAGCGGGCCCGAGTGTCCATTGGCACGGTGTCGCACGTAATCAACGATACGGCCAAGGTGCGGGAGAAGCTGAGGCAGCGGGTGCTGGAGGCGATTCGCAGCCTGGGTTATCAGCCCAGCCAGCTGGCGCGGGGGCTACGCCGGAACCAGACCAGCATGCTGGTCATGATCATCCCGGATGTGACCAACCCGTTTTTCCCCGCGGTGGTGCGCGGCGTCGAGGATGTTGCCTACAGTAGTTCTCTTCGTCTTGTACTGTGCAATACCGATAACGACCCGCGCAAAGAAATCTCGTATCTGAACGAGCTGCGGGCCTATCGTCCTGCGGGATGGCTGGTGATTCCGGCAGCAGACAGCGAGATCGCGGCCCACTTGAAATCCCCGGTTCCCGGATCTCCCGTGGTCTGCCTTGACCGGCAGCCCAAGGGCTGGAGCGGAGACGTGGTGCTGGTGGCTAACGAGGCGGGAGCCTATAGCGCCACGCGACATCTGCTGCGCATGGGTCACCGCCAGCTAGCGGTGATTACCGGCCCGTTACATCTGGCCAACGCCGTGGAAAGATTGAATGGATTCAAGCGCGCCCTTGCCGAGGCCAAGGTCTCCATCGAACCGGACTATGTTCAGGAAGCCCGTTTCGAACGCAACAGCGGGTATCACGCGGCCAAGCGGCTGCTGGGAATGTTGCCCCGGCCCACGGCGATTTTTGCCTGCAATGATCTGATGGCGCTGGGCGTGCTGCTGGCGGCTCGTGAACTGGGTCTGCACTGTCCCGAAGAGCTATCCATTGTGGGATTTGATAATCTCGATTTCGCTGAATTCACCGCGCCCGCGCTGACCACAGTGTGCCAGCCCGGCTATCAACTGGGAACCACGGCGGCGCGCCTTTTGTTGGAACGGATTGCCGGTCTGAAGCAGCCTCCGCAGAGGGTAGTTCTGCCGACTGAGTTGAAAATCCGCAATTCGGTTGCTTCTCCGTCCAGCGCGCATTCTGCTCCCGAACGGAAGCAGAGCGGAGAGGTAGCCGAGGTCTGTTAAAACTCCCGTGGGGCCTGCCCTTTGCGGAGTGTTCAGTCTGGGGAAACCCCTTAACACAGAAGTCGGCGGTTATTGGATCTGGTTCGGCCCGAAGCAGAGCGCGATGACTGTGCGAATGGGCAGCACATCTCTGATAATATTGACTGTAAGTTATTGAGTATAAAGAGTGGAGGGATGCGTGAGCGGTTGAAACGGGCGGTCTTGAAAGTGGCTCATACCCTTGCCGTGTACGTACAATCAATCACTTAGCTTGCATGATTTCCGTGATATTCCCCCGAAATACATCCTGTTTGTGGCATTTGGGCACTAATCGGGCACCTAGTGCCCAATCGAGAAGTGCGGCGAATGTAAAACGAAACTGCTGCCGTACTGCGATTATGCGATGCAATGTGCGATGATTTCCATGATGAGGTTGCTTGTATCGACTGAGGTCCCGATTACTCTGGAGTGGATCAGGTCGCTGTCCACTCTGGCCGCTTGCCTAGTTGCTCTCGCAGTTGCCTTGTGGGGCGAGAGCATGAAGCGATGGTTCTACAAGCCGAAGCTCGACCTGGAAGCGCTGGTGCGACGGCCCGACGCGGAGAAGGTAATGCGCGAGGCCGTGACGTTAGATTCCTATGATGAGCCTATGACCACGAGGTTCGAGGCGTGGTTCTTTCGCCTGGCGATCAGCAACCTCAGCAAGACTCCAGCGCGCGAAGTGCAGGTCTACTTGAAGAGGATCGAGAAGGCAGACGGAACGGTGGTCGCTAAGTTCACACCGATGCACCTGAAGTGGACGAACACGACCTCCACCACGCGCAAAGTGCTCTTAAAGGAACTTCCAATTCTCTGTGACTTTATCCACGTCAGCGATCCGCAGTACAGGCCACAACACGGTGAGAACCTTGGCGACGTGCCAACGGGTAGGGCGATCATGTGTCTGGATGTGGAGGCGACGAACACCGCACAGGGTCACCTACTAGGTCCTGGAGCGTATCGCTTCTACCTATACGTGGCAGCCGAGAACTCTCCCGCGCGTGACTTCACTGTCGAGGTGCGCTATGACGGTACGTGGACCACGAACCAGGACCAGATGTTCGATCAGGAAATCGGTTTTCGGATGAAAAAGTTGACCTAAAGGACCGGGCACCGGGCCTCGGGTTGACACCGTTGGCCCGCCTTCCTGCGGGACTGAAAGTTGGTTCAGAAGAGCAGGCCTCCGACCCGCCCGTGACGCAACAGCGGGCGTTCTGATTTCGTAACAAGTGACCACGCTAGTAAACAGGGGAACCGGAAGAACTAGTACGATGCTGGGCAAAAGAAGTGCTATTGAGGGAAATGGACTTTTCTATGGGGTTTGTTCTGGACTTCGACGCAAGGAACAACATCCTGCGCGTAACTGTAGAAGGCCGAGTGACAGATGCGATTCTGTTGGATTTCTACGCAACAACGGCAAAGTATGTGGCGTCTCATCCGTGTCGCGGCATTCTTGACTTCTCGGAGGTGGCGGAGTTTGAAGCTTCGAGCGACACCATAAGGAAACTGGCGGCAACTCCACCCGCATTCCCACCCGCATATATGCGCGTCTTCGTGAGTCCGGGAGCTTTCATTTACGGGATGGGGCGCATGTTTCAGATACTTAGCGAAGAAACTCGCCCTAATTTCCAGGTGGTTCATACGATGGACGCAGCGTACCGTTTGCTCCGGGTGGAATCACCGGAGTTTAGTCCCGTAAGCTGACCGCCGTGCGTTGGGCGGTTGTTGAAAATCGCCAATTATACTCATTGACCCTTTGTCGCCGTGACTTCAGGCCGGGGCACCGGGGCCTTGGATTCATTCCTCAGCCCCGGCTTTCCCATGGCCAGCAGTATGCTCAACATGCCGGTTGCGGGCCTCGAATGGTCGCCGTGGCTGGAAGCACCCCATCGGATCATCCGCCACACTCACGAGACTCCGAAGCTTGGTTTCCCATCAATCGCCGCGCTGACTTGCGGTCAAGTCGCGCACCGTGCAATGGGTTGTGCAATGGGAATGCGGCGGTTTTCCGGGCTCTGCCAGTCTTTGGCTTGAACGATGGTTTCGTAGGTTCCGTCGCTGGATTCGTGAAGGGAACGATCTTACAGGCGCGAGAAAAGAAGGGTGAAACAGGTGGGGGGGGTATACCGCACGAGGGGATTTTGCTACACCTGACCTTGGGGAGCGCGTTAACGCGGGGTTGCGCGGGGGCGCGGGGAGTGGGGAGGCGTAAAACCAACCCCGGTGGGGGAGGAGGTGTAGCCGAATTTTCCCAGCCCGCCCGCCCAAAACCGAGGCTCCTCGCTGAGCTTGTTACGAAAGCCGGATAGATTTGGCCGAGAATGCATTGGACCCGGAAGCATCGCGGGCCCGTTGACCGCATATTGCCGCCGGATAAGCTTTGCGCAATGATAGCGATACGCCGATAGGTGTCAGCTCAGGCTCTTACGATGTTCCGCTTTCGTAACAGGTCTGGATTCCCGTGATCTGAACGCGGGAGACTGTGATACTGCGAGACGGTATCTTGTTTATCTACAAAAGAGGATTGGGGCACATTCCATGAGCAAATATCTGACAAGTATCATCTGTGGCTTAGTGTCCGTGTCTTGTGCAACACCTTTTTGCAGCTCGCAGAATTGCGCTAACCATTTGGAGAGTCAACCTTGGCATTGCGTCTACGGGACATGCCACGATGACATATATGCGTATGTCCCCAACTTCGACGGCCCCGAGTCGACCTCCATTGGGTGCTCGAAGCAGATCGTATCTTGAGGTGACGTGTGCACAAGAGTGTCCTCGCCCTGACCGTTCTGCTTGGAGCCGTTCTGTCGCTTAGAGCGGGAGCGCAAACAGGCTCCGAGGCTGTGGCGGCGGGATCTGTATCTGCTGAGGTACCGGTGTATCGCGTCTCCTTCGAACGGCGAGAGGCCGTCCAGGGCATTAGCGCTTCCTCGGCAATTAAACTGCCCTTCGAGTGCACAACCGACGGAACTGTTTTCGTTAGCTTTGTCACTGTAGCGGCTGGCGTCGGCCTTCCGGCTCCTCCTGCGCCCCCGCCTGTGCGGTTGGTCTCTGTCTCCCCGGCAGGTAAGGGTCAGACCTTCGAACTTGGTCAGATTTCTGATCTTTATGTCTCAAGGGAAGTCGATCACTACGTCAGCGAGTCCGAGGTGATCTTCCTAGTGAGCGCAGCGCGAGAGTATAGACCGGAAAAACGCTCCTACGCGATGAAGGGCGGTGGCCGGGGCGAACTTACCATCAATGCCGCCGAGCAGCACCGGTATATCCTGATCTTTAGCCGTGATGGCACGTATCGGCGGACGATCGAAATCGAGGATCTCCCGCTCCGCATACAGAATCTTGGTGTTTTTCCATCAGGCGTGTTTCTTGCCTACGGCTATGACCCGAAGGACGAATCACCGAAACTGGCGATGCTGAAGGAGGACGGCACTCTATTGAGGCCTTTGCAGATCCAGGAAGCCGAGGTGCCGGAATCAATGATCGGGAAAGCCGCCGGAGCGCCTCCAGGGGTTATGGCGCGCGCGCAGTTCGTGCCGGAGGACCGTTCGATTATCATCGTTCAGAGCGAGAGCACTTTCCCACTGCTAGAGGTCAGCGAGGGCGGAACAATTAGAGCGATCCATCCAAAACTGCCAAAGGATTCTCGGATTAAAGCCCTGATTCCCAGCGACCGAAACCTGTACGCGATCGTTGGGCAACCAAGAGCGGATCCCGCCTCCCAAGGAACTATCTACGAGCTACGCCCGGAGGACGGTAACGTACTGAGACGCTTTGACCTGAGTGACGGACGAGCGCCATCAGAGATTGCTTGTATCCACGAGCAACAATTTCTCTCGCTCGATTACGGCGACGGCAAAATCTTACCTTTGATCGGCTCGGTTGAATCCGCAAATGCCGCAGATCAACAGAAGAGGCGGGCCAGGGACTAGGTAGATAGCTGTCGAAATCAGGCCTCTCTCCGAGTAGAGGAGTCCAGATAGGCTGTAGGTTTTCCTTGGCTGTGTCCGCCGTTTCCAGCTGCGTGCCCGTTTAGGTCCACCATGGCACCACCGGGATCTCCTCCCTCACAGACCCCCGGGAATTGCCCGACCCCTGCCCGCCAAAGCGATCGACATTAAAGCTACTTACGCCCGCGAACACAGCAAGCAACACGACCCCGATGGCAATCGCCAAGCCGAGAAGTGCTATCCATGTGCCCTGAGACTCCTGATCTGAAACAGGGTCGGGCGCTCGCTTCCGAACTTGAGTGTGCAGCGCAGCCGCCATGTCGGACGTTGCTTTTGGAACACTCGGCTGTCCCGACCCTGGGTCTGGGCGCTGCGTTCTCCGCCTCGCGTTCCGTTGTTCGCGATGTTCTTGTTCCCACTGGCGCTTGCGTTCTGGGTCTTTGTACGGCACAAATTGTTACCTCCGCTCTTCTCTAGGAATTGCACGACCCGTCGTAAGGTCTTGCGTCGAACTGCCTTCCCCCCGCCCGGATTGCCTCAACCGGATGCTGGCTCAACCGGGTCGTGCTTTAATGGATGAATCTTTTTCTGATTCATACTCTTTGAGTACCTTCAAACACTTTGCCAGCTTGATCACCCGCACAGGCTCCCGCCGACAGATTTTCTCCAGCGTGTGCTGATTGATTCCCCTGCGCATGAATTCCCGTTTGGGAACTTTTGCGATCCGCGCCAATTGTTCAGTCTGGAATGGTGCGAGCGGTATTGTCGTCCAAACGCCCCTCAGCATCTGCCGCTTCTCTAGTAGTGGCGGCCCGTTCGTGGTTCAGTTGGAGCAACCGTTTTAGGATTTCGGCATTCGTAAGCGATGCGGGCCAGCCATAGGCGGCAAAAACAGCCTCATCTAGCTTGCGATGCGCATCCGCTAGCCACGCGGGGTACGCGTTGTAGAGATTCGTGAGCGTGCGCGTCTTCAACTCTTCTGCGCTTGCGCCGGGCGGATTCAGCCAAGCATCACGCCTTTCAACAAGCTGGCGGGCGGCCCGTACAATCGCTTCCACTAGCAGTGATTTTTCCGGTTCGTGACCGGGCGGCCACGGGAAAGGAAATGTCTCAAAACAAGTGGTGTTGTTGTATGTCGGGTCGTTTCCAACCCCATGCCAAGAGCAAGTTGCGAGTGACCACACTTCGTGAATGCGGGAGTGCAGAATGCCAAAGAGATAGTCGTCATCTCTAGCAAAGGCATAGACTCGCGTGTCTGGTACGACATCAACAGGTGCCCAAACGAACATCCTATGTTTTGCGACACGGGGGGTTAGGATGACACGATTCTTGCCTACCCGTGCCAGTTTCAACTCGCCGCCGCTACGTCCCAGCCTCCACCATTTCCTCTTTCTTTGCTCGTCCTTATTCTTGTCACGGACGGGTTTTACATAAGCCTTGACATACTCAAAAGGCGCTTCGTACAAACAGGCGTCAGCCTCATTCATCTCTCCAAAATCAATCGTCCATTCATTTCGGGTGAGGCCAGTTATGTCATCTGCGTTTATCGTTGGTTTCACCACATCGGAATTGGGCTTTCCGTGCGGATTTGGGGAAGCTAGCATCACTTGCGCGACTGAGTTTGGAATATCGAAGGGGCCGACTTTGACCGGACCTTGAAATGATAGGTTCATGTTCTCTGGAAGCCGGGGAACGCTTGACAAGTCCAGTCCACTCGTCAGGTCCGCGTTAATTTTCAACACTGACTTGCCGTCTAAGACGCCATCTTCGGCACTGCCTTTCTTTTCAAATCCGATGATAGAAACGCGGACCGCCGCTCCGTCCAGTATCCACTCGCGGTCAGACCACGCCATGAAGATGCGGCATTCCTGGACTAGGTGTTGTAGCACTTTATTGCTGCCGCCGTCTCGTATCGAATTGGTTGCAAGCAATCCAACTCTCTTGGTTCTACCCGAAACAACCTCTTCGCGTGCCCGCTCAAACCAGAATGTCACCAAGTCTGCCGCGCCCGTCACGGCGTCGCTATATATGCCCCTGAGTTCGTCAACGTAAGTGTCGCCAAGCCCGGTTCGCATTTTTTGACTTCCAAGGAAAGGCGGATTGCCGATGATGAAATCCGCTTGCGGCCACACGGGTTTGACAGGTTTACCATCATCGTCGTGCGCAAGGATGGCATCACGATGCTGAATGTTTTCCAGCTTGCGCAAGATCGGCTCAGTGGGCCAGCCAATCGCGTGCTCATTGAGCCATTGCAAATAACCAATCCACACCACAACGGATGCAAGCTCTTGCGCGTAAATGTTGGTTTCCAGCCCAAAGAGTTGCGCCGGATGCACCTGTTTTTCCAGAAATGTTGGAAGCCCATGCTCGGCGGAAAACACACGCGCCTCGTGCCACAGATCAAGCAAACGGCGCAACGCGAGATAGAGAAAATTTCCACTGCCACAAGCCGCGTCAAGGATGCGCATGCTTGCAAGCTCATCCATCCAAGCGAGAATTTTGCCTTGCAGTTCATTGCGTAGCTTGGCGTGGGAGCGTCCCTTTTCCTTTTGTGCCGCATGGGCAAGCGCCGTCGCCTCAGCTTTGATGCTTTCCCAACGCCGCGACAGCGGGGCAACCACCACAGGCTCAACTATCAGCGAAATATCCTCACGGCTTGTGTAATGCGCGCCAAGCTGTGAGCGCTTGCCCGGATTCAAGCTGCGTTCAAAGAGCGTGCCAAAGATGGCGGGTTCCACTTGTGACCAATCCAGCGCGGCGGAGGCGCGCAAGACGGACATATCCGCCGTCGTGAGTTCAAATACCTCATCATCAGCAAACAGCCCGCCATTGAAATAGTGAATATCGTGCGGGCCAAAGGTGCTGCCACTCGCTGACATTGCGGCAAAGAGTTGGCGCAACTTGCGGGTGAAATTGGCGGGCTTGCTCCGGTCAACGTCAATCATTTGCCGAAACAAGTTATCCGGCAGGAGTTTGATGCTGTCCGCGAAAAGGCAAAACAACAAGCGCATGAGGAAATGGGCCACCCGCTGCGGCTCAACGCCGCGCCCCTCAAGCCCGTCCGCCAACTTGGCAAACTCAGCGGCCACTTGCTCAGTGACGCGCGTGCGGGCCGCCTCAGGGTGTAATTGCTCTGGATTGAAAAAGACTGCCCGCAATACTTCCAATGGCGGCAGTGCACAGTTTGATGTTGGTGTGCCTGATAACAGGTCATCCAAGGTGAAACTGTAAACTTGCGGGCGCGCACCCGTGAAATTGGTGTGAATCTCAAACCGCTCTTGGTCGCACGTCACCAAGAGCGGTGGGTTTTCCAAATCCCCCTGATAGCGCACAAGCTGGCTATAGGCCGCACTCAGGCTCTTGTGCTTGCCTTTGTATTCCCATCCGAAAAATCCGCGCTTCCAAACATCGGCAAAGCCCTTGCCATCTTCCAAAGTGCTTTTCAAAAGTAAATGTGTCGCCTTTTTGGTCAGCCGCAGCCGGGTGGGGGTGCCCAAGCACTTCGCACAGGTCAATGAAGTGAGTTTGCGCGGCGGAGCGCTCTGAGAGAGTGCTGGCCTTCCAGCGTTCGACGAATTCAAGTAAGGAAAGGGATGGCATGAACTTTCTTCGTTGGCGGGTGCGAACAGACGATTGTACCGCCTTCTTTCCGTGTTCGGTGCGCTGTGAAGTGTGTGAGGCAACTCCACTCATTGACCGTCCGGCGATACCCCAACCAGCCCCGCCAGCGCTTGCCAGTGCCTCGGATGTGGCCGGTAGCCCTCACGGATGCGGCCAGCGCACCAGCGCGAGACTGAAAATGGGAAAGGGCGTGGACATAGAACATCTGCTTGAAGGTTTGGAAGGTGAGTTCTATGGTACCGATAGACCCATGGGCCAAGTGGTAGGCGCATCCGCCACGGCGAGCAGACGCGCGATGGTCCGGGCCGCATTGGCCCGCGTGGTCGCCTTGGCTGGAAGCAACCCCCATCACGCACCGCCAAGCTCATCAGATGGCACCGCACGCGGGTGTGATGCCTGAATTCTCCCGCACAAACTTTGTCAAGGCACCGAGCGAGACGTTCTGTTGCTCCAACTTTTTCAAAAGGTCGCGTTGCAAAGCGACCATGTCTTGTACGGCGGCAGTGAGCTTCTCGATTTTTTCCATTTGTTCCTTGGACTCAAACATGATTCCTCCTTATTCCCAAAAATGCAGTCGTTTGGCCGCGTGCATTGGATTGTCACCAAACACGAAATTGCTTGATCCTTCGTATCGAGCCTTAATCATTCCACCGGCCTTCTGAATGATGATTCTCCGGCCTTCAGAAAAAATCACGCGATTATGACGGCGCATCTTCTCTACCGCAGTCGGCGGGCGGTAGCGCGGCGCATCATATACAGGTTCAGGTTGCATAACGTTCCCCAAGAAAATAGCGATGGGGGCAGGGTAGGAAGGAGAGCGCCAACCACCCTGACCCCATCGAATCCCCGTCAGCGGGCACGGCACGGGATCACGCCGTAAAAGACCACAACGCGGCCTGCGTTGGGGCAGCCCGTTGCCGGTCAACCTGCCGCGCCGTGTTACCGGCAAAACGGCTTTGAGGTGAAGGTCACCCCGGCAGTATCCCCATCGGCACTCGCCAAGAGAATCCGATGGGGAATCTTGTTGTCAGTCGAGCAATGCGGCCTTGCGGCTTGCAAGGTGAGCATCCCGGATGCAATCGGCGGCCTTGGTGTGTGCGTCCGCCGCAGCTTGGTGAGCATCCTTTTCATCACTCGCCTTGAGTTTGTCCGCCTTCGCCTGATGTTCCTTGGCTTTGGTGTCATGGTCTTGAGGCGTCATTGGAACGTCATAAGACTCGGCCATAGCAGTCACAGCTTCATCCAAGGTTTCGAGAGCCGCGTCTTTCGTTGCGTGTGCGGCCTCGACTTGTTTGGTTCGTTTTTGTGGATCGGTTTCAGTGATGATTTCTGCGTATCCCATCGTAATTCTCCTTTGCGTGTTACTAGATTTTGGTCGCCGTGTGAAAACTTTTCAAAACCCAATCCGGCTCAGGATGCCACCTTTTTTCTTGTCCTCTTGCTCCTGATCGTGAGCCGAGAGTTTGTGACCGGGCGGAAGTGGCCGCTCCGGTGTGTAATTTGGGTCTTTGATTCGCGCCTGCAAGTCTTCCTCTGTAACGTCGTACTTCTCGCAAGCTGCTCGCTCCGTCAACCATCCGGCCTGCACCTCACGCGCGGCCTCACGAAGACATTGCACATGCACATGAAAGAGCCGCCGCTTTTGCAGTTTGTCAATGAAACCATTCTTGAGTTGCTTTTCTTCCGCCGTCAGGACATCGCGCGGCACAGGCGGCTTCTCGCGTAGTTCGTCCAAGACTGTTTTCTTTTTCCTCTCCGGCTTTGGCGGCTCGAAAGTCTCATCATTGATCTTCGCTTCAATCCATTCTTGCGGCAGTTCAGATACCTTGATTGCTTCCTCAAGAGTGAGAGTACCGTTGAGCACCTTCGTTGCGGTATCCCGCAAGAGTGTGCTGATATAAACTGGATTGTGTAGGTCTGTTGTGTTCATTGTGAATCTCCTTGTATTACCAAGTTGGTAAATCTGAATCACTTTTTTCCGGTGTGTTCCCCGGCTCATCGTCAATAAACTTTTGCAGCGATGAGTCTGCATCTTTCAAAGCATTCAATGGGTGGGCCGGGTTATCCACCGTGATAGTCCCGGTGGTTCCCCCATCGGTGAGTTGCTTAAAGAAACCCTCTCCGCGCATGAATCCGGCCTGCGAGTAGGTGTAGGCATCAGTTTGGTCATCATGAATACACAAGGGGAACTCTTCTAGCTCTCGAATGAACTCCTCTTTCCATGGCGCATCTTCCGGCAAGTCAACCTGACCATTGTTTTGAGCGCTTGCAATCGCTTCCGCTCTCAGTTCTTTCTTCGTGGTCGGCAACACCGGAATAGGTTGCAACAACGAAGGCCGCAACAGGTTCGCATAGTTGATCTCCTGCAGCATTTGTTGGCCGGAGCTTGCATCTTCGATAAAGACTTGCGGCATGAGTCCAAATTGTTCGTAAGTCTCACACCATTTCATGTACACCAATTGCTTCATCTGAGGAAAAGGCGGCTTGCCCCGGAACACGTCCAAGACTGCAAAGCGCCCGGTGTTCATCAAGGCCACGAGCACGCCAACCGTGTAATCATTCGCGGCTGCGGCTTTGCCTGATGCGAAGTCCCATCCCCAATTGAGCATGATGGGGGAAGCCAAGCCGAGTGTCCCCCACTTGTCACGCGGGAAGAGGCAATCCGCGCCGACTGACGGACGGCACATATACAAGGCTTCCCATTTCCGGGGCCTCATGGTCGCCCGGATCTCTTCAAGGGCGGCTCTCGGATGCACTTCCGGCCATAGGGCTTCATACGGCGGAAAATATTCCTTTGCACCTGTCAATGTGTTTTCAATGTAGCTGTCTTGCCCTTCATCATTGGTCGCAGCCAAGACCACAATGACCCACTGGCGTGCGGCTTTGTTCTGCCGCGCCACTCGCGCATTCTCCATTGCCAAGTCGCTCAAGTGCCAAGGTGTTGTGCAGATGCAACTCTTTCTTGCTCTTGGTGCGATGACTGAAAAATAGTTTTCATTGATGGTCGCCCGCACCGTGGGACTCATGGCGTCCTTCTCGTTCCGGCAAACATCGTCTATGATTGCGTAGTCGGTGGTGTGGCCTGCAATGGAGCCATTGAGCGGCGCACCCACAAGCGAGAAGCGGCCATCCTGCCCCGGCACATCAAGCAAGAGTGCATTTTGCGTGTCTTTCTCCCCCATTGGCCAGCCATACTCATGCTGCCAGTATTCGCCTTTCATGGTGTTGCGGTTTGCGACCACGGCACGTTGCACCAATGGGTTGCCGTAAGCCGTCAGTAAGACGTGCGTCCGGGGATTCCGACCGAGCAAATATGAAGGCAAGCGATCTGAGAACACGAAAGACTTACCATGTTGCACCGGCATGAGGCACATGAAATTGGAAATCTCATCCTGTACCCATCGGTCAATTTGTTCACTTATCAGTTGATGATGTTTCGGCACCGTCTTGAATGGTGATGTCTCCATCAGATAGTTGAGGAAGTTCGGCATTGATGATCTCCTTTCTGCGCGATTGCACCAACTCGCGCACCATGGTTAACGCTAACTGCCTTGTCTCTTCATCGGCATCAAGCAATTCCTGCCGGATGTCCAAGTACAACGCATCAAGCTGCGGGCCGGAAACATGACCGACAATGCTTTTCGAGGGGGCAGCAGTGCCCTTTATCTTGGAATCTTCGCGGATGACCGCCAGTGCAAGCTCAATTCTCTTTTCAGGCGGGATGAGAAAATCCTCCAATTTATCGCGGAGTTTGTTGAGTTCCGCGATATGCTCATCGCGCCATTGGTCATATTGGCTCATGTTCTCTTTTACCCATTGTCCGCGCATGGATGTAACATCCCGCCGAAGTGTGCGCGGGTCTGCCGGATAACCTTCAGAGCGCAGTATCTCTGCCGCTTCAACTTGGCTCTTGCCTTCGGCCAGCAACTCCAGCAGGCGATTCTTACGGGCTTCAATAGTGGCCGTATCTGACTTTGGTGCGCTCATGCCACTTTCTCCAGTTCCTGCAACCATTCGGTCACGGCTTCCCGCGAGAAGCGCAGGTTCCCATTGATCCGCAGCACCGGCAATGGGTGGTCGCGCATGTTCCCGTTGCGCGTGCGTGATTCGGTCATGCTGTAGATTTGCCGCTTGGACATCTTGAGCATGACTGCCAGCTCATCAACGGTTAAGATTTCACACATGGCCCGTTACTCCGTTGGTTGAGATTCGGTTTGCTCAGGCTCCGGTTTCGAAGCCGGTGGTTTTGGGTCAAGCTTTTCGTGCAGATATAGCTCTCCCTTTTCAGTCAGCTTGAAAATCTGCGCCTTGCCGTGCCCGGTCTTTTCCGCTTCAATAAGTTTCTTTTCGAGCAGGAAGGTGATGAGAGGTTCCCAATCCGGCATGAAAACCCGCTCACAACACTTCGCGGCAAGTTCCCCCTCACCGAGAGTCCCCCATCGGCGCAAGTTGCGTAACACTTTCATCAGTCGTTTGTCGGTGATGAGGTCGCCAGTCAATCCGCAGAATTGATCGAAAACCTCACTCTTCATATCCACCGGGGCCGGTGGTTCTTTTGTGCTGTAAGTCATACGTTCTCCTTTGGCTTATCGCCGTCGAAAAGTTCATCTTGCTTTACTGCTTGTGGTTTCTTTTTCATGCTCCAAGTCTTGCCGTCCCGAACTACACCCATCTCCCGGCAAACATCTTTGACGGTGCTCAAGCTGAAGCCGCGAGCCGACATTTCCGCGCCTGCTTGTTGCGTATCCACCGGGCCGTTGGCAAGCATTTCCGTCAGCCAGCGGCGAATCCGGGTCTTAGCTCCGTTATCCTTGTCCGAATTTCTTTCTAGCAGTTCATCGGCGGTGCGCGTCTCTTCGCCTTTCATCACCACACAACCAACACCATCTTCCCCATCGGCGGGGTCATCCAATGGGCACTCGGCGGGCCAGTCTTTCCCTTCAACGATGTACTTGAACCCGCGTTTCTGGCCGTGCTTGTTGCGGGCCTGAAGCATCAATCTTTGCACCGGGTTATCCGGGTCTTTCACCAAGTACCACGCGCACGGCACTGCGGCCATGAGTTGAATGGAACCTGACGCAACCTTGATTACGGAATCAACCACCGCCTTGGTGGTGTGAGCGCTGGTTAACAATGCCGTATGTGTTTCCTGCGCGATGGGGTTGAGCAATCCGGTGATCCTGCGAACATCCGTGGCTTTATTCAAATCAAGAGTGCCCATGAAATCCGCGATTGGGTCAATCACACCAAGATCGGCCTTCTCTTCTAACAAAGCTTCCTTGAACAGTTCGAGATGTCGCAGGTCATTCAACATCCACGGAAGTTTTTCTCCATCCTCTGCGAGTACATGAAGCACAGGAATAATCAGATCTAAGTTCGCCCGCGCCACAATCAGGCGCGGCTTCCACACGGAGTCATACGCATCTTCGCGGCAAATCAGCAGTGTTTTCTTTCCTTGCCGCGACAATTCCGCCATGTGGCAACACTCCATCAGGGACTTTCCGACATCGGGCAAGCCGACAAACATATTGAGTGCATCTGCCATGAGCACATGCCGCTTGACCCACTTTGGAGATTTATACTCAACTTCAGTCATCGTCTTTCTTATCAGGAACAACTTGCGCGGCACGGCCTTGTTGTTCTCATAGACTCCGGGCGGATACGGTCCTTGATCTTCTTCAAGAGCTGCGATTGCTTCATGGACCGAATGCTTGTCACATCCGGTTGAGTTGCAATGAAAGGCCAGCCCACCATCTTTGCAGGGATAAATGAAGTTGGTGCTAGTCGTGTTCTGCCCTACATGCGGCTCACAATGCTTGAGGGGACAATTTCTCAGGCGGATACAATGGCCTAAGTCGTTGTCGGTTTCGTTGTCAATTTTCAGTCCATAGAAATTGAGAAAGTCTTTGATGTCGAAACCTGCGAGCACTTTGCGTGTTTTCGTTTTTGCTTTTTCGCGGGTCTCTGTCTTTTTCTTTTCCGGCTCGGCTGGCAACCGGCTCCATTGGTCGGGGTCTATCGCTTGGAGTTCTTCACGTATCTTTGCGCTGATGTGCGCGGCGGTAGAGCATACATACTGCGCATCATCACCGACATCTTTGAGAATGTTGAATGCCGGACCTACCAACTCACCTGTAAGAGCAAAGAAGCGGGGCGCATGTTTTGGTGCCCACATTTGCAGGCACGTCTCACTAAGCTGGCGGGTGCGTATGTTGCCTTTCACCAACACATGCAAACCGCATCCTGACACGGAGATTTCCGACCATGACTGCCAACGGCTCAAGGCGATCATCGCCTCATTGCACACAATCCCGGTGGTCGCATTGCGGCAATGGTCGAAATCAAACGGCAGGATGTCACCACCGGCCATACCTTCTATATAAGTGAAGCAGTATCCGACCCCATCACCGGGCCGCAACTTTTCAAAGACTTCATCGAACGAACACCAGTTCCCATCTTCATGCTTTGGCGCGGAGTGGCTACCACGCGGTATCTTGGCAAAGGCTCCATTGCCTTTCGACTTCAAGAAATATGGCAGAAACCTGCGATGGGGGAGCATCTCCGAAGGTAGATTCTTCAGGAGCAATGCTTTCAGTTTTTGTTGTTCGTTCGTCATGCTCGTTCCTTCCAAAAATTGTGAAGGCCGATGGTTGTGATCCCATCGGCCCGCGAGACAGTTTCAACTTGTGGCTGCGCACGCCCCGTCCCGTCACCTTGCGCCCTTACTGGTGACCTCAATCACGTGTTCAGGTCGCACAAGATTTGAATGGTGAATCATCTTCCTTCTTAAGAACGCGTGCTCCTTTTACACGGCCCGAAGGCTGATTCATCCCTAGAGTCAATCCCTTTGGCTCGTAACCTGCACGGCGCTTGATTCGTGGCCAAGCACCTTGTCGCACCATGCGGAAGAACTCTTTTTCGGCATCCTCAGCGTCAACACCTTTAGCCGTCATCCAACCTATGAAGTTGGCCAACTCCACTCGCAGAGCAGGCGGCTCAAACTTCAAAAACTCCGAACGATCTTCCAGGGAACTCTCGGCTGCAATCTCCAGCTTGCGAGGAATCGGCTTCTCAATGCGCCCTTCAAGCACGAACATTCCACACCTCAAGAGGCGTTTCCACAATGGCGCAGTTTTAGGACGTGCGTCGTAGTCGCGTTTTCTCTTGCGTCTTGGCCCTTTGGGTAGAGCTTCGCCGTTCAGGTTTGTTTGGAGTTGCATTCAGCACCTCGAAGTCGCGCGGTAGTGTTCACGCGTCAACTTGATGCTCCGAGGTCGCCTTGGTGCGATTTCCTTGCCGGTACGCTCACATTGCGGCTAGGGTAACCGATGAAAAGCGGAGCGTAGCTCAATTGGTGAGCCGTCCAATGTAACAAGAACATTGTAACATCATCAACGTCACAGATTGCAACAATTGTTTTGTAGCTTCAATGTCTATCAGAATAGTAGTGATTAAAGCCCCGGCCCGACAGGGCATAGAACCCTTGAGGCACAGGCACACCACCACCATGTTAGGATATATATGATTACTCTTGTATATTCAATGGGTTGCAGATACCCATCGTTGGTGGTGGTGGTGTACTTGCCTCAGAGGACCATGCTTCGTGACCGTTCGTGTCCGCTTCATAATCGCAAAGTGAATGTCTACTATTCTAGTAGTACTTAGTTGCAGGATGGTTTCGTGGGTGGTTCTTACAACCATTCCACGCTTGCAAATGATTGATGGTGTTATAGCAGGTGCCTAGTTAGTGCCCACTCGCCACTGGTGAAACGTTGGTCTACAATTTCAGTGAGGTGCGTGTCATGGAATGGGAATATAGGTTGGTTAGAGTTGATGCGTTATCACAGGAACTCTTGAACTCACATGGTGCTGATGGTTTTGAACTTATTCAGATAATTAGTACTAAATCCTCGGATTGGTTGATGATATTCAAGAAGCCTGTTAAGAAGTGATGGGTGTGAAGGCGATGGGGGCTTGACCCGGCTCCGTGCCTTAGCACGGGCCGGGAATCTGGCAAGGCGGGCCGGTCTAGTGATGCCGGTCAATGGCGCGATGGTCCCAGCTAACTCATCAACGTGCCACATACCGCAGCAAGTGCAATTACATCAACTTCTGCCCGAGCCCACATCTCTTTATGTCTTGAGTGACAGACCAATACTGGGTCAGTGTTTTTGGTGAAGTTCCATTCCAACTGAGAAGAATGAATCACCTTGTTGGAGACATCTCGAAATGCAAGGGGCTTCTCTGAGCCGTCCTTCATAATGAGCTTGCCGCATTCCGGAACACTGTTCACCTTGGTAAAATAATCAGAAAGCCCTTCCTCATCGTCAACCATCCGCAGGAAGAGTGCCAGTTCGAGGCAAGCTTTTTCGGCGCGTTCTTGAGAAATCTCAAAAAGGACCTTATGTAGATATTTCCAACTGCCTGCAAACTTTCCCTTGACCATCTCAGTGAGTGGCAGTCGCGAATATGCGAAGCACATGATGATTGATAGGTTCTCGTGAACCATGCGCGTAAGAGGTAGGGAAAAACGTTTCGTGTTGTTCATGAAGACCTATTCTATCCGCGCAACATCGGCTCGTTACTTGCTGAGGGACTTTTGTTGCGCGGCCTCTTCCAAAAGCCGCATACCTTTCTCGCCTTGCTCAAGCGAAGTCTTCAGGTAGTTCTTTTCGAGCACCGCATACGAGTTGCCGAGCACTTGGAATCCGGCCCGGACATCGCCTGTCAGATTGACTAGCATTGTCGCGCAACCACGGCGGGCGGCATACAAGCCTTTCCATTTCAAGCCTTCATCGGCAATCAATGGGAGCATGACGTTCCTGACGAAGCTCTCAACGTTGAGCGGTCCGTTCTTCTGGTTCGGGAACACCCAACCCACTGTGACGTTGCCACACTTCGCCCGCCACAACTTGAGCAAACCTTTGACCGGCTGAATCAATGTGATGGTTCGTTGTGACCGCTGAGTTTTGGTTGTGCCCACGACACCGCGCACTGCACCTCGGCGAATGTGAGTGAAGTGCTCATCCACGTCACCCCATTGCAACCCGGCAATTTCCGAAGGCCGCAGGCCCAAGAAGAACGCGAGTGCAAACACCGCCTGAGCATCCACACGCGAGACTAGCGCGGAGATGGTGTTCTCGGCCTCTTCCAGTGTGTAATGTTGTGTGGGGTTTGCTGCGCGGACCTTGGCCAGCACCTTCACATCGCGCCAAGGATTATTCTCAATCAATCCAAGGTTGAGAGCGTGTGTGAAGATGCCACTGGCGAGTGAGCGAACGTGCGAGAGTGTGTTGCGGGTTAAGGGCTTCACCAGTGACGTGAGAAATTCGCTGCCTTCGTGGGTGCGGTACTCGCGCAAGGTGCGGTCTTTGAAGTGATCCTGCAGATAGATGTTCCAAAGTTTGGTGTAACCGCGATGGGTGGATGGCCGCAGATTCTCCTTTACCCACGGCTCATACTTTTCATCCCAAAAATCAGGCACCGTCCAATTGCGCCCGTTCGTTCTTGGTGTGGCCCCGGCTTCGGCATTGACTTCCCCCATCACCTTGTCTCGGATCAGCTTCACTGCATCCGAAAATTTGTATCGCTTGCCCCGTTTGCGAAACGTGTGCTCCTTGTCGGCAACACACAATTTCCTGATGGCCCGTTTGCCTTCGGTGTCGTAAAATCGCACGTAGAAGGTGCCTGAACGTTCGATGATCTGCCCGTTTTGGTGTCGTGTATTTGCCATGGCCTCACCGTTCCTCTTCCGGGATGGTGACCCATCGCCGCAATGTTTTGGACCAGTAGACGGGAACACTCCGAATGGTTTTGTGATTCGGCTCTCCCGCTTTGTGCCAAGTTTTCGTATGACCTTGATACTGCGGTTTCGGTTTGTGTTTGGTGTTCGCCATGCCATCAGTATGGCACATGGGCACTACCGGGCACTAGGTGCCCAAGGTAACTGTGATGTAAACTATTGATTATAAAGGCGCGGAGGGATGCGTGAGCGGTTGAAACGGGCGGTCTTGAAAACCGCTGTACGGGAAACCGTACCGGGGGTTCGAATCCCTCTCCCTCCGCCATATAGTCTGGACAGCAAAGCATATCTGCTGTTCTTCCATCGAAATACGCGAGTAATGCCCGTATTCGCGATAATTCCCAATCAAATCGGACGGCAGAGAGCGGACTACTCGGCCTGCTCACGCAGCCTTTGGCAGCTTTTTCTCTGAAGGGCTAATGAGGAGTCCGACTTTCAGAACTCGATGGGGCGAATGCGCAGCGATCACAAACCGAGCGTTTCGCAAGTCCGGACTTAACCTTGGCTCGCCGTTCCTATTCCTGGTACGCCCGTCGTAGCAGATGAAGCCGGGCCAGTTCGCGCAGCGTGCGCGCCCCGACAGCAAGAAAAATCTTGAACGAGTCCCGGTGAGGCCAAGTGCCTCAACTCTATAGAAAACGGCCCGCCGTTGAAGGGCGGGCCTGGTTTCAGACTTGCGATTCACCGAGCACGGTGAGCTTATAGTTTTTCATTTTTTGCTCTGTTGTATTGTTCGTTACTGTCCCGTGCCGGTCAGCCTCACCTCCAGCGGGCCTGGGGTTTCGCCATAACCGACGGTTACAACCCCATCGATGGTTCCTGACACAGCAGGAGTAAACGTCACATTGAACGTGCACTTCGCTCCGGCGGCGAGGGTGCTGCCGCAAGGGCTGGTGCCGGTGGCGGCGACTGCGTACTGGCCGCTCGCGGCGATGATCGTGTTGAGGGTCGTGCTCAGATGATTGGTCAAGGTTATGGTTTGGGCACCGCTTGTCGTGCCGACGGCTTGCGCTGCAAAGGTCAGGCTGCCGGCGGAAGCGGTCAAGGGCGGAACTCCTGTGCCCGTTACGTCGTAAATCTGCGGGCTGGCGCTGGTTCCGTCGGCGATCACGACTGCTCCGTTGACCACCCCGCTGATGCTCGGGCTGAAGGTCACCGCGATCGTGCACTTTGCGCCCGCCGCCAGCGACCCGGCGCAGGGCGTTGTGCTGCCGCCTACCGCTTTGAAATTGCCGCTCGCCGAGATGCTCGAAATGTCCACGGCGGCGGCGCTGGTGTTGGTCACGGTCAGAGTCTTGCTGGCGCTGGTCGTGCCGATCAGTTCGGTGAAAGCCATCGTCGTGGGAGAAAAGCTGAGGGGTGACGCAGCTGCGCCCGAACCGGTCCCGGAGAGCTGGACGTTCTGCGGACTCAAGCTTGAGTTGTAGGTGATGGTAACTGCTCCGTCGATGGCGCCGTTTGACTTGGGAGAGAAGGTGACGTTCATCGTGCACTTCGCGCCCGCGGCCAGAGTGCTTCGGCAGGGATTCGTGCCGTTGCCCACTGCGGTGTAGTCGCCGCTCGCGACAAAGCTGGTCGTCAGTGCAGTGGTCAGGTTGTTGGTTACGGTCACCGTCTTGGCGGCGCTGGTCGTGCCTGCCGTGACGGTGCCGAATGCGAGGGTCGACGGCGAAATCGAAATCGCGGTCAGCCCTGTGCCGGTCAAGTTGATCAGGTGCGGCGCTCCGGGGGCGTTATCGGAGATCGTGAGCTCGCCCGGAATCGTACCGCTGACTGTCGGAGTAAAGTTCGGATGGATCGTGCAACTGGCGTTCGGAGCCAGAGTCGACGGGGCGACGGGGCAGTTGTCCGTTCCGCCAAAGTTTCCACTGACTCCCAGCCAATTCAGCGTGAGCGGCCCTTTGCCTGTGTTGGTAACGGTCACAGACTTCGACGCGCTTGTGGTGTCGATCACCTGGCCGGCGAAGGTCAGGCTGCCCGCCGACAGGCTGACCGCAGGGTTGCCGACAGGCAGGTTAAATGTTGCGGTTACCTTAAGGTTCGCATTCAACGTCACCGTGCAGGTCCCGGTGCCGGTGCAAGCGCCGCTCCATCCGGCCAACGTCGAACCGGAAGCGGCAGTAGCCGTCAACGTGACTTTGCTGGCGATTTTGAAATAGTTGGAGCAGGTGCCGGGGCAGGTAATTCCCGGGGGACTGCTGCTCACCGATCCGCTGCCAGAGCCTGCGGTCGTGACTGCCAGTTGAAAGTACGTGTTGTTGTAAATCCCCGCCACCAGGTTGTAGGCGTTCACGCTGCCGATTCCGGTGCTGAAATCCCAGCCGACATTAGTGCCAAATGCTGGCTCGTAGGCACTGTTGGAAGTCGAAAGCACGCCAATCGTGCCGGAGGGTGTGTAGCAGTTCACCGTTCCTTCGCAAGGCACGTTGTTGGTGCCTAGAGTGATGTCGTAGAACGTGCAGCCGCTCCCAACGGTGTTGCCCAGGCTGGCATTGCAATTCGAATTGCCTGATGTCCCGTATTCCGATCGGGCGAGATAGTAGTACATCGGATTCGGATTGCCCCACCGGGCGCCGGTGGCCTGGTTGGCCAGGGCTTGAATTCCTGCCATGATGGGCGTGGCGAAGGAGGTTCCGCCGCTGCCCGACCACGTGTCCGGTGCGCCGGTACACAGGCTTCCGCCGTTTATGACGTCGGACATGCAGAACACGTACGCATGCCCCCACTGAGAGCCGTCGGATGCGAACAGAGATACGTCGGGAATGTCACGCACTCCATCGCTCGGATTGCCCACGACGGATTGCCACGAAGGCTTCGCGTATCCCACGCACGTTCCGCCGACGACTCCGGGCGTGCTTGGCGCTCCGCCGGCGCAACCGCTGGGACCGCCGGCTCCTCCGCCGGTGTTGAGCCCGCCGACCAAGGCGAGGTCGCTGTTGCAGAACCCGAATTCACCATACGTCGTGGTATAGCTGAAATAGGCGGCCAGCACGGTGCTGCCGCAAGAGTCGTTCCAGGTCATCTCCGGAACATAGGAGAGTGCCGAGCCCCAGGTCGGTCCGTTCGTTGCGCTCCAATACGTCGAGAGGGTTCCGTGGGCGAGATCGCTGAAGTCGGTGCCGCCGACCGCGACGTTGTAGGGAGTCGTGGCGAATCCATTCATGTTGATTCCGTCGACCGCCCAGGGATTGCCACGGTCATTGTTGACGGCCGCTGCATCGCCAGTGGAAACAAAGATGGAAACGCCGGCCGCAACAGCCTGCTGGTAGGTCGAATAGATCGCCGCATTGGCGCTAGCGCCCAAGGTGGTCTCCGCCACGCCGTAACTCATGCTGATGACGGCGGGCGGCGTGCCGGGCGCGTTCAGCAGGTTTTGCAGGGCGATGAACCAGCCATACGTGGCGGTGCCCTCACTACAGGAAGCCAGCACAATGGCAGCGCCGGGAGCAGCCGCGCTGGCCCACTCCACGTCGAGCGCCGCCTCGCCTTCGGCGACGCCGGGTACCGCTCCCGGATCCGTACAGTTGTTTGTACCCGTGCTCGCGGGATGGATGGTCGTAAGCGAGGCTGAGGTGTAACCGGAAAGGCCAAACGCAGAGCGAAAACTCTGCCAATCCGCGTCGCTGTAAGCGTCGGTGCTCTCCACCACGACTATGGTCTGGCCTTGTCCCGTGAGTCCAAGAGAGAAGAGCGGATTCAGGTTGTAAATGGTAGCGAGGTCAGCCGGCACGACCATGCGCGCGGGCAGTCCCGCGACTGTGTAGTTGGCCTTTTTGCGCAGTGGGTTTACTGGCTGCGGACGGAAATCGTGCAGTGAGACCACCCCGGCGACGGCGGGCGCGAGCGCCGCCGGAATCTGCGGGTCGCTCATGTTCGCGTAGTGCTTTTCTCCCTTTACTTCCAAACGATGAATTTCCGTGTGGAATGCCTCTTGTACCTGGCTTGCCGTTCCGGAGAAGTCAATGACCAAGCCGTTCCGGTACACCATATTCACCTTGAAGCCGTGCGACTCAAGCCATCGGCTGAGCGTATCGAGGTCCGGCTGCGCGAGGCCGTATTTATCGCCAAACTCCTGCGCGTTAATCCACTGGTGGAAGATTGGGGACTTCTGGTCATGCAGCCGGTCGATGAACTTTTCGAGCGATTTCTCCAGCTCGGGAGGTCTCCTCAGCAGGAGCATCATGTGCTCCATGGGGAAATCGCCTGCAACCGGGCCGCGATCGTTCTCTTTGTTGGCTTCGGGGTGCGTGTTGCCCGCAAGCGTCACGCGCGCGCCCTCGTCAATCGCCTGCGTAACCAGGAGACGCTTCGGCAGCGATTGCGACAGGGCTTGTGGTTGCGCCGCCATTAAACTCAGCAGCGTGGCCAGCAAGAAAATGACGGACAGATGGATCGAGCGGTGGTTTTTCATGGCGATGCTCCTCTGCGTGCGAGTGTGGCAAGCCAAAGAGTTCATCGCAGTGGCGCAATGAACTTCTTTGACTCGCACTCAACATCGCGGAATTCGCCTGAGGAAAAGCTCACCCCCTCACAAGAAATTTCTCGGCGATTTTGAGGCCCGCAAAGAATCGGGATCCCCGAGCAATGGTGCGGGCACGGGTGGGTCTTTTTATATAGGCGTGCTTCCGGGGTCGAGTCGCTTCCTGCGAAACCACAGCTAATCCCAATGAAATGAATAGGTTACTCGCGTCAGCCTGCCTCCGCCGTTTTCTCCTCAAAATATTTTCAGGGTCGGTGAGCCAATCCATCCTCTGGTTTCCGCGATGTATAGGTGAACAGCGAGATTCGATTCAAGAGGAGTGACACCATGCTTCGAAAAGTGATGATTTCGGCAGTTCTGTTGACCAGCCTCCTGATGACCACCCTTCCAGCCCAGGCTTCGGCCAGCCTCTCAAACGACGACGTCGTGACCTTGTCGAAGGCCGGCCTCGGAGAAGAGACCATTATTTCGGCCATCCAGGCTCAGGACGCCAGTTTCGACATCTCGGTGCCGGCGCTGTTGAAGCTGAAGCAGGAGGGCATCACTCCCAACGTGTTGCGCGCCATGATCACCGCCATGGGCAAGAAGGGCACGACCGCAGCCGCGAGCGTCCAGAGCGCGCCGACGAGCGTCAACCAGGCCGCCGATGCAGAAGCGGCGCCCGCCCCCGCACCGGCGAAGAGATCATGGATGAAGACGGTCGGCGAGGCAGCCGGACGAGCCATCGCGGCGGCGAAATCGAACATTGAGCAGGGCTCCGGCCAGGTTGGCAGCTCATTCGGCCAGCTCGGAGGTTCTTTCAAGAATGCGTTCGTGTCGGGCTCTGCGAATGGCGGCCAGCAATCCAGCGGATATGGCTTCGGGAATTCGTATCAGGGTACGCCCGCTGCCCACGCCGCAGCTCCCCAGGCGCAGGGCTACTACACGACCGCGAACGGCAATGTAATCCCGGTACAGAACGCCGAACAAGGATCAAGCCAGTCTGCGGGTTATGAGACAGTTTCAGCGGAGTCTCAGTCCGGGCTAGCCTTCACGCCGTGGCGTGATCCCCGTGAGGGAGCCTTCACGATGAACGTTCCCCAGGGATGGAAGGTTCAGGGCGGCCTGGTGCGGAGCTCGGCGATCGATCCGCACCCGGTCGTTTTCGCCATCTCGCCCGACCGCAGAATCCAGATCTTCTACGGCGACCCCAACCTGATTCCACGCGAGGTGCCGAACCGGATGACCGCGTTCGCTCGTATACGCGAAGGTCAGACGACGCGCGCCTCGTGGGGTGGGCCCGTCCTTATGGCTCGCTATGAGTCAGGCGCGCAGTTCTCCCGCGACTATGTCGGCTCCCAGCTGTGCCGCACGCCGCAGATCACGGGCGGCGGCACTCTGCAGGACGCTTCCCGCCAGCTGAACGCGGCGGCTGTAAACTTCGGCAGAACTCAGGGCGCAGAGGCTCAGGCCTGGGTCGGCGAAACCGATTTCCGGTGCGGCGCGCAGGCTGGCTACGTCCGCGCTTCGACCGTGCTGGCTGGATCGGCCACTGGACAAGGCGTCGGAATGTGGTTCGTGATGGAGTTGACCGGCTTCCTGGCTGATCCGTCCGAAGCCGCCGAGGCTCGCAACGTTCTGAACACCATGGCCGGCAGCTTCCAGATCGATCCGCAGTGGGAAGCGCGGCAGGCGCAAACCACCCGCGACGTCACCGGCGCCGTGACCCGCGCACAGCATCAGATGAGCGCTGTGATCGCCCAGAACGCCCGCCAGCAGGCGCAGTCCAATCAGATCGACGTCATGTCGGGATGGGAAGCCCGCAACAAGGTCATGGATAAGGTCATGCAGCGCGACAGCGACACCAGATTGGGCATCACCACCGTCACGGACAACGTCACCGGCACGAGCCACACCGTCTCGAACGACTACAACCAGTACTGGACTCGCCCGGATGGCGCGATCCAGGGAACGAACACCGATACTCCGCCCGACTACAGCAGCGGCTGGCGCCCGATGTCGAACAATCAGTAATCGAGTTGGAGCTGAACTGCGGTAGACGAGTGCGGAAAATTCCCCAGGCGCGGAGACCAGAGGTCTCCGCGCCTTTCGCTTCCGCGGTCACTCCGGATCACGGCTTGGCGGATTGCTTCGTGCGGTTTTGAACTTCGCCAGATTTCTTTCCAGCCTCTGACGCACGGGTGATGGCGCATCCTGCGGGCCTGCAGGAGGCAGCTGGCTGAGCGCCTTCTGCTCGGTTTCGGCGGCATGCCCGGGATCGTGATTCTGGAAATATGCATCCGCCAGGATGCCAAGATTCTCGGCGTCGCTGCCTCCCGATTTGTCCACCGATGCCTTTGCGAAGCGCAATGCGGTTGCCGGCTCGCGCAAGTCGGCGGGTTCACAAGTCAGAAAGCTCTCGGCGTATTCGCTGAGCTCATCGGGAGTGGCGTCTTCCCGTTTGCCTAGCTCCTTCGCGATGGCGAGGCCGCGCGCCGTCACCGTGCGCGCTTCTGCGATCCTTCCCATTTCCGCCATCGTCTGGCCGACGAAGATACGCATGACCGAGTCGCGTCCCTGCACCATGACGTTGTCCGGCTCCGCCGCTGCCAACCTGTCGAGGACCTCTACGGCGCGCTGATATTTCGCCAGCGCACCCGCCCGGTCGTTCATTTTGTAAAGCAGGTCGCCGAGATAGCGCAGCGATACGACCGTGTTCATGCTGGCGAGCGCGTTGCTGGGATCGGCACGCATCAAGTCTTCTCTCGTCGCCGCTGCGCTGTCATAGTTCTTGAGCGCTCCCTTGAGATCGCCCAGATCTTCGAGTACGCTCCCAATCTTCTGATACGCGGTTGCCAGAAGCCGGCGTGCCTCTGCGTTCGTCGGATCGGAGGCGGCAAGGTCCTGTACCACCGGCAGGGCGGCGCGATAGTTGCTCATCGCAGCCTTCAGATCATCACGCACCAGCAAGTCGCCGGCGCGGATTTGAAGGACGGCCGCGCCTCGACGGGCAACTTTGTTTCCCGGGTCGCTCTGGAGCAGCGCCTGATAAAGACCAAGTGACTTGCGATAGCTCTCGAGCGCAGCTGCCGGATCGCTGAGATTCGCGCGGCCGCTGTGGCCTTCGAGGTCGCCGAGAGACTGGTAACAACCGGCCAACTCTTGGCGAAGCCCGGCGCGGTCTGGCTTCGCGGCAGTCAACGCTTCGAAAGAACTGCAGGCTTGTCGCAGATCGGCAAGTCCCTCCGTAGGCTGGCCGAGCACCGGCAATACTTCGCCGAGCGATTTATAACTTCGCGCCAGATACTCGCGGGCCGCCCAGTCCTTTGCATCGGCTTGGGTGAGGGTCTGGCTGATTTGAAGTGCCTGGTTATAGCTCTCGGTCGCGCCGCGCGCATCGCCGAGGTTCGGAATATACGGATTCCCCTGCACGTCGCCGACCTTCAGGTAAGCTTCGGCCAGGTCGCGCTGCAAGCCGGGATCGCCACGAGCCTGCTGGGCCAGCTTGTTCAGATATTCCAGCGCCCGCTGCACCATGAGCTTGCGCGCCGGAGTCGCTCCCGGAAGATCCTGAATCGCGCTGTGAAACTCGAAGAGCAGAGAAGTGGTCAGCTTGCGAACATCATTGAACTGTTGTTCGGCTCTGGCCCGCTCTCTGCGGGCAACGCGGGCTTGCCAGGTGGTCGCGAGAACTCCAGCCACCAGAGAAATCGCAATCAAAACAGCCGCTGCGACTCCAGCTTTGTGGCGCCCCACAAACTTGCGGCTGCGATAGCTCCAGCTGTCGCTGTGCGCGGTAACGGGAAGCCCCTTGAGATGACGGCGCAAATCCTCCGACAGCTGCTCGGCAGAAACGTAACGTCGCGACGGCTCCTTGCGCAGCGCCTTCAGCACGATGGTGTCGAGATCACCGCGCAGCTGGCGTCTGAGTTTTTCGGGAACCGTGCCGCGCATCAGCGCCCGGCCCTCGGGGGTTGATTTCCTGTTGTCAGCATCAACTTTCCCTGCCCGCATGATGGCTGTGCTCGGCCGGGAGGGCTCCTGATCGCACACCGCCCGCAGAATTTCCGCCGGAGAATCCGTCTTCACCTGATAGGGCCGCATCGAAGTCAGCAGCTCATAAAGAATTACCCCCAACGAATACACGTCGCTGGCCGTGGTGATTGGTTCGCCGCGAACCTGTTCCGGGCTCGCGTATCCCGGCGTCATCAGCCGGAACTCGACTCGCGTCGCGTCGAGCGCGTTGGTGAATAATTCGGGCTTCATCAGCTTGGCAATGCCGAAATCGAGCAGCTTAGGCACGCCTTCGGCTGTGACCAGGATGTTTCCCGGCTTCAGGTCCCGGTGCACCACCAGGTTCTGATGGACGTATTGCACCGCCGAGCAGACGTCGCGGAAAAGGCACACACGTTCGCGAACGGAGAGTTTCTGCGTATCGGAATATTCGTCGATGCGCGTGCCCTCGACGTAGTCCATGACGAAGTAGGGCAATCCCTGCGCCGTGGTTCCACCATCGAGCAGCTTCGCAATGTTGGGATGGTCGAGCGCCGCCAGAATCTGCCGCTCATGACGAAAGCGGTTCAGAATCTCCTGCGTATCGATACCCGCCTGCACCAGTTTGATCGCGACGCGCTTGTTGTACTCGTCGTCGGCGCGCACCGCCAGGTACACCGCGCCCATCCCGCCCGAACCAATTTCGCGGATTACGCGATAGTGACCGATGTTCTGTCCGGCAGCCGCAGCGGCGCTGGTCGCGGCGCCCGCAGGCGGAGCATCTGCTCCCAGGCTTTGGTTGGAGTCGAAAGAAGCGAGCAACGATTCGATTTCGGAACGCAGCTCTGCGTCTTGCCCGCAGGCGTTCCTGAGAAATGCGCTTCGGTCGCCGGGTTGCTGCTCCAGCGCAGAACCGAAAAGTTCCTTGATCTGCGCCCATTTCTCAGGGTTCACGACGGCTCTGCCTTCTCAATTTCCCGCAGCAGCCACGCCTTGGCCAGATTCCAGTCGCGCTTGACGGTGGCGGGAGAAATCCCAAGGACCTCGGCCGTTTGCTCGATGGTGAGGCCGGCAAAAACGCGCAACTCGACGATCCGGCTCTGTTGCGGGTCCGTGGCAGCCAGCTGCGTGAGACTTTCATCCAGAGCCAGCAGTTCCGCCGGACGCTCCCGCGACATGGCGATCGCTTCATTCAATGACACTTTGGGCAGCCCGCTGCCGCGCTTGTCAGCCAGGTGGGCGCGCGCGTGATCCACCAGAATGCGCCGCATCAGATTCGCCGTGACCCCAAAAAAGTGGCTCTTGTCCTGCCACTGGACGTTCTTCTGTTCCGCCAGGCGCAAATAAACTTCGTGAACCAGTGCAGTCGGCTGCAGCGTATGATCGTTGCGCTCGCGTCGCAGGTGAGAGGCAGCTAGTTTGCGCAGTTCGTCGTAAACCAGGGGCATGAGGGCTTCCCTGGCTTTGGCATCGCCGTTGTTCCAGCTCGCGAGCAACTCGGAAACCTGCTTGGAGAGTTCTGGGCCCACACCCACCCCCAGAGGGCGTCAATCCACCTTGCTGCGACACGATAATGCTGCCGTAACCGGAAGTCAACCGACGGTCGTTCTGGCGGCAGATTGTTAGGGCTCCTGCGCCGATGACCGATCGGCCCGTTTTTCGCGATTCCTACTCGACTAACCGGACTGCAGAGAACGGACTGCCCTGGCAGCGGCTGTCATCCACCCGCCCTTTTTCTCTGGAGCCCCGACGAGCAGTCCGACTTGCAACGAGTCCGGAAGCGAACGTTCGACGATCACAAGCCGACATCGCGTTACTAATCGCGGTAAGCCGGCATCAGATCCCTCCCGGTTAGCTCGCAAGGTTTGATCAGTGTAAACAGTCGGACAGTCGGCCGGCGCCGCGTGGGATTGCCTCAGCGAAGGTCATCTGGATTCCGTGTTCCGGTCGCAAGATGACCATCGGGCGCGCTTGGATGGTCTGGCCCGGAACCAGACAGAAATCGTATTTTCGGAGCAGAACACTCAGGATCATGAGGATCTGCAGCATGGCGTAGTTGCCGCCGATACAGCCCCGAGGCCCGGCTCCGAAGGGTAAATGGGTGAAGGGCGTGTGAAGCTTTTCCTTCCCCTTGGCGAACCGTTCCTGGTCGAAACTCTCCGGGTTCTCCCAGTACTGCGGCGAATGGTGCACGCCATAAATAAACACAACGATGGTGGACCCGCGGGGTATCGCGAGATCCCCGGCGCGATCGTCCGCGATAGCCATTCGGTCGACCATCCAAAACGGTGGATAAAGGCGCAGCGCCTCCAGTATCACCTGGTTCGTAAACTCGAACTTGGGAACGTCCAGGTAACTCAGAGGCCTTTCGCCCAGCACAGAATCGAACTCCTGCCGTATCCTGTCGACACAATCCGGACGCGAGCTTAGCAAGTAGAGAAGCCACGATAGAGCATTCGACGACGTTTCATGGCCGGCGACCAGCAGTTGCATGCTCTCGCTGAGGACCAACTCATCGCTCATGCCATGGCCGTCGCTGTAGCGAGCATCCATCAGGATCTGCAGTAGATCGTGGCCCGGGCCCTCCCCGCGTCGCCGCCGGAGGTAGTCGAGCAAAACGCCGAAGGCGCGGCTTCGCATTTCCTCGTGTCTGCGCAGTTCGCCCGAGACGGCAAACCAGGGATTCAGATAGGGCTGAATGGTTTGGCGGACCATAAATTCCTGGACGGTCGAGATGGCCAGGCTGATGAGTTCGATGTCTTCGTCTTTCAATCGGGCGCCAAACAGAGATCTGCCTACCATCGCGAAGGTAATCTTCATCAAGTGAGGGTAAATATCGACCGGGCCCAGCCGGGCATGCCTGTCGAAGTCCTGCAGCGAGTCGGCGAGGGAGTCCTGCATGATCGAGGAGATCACTTCGAGCTGCTTTCGCTCAAAACCCGTCTGGATGAGGCGCCGTTGCGTGCGCCAAGCCTCCCCCTCAGTTGTGAGAAGACCTTTGCCCAGGAAATGGCCCATGCGCTTCACTTGAATCTCGGACTTGCGGTAGTTCTCCGCGTTCGTCTTCAGCACGTGCTGAATGACGACGGGATTAGTGGTGACAATGGCCTCCTTGACGCCGCCAAAATAGAATCGGAAGGTGTCGCCGTGGAGCGCGGTGTACTTCGAGAGCACCTGTACCGGATTGTGGGCCATGGCGCGCGAATCCAGGAAGGAGCGGAATCGGGAGACGGCGGGAACGCTCTGCGCCAAGGTCACGCCTCGCTATCCTCATCCCTGCGCGTGCGGACAACTGCGGGAAATCCTGCGTGGTCTGCCGGAATGGATCGCCTGGTCATCTGTATAAATTCAGGTGCTCGAAAATTGATCCTGGTTCCCCAATTGCTTCAAGAGTAGCAGATGATGTTTGATCGCCCGGTTCATGGTGGGATGTTGCCGATAGGGAATGCCATACTCTTCGGCGGTCTCCTTCACAATACGGGTCAGCGGAGCATAGTGAGTGTGGCACACAAAAGGGCACAGATGATGGACTATGTGGTGGTTGAGCCCGCCAGCAAGCCAACCGACGAGCGGGTTCGTGGTCGCGTAGTCGGCCGTTGTCGCGAAGATGTGATAGATCCCGTTGTCAAACTCGCTGCGGTCTGAGGGAAAGTAAGTGCTGTCGACGGAGTGTGTGGTCTGGAATACGAGCGCTACGCTCAAGCCGATGATCAAATGGGCAAGCAGGAAAGCCAAAGCGACCAGCAGAGGCGATTTCCCCAGCACCACGACTGGCAAGACGAGCATGTAGGTGACGTAGAATGCTTTCCCTGCAAAAAGGGTGACGTATTCTCGCATGGGATGCTTCGTGCTTTTCAGATAGTCGTGGGAGGGGAAGAAAAAGCACTCAAAGTCCCTCAGAAACACGTAATCGAGAGAGAATAGCGCGTAAAGCAAGAGCGCATAGATGTGCTGGAATCGCTGTATGGGCATCCGGGGTTCGTGGGGCGTAAACCGAAGGATGCGGCGTCCTGTGAGCGCATCGTCTTCCCCGTGGAGATTGATGCAGGAGTGGTGACCTCGATGATGGAGGATGCGCCACATGTAGGAGCTGATTCCGCAAACATCGAAAACATAGTTCAGGGCTTTGTTTACGGTCCGTACCGACGAGATGGCGTTGTGGTTGCTGTCGTGCGCGATGTTCAGCAAAAGGAACGTCTGTGCGATGGCATTTAAAAGGTAGAGGCCGACGAACTTCCATGAACCCGGCTTGAGCGTGTAAAGAGCAATCCAGCTGCCCGCCAGCACTGCCAGCCCCACCGCGATTTTGACCCACATGGTGCGGTCGGCTTTGGGAGAAATGTTTCCGTCGGAAAAAAAATCGTCGAGGCGGCGGCGCAAGACTTTCGGGAATGAAGATGCACCCGCCGAATCGAAAACGGAGTGCCGCAGCGAGGCCTCCGATGGTACAAGATCATCAATCTCCGGCTGCAGACTAATAACCGCCTCGTTTCGGACGTACTGGCTCAATGATGTCAGGCCGGCTCGATGCATTCCGGCCCGTTTTGCGGAGGGTCGAGAGGCCAACTGCGGATTTTGTTGCCCCAGACACCGCCTCCGGCGCAAGCGTCAGAAATGGATGTTAGCTCGAAAACTTAAGCAAGATCAAGGGAATTTCGGATCACGCGGAGCCGGCGTAACGGCGCATCCTCTCAGAAGTTGACGGGGGCCCCCTCCTTCCCAGTTTTCCAAATCTCTGTTACCATCACCCCTACTATCACTGCCCTTATCACTGCCCTGTGGGAATGGAACCAAGACGCTTTGAGTCGGATGATCCGACGACAGGCGGGGCTTCGTCTTCACCGGACCGAGAGACGCATGGCCTTAAGGAATGACTGCGCCTCTGTTCCCGAAATCGGTCTGCTCCAATGCACGGGAGCAGCGAGGCTTTTGCTCTCTTTTACGGAATCTTCTCATTCAACGTACGAGGTTAACGATTGGCGGTGTCACCGCCGTGAGACCGATCCGAACCTATGATCGCTTCGATTTTGGACAAGCTGGATAGTCTAGGGGATCAGCATCCGCACAGACTTCTCTATTCCTACATTGACGTGAACGGCGACCCGGTTGGGGGCTACTCGTATGAGTCGTTTCTCCACCGGACGAAGGCGATTGCCGGACATTTGCGCAAGGAGCACGGTTTCAAGTCGCAGGACCGTCTTCTGCTCGCCTACCCGCCTGGGCTCGAAATGATTTGCGCGTTTTTTGGCTGCGTACGCGCCGGATTGATTCCCGTGCCCGTCTATCCCCCCAGTTCTCGTGGCTTCCAGGGCGCCCTGTACAAAATGGTCCACATCGCAAAGGATTGCCAGGCAGCGGGGATTCTAACCAGCAAAGATTACCTCGGATCTCTGAAGACCAATCTTGCCAGAAGCGGGGTCTCGGCATGCGGTGTCGACGTCGACTACGTTTCCGGTCTGCGTTGGGTTGTAACGGAAGACTTCGTCGATACGGTTTCGAGCGAAACTTTCAACGGCGCTTCGAAGATTCTGTTTCTCCAGTACACGTCGGGGTCGACTCGAGATCCTAAAGGCGTGATGGTCACGCACGAAAACATTCTGCATAACTGCCCGCTCGTGATCGACCATCCCGCGCCGGTAGTCGTCTCCTGGCTGCCGCAGTATCACGATATGGGGTTGATTGGGTGCTACCTTTATCCCGCGCTCACAGGCGGCACGACCTACGGCTTCGCTCCCAACGATTTCATTCAGCGACCTACCCTGTGGTTCGATGCGATTAAGACTTATGGGGCCAGCGCCTCAGCCGCGCCCAATTTCGCTTACGACTATTGCTTGCGCGCCGGGCGGCTTTCCAAGGAGAGTTTGGAGAATTGCGATCTCAGCTCGCTCCGGCTGCTGATGGTGGCCGCGGAACCCGTCAAACCGGACACTTATACGCGGTTTCTGCAGGCCTTTCAGCCTTACGGACTGAAGTCGGAAAGCTTTTTTGTCGCGTACGGGCTGGCGGAGAATACTCTGGCGGTTTCGCTCGGCGGCCGCAATATTATTTCCGTCAACAAGAATGCCGTCGCGCTGGGTAAAGCCCGCATGACCAAGGAGGTTTCCGAAATCGGCGCGGCCACGCAGATTGTCAGTTGTGGAACTCCCCTGCCGGGACTCACGGTAAAGATCGTAGATCCGGAGAAGCACGTCGTTCTGGAAGCTGGTCGCATCGGCGAGATTTGGATCGCTGGAGGGAGTAAGTGCCCCGGATTCTGGAACAATCCGGAACTGACTCTGAAGCTGTTTCACGCCCGGCTGGTGGACGACAGCCCCTACGACGATGGCTACCTTCGCACCGGCGATATGGGTTTCTTCCACGACGGCGAACTCTTCGTCTGCGGCCGTATCAAGGACATGATTATTCTCCGCGGGCAGAACTATTACCCGCAGGATATCGAGGCCGTGGTGGAGAAAGCGTCCGGGCTAGTCCGGGCGAATTGTGTTGCCGCGTTCCAGATCAATGAGGACAGCGAGCCGGCCCTGGCGGTCGTTGCCGAAGTAAAAAATCCAAAAGCCCTTCCGGATGCGCTGAAGATTGCAGCTGCCGTCAGGAATTATCTCAACGTGGAAGTGGCGCTGATTTCTTTCATCGCGCCCCGTGCCATACCGAGAACCAGTTCGGGCAAGATCATGCGCCATAAAACCAAGCATATGTGGCTGCAAGGTCAATTTACCGTTCTGTCGGAGTTTTCGCGGGAAAAGGACGCTGAAATCTCCGCCTCCGGTTCTGTAAGCCAGTCGCCTTTCGACGTATTGAAAGCCCGTTACAACCTGACGGGTACCGAATCGTACAACCTCGTCGAAGCCGGGCTGGATTCCCTGGATCTGGTTGTGTTCATGCACGAGATCAAGGAACTCCTGAAGAATAAAGACGCCGATATGCTGGCGAGGCAGGTGGATATCGGTCTCATTCAGCGTGTGAGCGTAGCCGAGCTGTTTCAACTCGCCGAACAGCTGGAGCGCGCTCCCGAAGAAGCACTGGGTCCCCTGCGGCAGTCCTTGGCGGCTTTCCGTGAAGAGCAGCGCGCAGCGGAAGAGCGGATGATGAGGAACGACAGGAAGCTCATCTTCGAGCCTCCGGCGCCTGCATTATTGCCCAAAACGCCAATCCTGAATAATGTTTTGCTCACCGGTGGTACCGGCTTCATTGGACCGTTCCTGGTGAAAAGCCTGCTGGAACAAACACGTGCCAAGATCCACGTTCTGGTCAGGTCTTCCGACGAGCATCAGGGCAGGCAAAGACTAAGGGCGGCGATGGAATCGATGGGGCCTTGCCCGGCGGAACTGATGCAGATGTTCGAGACTCGCGTGATTCCGGTTTGCGGAGATCTTGGCCAGAAGGAGCTGGCATTGACGCGGGAGGCGTGGGATTCCCTCGCGAATGAAATCGATACCGTGTTCCATAACGGCGCAACCGTAAACTACCTGCTCAACTACGACCGGATGCGTGACGCGAACGTGCTGGGTACGAATGAGGTCTTGAGACTGGCGTTCGAAGGACGGCCCAAGAGCTTCAATTTGGTCTCGACCACCTTCGTATTTGGCTGGGCGGTTAAGAAAGTTCTGTACGAGACCGACTTCAACGAGAATATGGAGCTTCTCGATTTTGGGTACAGCCAGTCCAAGTGGGTATCGGAGCAAGTGGTGATGGACGCGCGCCGCCACGGGCTGGCCACGCGGATCTTCCGGCCTGCTCTGGTGAGTCCCTCGATTACCGGCGGCGGCAACAACTTCGACATTGCCGTGCGTTTAGTGGCGTTCATGGTGAATCACGGGATTGGAGTCGATGCTCTGAACCAGGTCAGTTTCGTTCCCGCCGACATCACGGCCAACAACATCGTCGCGATTTCCACGACTCCCGGCACGGAGAACAACACGTATCACGTAGTGAGGGACGACTACGCGAATATGCTGGACATTACCGGCCTGATTACAAAAGCGACCGGCCGGCAATTTGAAATATTCAGTCTTCCCGACTTTGTTCCCGAGCTGATCCGGAGATGCAGGAAAGAAGATTTGCTCTTTCCGCTGCTGGACTTTCTGGTGAACTCGGTGGACAACATTTCGGCCATGGAGTTCAAACGCTACGACAGTTCCTGCTATCAGGCAGCTCGGGATGCTTCCGCATGGGGTAAGCCGGATCCGTCTCTCGAAGATACCGTCAATGGCATCCTCAAATTCATGCACCGAAAGGGAATCATCTCGGTTGCGCCGCGTGAGTTCAACGCTGTGGCGAACTTGCCGGTAGGCGGCGCACCTACGAGTGCAGCGGACGCGGCACAGCGATAGTTACTGTTTCCGAAATACCATTGTCTCTTTTACTTGCTGACCGGTTTCCAGCGTGCCGGTCGTGGTTAGGGTCATTTCCGCTCCGTCGGCGGAAACCACCCACCGATCCTTTTGGGTGATTTGATCATCTCGCCGGTAAATCGCATCGACCGTGTGAGCGTCGACAAGTTGCAGGGTCACGGTATCGTTGATGGAGTTTTTCAGATCGTATTCTTTACCGTCAAAGCGGGCGCTGTAGCTGAAATCTCCCGAGAAGCGGACGCCATCTGTTCCTTCCGCCTCGATTTTGAGCGCCATCCCTTGCCGCAATCGAGTCTTACTCAGATCCTCGGCCCACTCACCCGGGAATAAGTCATTGGCAGCCTTCTTTCCCCCGGTCCGGGTCCACACGGTGATCCGGTCGGCACGGCCGTTCTGTGAAGTCGTGCTCGTTAACTCGTTACCATCACGCGACAATTTGTCACGAATAGTCGCCACCAGGGCTCCATCCTTCTTCTCTTTGATTTCGACTTGATGCTTATCGATCCTTCGCAGCTCGATTTGATTAAATGCCGGATTGGCTGGTACGGACGCTTCGTGGCCGTTCAACTTCGCCGTAAAATCGAGGTGGGTGTCGCCTGAAATCACCACGTGTACTTCATCGTGTAGACGTGTGATGGAAAGTTTGTTGGGGGGATCCAGGGAAGACTGCGCAGAGATGAGCGTCCATGAGCCGATGCGGGGGTCTGCGGCACCAAGTTGAAGAGCGGCAAACAACCCGAGCAACGCGAGTTTGTGCAATGATCCTCCTGGAAACCGTGTATCCTTACCACACAATAAAATAATACGAACCCGTGCGGAATGCGAACCTGTCCGCACCGGGTCAGTCGGAAACAGAGCCTTCCAATGAAGATCGGCCCAAAAGTCCGAACCTGCCTCGGCGCGCGGGATGTGAATCTTCTTAGGGTGACGATTTTGAGTAGCGGGCTAATTCCGGGTTGCTGATCTTTCCGCCAATCCTCTAGGATTCTGAATTACGACCAGCCAAGCGAGGAGGAATTCGCCGCTAACCGATTTCGCGCGACACTATGAATCTCATGCATGTGCGCCGTTTCTGGCTGGCCGGGGTGATCCTTGTCGCCGTGCTTGCGCTCCTTCCATTTTCCTTTCACGCCGAGCGCCATCTGGAAACTGCAACGCGCATCGAAGGTAGTGAAGCGGGAAGGGTCCCGCAGGAGTTGGCCACTCGCTTTCGCTCGCCATTCGTTGACCGGGTGGTCCTGGTGATTCAGGGACTCCCTCCTGCTGATTCGGAAGAGGGCGAGCAAGCGTTAGCAACGATTGAAGAGAGACTGAAAAATGAACCCGGCGTGTCCGGAGTTGTTTCCCGTCTTGATTTTCGCGATCCGATTTTCCTGGGCAAGGGAGGAGGAACTTTTATTCTAGTGGGACTCACCTCGACCGAGGGTCCCGTGGAGTCGCTCGTCCCTAAGCTTCACGAGCTGGCGAACTCTCTTCAAAACCAGTTGCGCGGCCGTTATCCGAAGGTGAAGCTGGAACTCACGGGAGAGACGCCTCTCAATTTCGACATTCGGAAAGCTAGCGCCGACGACGTACAACACGCCGAGAGTCTGGTGATTCCTGGCACACTCGCGCTTCTGCTGGTGGCTTTCGGAAGCCTGGTGGCGGCCCTGATTCCAGTAGCCATTGGCCAGCTTGCCATCGCGAGCGCTCTGGCGATTGCAGGGTTCCTGGCTCTGCGTTGGCACTTGTCTATTCTGGTGCAGAATTTGTCCACGATGCTGGGGCTAGGCTTGGGAATCGACTACGCGCTTCTGATGGTCAGCCGCTTCCGGGAAGCGATTGCCGCCCAGCAAGACGGACTTAGAGCTTCGGTCATCGCGGCGCGTCAGGCAGGTCGTACTCTCCTGATTTCAGCCGCGACCGTGGCCATCGGATTCTTAGCGCTCTTGACCGTCCCCATCAGCGAAGTCCGTTCCATCGGTTTGGCTGGAGTCCTGGTGGCGGGAATGAGTGTGCTGCTGGCAAATACCCTCGTTCCGGCGCTGCTGGCAGTTCTCGGTCAGCGAATCAATGCCGGCCGAGTGCCCTTGATTGCAAGTTGGGATCAGCATCGGGCAGCGCGCACGGCCAACCGCTGGAGGCGATGGGGGAAGGTGATCGTCGCCCATCCCTGGCTTGCCATCTTTCTGGCCGGCGCCCCCTTGCTTGTGCTCGCCTCGCAGGCCGCGCGGCTCGATACTAACGTCCCGAGAGGGGATTGGCTGCCGTCACAGGCGGAATCGGTTCGCGCGCTTCACACCCTGGAACACATGGATCAGGTTGGCATTGTGTACTCGTTGCGCGCGATTCTCGAACTTCCAACCGATTCCATTGCGCAAACCGACGCGGGCTGGAATGCACTCGATCGTTTCAGCAAGCGGCTCGCGAGCGACCCTCGTTCCGGCCGCGTCATCTCCCTCACAACGATTGCGGGGAGCGACCGGTCAGGCCTCAGCAACCTCTCGCGCGAGACGCATCGAACGTTCCTGAGTCGCGACGGACGGGCGGCGCTGATTGAAATCTTACCCGCGACTTCGGTTTCCCTGAACGATCAGGTCAGCTGGGTGCGGGAACTGCGGAAAACCGGTGCGGCAGCTCTCACGGGAGTACCCGGCGCCACGCTGCGCATTGGAGGCATCCCGGCGCTAACGGCCGATTATCAGACGATTGTCCTGGACCGCTTCGCTTCGGTAATGGCGCTGGTGGTGGGAGGGACGCTCATGGCGCTTCTTGGCGGGTTCCGTTCGCTTTTCGCCGCGGTAAAAGCCATTGCTCTGAACTTGCTCTCGGTTGCGGCCTCCTTTGGAGCATTGGTTCTAGTGTTTCAGGACGGACACGGATGTCGCATGCTGGGGGTTCCTGAGGGAACGGTCAGCATATTTCCCATTGTGCCCATCGTTGCCTTTGCCATCGTCTTCGGACTGAGCATGGATTACGAAGTGTTCTTGGTCGCGCGCGTCCTCGAAGCGAGGAGGAGCGGACTGAGTGAATTGGAGGCAATCCCCGAGGGGATTGCCAGAACCGCAGGGCTGATTACGAGCGCCGCCGCGATCATGATTGTGGTATTCGCGGCATTCACCTTCGGGAACTTCCTGGTGGTTAAGATGATCGGATTTACGCTGGCGGTAGCCGTGTTCATTGACGCAACACTCGTTCGCATTGTGATTGGACCTGCGCTTCTTCGCGTTGCAGGCGATTGGAACTGGTGGCCCGGAGGGCTCGGCGCCGCACGCGGTGCACCGGTGACCGCCAGCGGCGAATGATGCAAATCGACGTGAAGAACCATGCGTTGGCTGTCCACGTCGTTGATCTTCAGGCGAGTCAACTCCGCGTTCCAAGCCCAATTTGTCTCAGCTGGTGCGATCCTTCCTCTCTGGGCCTCTGACGGGAAGTCAGGAGTGGGTTAGAGTCAGCACCCGGGCGTGCGAACAACGTGTTATGGTGCGCCCGTTGGCTTTGCGATCTTTAGTCTGCCGCCAATCCCTGCGTCTCAGGCTCCAAGCGAACCATCTCGGTTGGTAATCCTTCGAGGCCGATCTTCTCACGACGCAGTTGCGCTTCGAGCGCTGCCAGTTGGGTGTCGATTTCCTGCTCGGCTTTGCGTTTCCGAATGATCGCCTCACGATAACGCCGCAGAAAGTAGTCGATGGTTTCCACCCGGATTCTGATCGAGCCGGAGGGTTTGTTTTCGTCAAGATCCTTGAAACAGAAATACGGGGTGCCCGATTGCTCGATGATGCCTTCAATCACGCCGTAGATGGGCGCATCGTGCCCGCACTTGAAGCTGGACATTTCCAGCGCCACCAGGTTGGGATGCCGGGCCGTGAATTTTGCCGCCCAGACTTTATGGTTCGTGCTGCAGGAGTACGAATTTTTCCAGGCGTCCGTGATGTCGAGGGGGCTGCTGATAATCCCGGCGCGGACTTCTTCGCCAAAGAACCGTTCCAGCAGATCCTCGTCGAGGGGAAGCGTGTTCTGCGAGAAGATCGGATAGCCCAGTTTCTGGAACTCGTCCAGGATCTCGTGATTCAGGCCGGGATCGTGATGGTAGGGACGGCCCAGCATAACGATGCCGATGCGATCCTCGCGCTCCAGTTCATCCAGCACCTGGCGGGCCCGCCGGCGGATATTAGCTTCGTATGCTTTCAGCGCCGCAAACCCGGACTCGACAGCGCGGTCGTTTTCTTCCTCCGAGAGGCCCAGGACAGGCTGCCAGGCCTGCAGCATCTGATAGCTGAACAGTTTCCGGTCTGCGAAATTGAGCATCGGATCAATGTATTTGACATTGTGCTCAGCGAAGACGTCGTTCTCTTTCGTAAAGGCTGCCTTCACGGTCTCGGGAGTCGCGGTCACCGTGGGGCAGGCATTCGCGCCCACTATCTTTACCAGGGGCGAATGCAGCACGTCATACATGGGGAAGAAGATCGCGTGCAATGGCTTCTTGCGATGCTTCTCCTGGATCAGGTTGTTGACGTGCGAAATTCCGACCTTCGCGGGAAAACAAGGATCGATTGCGCCACGGCTGGACCCGGCGCGATAGAGCTCAGAGCTGGTGTAATCAGAGTAAATGATGTTCTCAGGTTGCACCCCGAGGCTCTCGAAATACGCGTTGAACAGAGGAGCATAGGTATAGATGTTCAGGACTCGCGGGATGCCGATGCGCAGCTTGCTCCGGTTCTGCATCAGTGCGACGCGTTCTTTTGCGGACTTGGTCCAGGCCCGCGCGGGGATCGGGTCGGCGACGCTTTGGGCGTTGGTGGGACGAAAGACTTCCTTCGACGCATAGTCGACGAAGTTTGGATGCCGGTCCCGAATTTTGTCCAGGCCTGCCTTGATGTCCTTCATTTCCTCCAGATCTTCGACCGTTCCTTTTTCGCACGTGGCAATGATCAGGCGTTGCTCGCCCTGCATGAGCGGGACTTTCGTGACCCGCTGGATGGGCACCAAATTCTGGACGGGTTCGGTCCGGACATCGATGAACGTTCGCAGGCAATTGTTCTTGCAGAAGTTACAGCGCGTGGCCTCGTTGCGGGTGGTGCGGTACTCAATCTTGCGCACCGCATCCAGCCCGATGAACGTCGTTTGCTGGCCGTTGCGCCATAGACGCAGCGATTCCTGCGCCGCGCCTATCGCTCCCGATTCTCCGCAGTGCTCGTGCACGATGATCTCAGGCTGCCTGCCGGTCGCGCGAAAGCTGTTACGAATGAAGTCCACCTCCGCTTTCACCACAGCCAGGTTGTTTTGCGTTCCCCCTTGCAAAACAAAACGTGAGCCCAGCGCCGCGAGGTTGGGAATGCTGGCCACGTACAGAAAGACGTTCTTGGGCAGGACCACCGCGAGACCGGCGAGAATCTCCTCCGCCCGCCAGCCCTGGCGCTGGAAGTTCACAATGTCGGACTGCATAAACACGGCGCAGCCGTAGCCAAACACCGGCATCGCTTGCGCCGAGAACGCAAGATCGGCGTATTGATTTACGCTCAGTCCGAAACCTTCTGCCGTGGATTGCAGAAAGTATCCATTGCCCGCAGAGCATTGCGTATTCAACTTGAAATCTTTCACGCGGCCATTGTGCAGGATGATGATTTTGATGTCCTGCCCGCCAACGTCTACGATCACGTGCGGATCTTCGTAGAACTTCAGCGCCGATTCGGTGTGGGCGACAGTTTCAACCAGCGCCACGTCGGCGTTGAGAACATCTTTCAGAATGTCTTTGGCATATCCCGTCGTGGCCACACCGAGCACTTCCAGTTTCGCGTTCTGTGTTTCCACCTGGCTGCGCAGGTTTTCGAACATCTCGATCGTGTCCTGAATCGGATTGCCGTTGGACAGCTGGTAGGATTTGCACAAAATGTCGCCGTCCTCGCTTAGCAGAACAGCCTTGGTGGAAGTCGATCCGCCGTCAACTCCGATGAAACCGGCGACGGTCGAGCCTTTCTGGAACACGGCAGGCGTAAATTTCTTCCGCCGATAGGCTTCTTTGAATCCGTCGAGTTCAGCCGGGTGCGCGACCAGGCCCTTGCCGCCGGATTTCGCCTTCTCCTCCTGGCGGCCGTAGTCGATGTAATGAATCAGCTTTTCGTAGCCGCAATAGCAGCCGATGCAGTCCTCTTCGCCGCGACCAAACTCAACTGCGCCCAGAGCGGCAAAATATTGAGCATTCTGCGGCACCTTAATGAGGTCCTCCGGCTTCGCGCCCTCTGGAATCGCAACCTTGCGCTCCTGCCACATGCGCGGAATATTGGCCTGCCAGGCCTCGCGCATGCCGCGGATGAAACTGTTCGGGCCGCCGAGCAACAGCACGTGCGGACGCAGGGTATTTCCACGCGTGAGAACACTCAGGTTCTGCAGCACAATCGCTTCAAACAGCGAGGCCATCAGTTCGTCAGGCGGAGTACCGACTTTCTGCAGACTATTGATGTCGGTTTCGGCGAACACACCGCACTTGCCGGCAACCTTATGCAGCTTGATTCCCTGATATCGCTGCTCGGCAAGCTGTTCAGTCGGGATCTTGAGCTTGGCATTGATTTTGTCGATCACTGCGCCAGTGCCGCCGGCGCACTTGTCGTTCATCGAGGGAATCTTCTTCTTGCGCCCGGTCTCATTGTCGTCTTTGAAGACGATGATTTTGGCGTCTTGTCCGCCGAGTTCGATGACCGAGTACACCTCGGGATGCAGCTTCTCGACCGCCAGGGAAACAGCTGTGACTTCCTGCACGAATTTCGCGCCAATCTGGTCCGCGATTCCGGTCCCGCCCGAGCCAGTCACAAACATCCGCGTGTTGTGCCGGTCGATGCCCACATCGGCTTCCATGCGCTTTAGAAATTCCAGCGTCTTTTCCGGTTGCTTGGTTTCATGGCGCTGATAGTCTTGCCACACCACCCTGTCCGTTGTCGCTTCGACCACCACGGCCTTCACCGTGGTTGAGCCGACATCCAGCCCTACCAGGAACTTCGTGTTGTGCTCGTGCGGCTTGTGCACATGCCTCGCTCGCTGAATGGACGAAGCCTGGGCCTCGACGGGAGCGATCTGGATCAGCTGCGCACCTTTGTGGTCGTGCATGAATACCTCTCACTTTCCAAAACCAAGAGCTTGAACCGCCTCTTAGTCGCCGGACATCGCGGGAACTGTCTCTACCCGGACCCGCGACCGCTTCCAGAAACGAGTGTCACGATCGATTCGTTTGCTCACATGCAGAATGAAGTGCGCGGCAGTTCCAGCCACTCCCTCGCTGTGCGGCACGTGATAGAACGGCCGCTTCAGCTCGGGATGCTCCGCTATGTACTCGCGAATCTCATTCATGCTCTTGCCCGTGGACTTGAGACACTGCTCGAACTCGGTCTTGGCTTTCACCTTGGCCTCGCCCAGCGCCATCTGCACGCGGCTGTGCGCGTTGACCTCTCCCTCGCCGGAGGTCTCAATCGGCAGAAAGATCATGTCCTTGAACTTGTTGATGACCGCCGACTGCACACCATCGGATTGCGACGAGGGCATGCATCCAAACGGTTTCAGCGCCAGCACCATGTGGCACATCTTATGCACGGTGTAATAGACGTTCTTGCCCACCTCCAGGTGCCCTTCCCCGCCGCGCGCGAACTGGTTGTAGAAAGGATGCGCCAACTCCGCCAGCTCCGTCTGGGGCGCGAGATGGTGAGTGATTCCGCCCAGATGCTTGATGGTGCGATGGTAGAAGAAATTCCACATCCGCTCGCCGGCGCCGATGCCCCATAGTTTCTTGTGCAAACCGATGTAGTTGGCAAAATTCTTCTTGAACTCGTACCACTCTGGATTGCGATGCGGGCGATTCACCGGCCACTTTGCCTGGGCATGGGCCTTCGCCTGGTACAGGAGGTATGCCACCCAGGTAGCGATGGGCTCAATCAGCACCTGCGCGCCTTCGCGCTCCAGAAAATCAAACATGTGGAAGTTGCCGTCGCCTTCGGTGATCTGCGCCCAGAACTCTCCGGTAATTTTCACCAGTGGCTTCACCCGCGTGCGGTCGACCTCAATCGAGTTCATCCTCTCCTGGGCGGCGGCAAGCGCATTCAGATAATCCTTGCCCCACATATGCTCGTGCCATTTGCCGAAGACGTTGAATGTGTTCCGCAGAATTTTGTTGCTCTTGAACTTCGGCTTCGCCCAGTCGGGGGCGCTCTGCTCGATCTCAAACGGCTTGCGATTCTTCAGATCCTCACAAAGGCCGTCCACGGCCTCACGAAATACACGGTCGGTTTCACCTTTATTCGCCTCATACGGCCGAATCTGGTAAATCAGGTCGTTGATGACGTCGCCGAGGTGCATCGCGTTCAGCATGCCGAAGCCAAAGTCGATCGTGAACTTCAAGCCCGGCTCTCCCGACGCCGCTTTGATGCCGTCGCTGTCCTTGAACAGCAGCACGCGGAATCCGTCGAACCCCGCGTTCTTCAGCGCAAATCGGTATTCAGCCTCGTACATCCCAAAGCGACAGGGACCACAAGAGCCGGCGGTGAAGAAAACGTAGTCGTCCAGAATCTGCTGGCGCGGGATACCTTCTTTCTCCATGAATTGGAGATACTGCACCAGATTACCGACCGTGAAATACGTCGGATTGCACTGGCCGTTATTCCCGAATTCCTTGCCCGTCTGGAAGGCGGCGACGTTAGGCACCGGCAGCTTCTCACAACGATAGCCGCAGCCCTGAAACACCGCCCGGATCAACTCCTCGTGTTTCCAGGTAAATCCACCAAACAGGATTGTGGTGTGAGCGCGTTGCTCGGCCGTAAACGCCCGCTCGACCGGGCGATGGAAATGGGTTGGCTGGTCAAGTCCGGCGATCTTCCGCAGGCGGGCGCGTTCCGCATCCAGGCGCTGCTTGATTTCCGAGTCGCTTTCGATCTGGACGAAATTCGTTGCCATATCTTCCTCCGGCAGGTGGAATTTAACGTGCTGGTGGTTGGGGATGTGACGGAACGAGGACAGTTTCGTAAGTGTGCGGGTTCAACGCAGACGACAGGGGAAGAGAACCTCAGAGCAGCTCTCCTGCCGACGTCAGATCTGCCGCTGAACTGCATTCGCACTCCAGGAACTTGGCTAGGGGCCCGACTTGTGCGTTGCGGAACTGCTGCCGACGAGTGAACTTCACAATCGCCGACCGAAATGTCCGCCCCTTAGAGACGGACAGCTAAGGAAGTGGTTGCCTCAGTTTCTTTCCCCAAGCGGAGATCACAGCGACGAAGTAAGCTGGATAGATTTATTTTTAGCAAAAACCATGCCTTTCGTTCAAGAGGGGAAAACTGATTTAGGGGATTCAAGTTTTTCGCCGGAAAACGGATTGCCCGATCCCCGGATTTTCCCGGGTGCTTCTTGCAGGAAGTTGGGGCGACTAAATCTCTCCTTGGCGGCATTGTCCACCGCCAATCTCTGTTAAATGAATGACAGACTGTTGACATCTTCCTGACAAAGTAGTGCGGCAATCCAGCCAGACTATGGGAGTTGGGCTGTCTGGCGCGGGTTTGCGGAAGTCGTGCTCTTCCAAGCGCAGCGTCGCTCGCACCCTCAGCGGGCCCATCCATATCGCATGAAGGAGAACTGCCCATGAAGAGGAATTGCGCGTCTGCACTCTGGTGGCTGGCCGTCACTCTCGTTGTTATGTCTTGGTCCTGGTTGTCCCTTGCTCAGGACAACGACGGTTTCAATCGCCGGGGAAACATTCTAATTTCCGATCAATTCAACAACCGGGTCATCGAGGTGAATCCGGAAACTCACGGCATTGTCTGGAAGTTTGGGGACGGTTCCAGCGTGGCTGGCTCTAACTCCGTGGTAGCACCCAATGACGCACAGCGCGTCGGCCCATTCACTCTGGTTGCCGGCACGGGCGCACCGGCAGGCTCGGAACCAACTTGTCCCAGCGGCTGCGCCGACAATCGTGTGATGCTGGTGGATCCCAACCGCCAGATTATCTGGCAGTACGGACAAACCGGCGTCACGGGCTCCGGCCCCGACCAACTCAACACGCCGGTGCAGAACACCTGGCTTCCGAACGGCCACATTTTGATCACCGATCAGGGAAACGCGCGGGTCATTGAAGTCACGCTCGACAAGAAAATCGTCTGGCAGTACGGCATGACCGGGACAGCCGGTTGCGGTGCGAATCAGCTCAACAACCCCAACAGCGCCGAACTCCTGGCCAACGGTCACATCCTGATTGCCGACGAGAGCAACAACCGGGTCATCGAAGTAACGCGCCAGAAGAATATCGTGTGGAGCTACGGTTCCTGCACCGGCACCGAACTCAACGGAACCGCCTTTGCCAGCCGCTTGCCCGACGGCCATACGCTGATCACCGACTCCAACAACAACCGCATCCTGGAAGTGAATCCCGCGGGCAACGTAGTCTGGTCCTACGTCACCAACGCCCGGCCAGGAAGCGTCTCCAATCCGCTGCCCACGCGCGCGGTGCGCTTGTGCAATGGCAACACGCTCATCAGCGATCAGTTCAACAACCAGGTGATCGAGGTTGATCACGACGGAACGATCGTCTTCCAGCAGGGCAAGATCGCAATCGTGGGCGACACCTTCGACCTGCTCAATGCACCGTACGATGCCAAGGTAAACGGCGACTACACCGGTCTGACGCCTCCATTTTTCTTCTGAGGCAGTTCGGCTGAACCCTGCGGCCTTATATCTCCATTCGTTCCGCGAAGGCCGCGGGGTTCGGCTCACTCAAGGCCTGGCGTAAACCGGGCTGTCGGGACTTGGCGGATCATAGTCGCGCCCGTACTTGTTCTTATGGCCGGCGATCACATCGGTTTCATGCAGCCGCAGGTCGCCTAATGACGAAGTCTCGGCCGTGATCGTGACTTCGTGGCTGTACGCCTGCAGGTCCTCGGGCTGGGCCGAAGCGTGGAACACCTGCATCTGGTAGCGGCCCGGCGGGACGTTGGGCAGCGTGATCTCACCGTTAGCTCCCGAAACTCCAAAATACGGACTGCTTAAAGCAATCACCACGGCGCTCATTTGGGCGTGAATGTTGCAAAAAATTAGGAGATTCCCGGCCGGTCAAACTGCACGAAGCGCGTGGTCCCGCTTTCATAAAGCCCGAGATCGAATCGCTTCCCTTCATACAGCGAAAACACGTTGTGAAAGAACGGATCGTGATTGGGAAACTCGACCTTCCCGCCCACCGGCACCACTACCAAAGCGGGGTGGAAACTTTTGTCCCTCTGCTCAAGCTTGGGAATGGTGGTTTGCACCGGCGGCTCCGCCGGAGTTCCGCCCAGCGGCGTCAACCAGATGACGGCATTCGACGCGTTCTTGACCCTATGCCCGTCGTGCAGGAGCTCGATCCGGGCCTTCAGATTGGCTTGCTGCGCAGACAAGGGCGCAGACAAGCACAACGACAGGCTGCACGCTAGCGCCAGGCTCGCCAGGACCGCATTGTGAACGCGCCTCAAAACAGAACCCCCATGGCCAGATTGACCTGGTTGGTCACGCTGCTGTTGCTGTAGAACGGGTAGGTCCTCAATCGGCGGAACTCCGCCGCCAGGATGAGATCCGAGCGCGGCCGGAACACGACGTTCCCCAAAGCTCCCCGGTTGCGGCCCAGGATCGGCGAGGAGTTGTTCTGGTCAGTCGCGAAGCCGAGTACGTCGCGGCTGAAGGCATCGTCCTCGGCGAAAACGCCGTTCATCTCCAGCTTGGGCGTGATCTGCCACTTCAGCTGACTCCATCCGCCAGCCGAGTCAACGCCGCGGATCGGCGCTGCCGAATACTCGGATGATTGTCCGTAGACCACTGTCTGCCCGATGCCGGCGCCCAGGCCACCCGCACCGCGCCCGCGATAGAATTCCCCGGAAAGCATCCAGCTTTGCGTGAGCGGAATTTCCCAGTCACCCATCGCCGCCCAGCCGTCCAGGTAGCGCTCTTCCGACCAATCCTGACGCCCGTAATACCCGGCAGCTCCGAAACTGATCTCGCGCCCGCCCACCGGCCGCGACCACGCCGCCCGTGCCGCATACGCCGGTTGCCCCGATTGTTCCCCCGGGCCCGCATACCGGTAATACGGATCAGGAGGCATATTCCACGTCACATTGTCGAGAATTCCGGCCTGCACCGTGAACGTCTGGGCGGCCGCTAGATCGAACCGGTGTTCCACCCGCAGCTGCGGAATCCAACCCCACAAGTTCCCGGCGTAGGCAAAGGCTGGAGTGGCCAGCGAGGCAAACGAAGTCGGCGAAAGCGGAGAAATAAACAACGAGTCCTGACCGGCCACCACCGACGTGTGCTCCCAGTCGAAGCGCAGGCTGGCCGTCTTCAGCCGCACGATGCCAAAGTCCACTCCGTTGGGCGCCGCGGGAAATCCGCCGGCGAAATCCAGATGCACGTTCGCCGATGTCTTGGCCCCAGCCAGATTCGGGCCGAAGATCTCCAGCCCGATCTCAGACTGCCGCAAGGTCGCCCCAAACGAGGACTGTGGCAGTCCAGAGGCAGCCTGGGCAAAATCAGGGTAGTCGAAGTTGTCCGATGTGCCGTGATTGCGGAAGGCATTCATCAACACGATGCCCGACAGTCGCGCTCGATATTTGCTGGCGGCTTCGACTTTCGTCTGGTACTGCTCATCCACTTTTTCGTTGAGCAGCGTGCTGGACTCCTCCAGTTTTTCAACTCGCGCTTCCAGTTGCGGGCTCGCCTGCGCCGCGGTCGCCGGAGAAGGGGGCACTTCTTCAGTGTGTCCCGCAGTTACTTTCTCCAGCATGGATTGTGTCTTTTCGAGTTCTTCCCGCAATTGCCGCATCTCAGCCCGCGACGTCTGGTTCTCCTGGCGCAGTTCCTCGATCATGGCGCGAAGTTGCTTCATTTCGCTCGCCATGCCCTCGTGATCCGCGGCTTGCGCTTCGTTCGCCGGAGCGCCGGCATTGTTGTTTCCCGCAGCCTGCGCCAGCAGCATCTCTCCAGGCATCGCAACGCAAACCACGACCACAATCCTTGACAGCATTCGGATGGACTGACGCTTCATGCATCCCCTCCCGCCTGCGACTGGCAGGCTGCCTCTCTCGATCCCCGCTCGCCTGTTCTTGGTTCGTTCTTACCGGCCTCGGCCACCGGCCGCGTCCCGGCGCTCCGCTGCCTGCAGCGTTTCCCCACTTGCCGGGAGCGACTCCTTATCGCCCGGGGCCGGCAGAAGAATCCGGAACACGGTCCTGCCCTGCCGGCGTTCTGTCTCGATCTTCCCGTTGTGGTCGTGGATGATCTTCTGCACCACGGTGAGCCCCAGCCCCGTGCCATTTTCCTTGCCATAGCTGACGAACGGCTGGAAGAGTCGGTCACGGATGGGCGCGGCAATTCCGGGGCCATTGTCACTCACTTCAATCACCGTGCCTTCGGGAGTCTCGCCGATTTCGACCCGGATCTTTCCACCCGTATCTGGCGCCGCATCGCATGCGTTCAAGACCAGGTTATAGAGCGCCCTTTCCAGTTTCCTGCCATCGAACCATGCCATGCCGGAGCCGCGGAGACTCTCCTCGATCACCGCTCCCTGATGCCGGGGGTGCTGGCGCACGGCCTGGATGGCGCGGCGTACCGGCTCGCAAACGCTGCCATACGCCGGATTCAGCGACTCCCGGGTTCGGGCAAATTCCAGCAACGAGTCGATCAGATCGGTCATGCGGTTCACGCCCGCGCGGACTTCCTGGTACAAGTCCTCTTTTTGCTCGCGCGAAAGGCCGCTCTCACAGAGAAATTCGGCGTTCGCGGTGATCGCCGCCAGCGAGTGCCTGAGATCATGCGAGATGGAGCTGGCCATGCGCCCGATGGTCGCCAGTTGTTCGGCCTCCAACAGATCGCGCTGGGTCTTGAGCAGACTGGCACGCATGCGGTCAAAGGCGCCCGTGAGCTCAGCCACCTCGTCGTTCCCCCGGGAATCCAGCGGGTGATGAAAATCTCCCCGCTCCAGCGCCCGCACACCCGCGACCAGGTTGGCCAACGGCCGGGTGAACGTATGGGAGAGCAGAAACACCAGCAGGCTGCCGATCAGCACGGCCGCCAGGCCCAGCGTCAACAACATGCGGTTGAGGCTGTTGAGAAATTGCGTCTCTTTGTCGTAAGAGCCCAGTACGGTGACCCGGATGGGCGTGGCTTGCGGCGCGGATAGCTCCAATGAAGTGCCCAGATAATGCTCGTCCCCGAGCCGCACGTCTGCCGGCTTGGCCTGCGCCGGGCCTGACACCAGCGCCCGCAGACTACCGCTCCTGGCTTGCGTCTCGGTCAGGGTCGTCGCCAAAATTTCCCCGTTATACGAGAGCACTACCTGACCGGCCGCGACCTTGCTGATCTCCTGCGCCAGCTTCGCATCAATTTCGTCTCCGATCACGAGATAGCCGAGCAGAGAACCGTCGGTGCGCGAGCCGAAATAAATTGGCTGCACGAAGGTTTGATAGAGATGATGCCCGCCGTACCACCAGCGGTTCGCCTCCTCGTCGTCCAGAGTCTTTGTGAAACTGGTCTGCGCCATGTCCCGCGTAAACGCGGACGATTTGGCGTGCAGCGCCACCACCACGCCCCGTCGATCGGCCAGCACCAGCATGTCGCTGGCGGCAAGCTGCCACAAGTCGCGGGAAGCGTCCTGAATCGTCGCCGGATCATGGGTGGTCATCAGGGCGCGCGTTATGGGCAAGTCGGCGAGGAGCTCCGCTTCGCGGGTCAGCAACGATTCCCGTTCCTGCTGGAAGTTCTGAAAAGTGAGGACGGAATTCTGCAGGCCTTCCGCAATGCTCTCGCGAACTCTGCCCTCGACCGCGCGCCGCACCAGCAGCAGGCTGGTTGCCGTCAGGCCGGCCGTGATCACCAGCATCGACAGCAAGAATCGCGTGCGCAGGCGCAGCGAAGGGACCAGGCCCGGCTTGGGAGAAATGATGGCCAGGGCGGCGGATTCTGTGTTTTTGTGCAAGCGTTCAGCCCACGAACTTGTACCCGACCCCATGCACGGTCCGGAAGTGCACCGGACTGGCAGGATCGCGTTCCAGCTTCTGCCGCAATTTCAGGATGTGATTGTCCACCGTGCGGGTCGAGGGGTAATTCTGATATCCCCAAACTTCGTTCAGCAGTTCGTCCCGGCTGATCACGCGCTCCGCGTTTTGCAGCAGGAACTGCAGGGTCTTGAATTCCTGCGCGGTGAGGGGAATAACCTTGCCATCTCGCTTCACTTCCATGCGCGCCACATCCACGGTGACATTATCGAAACTCAGCAAGGTTCGGTTCGCCGCCGGAGCGTTGTGGCGCAAGGCCGTCCGCACCCGCGCCAGCAGTTCGCGCGGGCTGAAAGGCTTGGTCACATAATCGTCTGCGCCCAGTTCCAGCAGCAGGACTTTGTCTGAGACATCGCTCGCGGCGCTCAAAACCACGATGGGAAGGTTCGGCGTCGCCGCCTTGATTTGCCGGCAGACATCACGGCCTGACATTTTCGGAAGGCGCAGATCAAGAATCACCGCTGTCGGTACCGTTTTCTGAAAGCTCTCCAGACCCGACACCCCGTTGGAGTGGGTTTCCACCAGATATCCTTCGGCCTCAAACAAGCGCCGCAACGCTTTCTGCACTGCCGGGTCGTCTTCAATGACCAGGATGCGGCCCAGGGCGCGCGTCGCACCCCCGCCTTCTTCCTTCTGCTGCACAACCGGCGGAAGACTGGCTGGCCCGGTCGTATTCTCTGCGGCTCGCAACATCGCCCCCACCTCCACTCGCACAATAAGC
>OMOD01000149.1 GCA_900290255.1 Candidatus Sulfotelmatobacter kueseliae
GCGTTCGGAGGCGAAGTGCTGGCCCTCATTACCGGCGGGGCCTTCATCGAGCCTTCGACCATGCAGTTCTTCTACGATCTCGGCATCCCCGTGGCGAACGGTTACGGTTTAACCGAGGCGGGGACGGCGCTCACGCTGAACGATCTCAAACCTTTTCGCGCGGACACAGTCGGCAAGCCGCTGCCGGGGGTCGAACTGCGCATCCTGAGCCCCGACGCCGATGGCGTGGGGGAAGTGGCCGTTCGCAGCAAGACGGTCATGTCGCACTATCTGGACGATCCGGAACTCACGCTTGAGACGATCGTCGACGGCTGGCTGCTGACTGGCGATCTCGGCCGGTTCGATCGCAGCGGCCACCTGCAACTTTTTGGCCGCAAGAAGAACATGATCGTTACCGAAGGCGGGAAAAACATTTATCCGGAGGACGTCGAAACGGTGTTCGACGGTCTGCCAGTAAAGGAATATTCCGTGTTTGCGGGCAACTACATCTGGCCCAAGAAAGAACTGGGCCGCGAGAGTCTGGTGCTGGTGCTGCGCCTGGAGCAGAATCAGAAGTTCGACAGCAAACTGCAGGAGGAGGTCTCCAGGCAAAACCGGCGGCTGCCAGATTTCAAGCGCGTCGGTGGATATTTGATTTGGGACAAGGACTTTCCCCGCACCGCTTCGATGAAGATCAAGCGGCAGATATTGGCAGAGGAGATTGCGGCAGCGACGGACCGCGGGAAAGTCGTAGCCCTGTAACGGCCGCGCCAGTCAGCCCGATCACTATTCGATTTCTCAAAGAAGGTCAGATCATCTTGGGGCAAAGCTATTTTGCAATCGTAAATCCGGCCGCAGGTGGAGGGCGCAGCCGCAAACTGCTGGTCCCCACGCTGGAGCGATTGCGGGCTGGGGGCATTCGTGTCGAAATCGCCGAGACCCGTGCCCGGGGCGAAGCAACCACGCTGGCCCGCGACGCTTACCAGGCCGGTGTCCGGAATTTCATCGCCGTGGGCGGCGACGGAACTTCCTATGAGATCGTGAATGGTCTCTACCCGCAGGCCTTCTCGGCGGAACGGCCCACACTGGCGTTCTTGCCCTTGGGCACGGGCAATTCGTTTCTGCGCGACTTCAGCCACAGCGGCGTAGAGTACGCAATCGAGTCGCTGTTAGCCGGCCGGCGCCGCGCCTGCGATGTGCTGCGTCTCGGTCACCGCACCGGGGTCATTCACTTCATCAATTTGCTGAGTATGGGCTTCTCCGCCGATGTGGCGACGTTGCGTGCGCGCCGCTTCAGCCACTGGGGAGAACTGGGCTACAGAGCTTCCATCTTCCTTACGCTGGCGCGTTTCAACCGCCGGCCGTTTCCGGTGCGAGTGGAAGGGGAAACCGAATTTGACCGCCGGCGCTGCCTTTTCCTGACTTTCAGCAACAGCAAGTTCACCGGCGGCACCATGATGATTGCTCCCCAGGCGGAGATCAACGACGGCCTGGTGGAGTACGTGCGCTGGGGCCCGATCGGACGACTGGGCCTGATTCGAAATCTGCCCGGTCTTTATGACGGAACGCACATTCAGCATCCGCTCGCGGAGCGTAAAGCCGTGCGCTCGGTCCGATTCAACCTGGACGCGCCTATCGATGTGATGGTGGACGGCGAGGTGTTGACTCTGCATTGTGAAGAACTCGACGTGCTGCCCGGCGCGCTCAACGTGGTGGCTTGATCTCCACCTAATAGAAGATCGCGTGATATAAGAAGTGAGTCATGTCTGAAGAACGAAGAAAACGGCAGCAGGAACGCGAAGACAGCAGCGAAGGCAGCGGGAAGGGACAGAAGTACTTGAAGTGGGGCGTCGTCATCCTCCTGCTGGTGGCCGCATTCATAGCGGGTCGGTACTATCACAATCACAAATACGATGCGTTTGCTAAGTGCCTTGCCGCCCGGCAAGCCAAGATGTACGGCCTTTACTGGTGCCCGCACTGCATCGAGCAGAAAGAGGAGTTTGGGACGTCGTTTCGCTATGTCCCCTACGTAGAATGTGCCGTCAAAGGCTCGAGAGAACTTGCGGACGAATGTAAAATCGCCGGCGCCAAGCTGTTTCCCAGCTGGCAGTTCGGCATGGAGCCGCCCAAGGAAGGAGTCCTGTCTCTTGAAGCCTTGAGCGATAAAACCGGGTGCAGCCTGCCATGATGGGTCCCGCTGGCGCTTCTTCTTCCCAAGGCATCAAGGCCGCGGGCAGCAACCGAATTCTCTTCGCCCTGATCGCAATTCTGTCGCTGGTGGGGATAATCGTCTCGGCGATCTCGCTCCAACGTCATTACGCGAAATCAGCGACCGAGTTCTGCGATATCAGCCAGCAGTTCAGTTGCGACATTGTGAACCGCAGCGAATATTCGAGCATCATGGGGATTCCGGTAGCCGGCATCGGCGTGGCGGGATATGCAGCGCTGTTGCTCCTGGCGACGCTCTGGAAGTCGCGGCGAGAAACGCCCCTGCGCCTGCTGGCAGCGGCCATGGCTGGGCTGGCCTTTGCTCTCTATCTGACTTATGTCGAGGCCTATGTTCTGGAAACCTGGTGCATTCTGTGTCTGATCTCGCTGGTGCTGATATCGCTGATCGCTGTTTTCACCTTGATTGTGAAGCTGCGGAGTACGAACGCGTGATACCGGCGGCCGTTGTATCCTGAGAGAGCATTTTCCCGGATGGAAGAAATCCAGAAAACTGAGAATAAGGCTGGAGAAATCCTGGCCGTAATCCACGCCGCCTCGGCGACTGGAGACTTGCGCCTGCACCCGTTTCACAGCCGCATTTTCCATAACACCCGCCACCTGCGCGTGTGGCTGCCTCCCGGATACGACGATCCGGCGAACGCCGACCGGCACTACCCCGTGCTGTACCTCAACGACGGGCAGAACCTGTTCGAGGCGGGGACTTCCTTCACTGGTGTGGAGTGGCAGGTGGATGAAACTGCTGACCGCCTGATCCGGGAAGGCGCGATTCCACCGATGATTATTGTCGGGCTGGATAATGCCGCCAAAGATCGCATCCGCGAGTACATGCCGCACCGCTCGCTGCATCCCATGATGCTGCGCGTACAGGGCGGCCGCTACCCCGGTTTCCTGATGAAAGAGGTCATGCCGTTCGTGGCGCGGAATTATCGCGTGGCTGCCGGACCGGAGAATACCGGTTTGGGCGGATCGTCTCTGGGGGCGCTCATCGCGCTATACACGGTCCGGCTTCGCCCCTGGTTGTTTGGCAGATTGCTGCTGGAGAGCCCGTCGCTGTGGGCTTCGAACCGGCAGGCGATTAAAGAGAGCCGCAACGTGAAGCGCTGGCCGGAACGAGTCTTTCTGGCAACCGGCACGTCGGAAACGGGACAGAAAGATCGCGATCAGAGTGTTGTGGACGATGTGCGCGAACTTGCCGGAATACTTCGCCGCGCTGGCTTAGACGACAAGCGGCTGAAGTTGGTCATCGAGGAGGGGGCAACACATCACGAATCGGCGTGGGCACGACGCTTTCCGCAAGCGCTGGCATTTCTGTTCGGAAAGCCGTAATCGGCTTCATCGAGGTCCATCATTCCGGCACGGGATCGGTCTGGCGGCTCATGCGCCAGATCACGTAGACGCTGGCCGTCATCGCAATGACTGAAAGCTGGACGTGCGTCCATCGCGCGAACGGCCCCAGCAGCGGCAGCGCATAAACCAGGTAAAGAAAAGTTCCCAGCCCGCGAGCTGACCGAGTGGATGGCTGCCCCGCGAGCCAGTCCCCCAGGAGCAGAAAGGCCGGCGCCAGAATCACCAAATCGTATACCGTAAGATGAGGCGCGACGAGCACCGTCGCCAACAGCAGCAACGAGTACTTCGCCGCCAGCGGCACCGACGCGCGCCGCCAGCATGCAATAGTCAGGGCGAACACGGCGACTGCACTCAGAATGTACAAGGCCAGCGAGATAGGCTCCCAGGGGATCAGCATCGTCCAGAACGTGCGCAGACAGTGCGTCTGGTAAAGTCTGGGCTCGAATAAAGGCAAGACCGCGGACACTCTGCGTAAGGCGTGTATCCATTGCTGCAGCGGACTCATCCCGTAATAGAGAATCCCGGCACCGAGTTGTGCCGCAGCAGAGAGCGCTGCTCCCGCCAGAATTCTCCACGCGCCGACCGCCGCGAAAACGACAGCCGCGGCCAATCCCAGCTGCGGCTTGAAAATCAGACAACCCAGAACCAGCCCCGCCGCGAACTCATATCTTGCCCGCAGCAGGAAGAATCCCAGCGTGAAGCAGCCGAGTGCCAGAGCGGAGGTCTGGCCCCACGCGATCAGGTGGAAGAAAGCCGGGTATGCGATCGCGAGAAGGAATACCAGCCAACCGTAATCTCGCAGGTTCGGGCAGGCGCGCCAGAGGCAGTAGCAGCAGACCCCGTAAACGGCAGTGCTGCATCCCCACCACAACAGCAATGCCCACCCGTATGAGAAGCGCGCCAGCGGGGCGAAAAAAAGTGAAACCTGCGGCGGATACAGTGGCAAATACCGTACGCCAGCCGCTTCCGGCACGCGCTCGACCGCCAGCGCCGCCTGAGCGTTCATGTTGTACAAATCTGCGCCGCGATGCGCGACTGCGAGCGAACCCAAGGTGTAGAGGTGCAGAAAGTCCGTTCCCTTGAGATTGCCGTTACGGTCGCGCAGGCCCGGAGTGGCCAGATTCCACACGTAGATCGACCACAAACACAGGGCAAGAATCGTCGCATGAGCGCGCAGCCGCCTTGCCGTAATCCATTCGCCCGGATTGGATTCGATCACCATGAACAACCTGCGCTACACCAGCGCTACAACGCCGGCGGTCAATCTCCAGAAGCCCCGCCGCTGGAAGCTCCGCCCGAATAGGGCTCGAGTTTCGGCGATGCATCGTCTCCATTGATCTGCCAGACTCGGCGGTTCTTGAAGTAGCGGAGCAGTTCCTCATTCTCGCTCTCGCCCATATCGCGCGCCCACACCACCTTGCTGGCGTCAATATCAGCCCGGTTGTAAACCCACTCGTTATGCGTGCCATGATTCCGACCATATTGCACGATTACCAGATGTTGCCCCGGCATCGCCTCCATCTGCTTCAGGATGGCGCTCCGCTCCAGGTTTCCCCGCGGCCAGTGCGGCTCGATCACGGTCCCTGTGACTACGGCGCTGATCCGCAGGAGAATCATTGCCAGGCAGAGCAAAGGGACCGCTCGCACCAGGCTGGCGCCGATGGGGCGTCGTCTCCAATGCCACAACTGCTGATGGCGCATGCACTGTACGAGCAGCAGGAAAAACAGCCCGGTTGCCGCCGCCACATAGTGCGCCCCAGTCCATACTTCGAGGAACATGCCGACCACCACAGCTGCTGCCACGGTCAAAGGAAACCGCATTTTGCGGTCGCGAACAAGCCAGGGTATCGCGAGCAAGGCCACCGAAAAGATCGGGCCGGCATAAAACACCCAGAGTGTGCCGCAGCGGAACAGAAACCGCCGCGCGAACCCCAATGCAGATCGTCCCGCCTCATAATCTGCGAGTTCAAAATCGTGGTAGAACTGGCGCATAACGGGATGCCGATATGGAGGCTCAGGTCCTGGCTGTTGCCAGACGAAATAAGGTGCGATGGCATAGTCGTGGCGGTTCACCTGGTACGGCATCGTGAACGCGCTGCCAGTCACGCGCCAGAAGTAATAACCCATGGCAGCCGTGGTCACACCCAGGATCAGCGCCAGCGGCACAATGACGCGGCAGGCGACGGCCGCGTGCGAGACTCGCTTTTGCCGTACGATCCAGACAAACAGCACCGCCGCAAACGGCAGGCTGTAAACCAATCCTTCGAATGGACGTGTGTTGGCCAGGACTGCCAGACCCACGCCCAAAGCGACAGTGTCCTGAAGTTGCGCATGGCGCATGATGCGAGGCAGCGCACCTAAAACCAAGGCCCCGGCCAGCGCTGTCAGCGACCCGCAAAAATAGCTGTTCATCCAATAGCTGAGAACTCCAATGCGGAGCGCCGCGAGGACCGCGCCCAGCAGTGCCCAACCCGGCGGTAGCCACGCCTGCAGCATCCAGCACACTGCCGAACACATCAGTCCCGTGACCAGCAGTTGCCCAATCCACGGATGGCCCATCTTCTGCCCCGCGGCTAGAACGAGGCCTTGCCCCGGGGCATACATGGACATATAGGTGGGCCGCTGAATGATGTGGAAACTCTCGAAATGAGTCCACATGGGATGCGTGGGGTTTGTCATGCGGCCGTGTGCGAACGTGTCGGCGGCGAGAAGAAAGCTAAACTCGTCGTGAAACCGGGGTTCCGGAACACCGAGCACCGGGATGAGCGCAACCCGCGCCACAATCACGCCCGCGCCAACCGCAAGCACCGCGAGCCTGCGCCTCCGCGCCAGGCGGTCGAAGACGCGCTCCAGGGATCGCAAGACATGCGGTTCGCTGCGGGACATTCGCCGCTGCGACCGGACAATCAACAAGCCAGCAGCGGCCATCAAGACCAGTTCCACCACTACGATGAGATGAGGAGCGAGGCGGACGTAGACGTTCTGCATCGGGGTGAGGGCAATCCCGCACTACTTTACCCCAGACGCAAGCGGAAAAGAAAAAGGCCTCCAACCGCCAGCGGTCGGAGGCCGAAAACGCCATTCTCTAACTTACTGGTTCCTTGGCGCCGACCTCCTCGAAAAGGCCGTCCACGATCTGAATCATTTCGTTGTCTACAGTCCGATTCTTGGCAATGGCTTCTTTCAGCGGGATGGAGACAATCTTGTTGGAACGCAGAGCCGCCATGCAGCCGAATTCTTCGCGATGCACCATGTCAATCGCGCCCAGGCCGTAACGCGTGGCCAGAACCCGGTCAAACGCGCTGGGCGAGCCGCCGCGCTGGATGTGTCCTAAGACCACCGCACGGGTCTCAAATCCCGTACGCTTTTCGATTTCGCGGGCGAGAATATTCGCGATGCCGCCCAGCTTGGCGTGACCGAATTCATCCTTGCCCATATCCTGCAGAATGGGGGCGCCACTGCCGCTTTCGGCGGCAAATTTCGCGCCCTCGGCCACCACGACGATGGAGAAATACCGTCCGCGCTCGTGGCGCTGGCGGATCGATTCCGCCACTTTATCCACGTCGGACGGCCGCTCGGGAAGCAGGATCGCATCGGCGCCCCCAGCGATGCCGCTGTAAAGCGCAATCCAGCCCGCATCCCGGCCCATCACCTCAACCACCATCACGCGGTTATGCGCCTCGGCCGTGGTGTGAACCCGGTCAATGGCTTCGCACACCACGTTGCAGGCCGTATCGAAACCGAACGTGTAGTCGGTCCCGCCCAGGTCGTTATCAATGGTCTTGGGCACGCCGATGACCTTGATCCCTCTCTCGTGGAGCTTCTGCGCGACCGACAGCGTGTCGTCGCCTCCGATCGCAATCAGCGCTTCGATCTTGTGTTTATCGAGAGCAGCGATGCAGCGGTCAATGCCGTCCGGACGCTTGGAGGGATTCGTACGCGATGTGCGCAGGATGGTTCCGCCGCGGGGCAGAATGCCGCTGACTGCGTCCAGGTCCAGCACCATGACGTTGTCTTCGACCAGGCCGCGCCAGCCCTCCATGAAGCCGACAAATTCGTCGTGATAGTGAAACGTGCCTTTGCGCACTACCGCGCGGATGACCGCATTCAAGCCGGGGCAGTCGCCCCCACCGGTTAACATGCCGATTTTCATCGTTTGCTCCTAAAGGTATGAGTTCGGAAAAGATGTCCTTGGAATGCACCCCGAGCGCAGGGGCAGGACGTAATGGCCCGAACCGCGGGGGTGGCAATCGTTCGGAGTAAGTAGAGTAACAAAAATCAGCGGAAGCTGAAACCGCTCAAGCGATGCTATACGCCCTTATTTCACTACCAAGGCTCCGATCCGGTCCCCTCAACGCCGGAAGGCTGAATCGGTAGATCGGGCAGAGTAGGTAGCTGCGTTCTCATCCTTGCTTCACCGAGATTATTCGAATTCTGTTCCTCTCCGTGTCCACATAGCACTTCACCGTTACCCGGCGCCCCTCATGTCCCTGCAGGGCCTCCGGGTTGCTGACCGACCATTCCGAATCAATGTCGGTCACCAATGTCTTGCGGTCGTTGCTTACCTGCCCTGCGACGGTCAGCGGTTTGGCGGAGGCAGCTGTTGCATTGTTTGTTTGCGCTGCACTCGACTTCTCCTGAGTGAAAGCCGCACCCGATATCAGCAGCACCACCGCGAATGCACCCACGATCGAAGTCTTCATAGAACCCCCTTGGCGGGACACGCCAGATACGAAGCATCTTATGGTGAAACGGGTTCAGCTCCGAAATTCAAAATTCTTATGGAGGGTATGCAAAAAGCTTGGGTTGCGGGCAGATTTCCCATTCTTCCCGGTGCCCGGCTGCGGCTGATTTTCTATCCAGTTTTCTATCCTAGGCATTGCGCTCCGGCCCGGAATTGGACACAATGCTTCGGCAGACATGAGCAGATTCGTGTCCATCGTCGTCTGGGGAGCCGTTGCTGCACTTGCGGCGTTGGCCGTGGGGGTTGTCGCGGTCCACCGCGGTGAGCCCATCAGCACATTATGGCTGGTAGTCGCGGCGGCCTGCTGTTTTGCGCTGGGGTTTCGCTTCTACAGCAAATTCATTGCGGCGAAGATTCTCGCGCTTGACGCCCTCCGCGCCACGCCTGCCGAGCGCCTCGAAAACGGGCGCGACTTCGTGGTGACCAACAAGTGGGTAGTGTTCGGGCACCACTTCGCCGCGATTGCCGGGCCCGGGCCGCTGGTCGGCCCAGTGCTCGCCGCGCAGTTCGGCTACCTTCCCGGAACGCTCTGGGTGCTGGCTGGCGCTGTTTTCGCCGGCTGTGTCCAGGACTTCGTCATCCTGCTCTTCTCGGTTCGCCGCGACGGCAAATCAATCACCGAGATGGCGCGAGAAGAAATCGGGCGCGTCGGCGGTTTTGTCGCCTACGGGGCGGTGATCGCGATCCTCATCATCATTCTGGCCGTGGCGGCCCTGGTCGTGGTAAACGCGCTCAAGGGCAGCCCCTGGGGTACGTTCACGATCGCGATGACGATCCCCATCGCACTGCTCATGGGCGTCTACCTGCGCCGGATTCGTCCCGGCAAAGTGCTGGAAGTCTCCGTCTTTGGTTTCCTGCTTGTGTTGCTGGCGATCTGGGGCGGGCAGTGGGTTTCTCAGACTCCTTCCATGGCGCGCGTGTTCACGCTGCAAGCCTCCAGTCTGGCGATGCTCATCATCGTTTACGGATTCGCCGCGTCGGCACTGCCGGTGTGGCTGCTGCTGGCCCCGCGCGACTATCTCAGCACGTTTGTGAAGCTGGGAGCGATCGCGTTGCTGGCCGTCGGCATTGTGGTCTTGCATCCCGCCCTGCACATGCCCGCCGTGACGCGTTTTGCGGATGGCACCGGCCCTGTGTTTGCCGGCAAGATCTTTCCCTTCGCTTTCATTACCATCGCCTGCGGTGCCATCAGCGGCTTCCATTCGCTGATCTCGATCGGAACCACACCCAAGCTGATCGCGCGCGAGACCCAGACCCGTATGGTAGGCTACGGCGGCATGCTGGCCGAAGCTGCGGTGGCGATCATGGCCATCACCGCCGCCTGTGTCCTCCAGCCCGGCGTCTACTTCGCCATTAACAGCCCCGCAGGAGTAGTTGGCCAGACGCCGGTGGCTGCAACCGCGACCATCTCCGGCTGGGGATTTCCCGTGACCGCTTCCGAGATGCAAGCCCTGGCCCATGCCGTCGGCGAGCAAACGCTTTTTAACCGGACCGGCGGCGCTCCCGCCTTTGCCGTAGGTATGGCGCATATTTTCTCGCAGAGTCTGGGCGGCGAAAAGGTGATGGGATTGTGGTACCACTTCGCCGTCATGTTCGAGGCGTTGTTCATCTTGAGCCTGCTCGATGCCGGCACCCGCGCCGTGCGCTTCATGATTCAGGATGCGCTCAGCCACATTTACCAGCCCCTGGGCCAGACGAGTTGGTATCCCTCGATTCTGACCACCAGCGCAGTAATTGTCGGCGCATGGGGATATTTTCTGTGGCAGGGGGTCAAAGATCCGCTGGGCGGTATCAACTCGCTGTGGCCGCTGTTCGGCATCGCCAACCAGTTGCTGGCTGCGGTTGCCCTGTGCGCGGCCACGACGATCGTGATCAAAATGCACCGTACGAAATACGTGCTGGTAACCCTTGTGCCTCTGGCTTGGCTGGTTGCGGTTACGTTTACCGCCGCGTGGCAGAAGGTTCTCGATCGTGATCCGCATCTGGGATTTCTGGCGCAGGCACAAGCCCTGGCTGCAGGCCCGGCCACGGCCGCAACCCCGCGACTGATCTTCAACAACCGTCTGGATGCCGCGCTCACCGCCGTTTTTGTCGTGATGGTCGCAATGGTGCTGATCGAATCCGTGCGGGGATGGATCGCTGTCCTCAGCGGCAGGAAAGAAGCGCGCATGAAAGAGACTCCGTTTGTCATGACCCGCCTGGTGGAGGGAAAGGCATGAGCCACGTCGCGAAAGCCGCCCGCATCTTGCTGGCAACTCTGCGGGAAATATTCGACGAAGCCGCCTACGCGCGTTTCTTGCTCCGCAGCCAGATGGCGTCATCGCAGGCCGCCTACGCCGCTTTTTGGCGCGAGCGGGAATCAAGCCACGAGCGACGGTCCAGGTGCTGCTAGGGGCGCAGCCGTAGCGCCGGCATCCCTTCGACTCCGCTCAGTGAGGCTCCCAGCCGCCGGGATGGCGGCGCTACTTTCGCGGCGTCACGAACTCTGCTGAAGCCGCCACTGGGCGTTAGACTACCAACGAGGAGCAATCATCCATGTCACACAACTTGCCGGTTGTAGCTGCGGCGGTTCTCTTGCTGGTTCTTGTTCCCCAAGCCTTGGCGCAAAGCAGCGACGCCCCCACGCATACCATGCGCCCTGTCATTCGCGGACGCACCGCCGCCGTTGCCTCGATGAAAGCTGAAGCGACCGAGGCCGCGCGCCGCATTCTCGATGCGGGCGGCAACGCTTTCGACGCTGCCGTAGCCGGCCAGGCGGCGCTGGGCGTGACCGATTTCGCCCTCAACGGCATGGGCAGTGACGCCGTGGTCCTCGTCTACAACGCGCGCGAGAAGAAAGTCTATTCCGTCAACGCCGAACCGCGAGCGCCGAAGCTCGCAACCATCGAGTGGTACGAGAAAAACAACGGCGGCAAGATTCCCGAGAGCGACGGCCTGCTTTCCGGCGGACTGCCGGGGGTGGTGGACGCCTGGTACACCTTGCTCGATCGCTGGGGCACGATGAGCTTCGCGCAGGTGCTGCAACCCGCCATCGAACTGGCCGAGAACGGATTTCCGCTGAGCGAATCGGGCGCGCACGAGATTGCCGGCTCAAAGAAAATTCTCAAGTACCCGACGACCGTCAAAGTGTATCTGCCGAACGGCCAGCCGCCGAAAGCTGGAGAAATTTTCAGAAATCCTGATCTGGCGCGCGCGTTCAAGAAGTTGGTCGAAGCGGAAAAGGCGAATCACGCCAAAGGCCGCCACGAAGCCCTGAAGGCGGCCCGCGACCGTTTCTACAAGGGTGACATCGCCCGCGATCTGGCGGCGTTCTCGGAAGCCAATGGCGGACTGTTCCGCTACGAGGACTTCGCCGAATACTCGGCTGAAGTCGAAACGCCGGTCTCCATCAACTACCGCGGTTATCAGGTTTACAAGAATCCCTCGGCCAGCCAGGGACCGGCGGAGTTGATCGCCCTCAATCTTCTTGAAGGCTACGACCTGAAAGCGATGGGCCACAACAGCCCTGACTTCCTTCACACCAGCGTGGAAGCCATCAAGCTCGCCATGGCCGATCGCGAAATGTATCTCGGCGATATGGACTTCATCAAGATCCCATATGACGGGCTGCTCTCGAAGGATTACGCCCGCGAGCGCCGAAAACTGATTGATCCCGCGAAGGCGTCGCTGGAGCTGCGTCCCGGCTCGCCGGAGAAGTATGCGGGCCACGCAGACGCCGGGGGATCAGGTAGCGCTGTAGCGGGGTTATCAGAAGAAGATCGTCCGGTCCACCCGGTTCTCGACGGCAATGCCAGCCACGACGGCGACACCAGCTACATCGCGGTCGTGGACAAAGATCGCAACATGGTCAGCTTCGAACCCAGCCTGCACGAGTTGTTTGGCACCGGCGTGGTCATGGGCGACACCGGCATCATCTTCAACTGCCGCGGCGACTACTACTCGCTCGTCCGCGGCGAGGCCAATGCCCTTGAACCCGGCAAGCGCCCGCGGAGCACGCTACAAAGCACGCTCATCATGAAAGACGGCCAGCCCTGGGCCATCACAGGCAGTCCCGGCGGCGACGATCAGGTCATGCGCACCATGCAGACCCTGATCAACATGATCGATTTCGGCATGAACATTCAGCAGGCAATCGAGGCGCCGCGCTGGTCGTCGAACGCGTTTCCCGCGTCTCCATTCCCGCACACGATGTACCCGGGCGACATGGCGGTCGAAGCGCGCATTCCGGAGGCCACGCAGCAGGCGCTGATTGCCCGCGGCCACAAGCTGCGCGTCACGCCCGCCTGGTCGCTCGGATCGAATGCCGGAATCGTGGTGGATCTCAGAACCGGCGTTCTCAGCGCCGGCGCCGATCCCCGCGTGGATGCGTATGCGTGGGCGTGGTGACGCTGCCGAAGAGCATTTAACCGCAGAGTTCTCGAAGAAATGCCGCGAAGAACGCGAAGAAGAACAAGACCATACACGTCGCCGTTCTTCGCGAACTTCGCGAAACCTTTGCGACCTTTGCGGTCAAGATTGCCTTTACCACAAGTTCGCGTCCTTTCCAGTTAAGTTCTTTCCTGTCGAGCAACTAGGCCGACACGCATGACCCTGCCCACTAGGACTTCCGCCCCGTTCCGCGATACACTGCACTCAATGCGCGTCCTCGGGATTGACTGCGGCGGAGAATACACCGGCTACGGCGTCGTCGAGATGGATGCGCGCGGCCGGCTCTGCTGCTTAACCTGTGGCGCCATCAAGCTCTCGCCGCGCGAAGCCCTGCCGCGGCGCTTGTCGCGTATCTTCGCGCAACTCGGCGAAATCATCGCCCAGCACCGGCCCGAGGAAGTCGCGATCGAAGACGTCTTCTACGCCCTCAACGTGAAGTCGGCGCTGAAACTCGGGCAGATCCGCGGCGTCGCCATGCTGGCTGCGGCCGCCGCCGGGCTGGAGGTCGCCGAATACTCGCCGCTGACCATCAAGTCGTCGGTGGTTGGATACGGCCGCGCCGAGAAGCAGCAGGTGCAGCAGATGGTCACGCGGCTTCTTGATCTAGCCACACCACCCGAACCCATGGATGCCTCCGACGCGCTGGCCATCGCCATTTGCCATTTGCATACTGTGGCAACCCTCGCCCGGCAGCGCGCGTAAGGGCCCACTGCGACCCGATCTCCGGTTGAATTCTGTGCTGCTCGTGCGTGGCGTCATCCCGAGCGAAGCCGTTCTTCAGGCGGAGCGAGGGATCTCCCATACACACAAGGCTGTCGCACGGGAGATCCCCTCAGCCCGCTGGTGAAGGCGCGGGCCTTCGGGATGACGTCTCGTGAGAGGGTTCGCGCTGCGCAGTATCCCGGCAACCCTGCGCCAATTTTTGGCATAATCTCTTACAGCGGCGTTTTTCCGCCGCAGTCCTAGAACTGCCCAGATCAGAAATGCCAGGCACGGATGATTGCACGAAGAAGGCAGGTTCCCATCGCCGGCCGCGACTACGGCGCGCTCCCGGCTCAATTGCATTTGTCGGACTTCTCCTCCTCGGCAGCCTTCCGCTGCTTGGCGCCCAGCCGGCCACCGTCACGTTTTCTCTGAATTTCCCCGACTCTGATCCTGACCACTATTCGATCTCGGTGCAGTCCGACGGAAATGCGGTATACGAGTGTTCGGGAAAGATCTCGAACGAATCTGACGACAGAGAGGCCTACCAGGCCGCGTTCAAGTTCACCGAGGCGACTCGCGCCCGGATTTTCGATCTCGCGGCGCAGGCGGGCTACTTTGCCGGCAAGATCGATTCCGGCAAGAAGAACCTGGCCTTCACCGGCTCTAAGAGACTGGCGTACAAGGACGCGCAACGCGACTTCGTCGCGGATTACAATTTCTCGCCGCAGCCGGCGGTGCAGCAGTTGACCGCCCTGTTCCAGAGTGTGGCCACGACCGTGGATTTCGGCCGCCGGCTCACTTACTACCACCGCTACCAGAAGCTGGCGCTGGACGACGAATTGAAGCGCATGGAAGAACAAGCCCGGCGCGGGGATTTGGCCGAACTGCAAGCAGTAAGGCCGATTCTAGAGGAGATTTTCGACGATCCTTCCGTCATGAACGTGGTGCGGGCCCGCGCCCAGCGCATCATGGAAATGGGCAAGAGCGACGCGGCCAGGCCGCGCTAGCCCCTCCCCGGTTCGCGGTCATACTCGGGACATGGCACATCGACTGATCCCGCCAACCGGCCATGGACCGCCAGACCCAACTTTTACAACTCTTGTCCCCAAACCGTGTTCTAATGAGCAAAGAAGTCTTCGGGGGTTGCTATGTCCAAAGCATCTCTTTCCAGATTCAGTTTGGTTCTTCTGGCGGTTTGCGCGCTTCTGGCGCTGCCCGCTGTGGCTGATTCGCAGGCGCGCATCGTTCGCCTGAGCGATGTGCAGGGTACGGTTCAGATTGACAAGAACACCGGCCTGGGATTCGAAAACGCGTTCCTCAACCTTCCCATCACGCAAGGCACGGAGCTGAAGACGCTTGGCAACGGCCGCGCCGAAGTCGAGTTCGAAGACGGCAGCACGCTGCGCCTGGCGCCCCATTCGAACGTCCAGTTCAGCACGCTCGGTCTGAGCGACGCCGGCAAACACCTCTCGGTCATCAACCTGGTCGAAGGCATGGCCTACGTTGACTGGCTGGGTAAGAGTGGAGACGAGTTCAGCCTCAATTTCTCGCGCGAGAAGATTTCGCTCGATCATGCTGCTCACTTCCGCGTGGATACCTCGACTGAAGTCGCCAATCTGGCAGTGTTCAAGGGCGATGTTGAGGTGGAGGGTCCGGCTGGCAAGATCATGGTGAGCAAGAACAAAACCGCAACCTTCGATGCCGCCAACGATGACAAATCCACCCTGGCCAACAACATCGAGGAAACTCCGCTGGACTCCTGGGACAAGGAAGCTGTCGCTTACCACGACCAGTACGCAAAGAATAATTCCTCGCCCTACGGATACGGTGCTGCCGACATGGGCTACTACGGAGCCTACAGCAACGTCCCCGGGTACGGCATGATGTGGCAGCCCTACTTCACCGGCGTCGGTTGGGATCCCTTCATGGATGGCGCGTGGTCATGGTATCCCGGCTACGGCTACATGTTTGCTTCGGCCTATCCCTGGGGATGGATGCCCTATCAGTACGGGAACTGGATGTTCGTCCCCGGCTTCGGCTGGATGTGGCAGCCCGGAGGATGGGGCAATTGGCTCGGCGTGCCGAGGTATACCGGGCCGACGACCATTCATGTTCACCCGCTGGTCGCGCCCACGGGAACAGTCAAGACGGTGGCAGTAGGAAGAGGCGGTGCGGTTTCGCCGGTGGCGTCGTCGCATCTCCTGGTGAGAACGGGTTCCGCGGGTATGGGAATTCCGCGGGGCTCGGTCAGCAACCTGAGGCATCTGAACAGTCAGGTCGCGAAAAATGGATTCGCCCCAGTGCATCCGGGACCGCAGTTCGGCGCGACCTCAGGCCGGTCTTCAGGTTTCGGCGCGCCACACGGCACGACGGCTGGTTCGTCGATGGGGCATGCCCCTGGTTCAGTCGGACACGCTACCGGAGGCGGGACGGTACATCACTAGCGCGTATAGTCCGGCAAAAGCACGACAGGGCGGCCGATTCGGCCGCCCTTCCGCTTGTGGAACCACGCAACAGGTTTCGCGTCCCCTGGGGAACGCCTCGCCCAGTCAGGGGCGGTTATCGCCGCAGACTTACAGACGTGACCACCTTCTGGCAGAGCGCCTCGAACTCGGCTGAGGAGCGATCCGCACTGCAGCTCACGGGCACGACTTTCCCCCAGGGCGTGAGCATCAGTCCGAGGACGCCGTGAATGTTGGCCAGGTCGCGCTGGGTGGCGTTGAATTCGGCGATCAGACTGGGATATCCATCGAGCGTGGCGCTCTGGAAACTGGTCCCGATCCCCGGCTTGGCCGCCAGCCACACGTAGTTGTCGAGGTAATAGCTGGCCTGTCTCCTCAATTGTTCGTCGTCGGTCAGGCCCATGGCGCGAAGATCGAGCGCGGGGCCAATCGCAACACTGACCAGAAGGTCGCCTTTCTGTGCCAGATACACGGTGCGTAGCGGCGTGTCTTCGGAAACCTGCACATCTCCCGGCAGCGCCACCGACACGGTTGCGCAGAACCAGACGTCACGACACAGTCCCTTTTCGTAGCGAGTGAAGCCTGTCGGTGTGGCCACCAGCGACTCAGAATCCACTACCACCCGAGTCGTTCTCTTGATCACCGCCGGCCTTGCGGCTTGAACCACGGGATTGGGCAGAAGCGTTTTCGTTGCCGGAACCGGAACGCTTCCGCTCTCCGGCTCGGGTGTCGCTTCAAATGTCTTCAGCGCCGCCAGCCATTCCACCGATCGCTCGTCGGGCAGCAGGCGCGCCCTTGCCTCCTCCTGGAAATGGAACGTCATGAAGGGATAGCGCCCGGGATTGTCGGAACGCATGCTGGAAAGATCGGGCATGGGATTCTGCCCATCCGGTGAATCCTCGGGCCCCTGCGGATCGTCGGCCGGGTCGCTGTCGTCAAACGGCGAAGCCAGCGTCAGCTTGTTGTCAATCGTCTGCGAGCGGTGCAGCCAGGCGACATGATGACTCGCCGGATCGAGCAACAGCGAAATATGCAGTACCGCGGCCACCGCGTTGTTGCCCGCTGCCGGCACCACGCGTCCCCCGCTGGCTGTGCCTGCTGCCGGAAGGTCGATCGGCGAGAACACATATTGCGACGTAACCCAGGCGCAGGATTTTCCATCCACGTGCACCAGGTTCCGGAAGCGCAGGTCGGCTCCGCTCAGTTCCAGGTCTTTCAAGGCGCGGTCGTGCGGATAGGCGAACTGGCCGCGCGGCTTCCACGAGTCGCCGGCGGCGACCGGCTGCGGCGAGAACTGCGTCTGCAGCAGGTCCTCGGTCACCTTGCGCAGCAGGTCACCCCCGTCCCAATACTTGAAATAACCGTCGTTGGCGTGGCTCAGGAGTGTTTCGCCGTGGGGTCCTACGCGGAACATGACCGGAGAAGATGCGAGCGCTGCCAGGCGCTTCTGGAAATCGGCGGGAGAAAAAAGCGCGCAGCGCACGCTGGTCACGCGCATCTCGCTGTAGCGTGCCTCGACCGGAAAGTTGCCGTCTTTGTCTGCGGCCTGCGGGCGGAGGGTGACGATGGCCGCCAGGGCATAATCACAGGGTCCCCGTGGCGGAAACAGATTGGCTCCGCTGGCATCCGCGATGGGCAGGAACGAGGCTGCGGCCTCTAACTCATAGCGCAAGACATCTCCCGGCTTTACGTCGGCGCGCAGCAGGATCTTGCGCGGCGCAATCGTGGTGTGCGACTGCCCCTGCAGGCGCTCGACTGCCGGTCCTACGCCCAGCGTTGCCAGGAGGGCGGCTGTCGCGAAGATGGGAAGCTTCCGGTTCATGCGTAATATTCCATACTCAACTCACTGCGGATCGCCGTTATCCGGGGGATCGTCCGCCGGATCGTCGGGATCGTCTGGCGGCGGATCCTGATACGTCGGATAGATGCGCAACTTCGCTGGTTCTAAGGCCTGGCTTCTGGCCGATTTCACGATGGCTTCGCAAATGCTGGCCGCCGCGTTCGCATCCTCGTCGCGAAATACGCAGGCAAAACCGTAGCTGCCGTTGGGAGAAGCCGCAACCACGCTCAGTCCACGGTAATGATTCGTGCCGCTGAGTACGGTGAACTGGGTAACAAGCCCGGCGGAGCCGTCAATCTGAACATGCCAATCCCGCAGCATCCGCGCCGCCTGACCAAAGTATTCTGGACGGGCGAACAACTCCTGCAGGAGCCCTCTCTTGGCGAAGTCGACTGGCGCGAACATCGGGGCAAGCCCCTCACCAGGGTAAATGCGGATGGCATGATCCATGTCTGCTTCATGGCCCGCCAGAGGAATCAGCACCGGTCTCGGTTCAACCGCTGAACGGGTCCACTTCGGGCTCTTGGGCAGCGCGACGGAGAGTTCGTAGCAGGGCGGGCGCGTGCACAAGCGCACACGCCACACGCCGCCGGGGTCCGGACCGTCATCTTCCTCGTTGACGGATTGCTTGGCCGCCACATGGCCGGCGGCCGAGTGCTCCTGCCGCGCTTTGCGGGCCGCGTCGCCGAGAGATTGTCCTGCAGGCGACTGATCGGAGGAATCCTGCCCCCATGCTCCCAGCCCCGTGCAAAGAACCAGAATGGCAAGCGCCACCCAGGAGCAGGTTGTGATCGGTGAAATCCTCATGGCAGTCGCAGCGAGTTCACCAGCGTGGTGCACAACGCTTCCGCATCGGCGAAGCGCTGCTCTGGCGCCGTGCATCCCACGAGGAATTGCATGTCCTCGTCTTCGATCAGTGCCCGTTCTCCAATCCACCAGACATTCGGTTCACGCTGGTAGCGAAATCGGGTCATCAGTGCGCTGCGTCCCTCGATGGTCATTTCCTGGGTGCTGACGCCGTCAGTTCTCTCCCGCGACCAGCCATTGGAGTTGGCCAGGTCGCGCATGCGGATGAAGTCGGGATGGGTCAGGCTGCGGTAGGGCGCGTTCACGTCCGCCGGGCCGGCATAAAGCATCACGGGATCACCGTTGAGCATCGTCTTGAAAATGTGTTGCCCGTTGACCCGCGACACTACCTCAGCCTTTTCCGGGATCACGACCGACGCCTCCCAGCAATCATCCGGGTTGTGGCAGTACTGCAGGGTAAACGCCTGAAAACCCGGGGGAGCCGCGGTTGCCCCTTCCGAGCTGTCCAGCTTGGTTTGGGCCTTGGCGTGGGGCGCCTGCCGCGCCTGACGGGCCAAATCCCCGAGTGATGGACCTTGAGCTCCGGAGTCGCCGGACGCGCCAGCTGGTTGGGTCGCGCTCGCAGCCGCTGCGAAATCTACTTTGGCCGGCTTGCTCTCGGCGATCTTAGCCGGGTGCACCACAATATCTTCCTTCAATTGAATCGAAGGATAGATGACCTGATCGCACATCTGCGCGGTAGTTTTTTCATCGCGGAAGCGCGTGTCGATGGCGGTTTTGGTCTGCTGCACCTCCTGCCATGAAGGATTGGCGTTATTACAGGTGTGGTAGCCCCACTTGTCCTGGGTCAGGCACTGAAGCTCGTCGGGGCTGACGCACATCACCGGAATCACGCTGCTCGACCCGATCACGAACACCATCGTGCCCCACACCTCATGGCCCAGCAGGTACGGACTGCCGTTCCATGCGCAACGAAACGCCTTGTGCGAGCCCAGCTTGGTTTCAGAGCAGGTGGGATAACTCCCGTGCAGCCCCGCAAGCTGTCGCACCCCATTCATGAGATTACTGGGGCTGACATCGGCGGGCAGCGGAATGTGAGTTCCCGCCA
>OMOD01000146.1:0-51130 GCA_900290255.1 Candidatus Sulfotelmatobacter kueseliae
GCCCCCACGCCTCCGGGGAGGAGCGTGGGGGCCCCGGGTAACGTTCAGGCGAGGGGTCTCAATCCCGCCCAACCATCTGATCAGAGATACGCAGCCGGGATCTCAAATGTTCCCTGCTTGCATGTGCTTACTTAGACCCCAGAAGAAGGGAAAAGGTTAGCCGAGGGGAACCGCCAATGACGTGGCGCAGCCCAGGGTTGAACTTTTCGAGCCTGCCTGCCGATAACACTTTAGAGAGATTGCCGGACTGGTCGGAGGTGGGCTTGTTGTCTAAACACGAAGTTTCACCCGGTGGAGCAGCTTCGCACCCACAGGACGTTCACCACTTGAGTCTGCCCGCAGACTATGTGGTCGATTGCCACAAGCAGCTGGTGGTGGTGAAGTTCGGAAAGCGGGTAACAGTCGTTGACATTCAGCGATATACCGTTCTGCTCCGGGTTGACCCAATGTTTAAGCCTGGTTTTTCTGAAATTGTAGACCTATCCGAGGTCGAACAACTGGACCTGCAGGCTGATGACTTCCTCAGATTAGCCGACGAGATCGATCCGTTCTCGAACGACGCTAAGCGCGCGTTTATAGTTCAGAACGCGGTTCAGGGGCATGCCGTACGCATGCACAGGGCTCTGCGACCGCAGGCCAATATCCGGAGTTTCGGGTCTTTTCAAGAAGCAGAACGATGGGCTTGCGAGTGAGGCTGGCATGAACGCCAGCCTCAAGCTTCGGACGGACCGCTTCGACGGACCCCTCTCCCGCTACTGCCCGCTCTTCTCCTTCGGGCGTTCGTAAGCCTTTTGCAAATACCTGCGGACCTGTTCGAGAGCGCCGAAGGTGTTGTCGTTCGTCTGCAGGGCCTGGTGATATTCGTTGACCGCGCGTTCGCGCTGGCCGGTGACGTCGAAAATCATGCCCAGTTGGAGGTGGCTCCAGACTTCGGTCCAGCGCGGTTCGCCGTCGCCATTGAGCGCTTCGCGGTAGGCGTTGGCGGAGGATTGATAATTCTCCTGCAGGAAGAAAACTTCGGCGACGCGGTAGTGGGCAAGCGAGCTGTTCTTGTTGAGATCAAGTGCCTTGTTGTATTCGGTCAGCGCACCAGACAGGTCCCCCTGTTGCTGCAAGGCTTGTCCGCGCAGAATCGAGGCGCGCAGCTTCACATCGCTGGAGTTGGTCAGCACATGGTGGTCCGGATCAATCGAGATGCGCCGAGGGCGACCGAAAGTTTCAATCGTAAAGGGCGATGTAGTTCCAACCACTTCGATGCGCTTGTTTTCCGTCTTACCGTCGGTATCAATTCGTATGTCGACGGGCATGCGGAAAAGATCGAGGTCCTGTGAAACTTCGCCGGTGACGCGGAATCCCGGCACCTTGTCGGCTCCTTGGGCCGTGGCCGCAGCGCCGCCCAGGCGGTAGGTCGTGTACTTCAGCTTGAATTCGGGCGCCCCGGTCGAATCAAGCCATTGGGAGAAAAACCAGGTGAGCTGGTCGCCGTAATTCTTCTCGGCGATGGCCTTGAAGTCGTCCATGCTCGCCGATTTGCCCGCGAACTGCTCCGCAAACTCCCGCATGGTCTTGTTGTATTTGTCCTCGCCCAGGACCCAACGCAGCATGTGCAGAATCATCGCGCCCTTGTCGGTGGCCAGCGACTGAAACTCGGTAGAGTAAATATCGAGTTTGCTGGCGCTGGAGAGCGGCATGGTGTCATAGGCCAGAGCACCAACCGACATGTCTTTCACCGCTTCTTCCAGGCCAGCGGCTCCGGCGGCATTCTCGACATACATCGCTTCCGAATAGCGGGAGAAACCATCGCTTAACCACCAGTCGTCTTTGGTCGCAGGACTCACTGAAACGCCCCACCACTGATGCGCAACGGCGTCAGCCAGCAGGCGATAGTTGGTCTTCTCGGTGATCGAAGACCCGGCCAGTCCCGCGATCTCGGGGGCCCAGGCATAGGGAACGGTATCTTCCGGCAGTTCCACAACATTGAGCCTTTGCGAGGGGGGCAGGCCGTAGAGCGTAATGAAGTAGGTGAATTCCTGCACCGTCGTGGTGGTGTAAGCCGGGGCCAGGCTCTGATGAGTGGGCTTGAAGAACACATGCAAGTCCATGCCGGCCTCGTCGCTTTTGTACTCCTGAAAGATTCCGCCAATGATGGTGCCGGGAAAACTGGGTTTGGTGGAGACGAACCTGAACGTCTTGGTGGGCAACACGCTTTCGTTGGGCTTGTTCGACGAGGGATGGTCCGCAACCGTAACATTGCCGCTCCCGATCACGATCATGTGCGCGGGCAGGGTTATCCTGATGGTCGAGGTAAACCGGTTGAGACCGAAGCCGCTGACCGGGAACCACCGTCCGGCATACAGCAGGTAGGTGGTGTCGTCGCCGATGTAGGCCAACTTGAGGCCGGGCACAGGGCTGTTGTCGGCATTCTCCAGATCGCCTTCGTATTCGAAAGTCAGCGTGGTCGAGGCGTCTTTCGCCAGTCCTGCCGGAAGCGGGACACGCACGGTCGAGTCCTGGGTGACCCGCTCGGCGGAGAGCGGCTGATTTTTCTCGTCGAGAACCTTGGTGACCCGCAGATCATTGTGCAATTCAAATACGGCCACGCTCAAATCCTGCAAGGCGGTGAACTTCACCTTGGCACGGGCCGTGATGGTATGAAGATGAGGGGTGAGTTCAGCTTCAATCTGGTAGTCGTCCACGCGCAGGCGGGCCTTTTCCGCACCCCACGATGGAAGCGCGAGCAAGAGTACCAATAACAAAGTCAGGGAACTCGTGGGGACGCACAGGACGCGCCGCAGGTCAGTGGCCATTCAGGAGAGTCTCCAGGAAATGATAACCCATTTCCTATGATGAAGATTCTGACGCAAAAGATGCTGGGAGCACAAGGCTGGGGGGGGCGCTTTGTCAGAATTGTGTCGTTTCGGGCGAAGCGAAAAACCTGCTTTTGAGGGCCGAAGCAGCCCCCCCACCGCTCGGAGCAGCCCCTCCTCGCATTTGCGTGCCGGAATGACAACCGGTCGCTGGAGGCGGCTTAGGGCTGGACTTGGGGGCTCAGGATGATCTCTGCGGCTCGGTCGGCCGGATGTTGCGCCGTGCCGGAACCACCCGGGGAAGCTCGCAGGCGAGCCTTCACGCGGGCCAAACCTTCCAGCATGCGATCGCGGGCGGGGCCGTCGGACAAAATCTCCTTCATCTGGGCGACCACGTTCGCGGCGGTAAAGTCGTGCTGCACGAGTTCGGGAACAACTTCCTCCTCGGCAATCAAATTGACCATGGCGAATCTGGGAACTTTCACCCGCGGCTTGCCCAACAAGTACGTCAGCGGAGAGACTCGGTAGACCATCACGAAGGGTGTAGCCATCATGGCGGCCTCGACTGTAGCCGTGCCGCTGGCCACGATGCCCGCGCGCGAATGCCAGAGCGCGGGGAGTGCGTCAGGTACGAGCGTGATTTTTGGCGAGTGAGTCTTTTTCAGTTCGGCGACTTTCTCTCCAATCAGGCTGCGCAGGAACTCGCGGTCAAGTGTGGGAGCGACCGGCAGGAGAAACTCGTAATCTGGACCAAGCTGCGCGGCGGACTCAAGCATTGTCGGCAGATTCATGCGGACTTCTTTGACTCGGCTGCCAGGCATGAGGGTGATCCAGGACTTCGTGGAATCAAGCTGGAACTGCGCAGCGTAGTCGGCGCGCTCAATGGTGGGGTGAGGCAATTCGGCCAGAGGGTGGCCGACGAAAGTCGCGTCCACACCGCGGTCGCGGTAAAACTGCTCCTCGAAAGGAAAGATCACCAGCGCCTTGTCGATGTAGTCCCGGAGCAGGCGTACGCGCTTCTGGCGCCACGCCCAGAATTGCGGCGCGACGTAATACACCGTGGAGACGCCTCGCTGTTTCATCTGGCGGGCGACGCGCCAGTTGAATGCCGGCGAATCAATGACGATGGCCAGGTCGGGACGCCGCCGGTCGGCTTCGCGGATCAGGCGCTGGTACAGCCCGTAGATTTTCGGCAGATGGCCCAAAATCTCCGTGATGCCGACGACAGCGAGATCCTTGGCATCAACCACGGTCTCGCAGCCAGCGGCCCGCATGCGATCTCCGCCGACGCCGAAGAAAGAAACCAAGGGGTCACGGCGGCGCAAGGCCCCAATCAGCTGTGCGCCGTACATTTCACCAGAGGCCTCGCCGGCAGAGATCAGGATTCGCAAGGCTTGATTGTAGCGCTCCCTCACGTTTCAACAGCGGCCGATCAATCCAGTTGGCTGCTTTCGTGCCTTCCGATGTCCAGAATGTCAACCATCAGAAGCGTCACGACGCGGAGAATGCGGGTGGTATAGTACCTTTGTCATGGGCTCAATTCCGGATCCTCTGGAAGATCAAAAAGCCCAGCCGCAAATAATCAAGCTTGTGACTCAGCCCGCAATCCAGACTGACCCATGCCCGGTGTGCTCCAGCCAGCTGTTTCCCTATTTTCATGGCATTACAGACTCGGTTACCGGCCGGCAGTTTGACGTGTTGAAGTGCGAGGGCTGCGGTGTGGGAGTGACCCACCCGTTTCCCGAGCAGTTGCAGCCGCACTATGACGGCTACTACGGATCGCGCCACGGCATCACGGCGAACTACCGTGCTAAGCGCCGGATTGCGCTGGTGACGAAGATGGCAGGCATGGGACAGGGAAGGCATCTGCTCGATGTTGGCTGCGGCGAAGGAACGTTTCTGCAGGCGGCGCGCGACCGCGGCTGGCAGGCAGTAGGAACGGAGTTGAATCCCGACCCGGCGCGGCGCTTGGGATTCGACGTCTTCAACAGCCTGGAGGAATGCGCTGACCTGGGTCCTTTCAGTTGCGTGACACTCTGGCACAGCCTGGAACACATGACCGATCCGCGAGCCGCGATCACGAAGGTTCGGCGGCTGGTGGCGGATGACGGCGTTGTTTTTATCGCTGTCCCGGACTTCGAGGGCTTTCAATCGAAGACGTTTGGGGAGAGCTGGTTGCACCTGGATGTGCCCCGGCACCTGTATCACTTCACCGCGACTGCGCTCGACCGTGTGTTGAACCAGACCGAGTTCACCCCGGTGGCGCATTGGCATCAGGAGTTCGAATACGATCTGATTGGCTGGCTGCAGAGTGCCTTGAACAAGGTGCTGCCGACTCCCAACGTGCTGTTTGATTTCCTCTCGCGCAAGAAGCTGCGCGGCACGCTGATGGATCGAGTCGTCAGCGGCATCGCCATGCCGATTTTTTCCTTTGTCTCGCTGCCCCTCGTCTGGCTGGGCGCGTTTGCCCGTTCGGGAGGAACGCTGCTGGTTGCAGCACGAACCAGCGGACAGCGGCTGGCCAGCGGGACGGGGGACTGAGTTGTGTGGCGCGGGCGCCCGCTCCCACACGTTCTAGTCGTCTGCGCTAACGGTCGATTGCGGCGTTTCAGAACTACCCACCGGGATTTCCTGATCCTTGTACTGCAATTGGTAGAGCTTGTAGTAGATGCCGCGGTTGGCCAGCAGTTCCTGGTGTGTGCCCATTTCGCGCACCTGGCCTTTGTGCATGACGATGATTTTGTCGGCGCGCTGCACGGTCGAGAGCCGGTGAGCGATGATCAGGGAGGTGCGCCCTTCGACCATGCGGCTCAGAGCGTCGCGCACCCGGAATTCCGTTTCGGTATCCACGCTCGAAGTCGCCTCGTCGAGAATCAGTATCTCCGGATCGTGCGCCAGGGCGCGGGCGAAGGAGATGAGCTGCTTCTGCCCGGTCGAAAGCGTCGAGCCGCGCTCGCGCACCTCTTCGTTGAAGCCCTTGGGCAGGGCACGGACGAAGTCGCCGAGATTCACGTCTTCGGCAGCCTGCTCGACGTGCTCGTCGTGGATGCGCTCGGTACCGAGGCGAATGTTGCCGCCGATCGTTCCACTGAACAGGAACGGGTCTTGCAGGACGACGCCGAAACGGCTGCGCAAATCGGCCAGGTCCATTTCTTTCACGTCAACGCCATCAATGCGCACTGCGCCTTTCTGCACGTCGTAGAACCGCAGCAACAGGGAGATGAGCGTAGTCTTGCCGGCGCCAGTGTGGCCAACGACGGCGATCGTTTCTCCCGGATCGGTGGTGAAGTTGACGTCGCGCAGGACCCAGTCGGGTGACTTGCTCTCGTCAGATGCGTCGCGGTACGCAAACCAGACGTGATCGAATTCGATGCGGCCCGGGCCGATGGCTTTCTTCGTTACCGCCGGCGAAACGACCTGCGCGGGCGTATCCAATAGTTTGAAAATGCGCTCGCTGGCGGCCATCGCCGACTGGAGAATGTTGTACTTCTCGCTGAAGTCCATGATGGGCCGGAAAAAGCGCTGCGCGTACCAGGTGAAGGCGATCAGCACGCCCAGCGAGGCCTGGGCCTTGTCCAGGTGAAAGGAAACCAGCGTCTGCCGGCTGAATGCGACGGAGACACTGGTCGAAACGATGCCGCGCATCACATCCTGCCCGCCGTACCAGATGACGCAGGCAATGGCCACCGCCGAAAAAAGGTCAACCACGGGGTAGTAGACGGCGTAAGCCATGATGGCGTCTTTGAACGCGTCCATGTGACTGCGGTTGATTTCCGAGAAGCGTTTGTGGGCCTTTTGCTCGCGGTTGAAAAGTTGCAGCACGACCATGCCGCTGACGTGCTCCTGCAAATAGGCGTTGATGCGGGCGATGGCGGTGCGAATCCGGCGGTAAGAATCGCGCACGCGGTCGCGGAAAATCTTGGTCGCAAACACGATGAACGGCAGCACGGCAAAAGTGATCAGCGCCAGCTTCCAGTTCATGCACAGCATGATGGCCAGGATGCCCACCAGCACGAACAGATCTTCGAAGATCGACACCACGCCGGACGTGAACATTTCATTCAACGCGTCGACGTCCGTGGTGACGCGCGTGACCAGGCGGCCCACAGGATTCCTGTCGTAGAACGCGACGTGCATGCGTTGCAGGTGGCGGAAAATCTGGCTGCGCAGGTCGAACATCACCTGCTGTCCGGTCCACTGCATGAAATACGTCTGCAGGAATTCGAGCAGGAAGGTGAGCACCAGCACCGAGAGGTAGATCGCCGAAATCTGCGCAATGCCGGTGAACGGGCGCGGGCTGAGCCAGTTCCACAGGCCCAAGGCCGCTCCCTTCACCGGAGCCAGGTAGCGGTCTACGGTGACTTTGATCAGGTACGGGCCGATTACGTCGCAGAGCGACTTGAGAACGATCGAGGCGAGGGCAATCGTGACCGGCCAGCGGTAAGGACGCAGGTAGACGAGCAGCCGCCGCATCAGCCGGCTGTCGTATGCTTTGCCTAAGATTTCCTCTTCCTGGGCCATCGTTTCTAGGGTGATCGTTCTTGGACGAGCTTCTTCTTGGACGAACCGGCCTCGAAAACGCTATCACAACAGGGTACCTCAAATAGATGGCCAAGGCAGCCGGGAGGATGGAAAAGGTTTAGAGATGGGATAATCGGGTCGTGCCCCTGGGAATCTACATTTCCGTGCCCTTCTGCCGCACCAAGTGCAGCTACTGCAACTTTGCCTCGGACGTGTTTTCGCGGGCGGTGTTCGAGCGGTATGTGGACCGGGTGTGCGCGGACATCGCCAATGCGCGGCAGGTAGCGGCGGAAATGGGCGGGCAGATCGAGCGGGAAGTGGATTCGATCTACCTGGGCGGCGGCACGCCTACGGTGCTCGAGCCTGCACAACTGCAGCGCGTGTTCGATGCCTTGCGGGCGCAGTTCTCAGTAGGGCCCGATGCCGAGATTACAGTTGAGTGCGCTCCGGGCACGCTGTCGCCGGGCATGCTCGATGGTCTGCTGCGTTGCGGCGTGAACCGCGTGAGCCTGGGGGTGCAGTCTTTTGTGGATGGCGAAGCGGCCGCGGTGGGGCGGTTACACAAGCGTGCGACTGTGCTCGACGACGTTGCCCGCCTGCGCGCCGCCGGAATCACGAACATCAATGTTGATCTGATCGCCGGATTGCCACATCAGACGGCCGAGAGCTGGCAAGCGTCGTTGGCCGAAACCATCGCCACAGGCGTGCCGCATGTGAGTGTCTACATGCTCGAAGTGGACGAAGATTCGCGGCTGGGACGCGAACTGATCGCCGGCGGAACCCGCTACCACGCCCATTTCGTACCTGACGAGGGGGCTACGGCGGATTTCTATCTTGCCGCCTGCGCGAAGCTGGAAGCTTCCGGAGTGATGCAATACGAGATTTCCAACTTTGCTCGCGCCGGCTGCGAGTCGCGGCACAACCTCAAGTACTGGACGCGGCAGCCGTATTTCGGCTTTGGTGTTGACGCACACTCGATGTTGACTTCGAACTGGGAAGGGCACGACTTTAGTCGTGCCGATCCGACGACAAAAGGTGAGTTGGGCTTTAGGCCCTGGGGGCGCGCAGAAGCAGTCCGATTTTCAACCGCAGATTCGCTGGAAAAATATGTCGCCGGCGCGCCGCTCGAAAAAACGGCGGTGTCACCGGCGTCGGCTTTCGAGGAGAGCTTTTTCCTTGGCTTGCGCCTGAACTGCGGCGTCGATCTTCGGAAGATTGCAGCCCGCTTCGGGCACGACGCACTCGACGCCGTGGGGCCCGCGATCACAGAACTCGCCGCTGCCGAACTCCTGATCGAAGACGGCCATTTTCTTCGCCTCACTCCACGCGGGCGCCTGCTTTCGAATGAGGTGTTCCAGCGCTTTCTTGCTCCTGCCGGTTTCTCCACTCTCCTCTGAAAACCGGGGTATAATGCCCAGAACTTTTCTCGACTGGGGGAATCCATGGGCCTGTATTCGCACTACGACGGCGCACACAACCATCCGGTGAACCGCGTCCTGCACATGATTGCCATTCCGGTCGGCTTTTCTTCTCTGATCGTGGTGTGGTTTCACTGGGTCATCGCGCTGCTGCTGATCCCTGCCGCCTTTGCCCTGGCCTGGCTGGGCCATCTCATCGAAGGCAACAAGCCGGCCTTTCTCACCAATCCGGCGCACGTGTTCGTGGCTCCCGTCTGGATGGCGCGGAAGATTTTCGGCGCGGGGCCGAAGAAGGCTTCGTAACTGATTTGCCAGACCATCCGGTCGGTTGGGTGCGGGGTCGAATCGACCAGAATCCCCAGCACTGACGCGCCTTTTCTCACTTATCCTTCTTCTGGCCAGCGGTAACTTTCCCCCCTGGTGAGGCTATGATCTAATCCAATTCTCGACTGGTTTGAGTTGGAGCGCCGTGAGCGCCAGTCAGCCCGTGCGAGACCCTTGCGGAGGAACCTTGGATTTCCAGCTGAACGCCGAGCAGTTGCATCTGAAAAAGAGTGTCCGCGAGTTTGCTGAGCGCGAGATCAAGCCGCATGTCATGCAGTGGGACGAAGCCGCCGAGTTTCCGCTAGCCACCATCAAGGAACTGGGCAAGCTGGGGCTGATGGGAACGATTTTTCCTCCCGAATGCGGCGGCGCGGGCATGGGATATGTGGAATATGTCACCGCGATCGAAGAGTTGTCGCGCGTGGATGGGTCGATCGGAATCATCGTAGCGGCGCATACGTCACTCTGCACCAACCACATTTTCCTCGCCGGCAACGAGGCGCAGAAAAAGAAATATGTCAGCCAGCTGGCGACCGGGGAATTCATCGGAGCATGGGGACTGACCGAGCCGTCGTCGGGCTCGGACGCGGGCAGTGCCCGCATGACCGCCGTGCGCCGGGGACGCGAGTGGGTGCTGAACGGCACCAAGACTTTCTGCACCAACGGCCACTATGCCGATGTAATTGTGGTGCTCGCCGTGACCGACCGTACGGCCCACACGCATGGGCTGTCGGCTTTCATCGTGGAGAAGGGCACGAAGGGATTTCGTCCGGGCAAAAAGGAGAACAAGCTGGGGTTGCGGGCCAGCGACACGGCGGAGTTGATCTTTGAAGATTGCATCGTGCCGGCGGAGAATCTGCTGGGCGGCGAAGGCCAAGGGTTTCCCGACGCCATGCGGGTCCTCGATGGCGGACGCATCTCGATTGCGGCCCTGTCGCTGGGCATGGCCGAGGGCGCATACGAGGCGGCGCTGAAATATTCCAAACAGCGCAAGCAGTTTGGCAGGGCGATCAGCGATTTTCAGGCCATTCAATGGAAGCTGGCCGACATGGCCACCGAAATTGATGCGGCCATGCTGCTCACACTGCGCGCGGCTTCGATGAAAGACGCGGGGCTAAGGACCACGCAGGAATCGTCGATGGCGAAGCTCTTCGCCAGCGAGGTGGCCGTGAAATGCGCCAATGAAGGCGTGCAGATTCACGGCGGTTACGGATTCATCAAAGACTATCCGGCGGAAAAGTTTTATCGCGACGTGAAGCTGTGCACCATCGGCGAGGGCACCAGCGAAATTCAGCGGATGGTGATCGCCAGGCAATTGTTGAAGGATTAACGAGAAGTGGATCGCCCCATACTGTGACTCTTCCCCGGACGAGGGCGTCCGGGGCTCCACAGTTTGTGGAGGGGCGGACGCCTCGTCCGCCCGTGCCGCCTTCGTTATGTAAGACTCATCGTCAGGTGCCAGCATCGCCGAAGTATAGAACAACGTAGGAGTCCTGCTTTACACTGTTCGTTTGAATCCCGACCTCCAGTCCTGGATCTCCTCGCTGCGCTCTGGCGATGCGCGCGCGCTGGCCCGCGCCATCTCGACGGTTGAGAACCGTGCACCCGGGTGGTCCGATCTGCTCAAGGCCTTATTCCCCCACAGCGGCCACGCGCGTGTCATCGGGCTGACCGGCCCCCCGGGGGCGGGGAAGAGCACGCTGGTGGATCAGTTGGCGCGGCTGTATCGTTCGGAAGAGAATCCCCACCCTTGCCGCAAAGAACGCGGCAAGGATGGGGCACCCCACGACAACCGATGCACGATAGGAATCATCGCCGTCGACCCGACCAGTCCGTTCAGCGGCGGAGCGATCCTGGGCGACCGCATCCGCATGCAGCAGCACTTCTCTGACCCGGGCATTTACATTCGCAGCATGGCCACGCGCGGCTCGCTGGGCGGGCTAGCGCGCACTACGGCCGACGTTGCTACCGTGCTCGATGCTTCCGGGCGCGACCTTATCCTGATCGAAACCGTCGGCGTTGGGCAGGGCGAAGTGGAGATCGTGCGCCTGGCCGACATCACCGTTGTGATTCTCGTTCCCGGCATGGGCGACGATGTGCAAACCATCAAAGCCGGCATTATGGAGATCGCCGACATCTTCGTGATCAACAAGAGCGACCGGGAGGGCGCCGAGCGCGTGGAGCGCGAGATTCGCGCCCTCCAGTCGTTAGACGCACGCCATGACGGCTGGACGCCTCCGATCGTGAAGACGGTGGCGAGCGAAGGGAAGGGCATCACCGAACTGGCGGCGGCGATTGCAGAGTACGAAGCTTATCTCCAGAGAGAGGGCCGCGCCCTGAAGAAGAGCGCAGAGAACTGGCAGTCACGGCTGGTTGAGATGCTGCGCGACGCTATGCTGGAAAAGGCGCGTGAGCGACTCGGAGATGGGAACGTGGCGAGGCTGGCCGCAGAGGTTGCGGAACACAAGCGCGATCCGTATACGCTGGTGGAGGAGATTGCAGGGAAAGTGGCAAAGCATGGAGCCCCGGACGCCCCCGTCCGGGGTGCGAAAGGATGAATAGTGGGCGGACGAGGGCGTCCGCCGCTCCCGAAGATTCTATGTTTCAGATTGACCATCTCGGCATCGCGGTGAAGTCGCTGGCGGCAGCCAAGGCGATTTACGAAAAGCTCGGCCTCAGCGTCTCGCCGGAGGAAACGGTCGAGCAGGAACAGGTGCGGATGGTCATGGTTCCGGTAGGTGAGAGCCGGCTGGAGCTGCTGGAAGCGACTTCGGAGAATTCGGCGATCGCGAAATTCATCGCCAAGCGCGGCGAAGGGCTGCATCACGTCTGCCTGAAGGTTCCGGACCTGCCAGCGGCAGTCGAGCGGCTGAAAAAAGACGGCGTGCGCCTGGTTTCGGAAGATGTCAAGACCGGCGCGGGCGGGCACAGGTATGTGTTCGTGCATCCGGAGAGCGCGGGTGGCGTGCTGCTGGAACTGGTGCAGGCATAAGACCTGGCCACGGATTTTCAGGGATTAACACGGATAAGCCAAGAAGGATCAATCCAGGAACAATGCTTCTTCTCATCACCGACACCTCGGGCAAGCACGGCAGTGTGGCGCTGGCGCGCGCCAGTTCATCGCCCGACGAAGTGAACGTGATCGAATCCGTGCCGCTCGCGGGCGGAACTTTTTCCGCTCAACTCGTGCCCCAGATCGCTGCCCTGCTGGCCAGGCACGGGTTCAGCAAGACTGATATTGAGGCTTTCGTCGTGGTGTCCGGGCCGGGCTCGTTTACCGGCCTGCGGGTGGGGCTGGCGGCGATCAAGGCGCTGGCCGAAATTCTACACAAGCCTATCGTACCGGTCTCTTTGCTCGAAGTGGTAGCGGTCGCGAGCCGGGCTTCGGGTAAGCTCCTGGCAGTGCTGGATGCCGGGCGCGGTGAACTGTACGCGGCGGAATACCAGGTTGCGGGCGAAGCTGCGCAGCTTCTCCAGGAGCGGTTGCTGGCGAAGGATGAATTCCTAGCGATGGCTAAAGGTCTGGTTGTGGCAACGCCCGACGAAGCGCTGGCGGGAGTGGTGCGCGACGGTGGCATCCAAGTTCCGCTCCCTGGCGCTCGGATGATCGCACGCCTCGGCTGGCATAAGCTTCAGGCTGGCGAAGTCGTCGCGCCGGAGCGGTTGGAAGCGAACTACATCCGGCGGTCCGACGCAGAGATCTTCTCCAAAAGATCGGGAAATTGAGTCCGGTGAACCTCAGTCTCGTGAATATACGCGCAGCCATTCCCGCTGACATCCCCTTCATGATGGATTTGGAGCGAGCATCTTCCACCGCGGCCCACTGGACTGAACAACAGTATCGGCTGCTGTTCCAGAAGGCCGGAGAGGCGGCTGAGAGGCTCGTCCTGGTGGTTGATATGCTGCCCGGAGGTGGGCCCGCTGCAGAGGGCAGCATTTCCCCAAGCCTCCTAGGGTTCCTGATTGCCCGCCATGTTGCGGGAGAATGGGAACTGGAGAACATCGTGGTTGCTTTCACCGCCCGCCGAGAAGGGCTAGGGAAGCAACTTCTGGAGGCTCTGCTCGCGCGGGCATGGAAAACAAACAGCGAAGCGGTGTTTCTCGAGGTCCGCGAATCGAATACGGCGGCGCGGTCTCTGTACCAAAGGGCGGGATTTCGGCAGACTGGCCGCCGGAAGTCCTACTATGCGGAGCCTGCCGAGGACGCCATCTTGTACCGCCGGGTCCTTAGCGGCCCATTCTCACAATGAGACTGCACCACTTTTTTGGCATTGCCCCGGTTTTTGGGCTGTGCTAACTTCGCTTCATATCCCGGTTTGGAGGTCTGGTGGATGCTGACTCCGAGAGACCATCTCCTGACCAATCATGAGGAGTTCCGCAGATTGGCTCAGGAGCACACGCAATACTCTCAACGTCTCGAAGTACTCACCCAAAAAAGATATCTCAGCGAAGACGAGAAGCTGGAGGAAGTCCGGCTGAAGAAGCTCAAACTGCGCCTGAAGGACCAGATGGAGTCCATCGAGCGGCAGTTCCGTCAGCAGTACGGCGTAAACGTAGCCTAAGAATCTGGCCAACCCCACGCGGTTTCGGCCGCGCGGGCGGGATTGTTTCTTCCACCGGGCGCGACGAAGCGCCTTTTTTTATTTACATTTACAGGACTTCGGCAGGATGGACTGCGCCTGCTCACCGGCTGCGGGCTATAATTGAGCGACTCCCCATGGTTCGTGATGGCTACTTCTACGCCGCACCCCTGATTGCCGCCGGTGTCCTGCTCGGCTGGCTGGCCAGCTCCCTGTGGGCGATTATTCCGCTGCTGCTTGCATTTTTCTTCTTGTGGTTCTTTCGCGATCCCGAGCGGGCCATTCCGCAGGAGGAGGGTGCCGTCGTTTCTCCTGGGGACGGCAAGGTCACCGATGTTTCGACGATTGCTTTAGGAAACCGTAGCCAGACGCGGATCAGCATTTTTCTCAGCGTGTTCGACGTGCACGTCAACCGCTCGCCGGTCGCAGGGGTGGTGCGCGAGATCCGCTACCAGCGCGGGCAGTTTCTGAATGCGATGAACAAGGTTTCGGCCGAGCAGAACGAGCAGAACATTGTCACCCTGGAAGGTGACGGCCAGAAGATGGTGTTCAAGCAGATTGCGGGCCTGCTGGCGCGGCGGATTGTGTTCTATCCCAAGGTCGGCGACCGGCTGGAGCGCGGCCAGCGAGTGGGACTCATCAAATTTGGGTCGCGGGTGGATGTATTGCTGGACGCCTCGGCCCGGGTCAGCGTGAAAGTGGGGGATCGCGTGAAGGGCGGTGCCAGCGTGCTGGCCTACGTGCAGCCACAGGCAGAGCCGGTGGCCGCCGGAAGCACTGCTTCCGCCGAGAGGATGCGCTGATGGACCAACCAACCCCCAAGCCCCGGCAAAGACTGAGCAAGGGGATGTACGTTCTCCCGTCGCTGTTCACTATCGCCAGTATGGCGGCCGGTTTCTACGCCATTCTGGAGGTCGTGCACGCCACCGCCAGCGATTTTTGGCACCTCGACAACGCAGCCAAAGCAATTGGGTTCGCCGTGCTGTTCGATGGTCTGGATGGCCGCATCGCCCGCATGACCGGCACCAGCAGCGACTTCGGCCGTGAACTGGACTCGCTGGCCGACGTCATTACCTTCGGGGTGGCGCCAGCGATGCTGGCCTGGACCTGGGGATTTCACCTGCTGTTGCCCACAGTTCTACTGACGGAATGGCACATCAAGGTGACCCAGTTGGGCGCGATTGCCTGCTTTATTTTCCTGATGACCGGGGCGAGCCGCCTGGCTCGCTTCAACATCACGCTCAATCCGCAGCCGTCAAATCCGGGACGGCCGGGGAAGAAGTACTTCGTCGGTTTGCCGATCCCGGCGGGCGCGGGGGTGATTGCAGCCATCGTCCACTTCAAAGCCGGCGAGCCGATCGTCTCCTGGTACATGGCGCTGACCTGGGCCATGATGGTCATCACTGTGGGCTACCTCATGGTAAGCACCTGGCGCTTCTACAGCTTCAAGGACATTGACTTTCGCGCGCGGCGTCCCTTCCGGCTGGTCGTCTTCCTGGGAGTGCTGATTGCGGCGATCTGGTTCTTCTCGCGCCCGGTGCTTTTCTTTATCGCCCTGCTGTACATGGTCTCGGGCGTTTTTTGGCGCCTGCAGTGGATCTTTCGCCGGCGAACCAGCCCTCCTCCACCGCCTTATAAAGAGGCTTCGCAGACGTCATGAGCGAGCCGGTGAAGTCCATGTCTTCCTCCCACGCTACGACAGCTCGCGGCAATCTTTACCGCGCGGCCATTGTGGGGGCGGCCTCGCTCAAGGGCAAGGAAGTCGCTGAAATGCTGAACGAGCGCGGCTTTCCCGCGGTGGATGTGCGCCTCCTCGATGATGACGAATCTCTTGGCCAGCTCGAGGCTATGGGGGACGAGATCAGTTTCATCCAGAGCGTACGCGCCGAGCAATTTGACCGCGTGGATTTTACTTTCTTTGCCTCCGATGCCGAGTGCACGCGGAAGAACTGGAAGCGGGCTCGCGATGCCGGTAGCGCCATCATTGATCTCTCGGGGGCTTTGGAGGACGAAGCCGGGGCCAGCGTGCGGTCTTTGTGGGTTGAGCGGGAACGCGGGCAAGTCGCACCTCCCGATCTGCAGCCAGGACCGTGCGTAACCGCGCACCCGGTCAGCGTGATGCTGGCCTTGCTGTTATCGCGGGCTGGGAAGGCGAGTGCCATCCGGCGCGCCGTGGCCGCCGTGTTCGAACCGGCTTCCGAGCACGGCCAGCGTGGCATGGACGAACTGCACCAGCAGACCGTAAATCTTCTGTCGTTTCAGCCCTTGCCCAAAGACGTCTTCGACACGCAGGTGGCCTTCAATATGGTGGCTCGCTACGGGCCGAAATCCCAGCCGTCGCTGGATTCTGTAGAGGCGCGCATTCTCCGCCACTATCGCAAGATTGCCGGGGAGGATGCACTGCCGCCTTCCCTCCTGCTTCTGCAGGCTCCCATCTTTCACGGTCATGCGCTGGCCGTTTTCCTGGAGATGGAGAACGCGGTGAATGTACCGGCTTTGTCTCAGGCGCTCGCCGGGGATCACGTCAGCGTTCCGGGCGCGGATGAGGACTCGCCCAGCAACGTGACTGCGGCCGGGCAGGCGGATATTCTGCTGTCGGTGAAGAGCGACCCGGTACAACCGAATGGAGTCTGGTTATGGGCCACCGCCGACAATCTTCGCATCGCGGCCCTGACCGCAGTGGAATGTGCAGAAAGCATGACAGCCACGCGCCCGACGGGGAAGATTCAATGAGAGTCCTGAGCCCTGGGTCCCGAGTCCGGAGAATCGGTAGCGAAGGTTTTTCCTCGCGACTCTGGACTCGCGACTTGAGACTGCTGCGGGTCTCGCGACTCTTGGTGACGCTCCTGCTCTGCACGAGCTGCGGCTATCACACCGCCGGGCATGCGGTGCAACTTCCGGAGACCGTCAAGACCATTGCTGTGCCGCCCTTCAAGAACGAGACCCCAACTTATCGCATCGAGCAGATGCTGACCGCTTCCGTAGCCCGCGAATTCACCATCCGATCTCACTACCGGATCGTCAGCAATCCCGGCGACGAGGCGGACGCAACCTTAGCCGGTACGGTGCTTTCCACCACGGCATCTCCGTTGGCCTATGACACTTCCTCGGGCCGGGCCGCCAGCGTGCTGGTGGTGGTCAGCATGAAGGTGACGCTCTCCGACCGCAACGGCAAGGTGTTGTATCAGAATCCGGCATACTTGTTCCGCGAGCAGTACGAAGTTTCCCAGGATCTGCAGAGCTTCTTTGAGGAACCCTCACCGGCTTTGCGTCGCCTCTCGCAGGATTTCGCACGCACGCTGGTGTCGAACATTTTGGAAGGCTTCTGATGGTAGAGTTGAAATCGTCGTTGGTCGCTAGTCGTTGGTCGTTAGCCAAAGACGAACTGCCAACGACTAACGGCTGACGACTAACGATCCCAATGCGTGCTTTCGCCCAGGCCGAGCGCTTTGTCAGCGAGTTGGAATCGCGCAAGCTGCGTCCGGCGTACGTGTTCGTCGGCGACGAAGCGTTTTTTCGCAAGCGCTTTCGCGACGCGATCCTGGAACACCTGGTTCCCTCCGACCTGCGGGACTTCAGTCTGTTCGAATTTGATCTTGCGGAAACCGGTCTGGCCGAGATTTTGGACCGCGTCCGCACTCCCTCTCTGATGGCGCCGTTTCAGGTGTTCTTCGTGCGGGGCGTGAAAACTCTTTTTGGCCGCGGCTCGAATGAAGAAAAGCTGGCCGTCATCGAGGAATACTGCAAGAACCCGAATCCCGATGCGCTGATTGTCTTTGTCGCTGACCACATCAGCATTCCCGCTGACGTCCGCCGCATGGAGATGCAGGACAAAGAGCGCTACCAGCGCATCCGCGAGACCATGGGCCAGTACTGCGGAATCGTCGAACTGGCGCGGGTGGAGGAAGGCGAGGCGGTGCGCTGGATCGCCGATTACTGCTCCGGCCGCGGGGTGAAGATCGAGCCCGACGGCGCCCGCGAACTGGTGGACGCGCTGGGCGGCGACATGATGATGATTTCGAGCGAACTGGAGAAGCTGATTCTCTATGTCGGAGAAAAGAAGCGCATCACGCTGGGTGATGTCGAAACCATGGTCCTGGCCGCCAAACAGCGCTCGCTGTACGAATTGACGGACGCGATCTCGAGCAAAGACCGCGTACGCGCCCTCGAAGTCCTGGATGCGATTCTGGCTTCCGGCGAGGGGGAAGAGGCTGCCATCGGACACATCTACATGCTGGCGAAGACCTTCCGGCAGATGCTGGTGATTCTGGAGCGCAACGTGCGCGACCAGCGCATGCTGTGGGCCGCACTGTGGCAGGGATTCCGCGTGCCTCCGTTTGCTGCCGACGACATCATTAAGCAGGCCCGCCGCTACAAATCCCGCCGCGAGCTGACCCGGGCCATCCGTCTGGTGGCGAAAGCTGATCTGGCGCTGCGCTCCAATCCCGTGAGCAAGCGCATGGTGCTGGAGCGGCTGGTGATGGATTTGACGACCGAGCCAAAGCTTGAGAGCCCGGGCTGGATGCAGGATCAGTTGCCGGTGTGAGAACGGCAGCTGTCAGCCATCAGCCTTCAGCCCACAAACATCCCGCTCGGTGCGTTATACTCCCGCCCGAAAGGCGATTCCCGCCGCGATGCGATGGTAAGTCAGGGTGACGTCGTCTCCTATCTTGAGATGTGCGCCGATTTCGGCGTTAATCTCCAGCGAGGGATGAACTATCGCCTAAGGGGCGACGAGAGCATCATCCTGATGAGTCTCCGGCGCGGCGCGCCATACGCGGACCGGATCGAGGACGGTGGGCGAGTCATCATCTACGAAGGTCACGACATCCCTAGAACCCAAGGAGGGCCCGACCCTAAGGATGTTGATCAACCGGAATTCTTGCCTAGCGGACGGCTGACGCAGAATGGCTTGTTCCTGGATGCAGTCAGACGCTTCAAATTGGGCAGAGCGCCAGCGGAGCGAGTCAAGGTTTTCGAAAAAATTCGTGCCGGCATCTGGGTGTACAACGGTCTTTTCAAACTGGTAGACGCCTGGCAAGAAACCTCGGATCGCCGCCAAGTGTTCAAGTTCAAGCTTGAGATCACCGAACAGGCACCCGAGATCGGGACCAGCTCAACTGCGGCAGCTGACGACGATCGAGTAATACCAGCGGCCGTCAAGATCGAAGTGTGGAAACGTGACAAAGGGAGCTGCGTGAAGTGCGGGAGCAGGGAGAACCTTCACTTCGACCACATCATTCCCTACTCCCAAGGCGGTTCTTCGAAGGACGCGGAGAACATCCAAATCTTGTGTTCGAGGCACAACCTCGAAAAACGAGACAGAATCGAGTGAACCGGGCCTACTCCGAGCCGACGGCGGATAGCTGATGGCTGACGACTACTTCATCGCATTGACACGTGCGGCCAGGCGGGACTTGTAGCGCGAAGCGGTGCTCTCGTGCAGCGTGCCCTTCTGAATGGCCTTGTCGACGGCCGAAACGGTCTCGCGGTACATCTGCTCGGCGGCGGCCTTGTCGCCCTTCTCAATGGTCTCGCGCAACTCGCGCAGCTGGGTGCGCAGGCGGGAAGTATTGGCGCGGTTGCGGACGGTCCGGCGTTCAGTCTGGCGGGCGCGCTTCAGCGCGGAAAAGTGATTTGCCATGTCTGGTTCGTTACCTTCGTGTGTCTAGAGAGATATTCGGGGTAGGTCCGAAACTTTTATTATAGGGGAGCAACTCTCGACTGGTCAAACAGATGGGCTTCAGACGAGCGGTGCCAAACCCATGAGCGACGGACTCGATCGCCTCAAAGTGTTGATCAACTCTTCAACGCCCATCGTGGTGATGGAGACGTCAGAAGAAGTGCGTGCCATCAACATGGTGCGGGCTGCCTGCGCCGACCTGAACATGGCGACCTTCGAGTGGAGTATTGCCGATGGGCTGCTGCGCTCGGGAACGGGCGCTCCGCCGGAAGGGCAGAAAATGTCGCTACAGGCTCGCATCGACCAGACCACGGTCTGGAATCAGAACAGCCGCAGCCAGACGCAGACCCGCACCGCGCTCAGTCCCGGCGGGGGAGAAGCCGACAGATTGGCGCGGGCAGTGATGTCATCCGTGGGAGCCGAAGCGGCGCCTGCCGGCAGCGGCGGCTCCATCTACAACACGCGCGAACCGGTGCAAGCGCTGGCCAACATGGAATCCATGACGGTAGAGGTGGTATTTATCCTCAAGGATTTTCACCGCCACATGGACGACCCCGTCGTGGTGCGGAGACTGCGCGACGTAGGGCAAAAGTTTTCGGCCAATCGACGAACGGTTGTGATCACCGCGCCAGAAATTACCGTCCCGGCGGAACTGGCGACGCTGGTGGAATATTTTGATCTGCCGCTGCCCGACCGCGACCGGCTGCACGAAATTGTCAAAGAGACCTTCACGCGGCTCTCGAAGAGTTACACGCTGAAGTTGCAGCTCGATGCGGCCGGCGTGGACGCGATGGCGGCGAACCTGCGCGGACTGAAGGAAGAAGAAGCCGAGCGCGCCATTTCGCAGGCGCTGGTGGCGCGATACGCGCTGTGTCCTGAGAGCATCACCGATGTGCTGGAAGCGAAGAAACAACTCCTGCGCCATTCGGGGATGCTGGAGTTCATCGAAGCCGTCGACAACATGGCCAGCATCGGCGGGTTGGAGAATCTGAAGCACTGGCTGCGGCAGCGCCGCGGAGCGTGGGAAGATTCGGCGCGCGAGTTTGGCCTGGAACCACCGCGCGGGATGATCATTCTGGGAGTGCAGGGATGCGGCAAGTCGCTCTGCGCGCGTGCAGTGGCCGGCGAGTGGAAACTCCCTCTGGTCAAGTTCGACACGTCGGCGGTCTACGACAAATACATCGGAGAAACAGAAAAGCGGATTCGCAAAGTGTTTCAGGTCGCTGAGGGACTTGCCCCCTGTGTGCTCTGGATTGACGAACTGGAGAAAGTTTTCGCCGGCAGCGGCCCAGATTCCGCTTCAGCGGACGCCGGAGTCTCGTCGCGCCTGCTGGCGTCGTTTCTCTCCTGGATGCAGGACCGCAAGGCTGCAGTGTTCGTCGCGGCAACCTGCAACAACGTGACCGTGCTCCCCCCGGAACTGATTCGCAAAGGCCGGTTCGACGAGTTGTTTTTTGTCGATCTACCCAATCAGGCTGAGCGCAAGCAAATCTTTTCTATTCAGCTGGCGAAACGGAAGCGGAATCCGGCGGAATTTGATCTGGAAAAGGTCGCAGCCGCCGCAAAGGGATATTCGGGAGCGGAGGTCGATGCGGCGGTTCAGGGCGCGCTCTATGCAGCCTATTCCGAAAAGAAAACCCTGACCACGCAGTCGCTCATCGACGCCCTCGGCCAGACCGTGCCGCTTTCGACCACGCGGGCCGAGGAGATTGCCGCCCTGCGCGAGTGGGCAAGGACGAGAGCCGTCCCGGCAACGGCACGAGAGGCAAATTCCGCCAGTACGACTTAGGCTCGGCAGTACCGAGGGGCTAACCAAGGGCACATTGACTGTCTCTTCGCTCCGGGGTAGGCTTTAACCAATGGTAGTTCCTCGCCCCAGGGGCGCGAACATTCCGGCTACTCCCGTCTCAGAGCAAAATTCTGCTTTGTCTGTGATGAAAAGCAGGTGTAGGTGTGCTCGACTGGCACAGGCCGCCGAGCGTTGCTCGGCCGGACAGCCGGGGGCGGCTGTCCCCACATGGTTCATGGACACTGCATGAAGAAGAACATCGGGATCAGTCCCAACATCGAGACGCTGTTCGGCACACGCGACGAGAATGTGCGGTTGCTGGAAGATGGGCTCAACATCACCATCAATTTGCGGTCGAACGCGATCGAACTGGAAGGCGCGGCCCGCGACGTGGCTCGCGCCGAGCAGGTTTTTGCCGACTACGAGAGCCTGCAGCGCTCCGGCTACAGCTTCAATAATGGCGATCTCAACAGCATGCTGCGCGTGCTGACTTCCGATCCCGCCACCACGCTTCGCGGGCTGGCCGATGCCGGGCGGCAGCGCTCGTTTGGCCGCCGCACCGTTCAACCCAAGAGCAGCAACCAGCGCCGGTACCTGGAAGCCATCGAGAAGCACGACATGGTGTTCGGTATCGGTCCGGCCGGCACCGGTAAGACCTACCTCGCTGTGGCCATGGCCATCTCGGCGCTGCTGGCCAAGCGCGTCAATCGCATCATCCTGGCGCGTCCGGCGGTGGAAGCGGGCGAGCGCCTGGGCTTTCTGCCGGGCACCTTGCAGGACAAGATTGATCCCTACCTGAGGCCGCTGTACGACGCGCTCTATGACATGCTGGATCCGGAGAAAGTTGATCGCTACCTGGAGAAGAACGTCATCGAGATTGCGCCCATCGCCTTCATGCGCGGGCGCACGCTGAACGATTCGTTCGTCATTCTCGACGAGGCACAGAACACGACTTCGGAGCAGATGAAGATGTTCGTAACCCGCCTGGGATTCAATTCGAAGGCCGTAATTACGGGCGATATCACGCAGATTGACTTGCCCAGCGCGCGTCGCAGCGGTTTGCTGGAAGCGATCGACGTCCTGCAGCATGTGGACGGATTGGCGTTTGTGCACTTCGATGAAAGTGACGTAGTGCGGCATCACCTGGTGCAGCGCATTGTTCGAGCCTACGACGAGCACAAGGCGCGGATTGCCGAGCAGCAACTGCTCTTGCCCACGGAGGTCAAGGGTGCCGATGTGGCGAGCGCAAACGGAAAACCCACGCCGAACTCCAACGGAAAACCTGCGGCTGGGAACGGCCAGAAGTTGGCATCCGCGGAAGCTCAGGAATAAATAGTCAAACATCAGTCGGAGGGTCTGCAGACCGGCTCTCCCACTTGTCTTGGGATAGATCGGTCACAGAATCTCTCGGAGCCGTGCCGTGGTTATCTTGCGGAAGAAAGTCGCCGCCTTGAGCGAGACTTCGCTCGAGGGCTTTGCGCTGCGAGCGCGGCGCGCCGCAGGACTGCACGGTGTTGTCAATATTCTGGTGACCACGAGCGCTGCGCTGCGCTCGCTGAATCGCCAATTTCGCGGCAAGGATCAGGCCACGGACGTGCTGTCGTTTCCGGCTGCGGCTCGGACTTCCCGAGGCCGCAGGGGAATGGCAGTGGCCGGGGAAATCGCCATCTCCGCCGACATCGCCGCGCAGAATGCCGCTCGTTTCGGCCATTCCCCTGGCGCAGAGGTCAAGATCTTAACCCTGCATGGCATACTGCATCTGGCCGGCTTTGACCACGAGCGCGATAATGGTCAAATGGCGCGCAAGGAGATCAAACTGCGCCGGCATCTGGGACTGCCGATTGCCCTGATTGAGCGAACGCAGCGGGCCACACCACGGACGCTAAAAAAGCGTGGCAAGACACGCCTGTCAGGAACGTGGAGGGAGCGATGAACCTCACTGTTCTTGCCGTGCTGTTCCTGTTGATGGGACTGCTGACTCTGGTCTCATATGTGGATCGCGTCTATCAGGAAGCTGGCAGGTTTCTTTCCCGCGAGTTTCAGGACAACATTGATGTTTTCGAACAGAAGGTTGAGCCGGCCCTGGGCGTAAGCCGCACTCGCTCATCGCTCTCGATGGCGGTGCTCACGCAGTTGACCATGGCGGCGATCGCCTTGCTCGTAGGCTTCAGTGTTTTCAGCGAACAGCTCTGGAGCATTTACGAAATTCTGCAGGCAACGATCAGCCTGGTTCTGATTGTCATCCTGTGCAACCGCTTCCTCCCGTTCGTGTTCTTCTCGCGTACCAAGGGAGAGTGGCTGGTTCGCTGGATTCCAGTTCTAAAGGTTCTCATCTACCTTGTGTTGCCGGTAACGATCGCCCTGGGCTTCCTACAGTCGGTGGCATCGTTGACCAAGCAAAGCACGCCGGAGCAACAGGAGACCTCGGCCGAGGCTGTGGATGCTCTGATCGAGGCCGGGCAGGAAGAGGGAATCATTCAGGAGGGCGACCGCGATCTGATCCAGTCGGTGGTGGAATTCAGCGGCAAAACAGTGCGCGAAGCCATGAAGCCGCGCCCGGCCATGTTCGCCGTCCCCACCGAGACTACCGTGGAGCGTTTCGTCGAAATGCTGCGCACCAAGCACTATTCGCGCGTGCCGGTGTATGAAGGCAGCATCCACAACATCAAAGGAATTGTTTACGCCCAGGATGTGCTGCAGGTGCCAGACAGCGAAGCGCACACGCGCACGCTCGATTCTCTGATGCGCCGCGATGTTTACTTCGTCCCCGAGAGCAAATTAGGCAGCGATCTGCTGCGCGAGATGCAGAAGCAGAATATCCGAATGGCTATCGTGGTGGATGAATATGGCGGCGTGGCAGGGCTGGTCACGATTGAAGACCTGGTGGAAGAGATCGTCGGTGAAATCCGCGACGAGCACGACAAGCCGGAGATTGTGCGGGAAGGCGACCGGTCCTTCATTGTTTCCGGCGGAATGGACGTGGATCGGCTGGATGAACTCTTCGGCACCAAGCCCGAAGGCAAGGAATCCGCGACCATTGCCGGCCTGGTCAGCGAACTGGCCGGACGGATTCCGCGCAAAGGCGAGATCGTAGAAGAGGACGGCCTGCGCTTTGAAGTGCTGGAATCCACGGACCGCAAGATCGAGCGCGTGCGCGTGACGGCGGTGCAACCGCAACAGCTGAAGCTGATATAGTCAGACGGACATCAGACCTCAGCCCTCGGATTTCAGACTTTGACCCTCAGCCTTTCTGACAACACCGAGGTTCAGCCTGAGGTCCGAAGTCCGAGGTCTGGGTTCTGATGCCATTTCGCTCCGGTTTTGTTTGCATTCTCGGCCGCCCCAACGCGGGCAAGTCCACGCTGCTCAACGCCCTCGTCGGCGAAAAACTGGCCATCATCTCCCCCAAGCCGCAAACTACGCGCAACCGTATTCAGGGCATCGTTCATATTCCGAAACGCAAGGGCAAGGGCGGCGGACAAATTGTGCTCATCGACACTCCCGGCGTGCACAAACCAGACAGTTCTCTGGGCCGCAAGATGATGGTCGAGGTACGGGAAGCGCTCGAAGGCTGCAACCTTGTGCTGGTAATCATGGATGTCACGCACAAGTACGATCCGCGCGACCAGTTTGCGCTGGACCTGGTGAAACAGTCGGGGACAAAGACGTTCCTCCTGCTGAACAAGGTTGACCTGATCCCTGACAAAGCCCGGCTGCTGCCTTTGATTGAGGAATACCGAAAGCTGTATGACTTCAGCGAAGTGATCCCGATCTCAGCGCTCAGGCGCAATGGTCTCGATCTGCTCCTCGATCTGGTGATGGCGGCGCTGCCCGCCGGCCCCGCATATTTTCCTGAGGATCAGGTTACGGACCAACCGGCGCGTTTCATGGCGGCAGAAATCGTTCGCGAACAGGTGCTGCTCAATACCAAGGAAGAAATCCCATATGCAACCACGGTAATCGTAGACAGCTTTGAAGAAGGTGCGAAGCTGACGCGCATCGCGGCCACGATCTACTGCGAGCGCGGGGGGCAAAAGGGAATTCTGGTCGGGAAAGGCGGACAGATGCTCAAGAAGATCGGCACCGCAGCCCGGGTGCAGATCGAGCGCATGCTGCAGATGAAGGTCTTCCTCGAACTCTATGTCAAAGTCCATCCGGGATGGCGCGATTCGCGGGGCTTCGTCGAGGAGCTCGACTGGCGCAGGCAACTCGAGCACCGCATGCATGAGCAAGGTGCCAAGGCAGAGAGGTAAATGAGCCGGAAGACTGCGTGTCCTCGCACGGGATGGCTCGCGCGCCACGACCATTGTCCGATTTGCGGTTTATGGGTAAAATATCGCTACCCGCCTTCCACAAAGGGGTAAGGACAAACTAACCGACCATGGCATCTGGGGTTTCTCCCGAGGAACATCTTCCCGAATACGACTTTGATCCCGCAAGGCTAAGTCTGCGGGTGCGCGTCACACTCGCGGCCGACCGCGAGTCTGTGGGGCCGGTCGTGGATCAGGTGATGCAATCCGTCCGTCAGATGAAATGCGCTGACGGTAAAGAAGACGCCATCGAGTTAGCCCTGCAGGAAGCGCTGGCCAATGCCGTCGTCCATGGCGCCAAGGAAGATCCCAGCAAAGTTGTCGAATGTCTGGTGGCTTGCGATGAAGAGCGCGGGCTACTCATCATTGTGCGCGATCCGGGCGAGGGATTTGATCCCAGCGCGATTCCCGCTTGTACGCTGGGCGAGAATGTCTACTCCGGCCACGGCCGCGGAATCTTTCTGATCAACCAACTGATGGACGAGGTGAAGTTTCACAACAACGGCACCGAGATCCACATGGTGAAGCGGTAGACAGTAGTTAACCAAGCGGACGACATCTGCGCGTCGGTGGTTAGCCCTTCACTGCACTCATGGTTCCTGACTATTCTGGAGAATCCACTCTGGCGGTTCGGCTTCGAGTTTGCCGTTGACCTTCACCCCTCTCTCCGCGGCCCAGCGATATCCCCACATAGGCCCGTACTTCGAAATGTAGGTGTCGGGGACCTGGTAGGCAGGATCTGACTGTGCCCTATCGAGAGACACGAACTTGTACCGTTTCTTTTCGAACAACCTGAGCAGTTGATCGATCACGTCTGCGTTGAGCCGGTTATCGTGCAAGAGCATCACTGATGGAGGATCGTAGCCGAAAACCTGCTTGTTCAGGTCTGCGTAGTAGTCAATTTCAGCACTCGTGTAAGAGAGGTATTCCACGCGCAGCTTCCGTGCGGAGGAGTCGTGTTTGGCAAGCATCCGGACGTAAGCGCTGTTGAACAGATAGTCGGAGTTGTCGATGGTGCATGTCGCCAAGCGATAGCCGCGTTGAGAAAGGAATGCAGCAACCTGCTCGTGCTTCTCTTTTGTGTCTCCGGTGTGGTTCATGGGAAAACGAAAGAACTCGGGTTTCTTCCCCGCCTGCTTCATGAGTGGCACGAAGCTGGTTTCTCCACGGATGATCTCGTCTTCGATCTGTGCAAGCGAGAGCTGATTGACGTCCGGGTGCGAGTAAGTGTGGTTGCCCAGGTCGAATTCGCCGCTCGTCCATTTCTTGAGGATCTCCTTTCCCGCCGCGATACCAAGGTCTTCAACGCTCTTTTCGATTACGAAGCCTGTGACTGGGACGTGATGATGTCTCAGCGCTGACAAGAGCTTCCGATTGATTTCTTCGGCCTCCGCCGCATCCTGGGGAGATAGCGCATGGGCACTCGCGTAAGGAAGATCGTCTATGGTGACCGCCACTCGTCGATCCTGAGCCAATGCCCCCAGCGACCAAAGCAGACTGGGGAGGATTGAAACCCAGACTAGCTTATGACTCTTCATGCCTAACATGTACCGATGTCCGCAACTCAAAGCGCTTGTCCATTGCCCGCTATTCCTTCGCCGCGATCCCCAGCGCTTTCATCTTGCGGTAGAGGTGGCTGCGCTCCAGGCCCAGCACCTCGGCGGTACGGCTGACGTTGCCGTGGTTCTGGTCGAGCGTCTTGAGGATGTAATCGCGCTCGTAAGCATCGCGCGCCTGGTGCAGCGTGGAGAATTCTGTTCTGGATATGCGCCGGCTGCCTTCGCGGTAGACCAGCGGCGGCAGATGTTTGCTGTCGAATCGCATGGTGGTGGGGTTCATGATGACGATGCGCTCGATCACGTTGCGTAATTCGCGTACGTTACCGGGCCAGGAGTAACGCATGAGCACGTCGATGGCGTCATCGCTGATCTCCCGTGGTCGGCGTCCGTACCGTGGCGCCAGTTCCTTAAGAAAGTGCCGCGCCAGCAGCGGAACGTCTTCCCGGCGCTCGCGCAACGGCGGGACGAAAAAGGGGATGACGTTGAGCCGGTAGAACAGATCTTCGCGAAAGTTGCCCCGGGAAATCTCTTCCTCGAGATCCTTGTTGGTCGAGGCAATCACGCGAACGTCCACCGTGATCATCTCTTCGCTGCCGACTGGAGTGAAGCGCTGTTCCTCGAGCGTGCGCAACACTTTCGACTGCGTCTTCAGGCTCATATCGCCGACTTCATCGAGAAAGAGCGTGCCGCCGTGAGCCTTCTGAAACTTGCCTTCCTTGTCGGCCGCGGCACCCGGAAACGAACCCTTGTAGTGTCCGAACAACTCGCTCTCGATCAAGTCTTCGGGAATCGCGGCGCAATTGACCTCTACAAAGGTTTCGTCCTTGCGCAGGCTCTGGGCATGGATCGCGTGGGCGACGAGTTCCTTGCCCGTGCCCGACTCGCCGTAAATCAACACGCGGCCGTTGGTGGGAGCCATGAGGCCGATCTGCTGGCGCAGCGCCTTCATGGGGATGCTGTCGCCGACGATGACGCTTTTGGTCAGAAGCTGCTTCTTAAGCTCGAGGTTCTCCCGGCGCAACTTCTTTGACTCAATGGCGTTCTTGACCAGGATCAGCGTCTTTTCGAGCGAAAGCGGTTTTTCCAGGAAGTCGTAGGCGCCCAGTTTGGTTGCGCGCACGGCGGTCTCGATCGTGCCGTGGCCGGAGATCATAATGACTTCCGGCGGGTTGCCAAGTTCGCGGATCCTCTCCAGAGTTTCAAGACCATCCATGCCGGGCATCCAGATATCGAGGAGGACAACATCAAACGCGGCCTTGCGCAACACATCGAGGCAAGCCTCGCCGCTTTCGGCGGAGGAGGCGGAGTAACCCTCGTCCGCCAGGATACCGGCCAAGGAGTCGCGAATGCCGGCTTCGTCGTCGACGATGAGGATATTATGCATGTTGAGGTTCGGTCACTGTCGGGGCAGATTCGGGGACAACTGGCAGTTCAACGATGAAACGCGTGCCGACCGGACGGTTCTCCTCCACGCGGATCGACCCGTGGTGGTCTTCGATGATGCGGCTCACGATCGCCAGACCCAGCCCGGTGCCACGCCTCTTGGTGGAAAAGTAGGGTAGGAAGAGTTTCTCCTTGAGTTCGCGGGTAACCCCGTGTCCGGTGTCGGCAACGGCGATCTCAACTGCGTCGCGGCTGGCTACCAATGCGGTCGAGATTTCGATTTCGCGCACGATGGAGTCGTGCAGCGCCTCGGCCGCGTTGTCTACCAGGTTCGCCACAGCGCGCTTGATGGCTTCGCTGTCCGCCATCACCTTGGGCAGATCCGCGGCCAGGGTACGGTGCAGGTTGATTCCGTCAAGCCTGCCGTTGAACATCGCCAACGCACCCTCGACGATCTCATTGAGGTCGGCCGGTTGGGGGTTGGCCACGGGGAAGCGGGCCAGGGTGGAGAATTCGTCGACCAGCCGGCGTACGGTCTCGACCGCTCCGGCGATTGTCTCGGCGCAAGACCGCAACAGGTTGAGCGACGCCGGCTCATCCGATGCGGCGCGATCCAGGTGCCGCTGAATGCGCTCCGCCGATAGCGCGATCGGCGTCAACGGATTCTTGATTTCGTGGGCCACGCGCCGCGCCACCTCCCGCCACGCCGCCTGCTTTTGAGCCTTCAGCAGATCAGAAAGATCCTCAAACACGACCACATATCCTGAACGCTCGCCCTGATGCCGGAGCGTTGCCACGGTGACGGCGACATTCAGCGATGCGCGCGGCAGTTGCATCTCCAACTGGCTGGTGGTCACGCCCATGCGGTCCGCTCGCCGCAGCAAAGGCTCGAAATCCTCCAGAACATCGGCTGGGAACACGTCTGCCAGAGACGCTCCACGAACAATCCCGCTCGCCGCGTCGTGTCCAGCGTCGGGATGAAACATGCGCAGCAGCGCCTGATTGACATGGGTCACGCGACGATCGGCATCGAGCGAGAGCACACCGGTGGGAATGCTCTCGAGGATGGTTTCCATCTGGCGGCGGCGCTGGTCGAGTTCCGCATTCACCGCGCTGAGGTCGCGGCTGGATGCCTCGATTTGCCGCCGGCTGGCTTCGAGATCTTCGGCCATGCGGTTGAACGAGCGAACCAGGTCCCCGATTTCGTCAGCCGCTCGCACGTCTACGCGAAAATCAAGGCGCCCACGCGAGATTTCCTGGGTGGCTTCGGCCAGGGCCGCCAGCGGGCGCGTCACCAGTTTGGCCAGGAACAGGGCCAGCCAGGTGGTGACAAACAAGACGATCATGGTCAGCAAAAGAAGCAGGCCCATGTAAGTCTGACGGACCCGCCGACGTTCGCTGCTCAACTGAAAATAGCGCAACTGGCTGGCTTCCACCTGGCGCACGGTCTGAGAGAATTCGCGAGGAAGTGGAATAGCTGCCAGAATTAGCCCTCCGCCCTCGACCGGAGCGCTACCCAGCGTGTAGTCGGTTTGCTGCCAGGTGAACTGCGCTGGACGTCCGGCGGCTGCGTCGGCCAGCGGCAGCTGGGATTTCAGGACCGGCCAGGGTGCGGGCGCATTAAAACTGGCCTCGGCGTTGCCGTCCCGGATGGCAACGGCAAAACCGCCCTGCAGGGTTAACTCATGGCGCTGAAATTCGCTTACCACACCGGCAAAACCATGCCCGGAAAACGCCCGCTCGATTTCCGGCGAGATCGCGATAGCCGCAGCCTCGGCGCGCGCATTTTGCATGGCGTAGCCAGCCAGCGTCGAGGCCATGGCCTGCGTCTCTGACCGTACTTCTTCCACGGGTGTAGAGAACCATTTGTCAATCGAGCGGTTCATGAGGCCGTAAGCAAACCAATACATCACGATCACCGGCACAAACGACAGCAGCAGACCACCGGCCACCATGCGGGTGCGGAACTTCGATCCCAGCACTCCCATGCGCCGTTCGGCGATCACTTTCAGCAAATTGCGGATGAGGACGAAAAATAACGCCACGAACAGCAGCGAGATCAGCAGCGACAGCGCATAAAGTACAACAATTTGCTGGTTGTTCTCAGGCTGCAGGATGGTCGCGTTGAAGGCGGTTTGCGAAGCCAGAACGGCAAAGAGAACAAGTACCGTGATGCCCAGCAGGATGATGACCTGCTTTCGGTTCGGCCTTTTCGCGGGACGAGTTGGAGCAGACTGAAGCACGTGATTTCACTGAGGCGCGGGCTACTTCGAACGATGCACCGTGCCTGCGCTGGTGGTCATTATAGATGCAGAAAGGGCGCCAGGGATGGTCGCCGGCCAGCGTTAGGGTTCCTTCGACGGTCGACCAGTCAACTCCTCGAGCATGGCATCGTAAGCCGGCTTGGGCTTGTAGGCGCGGTCGAAAGGCAGTGCTGCACCGCGCGTACCCCGGGAGTGCGAGCCAATCCACGAGTACTTGTCGGTGAATCCCCAGGTTTGAATCGCGGTGCAGCCCGGATTCTGCCGGCAGGCCCGGACCACTCCGCGGTAGACGTCCGCCTGCCGCAACAGATCGTCTTTGCGGACCTGACCGGTCGACGGGTCCAAGGGTAGGGCAACGTCGAGCTCGCTGATGTGAACCTGAACGCCTAGCGCAGTGAGGCGTGCGATATTGGCGCCGATGGCTGCCGTATCCAGGTCCAGCCGCGAAATGTGCAGCTGCAGTCCGACTCCGTCAATCGGCACGCCGCGCTGCCGGAAGTCTTTGACCATGGCGTAAATAGCATCGGACTTCCGGTTGAGTCCTTCGCCTTCCGCCTCGTTATAGAAAAGCAGTGCGTGCGGATCAGCCTGATGCGCCCAACGGAAAGCTCGTTCAACGTAGGCGGTACCTTTTTCGGCTAGTCCGATGCCGGGCTGGTTGTACCACAGAGAATCCTTGGGACGCCCGCCCTCATCCAGAGCTTCATTCACAACATCCCAGGCAAACACCTGGCCGGCGTAATGTTTCATCACCGTGGTGATGTGCTCTTCGAGCAAATGGGACAACTGACCAGGCGTGAAACCGCCCTCGGTGAGCCACGCGGGATTGGCGTGATCCCAGACCAGACAGTGCCCGCGAACTTTCATTCCATGAGCCTGCGCAAAACGCACGACCTCGTCGCCCTCGCGGAAATCAAACTTCGAATCGCGGCGCACGACCCACCATTTCATGACATCCTCGGGCTCGACCATGTTGTATTCGCGAGCCAGAGTCTCTGAATAGGCAGCCTCGGAGAACAAGGACGGACGCACCGCAGCGCCCACCAGCACGCCAGCCCGGTCAGCGGCCTGGCGTAGGGTCACGGGCGGGGACGCGGCAGCCGCGACTAGCAGTATGACCAGGAGTGGGAGATGGACACGGAGAGCGGTCATAAAGTGCACTCTGCCTTTACTTAAACCCAGGCAGGAAGCGCTGTAAAGGGCATCCGTCACATTGAGGCTGTGATTTTCCACAATAGTGCTTGCCCACGCCGACCAGCAGCCCGTGCATCTCGTTGTAGACCTGGACCAGCGCCGGGCGCGCGGCCGTGCTCATGGCCGAGGGAGGATGGACCGCGCCGCGAACGCCGGACTCAAGCTGGGTTGCTGGGTCTTGCGGTGTTTTCTGCTCATTCGCGAGGGGAACCAAAGCGCTCTGCATCCGTTGCCGGATTTCTTCGTAATCCGTTTTTTCCAACAAAATGTCATGGCGGGCCAGGATGCGCCGCGTGTAGGCGTCCACAACGAAAACAGGGTGATTTCCAGCGTAGAGCAGGATCGAATCCGCCGTCTCGGGCCCCACGCCGTTCAAGTTGAGCAGCTCCTCGCGGAGCTTGTCTGTGGGCTGGGAAAAAAAACTATCCAGAGAGCCGTCGTACTCCTTGTCGACGAAAGCGACAAACGTCTTCAGCCGTTTCGCTTTTTGGCGAAAATACCCCGAGGGCCGAATGAGTCGCTCCAGTCGAGCCAGCGCTATTCCACGGATCCCCTTGACGCTTAATACGCCTGCCGCGCGCAGGTTGACCAGGGCGCGTTCCACATTTGTCCAGGCAGTGTTCTGGGTCAGGTAAGCCCCGACAATGATCTCAAACCGGGTCTCGGCGGGCCACCAGTGCTGTGCTCCCCAGGTCTGATAGAGCACTCGGTAGTACTGGCGCAGTTCGTTTGCCTTGTCGGTCCGCGGCACGCTTGAGAATTCCCAAATGCCGAGTGTAACCGAGTCCCGGGCCGCGGTGTGCAAGGGACCTCAACGGACTCGCCGAGGCTTACTGAAGTGCATGTACCAGGGCTGTTTCCTCCTGCTCGCCATTGCAAAAACCAGCATTTGGCGGGGAGTTCAGGGCAGTTGCCGGCGGGCAGCGGGATCCTGCGCTAGGTTCAAGTACCAAAGTTACTGGTAAGGTAATCCGCTTGCGTTGACAATTTGTGTCAACGCGAATGGACTGCATTCCTCTCCCAAAATCAGGCAGCCCTTCGTGTTACGCCTGTCCGAGTGTCAGGCGAAGTTCCACCTAGTTGGATAGGAGATCGACGTATGTCTCAACGGCTGGGTGATCTTCTTGTCAAAGAGAAGATCATTACCCCAGAGCAGTTGGAACAAGCGAATAAGGTCCAGAAAGAGCAGAGCTGCCGCCTGGGCTCCGCCCTGGTGAAGCTGGGCTTTCTGACGGATGAGGACGTCACCAATTTCCTCTCCCGGCAGTATGGGGTTCCGGCCATCAATCTCTCCTATTTCGAAATTGACCCTGCGGTCGTCAAGCTGATTCCTTTCGAGACCGCCAAGCGCTATCAGATTCTTCCTCTGAGCCGCGTGGGTGCGTCGCTGACCATCGCCATGGTGGATCCGACCAACGTCTTCGCCATGGACGACATCAAGTTCATGACCGGTTTCAATATCGAACCGGTCGTGGCTTCGGAAAGCTCCATCCTGGCCGGGATTGAGAAGGCCTACGGCACGACCAAGGAAGAAGAAGATCTTGAAACCGTAATGCAGTCGATGTCGGAACTGAACGAAGAAGACGTCGAACTGCAGGGGGAACAGCAGGAAATCGGGCTGTCGGAACTGGAGAAGGCCGCCGACGAAGCGCCCGTGGTCAAGCTGGTCAACGTCGTACTGAGCGATGCGGTAAAGCGGGGCGCCAGCGATATTCACATCGAACCATACGAAAAAGAATTCCGGGTGCGGTTCCGCATTGACGGCGTGCTGCAGTCCATCATGTCGCCGCCGATGAAGCTGAAAGACGCCATCACCTCCCGCCTGAAAATCATGGCCAAGCTCGACATCAGCGAGAAGCGGTTGCCGCAAGACGGCCGCATCATGCTGAAAATGAATATCGGCGGCCGCAAGAAGCAGCTCGATTTTCGTGTCAGCACCCTGCCCACGTTGTGGGGCGAGAAGATCGTGCTCCGCTTGCTCGACAAGGAAAACCTGCGCCTGGACATGACCAAGCTCGGCTTTGAGCCCGAGTCGCTGGTGAAGTTCGAAAAAGCCATTCTGAAGCCCTACGGCATGGTGCTGGTTACGGGGCCTACGGGTTCGGGCAAGACCAACACCCTGTACTCTTCGATTTCCCGCCTCAACCAGCCCGACACCAACATCATGACGGCGGAAGATCCGGTCGAGTTTCAGTTGCAGGGCGTCAACCAGGTGCAGATGAAGGAGCAGATCGGCTTGAACTTTGCCGCGGCGCTGCGATCGTTCCTGCGCCAGGACCCCAACATCATTCTGGTCGGCGAGATTCGAGACTTCGAGACGGCCGAAATCGCCATCAAGGCCGCGCTCACCGGCCACCTCGTGCTCTCAACGCTGCACACCAACGGCGCCCCGGAGACGATCACGCGACTCATGAACATGGGTATTGAACCCTTCCTGGTAGCGACCTCGGTCCACCTGATCTGCGCGCAGCGGCTGGTTCGCCGCGTCTGCAAGGACTGCGCCGAGGTGGTGGACGTTCCGGTGCAGACTCTGATTGACGCCGGCTATACACCCGAGGAGGCCAAAACCGTAAAGATTCAGAAGGGTAAGGGCTGCGGCGTCTGCAACAACACGGGGTACAAGGGCCGCTGTGGTCTGTACGAAGTCATGGAAGTGGATGACGAAATCAAGGAACTGGTGCTGGTGGGAGCATCCGCCGTGGAGTTGAAGAAGAAAGCGATTGAGCACGGAATGCTGACCCTCCGCCGTAGCGGATTGATCAAGGTGGCCGCGGGCATGACGACCATGGAAGAAGTCGCCCGCGAAACGATTCACTAGAGCGGTCGTTGGTCGTTGGTCCTTGGTCGTTAGCCAAAACCAATGGTGAACGGCCCAAAGTTAGCCGGTTGTCGTTAGAGTTTGCCAACGACTGACGACCAACGACTAGCGACTTGATTAAAGACTAGGAAATTTAACCGAAGGGGAACTTTGCCATGGGTTTGTCGTTAAGCGATCTGCTCAAACGAATGCTGGAGATGAATGGCAGCGACCTGCATATCACCACGAACTCGCCGCCCCAGATTCGCGTGCATGGGCACCTGGTGCCGCTCGACCTGCCGCAATTGACTCCGGCCGAGACCAAGCAACTGGCCTACAGCGTCATGACCGACTCCCAGAAGCACCGCTTTGAGGAGAGTTTGGAACTGGACTTCTCGTTCGGCTTGAAGGGACTGGCCCGCTTCCGTGCCAACGTCTTCAATCAGCGCGGCGCCAGCGCGGCTGTCTTCCGCCTGATTCCTTTTGAGATCAAGTCCTTCAATCAGCTCGGCCTGCCCGCGGTGGTGAGCAAGCTTTGCGAGAAGCCGCGCGGCCTGGTGCTGGTCACCGGACCGACCGGTTCCGGCAAGTCCACCACGCTTGCGGCCATGATTGACAAGATCAACAGCGAGCGCCACGACCACATCCTGACCATCGAGGACCCGATCGAGTTCGTGCACATGAACAAGAACTGCGTGGTCAACCAGCGCGAGTTGCACGCCGACACCAAGAGCTTTGAAGACGCCTTGCGCGCCGCGCTCCGTGAAGACCCGGACGTGGTGCTGATCGGCGAAATGCGCGACCTGGTGACGATCGAATCGGCCCTGCGCATCGCCGAAACTGGCCACCTCACTTTCGGCACGCTGCATACGAACTCGGCCACTTCGACCATCAACCGCATCATCGACGTTTTCCCGGCACACCAGCAACCGCAGATCCGGGCGCAGCTGTCGCTGGTTCTGGAAGGCATTATGTGTCAAAGCCTGCTGCCGCGCATCGATGGCCGTGGCCGGGTCATGATCATGGAAGTCCTGGTGCCCAACGCCGCCGTGCGCAACCTGGTCCGCGAAGACAAAATCCACCAGATCTACTCCGCTATGCAATCGGGCCAGGAAAAATTCGGAATGCAGACGTTTAACCAGGCGCTGGCCACCGCCTACTTCCAGAAGCAGATTTCGTTGGAATTGGCTCTGCAGCGCTCCAGCAATGTGGATGAACTGCAGGAAATGATTAACCGGGGAGCGAGTCTGCTGAACCGCCCGACGACGGCGGGGACCACTCTGGCCAGAGGAGCGGCTCCTTCCAAGCACTAGAGCATGAGATTGAAGGAATACAGTTGTGACGAAACAGGTACATCGTTGAGGAGAGGCTAACACCATGCCAGTCTTTACATTTTCAGGCAAGGACGCCAGCGGACAGAAGATTTCCGGGGAGCGGATGGCGCCCAACAAGCAATCGTTGGCGCAGGCGCTGCGGCGCGAACGCATCACTCCGGGTGCAATTCGTGAAAAGGGCAAGGAGTTCTCCCTGCCCATGTTTGGCTCGGGCAAGGTCGCGGTCAAGGACGTCGCGGTCTTCTTCCGCCAGTTCTCGGTCATGATCGATGCCGGTCTGCCACTGGTGCAATGTCTGGAAATCCTGGCGTCCAACCAGGAGAATCAGAGTTTCCAGAAGACGCTGACCGGCGTGCGGACAACGGTGGAAGGCGGCGCAACCCTGGCCAATGCCATGCGCCAGTACCCCGTAGTCTTCGACGACCTCACCACCAACATGATCGAGGCCGGCGAAACCGGCGGTATTCTCGACATCATCCTGCAGCGCCTGGCGACCTACGTGGAAAAGGCCGTCCGTCTGCGGGCTGCCGTGAAGTCGGCGTTGATCTATCCCGTCGCCGTGGTCTCAATCGCCGCGCTGATTGTGGGTGCGCTGCTCAAGTGGGTCGTGCCGATCTTCAAGAACCTGTTTGCCGGACTGGGCGTCAACCTGCCTCTCCCTACCCGCATTGTCATGGGGCTCAGCGACTTTGTGGTGGGATTCTGGTGGATCTTCCTGTTGGGCGGCGTGGGCTTGGTCTTCGGCGTGAAGCAGATTCGCAAGCACCCCACGGGCCGCTACTACTTTGACAAAGGCCTGCTGTATCTGCCGGTGCTGGGCAACCTGCTGCGCAAGATCGCAGTCGGACGCTTCACCCGTACCCTAGGCACTTTGATCACCTCGGGCGTTCCTATTCTTGAAGGCCTCAGCATTACGGCCAAGACCTCGGGCAACGCCGTGCTGGAAGAAGCTCTGATGAAGGTGCGCAAGGCGATTGAAGAAGGCCGCACCATCGTCGATCCACTGCGCGAGTGCGGCGTCTTCCCCAACATGGTGACCCAGATGATCGGCGTGGGCGAAGCCACCGGCGCCATGGACTCCATGTTGCAGAAGATTGCTGATTTCTACGAAGAAGAAGTGGACGCAGCTACCAAAGACATGCTGGCCATGCTGGAACCGCTGATCATCGGAATGCTGGGCATCACCATCGGCGGCATCGTAATTTCGCTCTACATGCCGCTGTTCGCCATGATCGCCAAGCTGGCTGGCTAAGGGCAGGTTTCAAAGTGGAAAGGTTTCAGGGTCTCAAGGCGTGACGTGCGAGACTCTGAAACCTTGAAACTCTGAAAACTTTGTGACCTTGGGTTCTCAATGCATTCGACGTTCGATGAACGCAATTGGCTGGCCTGGCTCGTCCGGGTCCGCATTTTTATTCTGACCCTCCTCCTGGCCATCGAACTGGCAGTCGCCCAGTTCAGTCCGGCGCCGGTGCCTCTGCGCCTGTTTATCAGCACGATCCTGTTCTGGTACAGCCTTTCGTTGTTTTACGTGCTCCTTCTCTCCTTCTGGCAGGAGCACCGGCTGCAGGCGTCGTTGCAGGTTTTGACCGACCTGATTCTGGTCAGCCTGGTGGTGCACGAAACCGGAGGGTGGGACAGTTCGCTGAACTTCCTCTATCCCTTAGTCATTATCGTCGCCAGCGTTCTGCTGCCGCGAGTGTGGGCACAGCTGGTAGCGGCTCTAGCGTTCATTCTCTACGGTACAGTGTTGGAACTGAACTACTATGGTGTGGTTCCTTCCTACTGCGCTACCCATCCCGGCCTGAAGGCGTTACAGGCGATTATCTTCGTTAATCTCTTTGCTTTCCTGGCGGTGGCTTATCTGGCTGGGCTACTCACGGCAAAGCTGCGCCAGGTAGGTGTGCAGTTGAAAGACACCAGCGGCGCGCTGCAAAACCTGCAGGCCCTGCACGAGAACATCATCCATTCGATCAGCAGCGGTCTCATCACCACCGGCCTGGACGGACGTATCACGCTGGTCAACGCGGCGGCACAGAGGCTCCTCGAGTGCACCACGGCAGAATTGCTGGGGATGCCCGTGCGGGAGCTGTTTTGCGATCCTTTGCCTAACGTGGAATCGCAGCAAACCCACGCCGAAGTTCGCTGTGATGCGCCGGGGAAGTTTCGCAAAACGTTCCGGGTGAGGGTGACCGCTTTGACCGTCGGAGACCGAGCGGAGCATGGATTTGTCTATGCCTTCGACGATCTCACCGAAATTCGCCGGCTGGAGCGCGAAGTCCGCATGCAGGACCGGCTTGCTGCTGTCGGCCGGCTGGCCGCGGCCATCGCTCACGAAATCCGCAATCCGCTTACCTCGATTGCTGGATCGGTCAGCATGCTCTCGGGTGTTCCTGAAATGAGCGACGAACACCGCCGCTTGCTTGACATTGTGACGCGCGAGTCCCAGCGGCTGAACAGCATCATTACCGACTTTCTGGCCTACTCCCGCCCCAAGCAGTATCACTTCGCGAAAGCGGATCTGATCCAGCTAGTGGAAGACACGCTGACGCTGATGGGGCACCGCATGGCCGCCGAGAAAACCGGGATCGCGATCGAGCGCGGGTTTGCCGTCCGTCAAGCGTGTGTCCTGGCGGACGGCGACAAGATCAAGCAGGTATTCTGGAACCTCTGTGAGAATGCGGTTCGCGCCATGAAAAACGGCGGAACACTCACCGTAAGCGTCGAGTCCCTGGGCGGTGATTGGCAGGTCGCGTTTAAAGACACAGGGACCGGCATGACGCCGCAGCAGATTGAAAAGGTTTTCGAGCCTTTCCAGTCCAAGTTCGAGGGCGGTACCGGACTGGGACTGGCCATCGTTTATCAGATCATGCAGGCGCATGAAGGCAAGGTGTGGGCGCGATCCAAGCCCGGCCGGGGAACGACCTTCGTTCTGCGCCTGCGCCGTCTCGAGGCCGAGCAGCACGCCTCGACACCCGCTGGCGCAAACCGCGGAACAAATCGGTCCGCAGCCGTAGCCGCGTTCATGGCCGCCGCAGCCGGAGGAAGGTCCGATGGCTAACATCCTGGTCTGCGACGACGAACGCTCGATTTGTGAAATGCTCGACATTTCTCTTCGGCGCGAGGGGCACCGGGTGGAGACGGTACTGGGGGGACAGGCCGCAAAGAACAAGATTGACGGCGCGCTCTATGATGTCATCATCACCGACATCAAGATGCCCACCATAGACGGCATTGAGGTGCTGCGCCACGCGCACGGCGTCTCACCCGACTCGGCCGTCATTCTCATGACCGCCGTCGACGACTACGAAGCCGCCGTGGAAGCGGTGAAAGCCGGGGGTGCTTCTGACTACATTCGCAAGAGCCCCGGCCTGGTGGATGAGATCAAGCTCGCCATCAAGCGTTCCCTCGAGAAGCTGGTTCTCAGCCGGCAGAATTTCGCCCTGCGCCGCGATGCGGCCGCGCGCAACTCGCTCGACAACATCATCGGCTCCAGCCAGGCCATGGAAAAGCTCAAACAGACGGTGCGCATCGTCGCATCCACCGCCAGCACGGTTCTTGTCCACGGGGAAAGCGGAACCGGCAAGGAGCTTGTCGCCCGGGCCGTTCACGTGTGTTCACCGCGCGCCACCGAGGCGTTCGTTTCCGTAAACTGTGGTGCCTTCCCCGAAACCTTGCTGGAGAGCGAGCTATTCGGCTATCTCAAGGGAGCATTCACCGGCGCGAACCAGAACAAGCGCGGGCTGTTTGAAGTCGCCGATAGCGGCACCATTTTCCTCGACGAGATCAGCGAGATGACGCTCGCCATGCAGGTCAAGCTGCTGCGCGTGCTGCAGGAGCGTACCGTCCGGCCCGTCGGCGGTACCAGCGAGATTTCCATTGACGTGCGCGTGATCGCCGCCACCAACCGCGAACTCGACAAGGCCGTCGCGGAGAACCTGTTTCGTGAGGACCTTTACTACCGGCTCAACGTCATTCCCATCCGCGTGCCGCCCTTGCGCGAGCGCCGGGAAGACATTCCGCTGCTGGTCAACCATTTCCTGAAGAAGTACGCGACCGCTGCCGGCCGCAGCATCCTGCGCGTGCACGCGGCTTCTCTCGACGCTCTCTGCGGATACGACTGGCCCGGAAACGTACGCCAGCTGGAAAATACCGTGGAACGCGCCGTCGCGCTCGAAACCACCGACGAGCTTCGCGTCGAACTGCCCGCGGAGCGCCCCAAAACTCGCGCTGCGGCCGCCTCTGCCGGCGCGGGAACTTTTCCGGAAACCGGCGCCGACGCAGTTCTTCCCCAAGGCCTGGGCATGGAAACCTACGTCGCCGGCATCGAGCGCTCACTTCTGCAGAGTGCGCTCAACCAGAGTGGCGGCGTGCAGACCAAAGCCGCCGACCTGCTCGGCATTTCCTACCGCTCCTTCCGGCATCTGATGAAGAAGTACGAGTTGTAGCTGTCAGCTATCAGCCGTCAGCTCTCAGCGATAGCGACGCTAATTTCGTCGAATTGTTATGACAAGTCGCACATGGAAAATCTGGTGCCTGATAGCGATGTCTCTCGTCGGTGTCATTCTTGGAATTTGGCTGACCTGGGCAGGAGTTACTGTTCTCGGATCCTGCTTCGTAGGCGTATTTCTCTGGCGAGCACAGCAGTTTGCTCTTTGGCTAATTGTTCCGAGCAGAGTTCCGTCGGATGCCACGCCTTCCTTGAGTTCATCGTGGCAACGCCTCCTTCTGTCGATTGTTTGCCTTCTCGGAGCGGCAGTCTGCGGCGTAGGGGTCTATTTGTGGCGGCTGTGGCCAGGGGAATGGCAAGCTGGTCTAGTGTTCGTTCTTTTCGGGCTACTCGTATTGGCCCCAGTTACCGTTAGGGAGGTTCGGCTTCGCAGAGACAGCTAGCCTTTCTTCAACTGCTGTTTCCATCCCAGCACGCGCGCCTTGGCGCCTTCCGCCTCGGCTTCGGCAATCATACCTTTCTTCTGATACAGCACCGACAAGCTGGTATGAGCGAGCACGTCATCGGGATCGATCTCGGCGATCCGCTGCGCGACGGCGATGGCCTGGTCGTAGCGTTCGAGATCCTGCAGCGCCCGCGCCAGTCCGTGCATCGCTTCGGTAAATGTCGGATCGGCGCTCAGAGACTCCTCATATTCAGCCACGGCTTTGGTCAGGTTCCCCTCGGCCACGAGATCAAGTGCCGAATAGTAGTGATCTTCAGCCTTCTGGCGGGCGTTTGCGTCGGACATGGGCGGAAATCCCCAGCGGAGACTGGATTCTAACACGGGCTATGTAGGGACGGCCGCCCTCGGCCGTCCAGTCGAGCGAAGCTCGGCAGCATTTCTCCCGTGCGCCTTGGCAGTCCTTGCCGTTATTATGGCTGCATGTGGTGCATCCTCCGCTTCCTGTGGAATGCTACGCGGGGTCATCGCCTGGCGCCGTGGCGCAGTCCCTATCTGCTGTGGCGCATCGAAACCTACACCGGAGTGAAGATGACGCAGATCGGATTTCTGGAATTCTGGGAATTCATGTGGCGTGAGCGCCGCGAACTGTGGCGTTTTCTCAAGTGGACAGGCGAGATGGAGCGCTACGCTCATCCCAAGCCGAAAAACGCGTAACGGCAGACGTCAGATCTCGGGCGTCAGACCTCGGCGACCGTCTGCCCGAAGTCCGTGGGCGGAGGTCTGAGGTCCGATCTTACGCGCCTGCGCCCGCGGCTTCGCCCAGGAGAATGCTGACCTCGCTGCCTTTGGCCGCTCCGGTGATTTGCGCCGCGGCGGCGCGGTTCGCGGCAATCTCCAGATAGCCCATGCTTCCGAGAATGCCAAAGACTTCTCCCGGAGAGCCTTCGGCATAGGACTGGCGAATGTTGGTGATCTCGGTTTTCCCCACCACAATCTTGAAAGCGCCGGGCTGGCCCGCGAAAAGCACGGGGGCGTCGTCGGGCGTCACGTTGGTGATCAGATTGCCGAAACGGTCGACCTTCAGCACGACGCCGCGCAGGCGGTTCTCGCTGACGGCTTTCGGTCTGGGCGCGGCGAACTTTACGTAATCTTCGATCTCGTCCCCGAACTTGTGCGAGTCCACCTGCTTGGCCAGGTAGGCCGCAACCGGAGCAAATACATCGCGCGCATGGAACGTGGCGCTCACCGGCTGCCGGAAATAATGTTCGGCGGTAATGTGCCGCACGTGCATGCGTTCTTCCCGCGCATAGACCATGGACAGCACGCCATTGTCTGGCGCAACGAAGTGATAGCCGTCGCTGGAGGCCAGAATCGGCCGCCGTTCCGTGCCCACGCCGGGGTCGACCACAACAACGTGGATGGTCCCGTTAGGGAAGCACGCATACGCCTGCGAAATGGCCAGCGCGCCGTCGAGCACGTCGAAGGCTTGCACGGCGTGCGAAATATCCACAATGGCGGCCTCGGGCACGATGCCAAGGATGACTCCCTTCATCGCGCCGACAAAATGATCGTTGATTCCAAAATCACTGGTGAGAGTAATGATCGGACGGTGCGGCAACGTTTCCTCGCTGGGCTACAAAGATAACGAGAGACAGAATTCTCCGTGCATGCGAAGTTAATTCCGAGGCAAGCTGTGCGTCAAGGCACGGAGGTAATAGCGGCCTCGACCTGCGACGTGAGAACCCCAGATGCCCGATGGCCTGAAGTCGGCTCTTACTCGTACCTCAGCGCTTCAATCGGATTCATCCGTGAAGCCTTCAGGGCAGGGAAGAAGCCGGAGACAATCCCGACCATCGAGAGAATCACAAACGACACCATCATCACGCCCATCGAGGCGTGCAGGAAGATTGCACCCTCGTGGTCGGTGGTCTTGTAGAACTCGTCATACAGCGGCATGGGTGGAATCGCCCAGGTCAGGAATTCAGCCACTGCCATGCCGATCACTCCGCCGATGAACGTCAGCACCAGCGCTTCCAGCAGGAACTGCACCAGAATGTGGCGCGGCCGCGCTCCCAGAGCCTTGCGCATGCCGATTTCCCGCGTCCGCTCGGTCACGGAAACCAGCATAATATTCATCACGCCGATTCCACCCACGGCCAGGGTGCAGACCCCAATCAATCCCAGCACCGCCTGCAGTCCGAGCGAGAAGGCGTTAATCATCCCGCGGTCTTCGATCGTGTCCCACTCCGGCGTGGCCTTGTCATCTTTGGGATCGAAGTGATGCCGCCGCCCCAGTACTTCGCGCACCGCCGCCAGGGCCTTCTTGTTCAGTTCTGGTGCGGTCGGCTGAATGATGATCTCGTCAGGATCGCGAATATTCTTCAGATCGCGCATCAGTCCGAAAGGAATGAACCCATCGGTGTTGTCCGGGCCCTCATACATCGAGTCCTGAATCTTGTTGCGCATGGTTCCGATCACTTCAAAATCCAGCCCACCAATCTCCACGTGCTGGCCCACCCCGGGCGCTCCCTGAAAAACCTTCTTAGCCGCTTCGTAACCCAGGATCACAACCCGGCGGTGATCGGAAAAATCACTCTCACTGAAGTAGCGGCCGTCCTCCAAGTCGAGCTTGCGCATCTGCCCGTAAGGCATGTCCACGCCGCGCGTCTGGATCGAAACCACGCGGGTGCCGATCTTGTAACCGAGATCGCGGTCAATCTCGCCGCTCACTGCCCGCACGATGGGGACCTCGTCGCGAATAGCTTCGACGTCCTCGAGTTCATACTTGACCGCTTTTCCTGCCCTCTGGCCGCCGGCCTGCATGCTGGTTTGCCCGGGCCAGATCACGATCACGTTGTTCCCCATGTTCAAGAAGGCATTCAGCACGCAGCCGCCCAGGCCCTGCCCATAAGCCAGCAGCAACACGACCGAAGCCAGACCCCACACAATGCCCAGCATGGTCAGCACGGAGCGCAAGCGATTGCGCATCAGCGACTGCCAGCCTTGCGAGATCAGCTCTTTGAGGAACATGGTCCTGAGCCTTGAGTCCGGAGTCCTGAGTTGCGAGTCCAGAGTTCGGGTGCGATGCTCCTCACGAGTCGGGACTCACGACTCGCGACTACCGAATATTTATGTCGCCTGATCCCGTCCGCACCGAGAGCAGCGGCCCGCCGCCGCGGACTTTGCCGCGAATTGACTTCCGTTCTTCCTGCACGCGCCCCTGCACCGTCATTTCAATCGGGGAATCGACATCCACAGTGCCGGAACTGGTCGAGATATCGGCGTCGAACGCGGCGCTACCGGGCAGCCGCACATTCACGTCGCCCGAGCCGGTACGGATTTCCCAGGTGCCGCCCTGCGTGCCTTCGGCCGTCACATCCCCACTGCCAGCTTCGGCATGAAATGCACCCTGAATCCCCCGCGCGTTAATGTTCCCCGACCCAGTATGCAGGTCGATGTCGCCCGCAGCAGTTTCTTCGAGCTCGATGTCGCCGCTTCCTGCGCCGCCTCTGACCGCGCCCGCGATCTCGCGCGCCCGCACGTCACCCGACCCCGTCTGCAGGTGAACATCGCCGGTGAGCTTCGCCAGCTTCACGTCGCCCGATCCGGTCTGCACGTCAACACTTCCATGCGTGCCTTCGATGATTTGATCTCCCGAGCCGCTATGGGTGCGGATGGCAGTATCTGCAGGCACGGTGATCTCGTAATCCACAGAGATATCGTGCACATTGAGGTCGTCAATGTGAACACTGTTGCCTTCTTGCCGGATCGGCGGATGCTGCTCGATCTCCTGAACATCGCCTTGCCGGTTTCCTTTCAGCCAGCGATCACTCACGAAAATCTTGCCGCGGATCAAGACCGATCCCGACGAACCGGCCCGCACGGTGATATCGCCGGAATGGGTCAGCACCTCGAGATCAACCGGGCCGGTTACCTGGAGCGTTCTCTCGAAAGTTCCCTGGGGGGTGGAAGCAATAGCCAGTGTGGATGTAAGAAGCACGACCAGCGCGATCGCCAACCAAGACCCGCTGGACACGAAGAGGGAGCGGAGAGTGCGAGTGTTATTCATAGCGTAGTGACTCCACAGGTGTCATATCCGCGGCGCGCTGGGCTGGATACACGCCCGCGGTCACGGTGATCAACGAAAGGGTCAGAATCGAAGCCACAATCGAAATCGGCGAAACAATGGGGTGGGGCACGAAGTCGGGCAGCGGCAACGCCTCCATCGCGACGCACGTCCCCATTCCGAACGTGAGTCCGAGGATCCCGCTCACCACCGTCAGCATGGCGGATTCGGCAAAGAACTGCCGCAGGATGTCGCGCTTGGTCGCACCCATCGCCTTGCGGGTGCCGATTTCGCGCGTGCGCTCCGTGACCGAGACCAGCATGATGTTCATCACGCCAATCCCGCCCAGGCACAGCGTGACAATGGCGACACACCCGAAGAACAGCGTAACCACAGCGAAGATCTTCGCCAGTTGCTTGGCGCCGTCCATCGTGTCCCAGATGAATAAGGCGTCCTTGTCGAGCGGGTCAAAGTGGCGCACTCGGCCGATCGTGCGCCGGACCTGCAGCACCGCAGCCCCGTGCTCCTCTGGGTTGCCTACTTCAAAAACAATGTCGTCCAGATAGCCGCGCGTGATGCCCTCGCCCGGCTTTTCGGGCGGTGGAAAGTCGCGCGAGACCGCGGAGTAAGGCGCAAACAGATAATCATTGTCGGGGCCGCTGTAATTCGAGTTCTGCTTCTTTTCCTGCAGAACTCCAATTACCGAGTAGGGCATACTCTTTACCAGCACCGTCGCCCCAATCGCCGGCTGCCCGGGAAACAGCTGCCGGTAGGCCTTCGACCCCAGCACCAGCACGCGGCGGCCTTCACGCTCGTCGTCGTCGGTAATCAGACGTCCTTCCGAAATCAGCAGTGATCGGAAACTCTGATACGAAGGCCACATCCCCACCACTCCGCGGTTGGCGGAGTTAAACTGGCTGACCTCCGGGATGGTTCGCCGCAACTCTGGGCTGACGTTCTTGACCAGATAGCATTCGTCGCGGATCAGCTCGGCATCTTCCACATTGAGTTGAATCTCTCGCCCTGCAGCGCGGCCGCCCACCTGCGTGCTGGTGCGCCCGCCCCACATAATGACCAGGTCCTTGCCCAGCGCCTCCAAGTGCTTTTTCTGGTCAACGACAAAGCCCCGCCCCAGCCCCACCAGGATGATCACCGACGCGATTCCCCACACAATTCCGAACATGGTGAGGAAGGTTCGCATCTTATGTGCCCGGAAGGTGGCGAACGCCTGGCGCAAGATTTCGGAGAGAGTCATCGGACCGGACCTCAGACCTCGGACCTTAGACGTCGGACCCCATGCCTCGCAGGAGGCTGAAAGGCTTTAGCCGAAGTCCGACGCCCGAGGTCCGACGCCTGTCTTACTGCAGTACCACCTGGTCGCCTTCCTTCAGACCGCTCAGCACTTCGGTCTTGGCGCCGTTCGAGATCCCGATGTTGACGGCGACCTTGTCTTTGCCATCCTTGCCCTTCAGGTCGGGAATCTCGACCGAGGCCTTCTTGTCCTTGTCGTAAAGGATGGCGCCTTCGGGAATCTGCAGCACATTCTTGTGTTCTTCGAGGATGATTTCCGCGTTGGCGGTCATCTCGGCTTTCAGTTCGCCGCCTGGGTTCTGAATCGAGACCCGCACTTCAAAGGTCGTGACGTTGTCTTTCTCCACTCCCATGGGAGAAATCTTGGTCACCTTGCCGTCGAACGTCTTATCCTTGAACGATTCCACCTTGATGCGAGCCCGTTGTCCCAGATACACCTTGCCGATGTCGCTCTCGTCCACTTTGCCCTTCACATACACTTCGCTGGTGTCGCCCAGCGTCATGACCAGGGTGGCCGATGAACCCAGCACCAGGATCGAACTGACCGCGTCGCCCATTTCCACATCGCGCGACAACACGATCCCGTCAATCGGCGAGACGATATCGGTGTAGCTGAGCTGCTCTTCGAGCTGCGTTAGGTTCGCCTGGTCCTGTGCGACGTTGGCCTGGGACTGCGCGATCTTGGCCTTAAGGACGGTGACTTGCGCCTTGGACACGTTCTGCTTGTTCAGCGCCATCTCGTAATTCTTCTCCGCGTCATCCAGCGCCGATGCCGAAACCACTCCGTCCTTCGCCATGCCCAGAGCGCGGTCATAGGCTCGCTTCAACAGGGGGACATCCGGGCCTTCCGCATCGACCTTGGCCCGCTGAAAGTCCGCTTGAGAGCTGGTAAGATTCGCTTCTGCCGCTTCGAGGGCGGCCCTCGACTGCGCCACCTGTGCTTCGATCTCGATTTTGTCGAGCTGCGCCAGCAGTTGGCCCTTCTTCACGTGGTCGCCATAGTCCACCAGCAGTTTCTTGACGATGCCGCTGGCCTTCGATTTCACTTCGACTTTCGTGATCGGCGTGACCTTGCCCGTGGCCACTACGCTCTTGGCCAGGTCGCCTTTTTCCACTTTGGCCAGCTTCGACGGATCAATCTTCGTCCCGCCGCTCTTGGCCGCAATGACTCCCACTGCGATCAGCAGAATTATGCCCAGTCCGACGCTGCTCCATATGATCAGTCTGCGGCGCTTCTTCTTATGGTTGTTTCCGTTTCCGTTCACAACGCCTCCTCGGGGTACTGCCAGCTGGAGATTGGGAGCCATGGCGCCCTCACTCTGTAGTACGGGGCCAGAAGTGCTTTTGTTCCAGGGACCTCAGAAAATCGATCCCAGTGATGTGATCTGTGAGATTCGCGGGCTGCCGGAAGGGTTGTTAACCCTCCCCGTGCCTGCCAGTTAGACCATCCACCTCTGAAAAGGATAGCGGGCCGTGAGGTTGATTTCTGTGACCCTGCGCACCCTCGGCCAGCGGGCAACTAACCACTGGCAACCGGTTGTGAATGTTAGAATTACCTTTCCATGATCGCCTTTGTGCTGCTCCGGGTCTTGCTGATCCTGCTCCTGGTGGCAGCCAATGCGTTCTTCGCCGCCGCCGAATTCTCCCTGGTCAGCGTCCGCGACACGCGTATCCAGCAGCTTATCGAGGCCGGACGCATCGGCGCCCGCATCGTGCAGCGCCTCCATCAGCATCTCGACGAAGTCGTCAACGGTGTGCAACTCGGTATCACGATGGTCAGCCTGACCCTCGGCTGGATCGGCGAGCCCATGGTCGCCCGCCTGGTGGAAGGCATGCAGTTCGTCCATCGCGTTCCGCACGCTGCCATCTACGCGCACACCATCGCCATTGCCATCGCTTTCAGTCTGATCACCTACATGCACGTGCTTCTTGGCGAACTCGTGCCAAAGACCCTAGCCCTGCAGCGCGCCGAGCAAATCGCCCTCGCCGTGGCTGCGCCCATGGAGGCTTTCCTCACCGTCACCCGCCCCATCCTTTTCTTTATGCGGCGTTCCGGAGGCCTGGCTCTCCGCCTGTTCGGCGCGCAACCCGCACGCCGCGGCGGCGCTGTTCATTCTCCCGACGAACTCAAGCTCATCGTCACCGCCAGCCGCCAGTTCGGCCAGATTCCAGAGTTCCAGGAAGAGATGATCCACAGCGCCATCGAACTGGACAACATCACCGTCCGCGAGGTCATGGTCGCCCGCCCCGACATTTTTTCTTTGCCCTCCGATCTCCTGCTCGACGACGCTCTTGTCCGCGTCGTCGATGGCCAACACTCGCGCATTCCTGTCTACGATTCGCAGCGTGGGCCGGAGCACATCGTGGGCGTGCTCTACTACAAAGACCTCATGCGCTGGATGCGCCTGCGTCTCAGTAATCTTGGCCAAACCAGCGCCACCCGCATTTCCCGCATGCAGATCTCCCAGATCATGCACGACGTGCTGGTCGTGCCGGAAACGAAGGTTCTCGCCGAGTTGCTCGCCGAATTCAAAGAACGACGCCGCCATCTGGCCGTTGTGGTTGACGAATTCGGCTCAACCGCCGGCGTCATCACGGTCGAAGACATCCTCGAACAGCTGGTCGGAAACATCGAAGACGAATTCGACGTCTCGCCCAGCGAGCCGGCGCTGGCAGATGAGTCGGTCCTCGTGCTGGAAGGGTCAGTCAACATCCGCGACCTGGAAACCGAGTATGGTTTGACTCTGCCCCGCGACGCCGGTTTCGAAACCTTGGCCGGATTCATTCTGGCGCGCCTGCAGCGCATTCCGACCCTGCGCGATTCGTTTGAGTACGAAGGCCGCCGCTACACGGTCGAAGAATTGGAAGGCCACCGCATCGCCCGCGTAAGAATTGAGAAGACCGCAAAGGTGGAAGGCGAAGCGGAAGCCGCCAAGGGGAGTGGGGACTGAACGATGCGAGTGAATGACGCTATTATCTACAAACTGCATTGTCATCCTGAGCGAAGCGAAGGACCTGTGCACTTGCCCGCGGTGCCTTGCTGCAGGCAAGTTGCATAGATCCTTCGCTTCGCTCAGGATGACAACGCTTGAGGACTCACATACCGGCCCCTGGCCCCTGATCCCTGAACCGAGAACCGACCACTGAGAACTCTCCTCCAACGCGTCCTCTACACCCTGCCGGTCATCTGGCTGGTGGTCAGCCTTGTCTTTCTCCTCATCCATCTCGTCCCCGGAGATCCCATCCAGCAGATGCTCGGCGAAGGCGCCCCCGCCGCCGATATCGCGGCCCTGCGCCACGCCTATGGCCTCGACGCCCCGCTCGGCGAGCAATACCTCCGCTACTGGGAAGGCGTCCTCCACGGCGACCTCGGGCGCTCCATCCGCTACAACCAGACCGTCGTCCGGCTTGTAGCTCAAAGATATCCCTACACGCTGCGCCTCACGCTGGCATCTCTGTTCGTGGCCATCGTGCTCTCGATCCCCGCCGGAGTCCGCTCCGCACGCCGCCGCAACCGCTGGGACGACCGCCTGCTCTCGATCGTCAGCCTTTTTGGCCTGTCGTTTCCCAACTTCGCGCTTGGCCCGATCCTGATTTTGCTTTTCGCCATCAAACTCGGCTGGCTGCCGGTCTCAGGCGCCGGCTCGTTCGCCAATCTTGTGCTGCCCGCCGTCACTATGGGCTCGGCGCTCGCCGCTATCCTCACACGCATGGTGCGCACTTCCATGCTCGAAGAGCTGAGCCAGGACTACATCCGCACCGCCCGCGCCAAAGGATTGCCCGAACGCACCGTCGTCTACCGTCACGCGTTGCGCAATGCCATGATCCCCGTGCTGACGGTGCTCGGCCTGCAATTCGGCGCGCTGCTGGCCGGCGCTATCGTGACCGAGACGATCTTCGCCTGGCCCGGCATCGGCCGCCTCACCATCCAGGCCATCTCCAGCCGCGATTATTACCTGGTTCAAGGCTGCATCCTGGCCATTGGATTGACCTACGTCGCCGTGAATTTCCTGACGGATGTGCTGTATTCCGTGGCGAACCCGAGGATCAGGCAATGAGTCGGTCCGAAGGAATGGGAGGTCATGTGCTGCGGTGATCACACACCGATCCCCGCGCCTGGAGAGCACACGCCTCCCTAATCGCCTGACCTGCTGATCAGGAAAAACTGTCTAGTCGGTTACGGAGCGGTTGCTCTGGCTGCGTCGATGGCCAGGCCCAACTCGCGCTCGGCGGCGCGCAAGTGCTCTTCAGCCTTGGCTCCGTGGCCTTGCATGTCGTAGTGGTTGGCGGCACGAGCGTGCTCCATCTCATGGATGGCTTCCACCACGTGTTTGTGAACGGCATCGAGATCGTGCCAGTCGCGGACCTGGGCTGAGAGCGCAGCCCCGGCAACAAACGACAGGGCGAGAGCGAGAACGGCGAGAACTTTCTTCATGGTTCTTCCTATAGATGTGAAATTTTTCCCCGGTGCAAAGCCCAAGGAATCACTGTACCTAACCCGCAACGTCTGAGAATGTTTCGCATTGCTGCAGCCTGGTAATAAGATTGGTGCGTCATGTCCAGCGCCGCCATCTCGTTCCGGCACCGAGTTGTGGCGAACGCCCGCCACAATCCGCTGGCGGCGAGCGGCATCGTGCTCGTCATCATCTTCGTGATGTTTGCCTTGTTTGCTCCTTGGATCGCACCGCAAGATCCTGCCGCGATCAATCTGCCCGCGCGCCTCAACCTTCCATCGCATGCGCACTGGTTCGGCACCGACGAACTGGGGCGCGACATTCTCTCGCGCGTCGTCTATGGTGCGCGCATCTCCCTGCAGGTCGGCAGCTCGGTGGTCGCCACTTCGCTGGTCCTCGGACTGATCATCGGCTCGATCGCCGGCTACTACGGCGGACGCATCG
>OMOD01000146.1:51140-54854 GCA_900290255.1 Candidatus Sulfotelmatobacter kueseliae
GGACTGATCATCGGCTCGATCGCCGGCTACTACGGCGGACGCATCGACCGCTTCGTCAACGTGGTGGTGATGAATGCATTCCTTTCCTTCCCCGGAATTCTGCTGGCCATCGCGTTCGTCGCCTTTCGTGGCCCGGGCATCTTCAACCTCGTGCTGGCGCTTTCGCTCGGCGGATGGGTGGGCTACGCGCGCCTGGTCCGCGGACAAGTCCTGGCCGCGCGCGAGCGCGAGTTCGTGGAGGCCGCCCGCGCCTTGGGCGCCAGCGACCTGCGCATCATCGTGCGCCACATTCTGCCGAACATCATCCAGCCGGTGATCGTGCAGGCCGCCATCGGCATGGCTGGAGCCGTTCTGGCGGAGGCGACCATGAGTTTTCTGGGGCTGGGCGTTCCGCCGCCCACGGCCAGCTGGGGAACCATGCTCAACGATGGCCGCGCCCATTTGTTCGACGCGCCGCATCTTGTTCTCTTTCCTGCGCTGGCGGTGATGCTGGCGGTGCTGAGTTTCAATTTCATCGGCGACGCGCTGCGCGATTATCTCGATCCTCGCGCGCGCATCGAGGCTGGACTCTGAAGCCGCCAAAACCCGTGCCAGTAAAGCGATTCGGCCAATAAACCCTTCCATCGGAGCCATTTAAAACTTCCGCAACATTTCTTGACAATCTGTGTTTCTTCCGGTGAGCGGCAGCAGCCGCCGGAGTTCAAAACAGAAGCGCCACAGGGAGAGACACCATGAAGAACGCATTCCGATTTTCCTTGATGAGCGCGGCCTTGGCGGCGTTTGCGCTGCCCGTCGTCGCGCAAAGCACGCAGAATACACCCTCCACGCCGGTTACCGGCCAGACGATCCAGGACCGCAAAGAGAACCAGCAGGACCGCATCGCCAACGGCGTTGCCAGCGGACAGTTGACCGCCGGCGAAACCTCGAACCTGGAAAAGAAAGAATCGAACCTGAACCAGGAAGAGCGCGACATGCGCAAACTGGATAACGGCCATCTGACGTCGGCCGACAAGACCACGCTGAACCAGCAGCAGAACCAACTGTCCCACCAGATTTATCAGGACAAGCACAACTCGGCGGTGCAGAACACGAATCCGAAGAGCGAAGTGGGCCAGCGCGCGGAGAATCAGCAGGACCGCATCGCGCAGGGCATCAAGAGCGGACAGTTGACCGCTGGCGAAACTGCTAACCTGGAGAGCAAAGAGGCCAAAATCAATAAGGAAGTGCGCAACGATCGCAAGGCCAACGGCAGTAAGCTGACCCAGCAAGAAAAGACGCAGGTCAACCGGCAGCAGAACAAGATGTCGCGCCAGATCTATCGCGACAAGCACAACGGCCGCCATCAGTAGAGTCGAACGGCAAACCGCAAGGAGACCCGTAAAGTTGCAGCGCCTCCGGAGATTCCGGAGGCGCAGTTATTTTCCGCAAAATTCTGCGCCTCCCGTAACCCGGTGAAAACAAGCCAAATCAAGATCTTGACACAAATCGCATATTGCAATATAAATATCTCGATTTGGAATATAGAGATGTTTGGGGGCGGTGGTTGTGAAGCTGGGCGAGAAAATCCGTTACCTGCGCGAGGTGGAAGGGTCGCTGCGCGGGTTGGGACGGCCGATGACGCAACAGGAGATCGTTCGCGCCCTGCGCAAGGAACTGGGGCAAGGCAAGAGCATCAGCCAGTCCTACTTGTCACAGATCGAAAACGGCTCGCGGCCGCACATGACGCAGTCCTCGCGGGCCCTGCTGGCGAAGTTCTTTAAGGTCCATCCCGGATTTCTGGTGGATGACCCCGAGGGCTACCACGCCGAGTTGACTTCCGACCTGCGCACGGTGGAAGGCCAGCTTGACGTCTGGCTGCTGCAAGGATCGGAGCGTTTCGCCAGTGACCCGGAGGTCAGCAATGTGCTGATCAAGGCCGCGCGCGAAAAAAACACGCGCCGCTGCCTGCTGTTGCTGGGTGCCATTCTCGACACGCCGGGACTGGCCGACCGCTTGCTCGAGGCGTTGCGGCCCGAACTCACAGCCGGAAGCGACCATCACCGCGCAGCGCATGCAGAAGGGAGGCGAATCCGATGAACTCGGGAGGCTTTACCTGGGCGGATTTCTACCTGATCTGTTTTGCAGTCGGCTTTTGTTTCAGCTTCTTTTCGTTCGTGTTTGGAGGCCATCGTTTTGGCCGTCTGCACCTGCCGCATTTCCATGGGCACGGCATCGGGCATCTGCCTGCCGCGCACGGCCCAATCGGGCACGCACCGGCGGCGGGCGGTCACGCACCCGTAACGCACGGAGCAGGTGGCCCGCGTGGTGCGGCAAGCCGTGGGAGTGTTTCGCCCCTCAACCCGCCGTCGATCGCTGCGTTCCTCGCATGGTTTGGCGGCACCGGTTATTTGCTGTCGCGCTTTTCCGCGATCTGGGTGGGCTTCGGGTTGATTCTGTCTGCAGGAGCCGGTCTGGTCGGGGGAGGAATCATCTTCTTGTTCCTGAGCAAAGTTCTGATGTCGGATCAAGAGTTTCTTAATGCGGCTGACTTCGAAATGGTCGGTGTGCTCGGCAAGCTTTCGGTTCCGATTCGCGAGGGCGGCACGGGCGAGTTGATCTATTCGCAGATGGGCACGCGGCGGGTCTGCGGCGCCCGCAGCGACGACGGTGCTGTGCTCGCCAAGGGCGCGGAGGTTGTGGTCACCCGTTATGAGAAGGGAATTGCGTTCGTTCACCTCTGGAGTGAGTTGTCCGGCGAACTGGACGAGATCAGCAAGAGTGAAAGGCCGTTGGAGTAGGAACGGTCACCGGGCTTGACATGAATCGCAGCTGGTACAAAACGGCGGTCTTGCTGATGTGGCTGGCACTTCCCGCTGCGGCGTGTAATTACTGGCGCGCCTGGGATCAGTTGCCCGTGCGCATGGCGGTGCACTTTGACGCGAACTGGCAGCCCAACGGCTACACTTCGCGCGAAGGCGCGGTCGAACTAGGACTCGGAATCATGGCGGTGCTGCTGGTGCTGTTTACGGTGGCAACCCTGATCGTCCGTGCCCTGAAGCCGAGCGCCAGTTGGCCGGCTTTGCTGCTGTCGTGCATCGTGTTGGGTTTTTGTTGGTACGGCAACAACTCGATTATCAGGTTCAACCTTAATCGGGTCGCGCCGCGTCCGCCGCCGGTAAACATCACGGTTCCCGAGTGATGAACGAAACGAGACATGAATTCTTAACCTGCATTCGTAATAGGAGGCGTTATGTTCGATTTGTCCCACGTGATGGTGATTTGGATCTTTGTCGGGCTGGGGGTGATGGTCATTCTGTTCTTGATCAGCGGAATGGCCAGGATTTACCGCAAAGCGGGGCCGCACGAAGCGCTCATCGTATACGGCTTTGGCGGAACGCGCGTCGTGAAAGGCCATGGAACGCCGGTCTTGCCAATGTTTCAGGTTTGCCGCGGACTTTCGCTCGAGCTCATGTCGTTCGACGTGGCGCCGCAGCAGGATCTGTACACGAAACAGGGCGTCGCCGTGACCGTGGAAGCAGTGGCGCAGATCAAGGTGAAATCCGACGACGAGTCGATTCGCACTGCGGCCGAGCAGTTCCTGACCAAGACCGATCAGGAGCGCGAAGGCCTGATCCGGCTGGTGATGGAAGGGCACCTGCGCGGCATCATCGGCCAGCTCACGGTGGAAGAAATCGTGAAGCAGCCGGAGATGGTTTCCGACCGCATGCGCTCCAC
>OMOD01000145.1 GCA_900290255.1 Candidatus Sulfotelmatobacter kueseliae
AAATCACTGAGATCTGGAGAGGATCTAAGTCGCGGAGTCCATTTTTCCGCAGCCTGCTAGAGCGCCTGGATCTGGGTAACGACGGAAACGTCGTCATCCAGACTGACCCCGGCACCGACACAACTCCCGACACCGTAGCCTACAACCTTGTCGGTCGCGGAACCGGGGGCGTGCCCAACAAATGGTCCATCTACACTGCCGCCGTTGGGGGAGGCTTCGGTGTCCCCGCTAATTCCTTGAGCATCTGGCAATATCCCCCGAATCAGAACCCAGGGTGCTGCCTGGAGCGGTTTACGATTTCTCCATCTGTCCCTGGGCAAACGGTAACCACTGTAAATATCGATGGTGCTGGCAACGTCCAAGCCGCTAGGGTTTCGGCAGAAACGCCCGGCGATTCAAATGCCTTGTATGGCTATAACAACAGCTCTAACTACACCTTGTTCCTCGACAACGCTTGGAGTGGAGGCGGTTTGTTTTTCGCTGAAAATTTATACACCGGGGCTCTCTGCATAATTGACAGCAACGGGACTTTTTCCTGTACAGGGGGAGCTGCGTCGGCGGTTGTACCGGTGAACGGTGGCTCGCGGAAGGTCGCGCTTTACGCCGTGGAAGCTCCGGAAAACTGGTTTGAGGATTTCGGCTCCGGTCGCCTGTCGAACGGAGAAGCCGTAATTCAACTGGAGTCGACTTTCGTACAGACCGTCAACACGGGCACGGACTACCACGTGTTCCTGACTCCGAGGGGAGAGTGCGAGGGGCTCTACATTGCCGAGGTCACGAGCGGTGCTTTCACCGTGCGCGAATTGCATCACGGCGCCTCTAGTGTGTCGTTCGACTACCGCATCGTCGCACGTCGCAAGGGCTACGAAAATGTTCGTCTGGCCGACAAGACCGAAGATTTCGACAAGAATAGGTTCAAACGGCCGACTCGACCCGAAACACCGCCACCCTCGCCTCAGCAGATGCGGGATCCACATCGGCCGATAGTGACGCCTTCGGTCACGCTGCTGAGCAAGCCAGTGGTTGAGTAAGGGCGAGTCGCATAGGTTTTCGAGTAGCCGATCAGTCGGATTTGCGCTGGGCGACCCGTACTTCTTGCGTTCTGTGCGAAAGGGCGGGTGCCAGCAGCAGTGATTTTCTTGAGGCAGTCCTTCTTACCTGTCGAGGGCGAAGGTTTTGTTAACGCTCTTAGGGGGATCTCTCAAGTGGCGTTAAATCCCGATTACACTCAAAATCCCCCGGATGATCTCTATTCAAGGCAGCTTTAACTGAAGCGGAGCAGGAAGGCCCGGAGCCGAACGGCAAGGTTCAAACGAGCGTGGTTGGGGACGCCAACAAAATAAAAGACTTGCTGGGTTTTGCGGTTTCGGACTTTCTGGCCGGTAACGCTGCGGTAACGATAGAAACGCCGACTTTTCGGCCAAAACGTGAAATGACAGAGGAACAGCAGCCATATCTTGAGTGTCGTCAGGGGCATGAGATTCGATTACCAATGACCGTTTCAGCCGGAACGCCGGCTCCCTGGCCCAAGGGCGGTCCGGTCCCAGATCAAAACTTCTGCTGTCGCAAATGCGGGGAAGCGCGTCGGTATTCGAAAACTGAGGTTCATTTCCGGGACGTTACGCTTACACCGGCAGAGCGCAGATCGCTGTACAACTTGAAAGTGGTGCGGCAGTCCACTGAATGCGGACATAGATGGTTTCTTGACAACGACTGCGAAGGCGGGAAGATCAGGTTCTGACCGTCATCAAGTCAGTCTCTTCTCACGGGCGCACGCTACGGCGTGCGCCTTTTTTTCATTGATTCTGATTGAACTCGGGAACTGCTGGGCTTTCCGCCAGGGAAATACTCATGAACGTTGGCGGCCGACCTACTGGCCAACCTTAACTTGTGGTTGGTGGACCGGGATGCGATTCGAACGCGCATCTGCGGGGGAACCCGCTGTGTTCCGTTACACCACCGGCCCGAGCTGTCAGATCAACTCGAACTAGGTTAGCGCCCTGGCTAGCGGTTCTATATTTACTCTGGCAACCAGCTGAGGTCAACTCTTGGGCACATCCGGGCGGTTGCACCACCCCACCGCCAGGCGGCTGAAACAATGCGTCGGTGTCGGCATAACGATTTGACTGAGCCTGGGCTTCTGCTGGGGGTATTCCCGTGCTTCCGGGCGGTCTGCTGGCGCTTAACCTTCTGCCGTGATAGAAAGATCTCGCCATGAAACTCCCGCTGCGCATATGCCTTACGCCCTTATTGCTGGTCGCGATCGCGATTTCGTGCTCCGCCCAGATCACGGCTTCCGCGCCTTTGTCCGCTCCGCAAAACGCCGACGAAAAGGCTCTGCAATCGTTCGCCGCCATCCATCCCATTGATGTGCACGTTCATGTCTTCAAGACGGATCCGGCTTTTCAAGAGATGCTCGAACGTCTGAACCTGAAAGTCATGGACATTCTGGTCATGGATGACACCAACGCGTCACGCAAGAACTTGCAGCAGCAGGTTGACGACGCGCTCGCCCTGGTGCGCTCCAGCCGCGGTCACGTCGCTCTATGCACGACCTTCGACCCCTACAGGCTCAGCAGTCCTTCGTTTGCCGCGGATGCCATTAAGCAACTGGACCATGACTTCGCGCAGGGCGCGGTTGCGGTGAAGATCTGGAAGAACATCGGAATGGAAATCAAGAATAGCGATGGCAGCTACGTGCTGGCTGACGATCCGCGGTTCGAACCCATTTATCAGGACATTGCCCGGCACGGCAAAACCCTGATGTCGCACCAGGGGGAGCCAGACGTGGCCTGGGGACCGCCCGACCCGGCTGATCCTTCGTGGTCGTACTACCAGGAAAATCCGCAGTGGTATGTCGCGAATAAGCCCGGGTTTCCCTCGAAGCAGAAAATTCTTGCGGCTCGCGATCACATCCTCGCGCAGAATCCCAACTTGCGCATGGTGGGCGTGCACCTGGGCAGCATGGAGAAGGATCTCGACAACATCGCCCGGCACCTCGATCAATATCCGAACTTTGCCGTCGACATGGCGGCGCGGATGGAATACCTGATGATGGCGCCGCCAGAGAAAGTGCGAGCGTTTCTCATCAAGTATCAGGACCGCGTGATCTACGGCACCGATCTGGACCTGAACGCCAACGCAAAGACATCGGAAGCCCTCGAAGAGTGGCAGTTCCGGTATGCGCGAGACTGGAAGTTTCTAGCGGGAGATGCAACCTTCAGCGCCGAAGGCATGGAGGTGCACGGCTTGCATCTGCCGCCGGACGTGCTCGGCAAGATATTTCGCAGCAACGCGATGCACTGGGTGCCGGGGTTGTAAGCTTAGAGCTATTCGCTGAGAGGCTCAACCAGATAAAGATCTCGTCCCGCTTGATCTACAACCAGAGTGCCAGCGTCGCCTTCGTAATCCTCCCGGCGGAAAGTGCGCGGGTCCATGTATTTCAGATTCACTTGCCGGCAGGTTTCCGGATCAACCGCCGATGCCAAAGTGATCGAGTAGCGCGGCACAATGCTGCCGTCGGCGAGCTTTCGGCCCGCATAGCTGACATGAGCGAGATGAGCCGCCACGCAGAGATTTTGCTGCAATTCCTGCGAGTGTGAGACAAGCTCCCGAATTTTCTCCAGCGGGGCATAGCCGTAGCGCTTGATCAACTCGCCGTGAGTTTCGGAGATGTTCGTGAGATGCGGGGCGTAGATGATCAACGCGCCGTCCTCTTCGATCACTGGGCCGAGCCGGTAGCTGGCTTTGCCGCCAACCCAAAGATCTTCGTAGTGTGGGTCGAGGAGAGCAACGACTCGCTTGTATTTTCGCCCTATGTACTTGATATGCACGTGGCGGCTGACCTCGGCCGCTTTTCGAACTGCTTGCCGGAAGTCCCCGCAGAAAAGCGCGTGCGTTCGCAGCCGACCATGGTCGCGAGTTACGACTGAGTTGAGCGAGATTACCCGGGCCGGCACGAAGTCTGCTGCCGCTTCGAAGAGGTGACGAGTGGGTGTCTCGACCCGGCCAATCACCTTTTCGATGGTTGCCAGGGCGCCAAGCCAGTGGGTGGCATGGGTTAGTTCTGGACCCGCGACGCCCGGAAAGAAATATTTTGCTCCGCCGGAAAAACCGGCCACTTCATGCGGAGCCGTCGTTCCGAAGATCAGAACCGTATCGTAGAGCGCGGGCGCCAGCAGGCGATTGACCCTCAAATCGATTGGCTGGTCGATCAAACCCCCAGTAATCTCTTTTACCCGCGGCGCGTCCAGAACGCCGACGGTCACTAGCTTTTCCGGATCGGCCCAGTCGTGGTCAAAGATGCGGCCGAGGCCAGGAACTTGCTCAGATCCATGGGCTCCAATCTTTACGCGCTTGTCCCGCTCGCTCATCGCCGCATGAGTGCCTTGCGCGACGAGCGCGTCAAGCTTCGCAATCCTGCGATCAGCCAGGATTTGGGCGGCTATTGGAAAGAGAATGTCGGTGTTGTCGTCCCGGGTTTTGTCCGCCACAATTGCCAGGATGGATGAACCGGGGAAGATGCTGGAGAGAGCTTCGGAAAGGATTTCGCGCAGGTCGGCGGGACGGAGATCGAAATCCGGGTGTCCTTTCCCGACGATGAACGACGCTGGCGCGGATACGATACTCATGGTCACAGCTCCGGTTTTCAAGAACCGTCTTGCGGAAGGTCAGCGCTGAACGCGCGCCGTCCCGCCCTCGGCAAAAGCTCGAACCTGCTCCAAGGTCGCCATGGTCGTGTCGCCGGGAAACGTCGTAAGCAGCGCGCCGTGGGCCCATCCAAGTTTCATCGCCTGCTCGGGCGATTCGCCGGCGAGGATTCCGTAGAAGAATCCCGATGCAAACCCATCGCCGCCGCCGATCCGGTCGTAAACGTCGAGTTCACATTGCGGAGACATGCAGGTTTGGCCGTTGATCCAGGCTACGGCGCCCCAGCTGTGGCGATTCGACGAATGAACCTCACGCAACGTTGTGGCAATGATTTTGATGTGAGGATACCGTTCCAGGACTTTATCAATCATGCCCAGGAAGGCGCGCGGGTCGAGTTTTGAAGTTGCAGCCGCCTCGGGGCCAGCGATCCCAAGGCCTTTCTGCAGATCCTCTTCGTTGCCCACAAGAACATCGACATGCTTCAGAATCCGTCCAATCACCTGGCGGGCCCGTGCCTCGCCGCCCGACAGATTCCACAATTTCACGCGGAAGTTCAGATCGAAGGAGACAACCGCCCCAGAGTTTTTCGCTGCCTGCATGCCCTCAATGATCAACTCCGGAGTGGTCTCAGAAAGGGCGGCGAAAATCCCGCCACTGTGAAACCAGCGCACGCCGCCACCGAAAATTGTCTTCCAGTCAAAGTCGCCGGGCTTGAGTTGCGCCGCCGCCTCATTCGCCCGGTTGTAAAAGACGACGGGTGCGCGCACACCATACGCCCGGTCGCTATAGACGGAAGCGATGTTCGGGCCGGTGACACCGTTATGTGGGAACATCTTGTAGAACGGTGTCACGCCCATCGCACGAACCCGCTCCGCAACCAGATCGCCGATGGGATACTTGACCATGGCGGTAACCATGCCGGTACGCAGGCCGAAACCATCAGAAAGATTGGCGGCCACATTGAATTCGCCGCCGCTGACATGAATCTGGCATTCGTGCGCCTTGCGAAAGGGAATGATACCGGGGTCGAGACGATGGACCAGCGCGCCCAGAGACACCAAGTCCAACGCTGCCGAATCACGAATTGCGAGACCGTAGTTCATAGCTATACCTCAAGAGATTCAGCACTTCCACTTTATAGATGTGCAGTTGAACAAGTCCACGGAGAAATGGGACGAATGCCGATGCGTGTCAAGTATCTCTGGAACGCGGCTACGCCCCGGGCTCGGTGGTCGCCTTCTTCAGTTGGACGGTGGCGTTCGAGATCAGTGGTCGGGCCCAGAATCCGACGCTCAACACGCAGCTGAAGGTGACGTAAAGGAAGCACAGGCCGGCCCGCAGGCCGAAATGATCGCCGAGACGGCCAATGATGACGGGGCCGACAGCGCCACCCATGATTCCCGTGCTCAAGATTCCCGCGAACGGCCCGTGATGTTCGGACACCGAATTCAGCGCCAGCGAGACCAGTACGGGCCACATGATCGAAGCGAAAAGCCCGACGCACGGGAAAGCATAGAGAGCGACGCGAGATGGGCCGAATAGAGCGGCGGTCAGGCACAATAACGCTCCCACGGAAAACCCAATGAGTACTCTGCGGCTGTCAAAAAGCTTGAGCAGGCCCATTCCAATGAAGCAGCCGGCTGTGAGCAGTCCCCAGAACCAGGATACCGCCGTCGCGCCGGTGGTGTGCGGATCGTAGCCGTGGTAGACGGAGAGAAACTTCGAAATCCAGTTGGCCGTGCCCTGTTCGCAAGCGACGTAAGCGAACACACAGAGGAAGAACGCCCATACCATCGGCCGGCGCAGCAGGCTGGTGTACATCTCGAGGGACCCGGCCGACTCGTCGGCAGTGTGTTCGACCTTCGGGAACCGCAGAAATCCGAGAAGTACGATCATGAGGGCAGTCAAAACTGCAAAGATCCAGTAGATCGATGCCCAAGGAAGCGCACGAGGAGTGAGCTTCGCAAGGATACTCAAAAACAGATTGTTCTTGGGAGAGGACTGTCCGAGATTGAGTACGAGATAGGAATATAGGTACGGACTCAGAAAAGAGGCCGAACCGAAAATCAATTGCGCAAGTGCGGAATTGAACGCAAAGTGCTCTTCACCTCCGGCCACGCGCAGCAGCGGATTGATGGTCACTTGCAGCGTCGCCATTCCCGCGCCTATGACGAAGAACGAGCGCAAGGCCACAGAATAGGTAGGATGCACTGCAAAACTCAGGGCGCCCGCGGTTGCGGCCATGAAAGCCACAATCATGACCGGTTTCTCGGTGAAGCGTTCGACCCAGAAGCCGGCGGGAACCGACATCACTCCATACGCGATAAAAAAGGCAAAGTTCAGAAAGGCGGCAGCCGCCAGAGTGACGCTATAGCTGCTGATGATGTCGGGGATGAGCGAGTTCAGAATATTGGTAACGAGCGACATCACAAAAAACGTGAGAAAAACCAGCCCGACCATGGTTCGGTTTCGTGCCATGTATTCCTTCCGTCTTACTCAGTGGTTGTTACTTTTGTGGCCCGCTCGAATTTTCCCGGCTCGCGGCCCACGCGCGCGGCCAGAGCGAGTGTAATCATCTGAATCGGCAGAATCTCGAGAATCGGGCGTATGCTGCTCGAGTGATCTGCCAGGCGGAAGCAGTTGAGCGCCGCGGTTTCTCCCACCAGCTCAGCGCGGCCACCTTCCTGCTGGATGTCGGCGAGCAGGCGATGATTGAGCTTGCGAGTCGGGTCGTCACCGGAGAAGACAACCACAAAAGTTTCCTCGCTCAACATCTCCATCGGACCATGGCGGAAGGCCGCGCTGCTCATGCCTTCGGCGTGAAAATGATCGGACTCCTTCACGATGAGTGCGCCTGTGCCGACGGCAGCCAGCGACGCGCCGCGTCCGACCAGGAACAAATGACGAGCGCAATTCAGCCGCTCGGCCAGCTGGTGTACGTAATCTTTCCAATCCGCCAAATATGCGGCAACTGCACCCGGAGCATGCTTAAGTTCGCGGCGGCTCTGCCGGGCGTCGCGCTGGCAGAGAATATCCCCCAACCACTTCAGCGCCATCAAGGCCGCAACATACGTTTTGCATGAAACGGAAAACTCCTGCCCGGCGTGCGTGCAGAGAGCGGCCGTTGCGTGCTTCCCAAGAGGACTGTCGGGCGTGTTAGTCACTGCAATCACAGACGAGCGTTTGCCGTTGACCTCAGCGAGACGGAGCATTTCCACGCTCTGCCCCGACTGCGATACGGCAACGATCAGCGTCTTCGGATCAAAGAAGCGGGTCTTGTAGTGAACCAGCTCTGAGGTCTCCACCATGATGGCCGTGAACCCATGACCAATCAGTTGCAAGTTCAAGGGATGGAGGGCGTGAAAAGAAGATCCCATGCCGGTCAAGACAATCCGCTGAAATTTCTTCCGCTGGAGCCGAGCGGCCAGGGTCAGTAATTCCTTGGGCCGGTCCAGACTCTGGAGCGTATTCTCCAGCGCTTGCGGCTGATCCAGGAGATCCCGTAAATACTCGCCCTCGATGATCCTGAGATCAATGGCCACGGGGGCCTCCTTCGCCGGCGAACCGGTGATGCCAGACTCTAGCTGCTCCAATCAGGTTTGAGTCCTCTCCCAATGAGGCCAGCGTGAGCTCGGTCCGGTCGGAGGGAACCAGGCGGCAACTTTCGTGGATAATCTTCCGAATGCCATCAAGAAAAAGATCGGCGCTCTTCATAATGCTGCCGCCGAGCACGATCGCATCCGGAGCGAAGATCGTCACCAGGTTAGCCAAACCGAGACCGAGGTAATAGGTTTCCCGATCCACCGCCCGTTTGGCCCATGCGTCGCCGGCCCTGGCCAATTCGCAGATCCTTTTTGCCGTCAAGTCCTCGCGATGCGGATAATTCGCCGGCGCTTCATTCTTCAGCCAATCCGCCATGGCAGGACCGGCGGCCATTGACTCCCAGCATCCTCGAAAGCCACACACGCAGGGCGGTCCCGAAGGATCAATAAGATGATGGCCTACCTCCGGATGAGAAGCGTCGACACCCCGGTAAAGCTGCCCGTCCGCAATGAAGCCGGTTCCAATTCCCGTGCCCAGCGTGACGTACATCAGTCTTTGTTTGTTTCTGCCGGCGCCCCAACCGGCTTCTCCCAGCGCGGCGGCATCGCCGTCATTTTCCATGGCAGCCTTTACCTGAAAAATGTTGGCTAGATCGTTCACCGGGTTCTCGCCTTTCCAGTTGGGGAAAAAATTAACATCGCCGAACTCGCCTGTCAGCGCAAACAAAGGTCCGGTTGATCCAATGCCGATGCCGGATATTTGCGTGTTTGCGGCAGCGGCGGTTGCGCGAAGCATCTCCCGAATGTTCGCCAGCGCGTTGGCGTAGCCGCGTTCGGGATCTGTCGGGCACTCGCGGCGGGCCAATACTCGGCCATCGTCGTCCACCATGCCCACGGCTATCTTCGTTCCGCCGATGTCTACGGCTCCGATCAATTTGTTTTCCTCTCTTTCGAGCCTTGCATGGCTAGAGCCTGTTTCAAAAATACTCTTCAGGTCGCGGGCACGGCCCTCAGGGGCTAAAGCCCGCATGTTTCTTGCCCTGATCGGCACGGCGGAAGCCGTGCCCTACCCAAAACCAATTTACGAAACATGCCTTAGCTACTTCCAGGCAAACACCGCCCCCTCATAAGCTCCGACATCAACTTTGAAGCTGGAGCCGGCAACAGTGATGGGCGAGCTTCCCTGCGCCGTGATTCGGGCTACAGAATGGAGCGGCATCGCGGCAGTAACGGTCACCTTCTGCGGTTCGCTGGAGTGACTGGTGACGATAACATATCCGCCGCCATTGCCGCTCAGTGCTGAAACTTCCACCGACGGGTGGTCGGTATGAAACGCCGGCTTGATTCCGGCCCACTCACGGAAGGCCTGGTAGATGCGGTACGTGTTTTCCGGTTTGTCGAAAGCAGCGGGCACATTCGCGAGGTAGCTTTCCAGCGGATACGCGCTCAACAGCGTCTTGCCCGATCCCACGCTGTTGGCCACGAGCGCAGGTTTGTTGTCCTGATCCACGGCGATGACCGTGCCGCCCTTGACCTCCAGAATCGAGCCCCAGGAACGAGGCGAGGCGCCGGGCACTGCATAGTGAAACGTATCGCCGACTTTCAGACTGCCGAATGGAGCTACGATTTTCAGCGTCACTTCATCTTTGGGATTCGCGTCCACCATTCTTGCCCCGAACAGTGACTCCATCTCCGGGATCGCGGCGTCGGCCGCAACCGAGGCGTAGAGCGCTCCGCCTTGCGCCACGTATTGCTTGGCTTTTTCCCAGAAATCGGAATGCACATGCACCACGAAACTGTCGGTGCTGGTGAGCGGCGACGGCATCAAGGTCAGCGGGCGTTTCTGCCAGTCGTCATATTCGCGCGGGAAGTCTGCCTTCAGTCCTGCCCGTTTCGCGAGTATAAAAGCGGACAACCAGGAGCCTTGAATCCAGGCATTGTCCTCGCTGAAATTCGGCTGTGATTGTCCGGCAACGTTGGCTCCTTCGTCGGTCGTGGTGTAGGGAACAACTTCCGGTCCGGTGAGTCCAAAATGTGAAAAATCTCCGTGCGGCTTTGACCACTCGTAGGGAACGATGATGCCTGCTTCGGCTGGGGCGGGCTCAATGCCGGTGAGATCAAGCTGGGCGACAACTTTCTCGAATTCTTCAAACATCTGGCCTTGCGGCCGCGCCTTTCCCTCCCAATCTGTGAGCCCAAACTGGGATTCATGCGGAGAGCGCAGAACGGGAACCTTGTGAAACTGCTCCGGCGCCGCGTCGGTGTAGTCCCAGATGAGAAATCCGTTGGCGCCTGCGCCCAAGCCGGAATAGAGGCTTGCTCGCAGGAATTTCGCAATCTGTTCCGGCTCGTATTGCGCCGATGACGCCCCGATTTCCTGTACCGTCACCGGCCGTCCCGCACTCCCCGACAGAGCCGTCTCGAAAGTCGAGCCGTAGGTGCCGCGCTCGGAAAGCATGGGGTCAGGGAAAAGCCGGGGCGCATAGATCGAGTAAGGATGGACGCTGAAAAAATCAGCTTCTTCGCGGAGGTTATCCGAGCGGAACGGCCCGCGCCCGATTTCCTCTGAGCTGGTGCCCACCACGATCGGGTGCAGCGAATCGTATCGCCGGATGGACCACGTGAGCAGCCGCGTCCAGTTGATGGCCATCGCGTCCGTCGTGCTGTCCGCGGCAATCCAGAAAGGAGGCTCGTCGGTGAGATCCCAGCCGAGAATGGCGGTCTCTTTTCCGTAGCGGCGCGCCAGCTCCGCCACATGATCGGTCTCAATTCGGAGCATGTCCGGGTCGGAATGTGGATGGCGGCCCTGACGGTAAGACACGTCCCAGTAGGCTTCGCCCCATTCGCCGCCGATCAGAAGAGAGGGATGAAGGTAAATGTGATACTTGTGCGCCAGCGAGATCAGGAAATCGAGCGCTCGAAATGCCTCCGGATTGTAATCGCCGGGTCGCGGCTCAATCCAGGCCCACACGAAATCCAGGCGAATCGTATTGAAGCCCAGCTCATGCATGCGCGCGAAATCGGCTTCAATCGCCTTGGGATCCCATTGCGTGCCCCATTGCACGCCAGCCTTTGCCGGGACCCAGTTCGCGCCGACAGGAATGAAGCGGTGGCCGTCGCGGGAAAAATAGTTGCCATCCAGACGAACCGCAGGAAGCTTCGCCTCGCCCGAACTGGCAGGAGCTTGAGCCGCAGCGGACAAACTGCAGCACAGGAGTATGAACATCAGCATGATCGCCGGTATTTCCGCGAGAACAACCCGTGTCTTATCCTTCGTCATTTTTATGGCTCCGTGTTTATGAAAGCGGGTGAACTTAAATTGGCCGGGCTCCATCTTAGAAGCTCAGCTTCAGTGCTAGCTGCAGTTCGCGCGAAGCATGCACCGTGCTGGTGATCGACCCGGAAAGACTGGGAACGAACCCCGCTGGAGAGCTGGCGGCGGACCCCTGCTCGATCACCTGTCCCAGCGACGACGTTTCGGACTCGACCGCTGGCTCCGCTGCGCATAGCAAGAAGAGAAGCGTGAGGAAAAGAGTCCGGTTTCGAGAGGAAGGGAAGCGCAAGCCCCGAAGAGTCTGTTGCAGTCGGCGTAGTCATGAAATCGTTCTCAGCGAAAAGGAGCTTGTCAAAAAGCATATGAACCGCGTATGCATATATGTTGTCAAGTGTTATTTTGGACCCGGTCCTCACCGAGGCCTTTCCAAGTGTGCACAAGGGTCACTATGCTATTGCGAATGTGTGGGATAGTAGCAATTGCACGCGATGGCTGAAGGCTGGACTTGCGCCCCTACTGGATTGATATATACATTGTATGCTACGTTGGAATCCGGGAGGCGCATGTGCCATTACCTACCACAGCCTCTGAACCCCTTACGGTGGAGAAGTTGAGTCTCACCATTGATGCCGACAGCTTCGTCCCTTACTACATGCAGATTGTTGACCAGGTGCGCGAGCTGATTAAGAAAAACAGGCTGAAACAAGGGCAGACTTTTTGCTCCGAGGGCGAGATTGCCACGGCCCTCAGGATCAGCAAAATGCCCGTCCGTCAAGCCTTTCAGAAACTGAAGTCGGAAGGGTTGTTGCTGATCGCCAAAGGCAAGCGGCCGGTCGTCGGTTCCGGACGCGCGCCGTGGAACTTTCAGCAACTGCGCGGCTTCAGTGAGGAAATGCGACGGCGAGGCCTGGTTCCCTCCGCCCGCCTGCTGAGCATGAGTTTGGAAGATCCCGATCTGGAAGTAGCACAGGCTCTGAAACTCACGCCCGGCGAACGGATCTACCGGGCGCGGCGTCTCCGCTCAGTCAATGGCGAACCGGTCGCGATCGTTACCAGCTATCTTCCGGCGCGGATCTTTGCCGGGATTGACAAGCAGGACCTGGAGAAACAGTCTCTCTACGCCATCATGGAGCACAGCTATAAACGCCGGCTGCAGTGGGCCGAAGAAGTCATTGGAGCGGTGAGTGCCGGAACTGAAGAAGCCGAAGTCCTGCAAACTTCGGCGGGCAGCCCCCTGCTGCTCATTCGCGAGACGACCTACGACTCGCAGAATGTCGCCATCGAGTACAGTCTCTCGCTGCTTCGCGGAGATCGGCACACGGCGTCCGTGATCTCGGTGCGGAAAAACTGAGCGGCAGAAATTGCCGGCCGGCGTCGGCCAGAGGCTTTACGAACTCACGACAAAAAAGCTGAGGGAGACACGAAGGGGCCAGCTTTCCTGCCGGCCCCTCTTTCCTTGAAGAGACGAATCACTCATTCAACAAGGTCTACAGAGGTTCCTGCGCACACAAAGCGGCGCCGCCGGCGATTCCGGCGTCCGCGCCATAGTGCGCCATCAGCAATGGGATCTCGGCTGCCCGCGGATTCACGCACCAGCGCGGAAGCAGGGTCTTGATACGGTCGAAAAATGGATTGAGCATGGCGGCCACTCCGCCGCCCATGACGATGACGTCGGGATCGAGCACATCCACAATATTTCCCAGCCATACCGCCAGCAACTCGACCGTCTCACCGAGGATCTCCTTGGCCAAGGGGTCGCCCGCGCCATACGCCTGCCCGACCATCTCGCTGGTGACGGCAGCGACGTTTCCTTTGGCTAGATCGAGAATGATGGAATGGCGGGACGATTCGGCAGCGAGCTTGCTCCGCGCCCGCGCTCCGATCGCCGGACCAGCCGCCAGTGCCTCGATGCAACCGCGCTTGCCGCAGCCGCACACCGGGCCGCGATAGTCAATGCTCAGATGCCCTCCTTCTCCCGCCGCGCCGGTTCGGCCGTGATAAATGCGGCCATCGAGCACGATTCCGGTTCCGATTCCGGTGCCGATACACGTATAAAACACGTAGCGATATCCGCGCGCCGCTCCCCATCGTGTTTCAGCCAGGGCCGCCGCGTTGGCGTCGTTATCGACCTTCACGGGCACGCGGTACTTCGCTGCAATCTTCTCCGCCAAAGGGAAGTTCCTCCAGCAGGGAAGATTGGGGGGGTTGAGGACCACGCCGGTGCGAGGATCAAGCGGCCCCGGAGAGCAGATGCCGATACTTTGAATTCCGGCGCGCGCGCCCGATGACAGCAGAGAATCAATCGCGCCGGTGACGGCCTCGAGAGCGGCCTCGGCTGTGCCGTTGGCCAGCATAGGCTGGCGCGCCTGGGTGAGAATCTGGCCGCCGGAATCCACCAGTCCAACCGCGACCTTGGTGCCGCCAATATCAACGCCGAGAATAAGGTCTTTCTGATCTGAGTGCTGGTTCATGTCTGTGTTGCCGCTTGATGCGGCGAGGAACCGAAGATTATCGCTCAACCTGCGTCTCTACAGTGAGCGTCTGACGCTGCGAGGTGCTTCTCGAGGACGGTCAGATCAGAGACGATAACCTGAGTCAGGAATCAGCCTTTTTCCCGGTCACCGACATCTGCCGGAGAAGCCCGATAAAGGCCGTCGTCGCCACCGACAGCGTGCGGTCGCGCCGGTATGCCAGCCCTAATTCGCGATACAGTTGCACGTCCTCCAGATCAATCAGTTTCACTCGCCCCGCCTCCACTTCATCGCGGGCAAACGAACCGCTGATCAGAGATACTCCCAGATCCGCGGCCACAAAGCTCTTGATCATCCCAATGCTCGGCAACTCCATGCGCACTTGTAGTTCCGCGTTGTAGGGACGAAAGAGTTTGTCCAGCATCCTGCGCGTGTGCCCGGTCTTGGGGAACAGCAGCGGGTGTTTGGCGATCTCGCGAACCGGAACCGTCTTGTGTTTGGCCAGCGGATTCTTTGGACTCACCATCAACATCAGCTTGTCGCGGAAGATGGGCTGGATCTTCAGGCTGGGCGACTGGATGGGCAGGGTCAGAATGCCGACTTCGACCGCGCCATTCTCCAGTTTTTCGACAATCTTGTAGCTGAAGTTGCGGTAGATGCTGATCTGCACCGGGGGATAGCGCCGGCAGTACTCGGCAAAGACCTCGGGCAAAACGTAGAGGCAGGTCGCTTCATTTGCGCCCACGCGCAGCGTGCCGCGGGGCGTGCGGCTGTGATCCGCGACGGCAGTCAGCGATTCCTCCCGCAAGGCGCGGAGCCGCTCGGCGTACCCGTAGAAAACCTGGCCTGCCGGAGTGAGTTTCACCGTCTTGCCGGAACGATCGAGCAAGCGGTCGCCGTATTCCAGCTCCAGTTGCCGAATTTGCGCGCTGACCGCCGACTGCGAGCGGAACACTTTTTCCCCGGCGCGCGAAAAGCTCCCCTGCTTCGCTACTTCAAGGAACGTGATGAGCTGATCGAAATCCATGCCGTTGCGTGACGATTAAGGTTTCAGCCGATTATAGCGAAGTCTCGATCCCCGAAAACTGCTCGTCCAAGGTAAGATTGTGTGCTTAATCTCATGATCGCACTTTCCGATATCCAGGCTGCCTTGGGTAAGATTCGCGCCGATATTCGCGTCTCCCCGTGTCCCCGCTCGGAGGCATTTTCCGGTCTGACGCACAACACTATCTTCCTCAAGCTCGATAACCAGCAACGCACCGGCGCGTTCAAAGAACGAGGTGCGTTGAACAAGCTGCTCACTCTCAACCCGGAAGAACGTGCGCGTGGCGTGATTGCAGCATCCGCCGGCAACCATGCCCAGGGCGTCGCTTATCATGCCGGGCGACACGGTATCAGAGCGCGCATCTTCATGCCCTTGCCCACGCCTCTCACGAAGGTGTCTGCGACTCGCGCCTACGGAGCTGAGGTCGTACTCGACGGCGCCAATTACGACGAAGCTTTCGCCAAGGCCGTCGAGAACGCCCGGCAAGATGGCCTTACGCTCATTCATGCTTTCGACGACGACACCGTCATCGCGGGGCAGGGGACTTTGGGACTCGAAATCCTCGAGCAGCATCCCAGCATCGAAGTCATTGTCGCGCCCATCGGCGGCGGAGGACTCATCGGCGGCATTGGCTGCGCGGTCAAAGAATCCAATCCCAAAGTAAGGGTCTTCGGAGTGCAACCGGCCAAGCTTCCCTCCATGAAGGCCGCCGTAGCGGAGGGCAAACCCGTCACCTTGAAAGCCGCGACTACCATCGCCGACGGCATCGCTGTGCGCCGGGCCGGCGACCGCACCCTGCCTCTGGTTCAGAAGTATGTGGACGACATTGTCACGGTCGAAGAGGAGGAGATTGCGAACGCGATCCTGCTGCTTCTGGAGCGCGAGAAGACCCTAGCCGAAGGCGCGGGCGCTGCTGCCCTGGCTGCCGTGCTGAACCGGAAGCTTCCTCTGGAAGGCAAGAAAGTCGCGGTACTGGTTTGCGGCGGCAATATCGACGTCACTCTGCTGGCTCGCATCATCGAGCGCGGCTTGGTCAAGGACGGACGCCTGGTCCGCCTGCGCGTGCACCTGCCCGACTACCCCGGCGCGCTGCACCGTCTCACGGGAATCCTCGCCGATCATCGTGCCAATATTGTCGAGACTGCCTACGATCGCGCCTATCACGGCGTGAACCTCGGCGACACCGCGATAGACATCACGATGGAAACGCGAGGTCCGGACCACATCGCCGAGCTTCTGGCAGCTTTAGAAACGGCGGGTTATACGCACGAAAGAATTCTTTAGAAAGAGATCACGGGTCCTTCGGACTGATGGGAGTCTTGCTGCCACCACAAAGAAGCACGCAAAGCAGAATGCCGACTCCGGCGGCTCCTCCTCCCGCGATAATCCATTTGGAATTCAGCACCGGGCCGGCCCCCGAGGGTCGTCCGGGCGCCCCACACAGCTCGGATTCATCGTAGTTGTGCTGTTCTCCCTCGTGAACGGTGCCTTCCTGAGATGCGGCAGTCTCTGGCGAAGGCCCACGAACGGCTGCCTCACGCTGAACGTACACGTCGTTCTTGCGCGCCACCACCTGGACAATTCTGTTTACATCGGTCACGTCGTACTGTGTCCATGCGTCCGAGGTCGGCACCACGGTGAGGCAGTCGACCCGGACCTTGAAGCTCTTCGAGGTGGTTACCGAAACGCTCCCATGGTCGAGAACCAGCATGTTTTCCTGCAGCTTGGCCACTGATTCGGGCTGAATCAGAACCGTCGAGCCGTCCAGAGTCAAACTGGCGGAGAATCCGGGCTTAGTTTCCAGCAGATCGCCAGTGAAGACGGCGGAAGAGTCTCTCGCTTCGTAGCCGTTCACCCATACTCCACCCTGACTGTGAAGAATGGCCGAAGGAGTTTGCCCCAGCAGTGACGGCGGCACAGCCACAACCAGCGCCCATACAACGATACTGCGTGTGACAGATACACTCATCCTGAAAGCAGGTTTCGCGCCTGCCTGAATAAATCGTAACCGGGCACGGTCCCGTCGTCTATTAGCAGTCTGGGTGCGCCGTGTGGTGGGGCTGGAATCGGCACCGGCTGGTCGTCCGCTCGTTGCCTTTTGCCACACGGATTCGGTTTGGGTAAAACTTTGTAAAGCATCGGATTCCGCGGCTTGCTCGATGTAAATTAGAGGTGAGGCTTATGAACGGTAAGAAGGTATTCAGCATAGTCCTTATATCGCTGACCAGTGCCGGCGGCGCGGGATTGGCGCCGTGGTGTTTCGCATCTTCGGCTGGCCCGCAAACCCAGGGCCAGAGTGCGCCGGGACAGGTTGCGATAGCCAAGAGCATCGGCACGATTAAGTCCATCAACGGCACTGCCTTGACCTTGACGCCGGCTTCCGGCCCCGAGGTTGCGGTGACGATCCAGCCGAATGCTCGTATTCTGCGGCTCGCGCCGGGAGACAAAGATCTGAAGACCGCGTCCACGATGCAGTTGCAGGACCTGCAAGTGGGTGACACGGTTCGCGTGCGCGGCCTGGCGTCCGGCGTCAACGCAATCGCCGCCCTGGAAGTCGTCGTGATTACGCACTCGGCCGTCGAGGCGGTGAGCGACCAGATTCGTCAGGACTGGCAGAAGCGCGGCCTGGGCGGCGTGGTTAGCGCCGTGGACCGGGCTGCCGGTACTGTGACCATCTCGATTTCCAGCTTGGGCGGGAAAAAGACAATCGCAGTTCGCACCTCAAAGAGCAGCGTAATCCGTCGTTACGCTCCCGATTCGTTCAAACCCGAAGATGCGAAGGTGATTACCTTGCAAGAAGTCAAGGTGGATGACCAATTGCGCGCACGAGGGAACCGCAACTCTGACGGAAGCGAATTGGCCGCCGAGGAGATCTTCACCGGTGCTTTCCCCTATGTCGAAGGTTTAGTCAAGTCGGTTGACGCAGGTGCGGGAACGATCAGCGTTCAAGATGTATTGAGCAGGAAAACCGTACAACTGAAAACCACTGCCGACTCGCAGCTTCACCAGATCCCAGCCGAGATGGCTCAGCGATTTGCCATGCGGCTAAAGGCCACGAGGGCCCCCGGAGCGGCTGGGGCGGCCGCGAATCTGCCCTCAGGTTCATCTCCACCTGCCGGGGCCAACGGACAGGCGGTCCCAAGCGGCGTGCCATCAGGCGGTGTGGGCCAGGGCGGCGGAGGAATGGGTGGAGGAGGAATGGGCGGCGGCAATCACGCCGGCGGAGGATTCGACTTCCAGCGATTGCTGGACCAGACGCCCGCACTTGCGCTGACGGATCTGCACAAGGGAGACGCCGTGGCCGTCCTCGCGACTGAAGGAACGCCGACAGGCGGAAGCACCGTCATCAAGTTGTTTAGTGGGGTAGAACCAATTCTTGAGGCTGCCCCCAACGGTAGCCAGGCCATGATGCTCACGCCTTGGAGCCTGGGCGGCGCTCCCAATGGTGACGCCGCAAATCCGTAGCAACCCGTGGGGGATTGAGATTTCGTATCAGGATCCAGATTCGTATCGGGGCATGCTTTCAGGCATGCCGAAGTCGGGAGCTAAGTCGAGGCGTCTTTAGGCGCTGCGTCTGCTGTCAACCGGGAGGGATGGAATCATCGAATGAAGCTTGACCTGCATCTGCGTTCTTTCATCATGGCGGTACTCTTTTTCTTTCTTTCTCTGGCCGTGTCGTCCGCGCAGGACGCCTCCGGCGCTCTTCGCGGACAAGTGACGGATCCCTCCGGAGCGGCCGTCACGGGTGCGACGGTGGTCATGACCCCCGCCACGGCCTCTCCTGTGGTCGCGCAAACCAATGAACAGGGAATGTATGAGTTCAAGGCGTTGGCGGCAGGGAAGTACATGCTTACGGTCGTCGCCCAGGGCTTCACAACCTATGAAAACGACAACGTCGTGATTGCGGACCAACCCCTGCGCCTTAACGTCCCGCTGACGATCGAAGTGCAGACCCAGAAAGTCCAGGTTTCCGACACCGCCCCGACGATTGACGTGAATCCTGCGAATAATGCCGGTGCCATCACCATCTCCGGCAAGGAGCTTGAAGCGCTACCCGATGATCCCGACGAGTTGCAGTCTGACCTGGAGGCGCTCGCCGGGCCTTCGGCGGGGCCGAATGGGGGGCAGATGTACATTGACGGATTTACCGCGGGACAGCTTCCGCCCAAGTCGTCCATCCGCGAAATCCGCATCAACCAGAACCCGTTTTCTTCCGAATATGACCAGCTGGGATACGGACGGATCGAGATCTTCACCAAGCCCGGAACCGACAAACTGCACGGGCAGGTCCAGGTGAACGGGAATGACTCCGCTTTCAATTCTCCGAACCCGTTTGCGGGAGAGGAACCGCCTTACTACTCCACGTTCTTGAACGGAAATGTCGGCGGGCCGATCAATAAAAACGCATCATTCTTCTTCAACATCGACCGCCGCGACATCAACGAACTGGCGGTGATCAACGCTGTTGACCTCGACCCGTCGCTGAACGAGCAGCAGGTTATCGGATCCATAACCAATCCTCGCCAGCGCACCAACGTTGGCCCGCGCATTGACTGGGCTCTTACGAAGAACAACACGCTGACAGCACGTTACCAGTACTGGCGCAACACAGAGACCGACGGTCTCGCCAGCCAGTTCAGCCTGAGTTCCCAAACTTCCAACTCCAAGGAGACCGAGCAAACCGTCCAGATCAGTGACACGCAGGTGTTCGGCACCAAGATCGTGAACGAGACCCGCTTTCAGTACAACCGGGACTACACAATCGAAACTCCCACCGACACCAATCCGGCGGTCAACGTGTTCGGCAATTTCAACGGCGGGGGCTTAGGCAGCGGCGCACTCAACGATCGCGCAAACAACTATGAGTTGCAGAACTACACTTCGCTGATCCACGGCAACCATGTGCTCAAGTTCGGCGGCCGTTTCCGCGATACCCACGACACCAACTACTCAACCGGCGGATTCAACGGCACTTTCACATTTTCCACTCTCACTGGGACAACCACTCTGACCCCGGCCTGCCAGACGCAGTCGCAAAACCCACCGTGCCCGGCATCTTATTACTCTGCTTTAAATGCGGTTCAGAACGAGCATACGACGGGCTATGCGACCACGCTGACCTACACGACCGGGTCGCCGACAGCCACCGTCAACTATTACGACTTCGAGCCCTACGTTCAGGACGATTGGCGGGTTCGACCGAACGTCACGCTCAGCTCTGGTCTTCGCTTTGAAACCCAGAGCGCCATTCACGATCGCGGCGATTGGGCGCCGCGCCTGGGATTTGCCTGGGGCGTCCACGGCCGCAGTGCGCCGCCGATTGTGGTCATTCGTGGCGGCTTTGGCATTTTCTACAGTCGCTTTCAGTCCGGTTCGATTCTTGAAGCCGAGCGGCTAAACGGCGTCACGCAGCAGCAGTTCATCATCAACAACCCGACCTGTTTCCCGGGTTATGACGTTCCCCTCGCAAGCTTCTCAGGTTGCGGTACCCCCACATCGTCCAACTCCAACGTCTATCAGATCAGCCCCAGACTGCACGCTCCCTACACCATGCAGGGCGCGATCAGCGTGGAGCGTCAAGTCACCAAGTCCGCGACGGTAGCCGTCACTTACTTGAATTCACGAGGCTTCGACCAGTTCCTCACCATCAACGCCAATGCCCCATATCCCGGAACGCCTTGCTATCCAAATTGTCCGGCGATAAGCGGGGGCAACGTTTACCGCTACGTTTCCGAGGGCAACTTCAGCCAGAACCAGCTTATCGTGAATTCGAATATCCGCGTCGGTACCAGGCTCCAGTTGTTCACTTACTACACCCTGAACTACGCTAACAGCGACGCCTCCGGCGTTTCCAGCTTTCCTACGAACTCCTACAACATCAGCCAGGACTACGGCCGCGCCTCATTTGATGTCAGGAACCGGCTCTTTCTCGGCGGCAGCATCGCCTTCCCTTATTTGTTCCGCCTGAGCCCATTCATGGTGGTTAGCTCCGGTTCTCCGTTTAACATCACGACACCCATCGATTTGAATGGCGACCAGAGCTACAACGATCGTCCCAGCCTGGTTTCGACCGCAACTTGTCCCAGCGTCACAACCTCGGGCGCGCAAAACAACATTTACTGCACGCCTTTGGGCACCTTTGACTCATTCGGAGCCAGCGGCACGCCTCTGCCCATCAACTATGGCACTGGCCCCGCCCATTTTGTCATGAACCTGCGTCTCACCAAGACATTCGGCTTCGGGACCAGGGTAAAGGCGGGCGCTGGCAATCAAGGGCAGCAGGGCGGTCCGGGGGGCGGCGGTCGAGGTGGGCCGCGCGGCCCGCTCTTCGGCGGGGGCGGACCGGGAATGATGTCTTCCAATTCCGACCGCCGTTACAACCTGACGGTCGGTGTGAATGTGCGCAATGTGTTTAACAACGTCAACGTTGCCAACCCGAATGCGGTCCTGGGCTCGCGTCTGTTTGGCGTTTCCAACGCACTTCAGGGAGGCCCGTTTTCGCAAGGTTCTGCGGCGAACCGCCGGCTCGACCTGCTGGCGACATTCAGTTTCTGAGTGCGGGAACACCGCGCCAGCTATATCGCGAATCTGCGGCTTCGGGTTATGCTAGATAGAGCAGCGTTCACGCCGCAAGTTCCTGCAGTCTAAGGGCCCAGGAGTCGATTGGTTTTTCTTCCCACCAATAGACGGAAGTTCATTCAAATCGTGGCGGCGGCCGGAGTCGGCGCCATCGCCGTTGACTCCACCCTGATCGAACCCAATCGTCCAAGAGTCGTTCGCCGCGAAATTGCCCTCAAGCGCTGGCCCGCCCATCTGGAAGGGTTCACGATCGCACTGCTCAGCGACTTCCATTACGATCCCTATTTCTCCGGGCACCCTCTTCATGCCTCGATCGGCTTGGTCAACGGTCTTCATCCCGATCTCATCGTCCTTACTGGGGATTTCGTCTCGGCGCCGCTGTTCAGCGACAGCGAGAAGGCCGATCAGAAGGCTGCATCCGCCGCTGAGCCGTGCGCGCGCCTCCTACGCCAGATGCAAGCTCCTCACGGCCTGTGGGCGGTCCTGGGAAATCACGACGTCGCGACTAACCCGAATGAGGTCACGAGCGCACTACAAAATCAGGGAATCGGGGTTCTCGCCAATCAGTCAGCTCCCATCGAAGCGAACGGAGCACGGTTCTGGTTGGCTGGGGTCAACGATGTATTAGCCCGCGCCTCCGATCTGGATGCAGCCCTCCGGCCCGTGCCCGGCGACGAAGCCACCATCTTGTTGGCGCACGAACCTGACTATGCAGACGACGTCTCACATTATCCGGTCGACATGCAGCTCTCAGGGCATTCGCATGGAGGACAGGTGCGCCTGCCCTTGGTGGGACCTCTTTACCTCCCCAGACTGGCGAGGAAATATGTTTGGGGTCTTTACCGGGTCGGACCTCTTACGCTTTACACCAATCCTGGTCTAGGGACGCTTGGAGTTCCAATCCGGTGGAACTGTCCTCCGGAGATCACCTTGCTGACCCTCCGGCGCGCCAGCGGGTAGGCCAGAAAGTTTGCTGCTACCGCCCCGTTGATGTGCAACGGCTTGCATAAGAGCACAATTGATGAGTGAGGTTATGACTGCAACGTATTGTTTAGGAATGGTTTAGCATTGAGCTGCGGTGGCATCGGATTTGCGGTGATGACTTCTCTAGCACCTGCATTCCTAGGGAAAGCGTACGATTCATGGCCGCTCACGTCATCTCCGCAGTGCTCCTCTTGGCGGTGTCCGGATCGACGTACGCGGTTAGCACTCCGCTGCCACCGAGCTGGCAGACGCTCGAACAACGTGAACACGCTTCTCGAACTCTGACTCGCGCGGCTCAGTTTGTCGCCGTGCCGCATGTCAGCGCACGCCCGACATGTGAAGATGTTCAGCCGCCGCAACCCCTGACCACACCGGATCCGTTCTTCACTCCTTCCAGCCAGGGCAAGCGAATCAAGGTGAGCTTCATCATTGGCACCGATGGCCGCGTCCACAGCCCGCTCATCCTGGAGAGCGCAGGTCTGGCAGGGGACCGCCATGTTATCGAGACCGTCCGCAACTGGAGATATCGTCCGGCAACGTGCAACGGCATCCCCACCGAAACCGAAGGCAAGATCGAGTTTTCCAGCCGGTAGGACTCCTGCTGGGCTAGAATGACCCGAAGGCTGGGTGATTCCATCCGTGGACAAAGACAAGAAACTCGCCAAGCATAGCAGCTTGCCTCGCGAGCCGGAACCGGCAGGCCCATCCCATCTGGACGACTTCTTCCTCAGCTTGCAGCCTGACCGGCCCAACCCGGGGGCCATTGCGGCCGCGACGGAGGCGGCTGAGCGACTGGCCGCCGAAACCGAAGCCGACGACGCGGCGGAAGACGCGGTACGAGCGATCACGGGCGCCAGTCCAGGCGTTTGCGGCGTTTGTGGCCACCGCAACCGAACCGGCAACCGGTTCTGTGGCATGTGTGGAGCTGCAGTTGCCGCAGTGAAGAATCCGAACGAGGGCTCGGAGGAAGAACGTCTGTCGAATCCGGCAGCCGGATCCGATAGGTCCGTGCTCGAGACCCATCATTACCACCATCATTATCACCATCATTATTTGCCGGGAGGCTACGAAGGTACGGCTCCGCAGCCGGGCTACGATTACGCGCGGCACGATCCCGCGAAAGAAGACAGGATGCGGCCGAACGCCGCGCTGCGCGGCGAGATGAGCCGCTCCGAAGCCGCCGTCCGGCGGATCACGCAAGAGTGGGTGCTGGCCTGCAATACCAAGCACCTCGACGACTTGCTTGATCTCTACGTTGCCGATGCCCTTGTGCTGCGGTCGAACTATCCTCCGGTGCGCGGCGCGGCGGCCGTGCGGGAGTTCTTCTTCGGAGCGCTGGACGCAGGCTTGGGAGAGGTCGAGGTCGAACCGCTGCGCGTGGAAGTCGTCGGCGACCTGGCCTACGAAGCGGGACGCTGCAAGGCTCTGGTGCCCGGCGCAACCGGCAAGCGGCGGGAAGAGCGCGGCAAATATCTCTGGGTCTTTGCCCGGCAAAGCAACGGCGAATGGAAATTGGCGGCCGATTGCTGGTCGAGTGATCTCTCGCTCACCATGCTGGAGTCCGACCTTCCAGCCAGCAGCGGAGTGAAGACGCGAGAGCCGCGCAAGAGCTCGTGATCGAACTACAAACTCACGCCTAATTTCGCCAGGTCATCTCGTAGCTGCTCGACACTCTGCATCTCGATGGTATGCATCCCCAGCGTGGCCGCGCACTCCAGATTCAGCGCGCGATCGTCAATGAAGCAGCATTCATGAGCGGGGATTTGCGTCAACTCCAGAGCCAGACGGTAGATATCTTTCTCGGGCTTGCGGAAGCCAACGAAGCAGGAACTGACAAAGAGGCCAAAGATCTGGCGCAGCCCGCATTTTTCAATGCGGTAATAATTGAGTTCCCGAGACTCGTTGTTGATCGTGGCCATGAAGTACTTGCCCGAGTCGCTGAGCTTCCGTGCGAACTCGATTACCTCTGGAAACGGCTGCGATAGGGAGAACATATAGTCGCGAAAGGCGTCGCGCGAAAACGGGCGCGTGCGATAGAAGACAGTGCGGTCGAGATACTCGTCGAGAGTGATCTTGCCACGCTCGAATGACGAGACCACCATTTCGTGGCGGTCGTCAAATTCTTCCTCATCCAGATGAAAATGTTCAAGTGCTGCGGTGCGCTGGGCACGGTCCCAGGCGTTGGTGACGAGCACACCGCCGACATCCCAGAAAATGGCGCGAATAGCAGGCAAGGTCTCCCTCCCCAGTGAAAGTGTCGTTGAAGAAGAGTCTAGACGAACTTGGCTCGGAAGGCTGAACGGCGTCGCGGCGGTTGTGGAAAAGTCCTGCTGTTCGGAGCGGAAAGTCCGTGTAGAAGCCGGCTCGACTGGGAGGCTTATGTTCGTAGATCGTCGTGTCGGGTGACTGATGCCAAAGAAAAACGCCCCGGCGACGCAGAAGCGTAGCCGGGGCGGTTGGTCGTGCCAGACGTTACTGCGGGGTAAAGTTCTGGTGATAGCTCAGGTTCACTACGTCCTGGAACATGGGCGTGGCCGGGGGCAAGTTAGCCGGGTTCAGGAACAGTACGTCAAAATAATAGTCACGAGTGGGGGGGTTGTACACCACCGCGCAGCACTTGAACGTGCCCGTGTCGTATTCCGCGTAATACATGCTGACCAGGGAGCCGTTGAAGTGCAGAGTTTGGCCGCTCCAATCTTCCAGATAGCGAAGGAAGTTGTGCATTCCTCCATCCGTGCCGAAGTCCTGGGACACGCCGTTCCAATTCGGTTGCGGGAAGGGAATGTTCTTGCCGCCGGAAACCGCCATGCGGTAGTACCCGTCCGCGGTGGGATACTTGACGCTGATCGTGGTGGTGCCGTTCGTGAGAGAGTTCTTCCCATTCGTAGTGGGAGCGACGAGGCTGGCTGCATCGTTCCACTGATTCGACAGCACCGTAACCGAGTCGGCGATGATAGACGCCGCCGAATGCGATGTCTGCGTGGGAGGCGAGGCGTTCGCCGTACCCCAGAACGCGTCCGCCGAACTGCTGTTGAAGTTCCCTTGCGCGTAGACCGGGTTTTCCGAGGCGAAGGTAACGCCGCCGCATCCCGTGGGGTTGGCGGCACTCTGGGTGCACGTGCTGGCGGCAGGCATGACGGGAAGCGGGCTCACTCCGCCGGCGCTCATGCCGCCATCCACCAGCTTGAGCACGTGGCGTGCGCCACTTACGGGATTGGCCAGCCCGACCTGATTGTTGACAGCCAGGGTGAACGAGCTCGTGCTCAGGTTGTACTGGGCGCAGTTTACGGTGGTATTTACGTTGGCGCTGGTGATGGTGGTGTTGAAGGGAACTCGCAGGAACGGGTTCAGCGGATTGGTGTTGGTGTTGACGCCAAAACCATAGCCAAGGTTCTTTTCGCCCCAGTTGTCAAGGACGTTATTCTGATCGACGTCCTCCGGAGAGTAACCATAGTACGTCTTCGGTTCCAGAGCTCCGTCAGTCGTGGTGGAAGTCAGATTCTGCGTCGCGTTTATCACATCTTCGATACCGGACTCCCCGCTGATCGAGTTCGCCGGAGTCTGTCCGCCGTTGGAGGCATTCGGATCGGTAAGCATGCCGCGGTGATCGGAGAAGTAGACGACGTAGCCGTTCAGGGCCGCGTAACTCACGTTCGCGCCGGTAGTGCCGTTACCCATGGTTCCGTTCAGCCAACGTGTCAGGTTGCCCACGTCGAGCTCGACGGCGTTCATGATGCCGTTGACCGAGCAGGAAGAATAGGTATTCGGGTAGCCCGTCTGCGTGCTGGTGGGCGAGTAGTTGTTGACCGGGTTGTCGCGCATTTCGCCTTCGCGCGTATCGTAGAAATTAATCGGCCACCAGGTGTTGTGTGCCGCAATGTTGCCGGCTGATACGGCGACTCCAGGTTGAAGCTGCTGCAAGATCAAAATGGCATTTTCGTTGACCGGGTTCTGGCCGGCGCCTCCAAACGGAGTTGTGGGCGGAGTGTTGAAGGGCTGCCCGAAGCCCAGTTTCAGCCACTCCTGCGTAACGCCCACAAAGTTTGTGTGGACGTTGCAGGGAGGGGTCTTGCAATATTCCACGCGAATCCACGGGCCGGTCATCGCAGCCGGACTCGTTGGCTGGCTGGTCAATTCGTCAATCAGCGGAATGGCGTTGGCTGCGCTCCAGGCGGCACCGTTTTGCAGCCCGGAGTTCGTATAAGGGTAAACCCAGCCTTGAGTAGAAGTCAGGTTCGCTCCGGTCGGGCCTGTCGCGAAGCCAACGGACTCGACGGTGCCAACGTTTGTGGTCGTGCCTCCGGTAAGAGTCACGGAAGCGTTCGAAGCGTTGTTGAAGGGAGCGGTGTTCCAGGTGGCTACGTTAGGGAACTGCACGTCCGACGAGTCCGTGCCGGACCAATCGGGATGCAGGTCCGCCTGCGTGTCGGCGATAAGAATCCGGAGCGACGCTTTGTTATACAGGCGCTCCGAGCCCAGCGTGCCGGTGGGCGATTCCAGTGGCTGCGGCTTGCGCACAATGGAAATTGGATCGGTGCAGGGCGGAGGGTTGCTGACGCAACTGTTCTGCACGAAGGGCAGTTGCAGGTTGGTGACGCCGGTCAACGAGTTGGCCAGGTATCCGTTAAAGGTTCCGGTGGAGAGGCTGGGGAAGTTGGCGTTGGTTGATCCGGCAATCGTAGGATAACCGCCGCTCCAACTGGCGTCTCCCGGGATGGTTCCCCCACCAGGCAGCGCAATACAGTTCGCCCCGGTGGGCGGGAAGGTGTTGAGTGCGCAGCCCCCGCTGGCGCTGGGTACATAAGTCGTGCCGCCGTACCCGTTGGTGGTCAGGTTGCCGTTCTCCAGCCGATCGGTAATGATCTGCTGGAAGGCCTGGACTTTGTCGTTGAACACCAGATCGGCCCCGGAGGCGAGAAACAGGTTCTGGTTGGTGTGCACGCGGCCACCGAAGCTGAAATTCGGTCCGGCAAAGTAGCTGCAGTCGTAACCGCAGAACACGCCAAACTGAAACACGGGGAGCTCGGCCACTTCGACGGTGCGAGTGATGCTGACCGTGGCCCCCGACGGACGCGTGGCGATCACACTCAACGTCATGGGAGTGAGTTCGGCGTACAGCCCGGTGTCCGCTCCGCTGGTGACGGTGTTATAGCAACTGGGCGGGATAGCGGCGGTGGTTTGCGTCGTCACGCACGGCATCCCCGCGCTGGAGTTCCCGGCTGCAGGAAAGGTGATCTGATTGCTGTAGGTGACGCCGGGGACCATCGACAACGTCGTAAAGTTGGCCAGAGCTTGAATCTGGGCTTCTGTCGGCGACTGGGTGCTCTCGTATAGCGCAGCCATAGCCGAAGTCATGTCTTCCATCCCAGACTCGGCGCCGTAGTAGGCCAGATTAGCCTCGAGGTCATTGCCCCCCATCTTGGCTTCGTCGGTGACCAAGTAGAGAAGGCCGGCGGCTATGCCCGACAGCAGCACAAGAATAAGCAGCGATGCAATCAGTGTGAATCCCTGCGAACTATGTTTTCCTGATCCCATGGTTTCTCCTGCCCCCAAAGCGTTACTTGTAGCGATTGCGAAATGCCATATTGCGCGCGCTGACGTCGGTCGCCAGATACATGCTCTGGGACTTGTTGCCGCTGTTGATGATGCTCTGCCCCATCACTACCAGGTTGATCTTCTGGATGTTGTTGGGGGATTCGCCAGCGCCGATGGGGTTAGCTTGATTGGAGTCGAGCGCGTCGGTCGTCGAGTTGTAAACGTCAAAAGCGTATTGCAGATTGATAATGTCATCCGCCACTGGCTGCGGAGTAAGCCCGTTGACTTGGCGCATCAGCCGAGGAGTCTGGCCAGCCGCGGTCGGTACATTCAGATAGTAGGTCACCGCGTAGATCCGATAGGCGGTCACAGGCGTGCCGGTTCCCACATTGCCGGCAATGGCTTTTAAGTTGCCCTTGGCAGCTGTATCCTGATTGATGTTGAGCGGGTCGGAGTTGGCAAAGGCCATGGTGCCGGTGCAGGGGCAGGCGCCGGTGGAAGAGGTAAGGTTCGTCACCTCGCCCACAGCCGTGAGGCCGCCGCCCGCGACCATGATCAAGTCGCCGACCTGGATTCCTCCCGCGGAATTGATCGCAGGCGGAGCAGGCGTGTAGGAGGAATTGGCCGTCAGAGTGACATTGGCCCCGCTGGTGGCGCTGGTGAAGTACATGTTGTACTCATTCAGCGGGAAGTTGTAATCGGTGTAGATCAGAGTGACGCTGTCGTTGACAGCGGGTGCCGGAGCAGCGGCGATAACGGCGCTGCCTTCCACCCCATTCAGGTAGCCGGGAATGATGCCGTACATGTAGTTGCCGCTGGGGTAGGTATTGTTGGTCACATGGCAGGTGCCGGATTGGTCACATGCGAACTTGGACAAACTCGAGTTGGCTCCGGCAGGTAACTGAATTCCTCCCGAGGGCAGGCCCGCGCCGGCCATGCTGATGTCTTTCACCATGAGATCGACGGCCGCCCGCATGTTCTGCTGGGTTTCGGCCCGCTGTGTGACCAGCAGGGTAGAAGTCACGCCCATCTTGAACAGGCTGGCGAGGGCCGCCATCACGATCAGGCCCACGGCCATCGAGACCATCAGCTCCACCAAGGTGAAGCCACGTGCCGCGTTTTGTTTTTGCATCTTCATCATCATGTTTCTGTCACCTGGCCTTAGCGGTAGGCCGAAATCAGGGCGTTCACGGTGTAGACGTGCGGATTCGCATTTCCGCCCGTGGTGTAACTCACGGTCACGACGATCTGCTTCAGCGTCGGATCAACCGTCACCCCGTCTGATTCCAGGGTGGAATTGATTTGGATCGAGCGCGTGAAATTGGCCAAGCTCATCGGCAAATCATCGGCAGTGCCCAGGATGCCATCGGGGCCGGGAAGAACCACGCACTCCGGTCCCGCGGTACAAGGCCCGCTGGCCGGGCAGTTGACGTCATCCGTCGTATTTACCAGTCCGTCGGGCCCCGGGCACAGCAGTTGGGTGGCGCCGGTGGTGAAGATGCCGCCGCTGGCGACGTTGGCGATTTGCGAGAAGCTGACTTGCTGCGTGTTGCGCGCGGTATAAACGCTCTCCATCGCTTGCAGGGCTTTCTGCCGCGCAATCAGATTCTCCTGCGAGTTCTGCGTCGCGCTGACAGCCGTGCCAAACGCCGCCAGCAACGTAACGATGCCGATGCCCATGATGGCGATGGCAATCATGGTTTCAATCAGCGTGAATCCGCTTTGTTCCGATGGGTGTGCAATGGGTTGCGTCATTGTTGTTTCCACGTGTTGGGTCCACCGTTGTAGAGGCGCCAGCCCCGGACTCTGCCGGTTGTGCCGTACACATCAATGGCCCGCGAGCTGAAGGCATTGCTGGTTGGTTGCGTAAGGTAGATCACTCCGCTGTTGTAGTTGCCCAGATCGTCTTGCGCCGAACCGTCCGGGTAGAAAATCAGACAGGGCTGACCGGCCTCCATGACCGTGCAAGCGTTAAAGAGGATGGCAGTGCCCCCGTTGCCGAAGCCATCCGGACCGGGGCTGGGAAAGCCCGACTGGACTGCGAACTGTATGTCCGGTGGCAGGGCGTAAGTCGCCACGGTCACAGGAGCCGGAGACGCAGCCGGCGGCGGGGAGTAACCCCAAAGCTGCACGGTTATAGTTCCGGGAGCCGAGGGAACGATGATGTAGCGGTTGCTCTGGGTGATGGCCAGGTTTCTGTACGTGCGCAGCACCGACAACGTTATGTCATAAGCCTGGTCCACATGGTTCTTCTTGAACAGCGGCATCAGAGCTATGAAGCCGACACTGGCCATCGTCAGCCCGATGGCGATGACGATCATCAGTTCCAGCAGCGAGAATCCGTGACTTTTTTTCGACCTCATAATAAGTGTCTCTCGCTCGGGAGGGCGACTCGCACGAATTTCGCGCGACTCCCCTCCAGATCCGGCGATGTCACCCCGGGGAAAAGCGCGGCCTTGCTCGCAAACAACAAAGCGGGCGCGCGGCGATTCATCGCGTCATCTCTACATCCTAGGAAGGGGTGGAGTGGGCGTCAAAGCACGACAGTTCAACGCCCTGGCGTTGGCCTTTTGTCATCCCCTGTGGTTACCAACGTCAGTGCTGAAGGCAAGTCACTTACAAGTGTTGCGAAGGTTTCGCGCATGACCGCGGTAACTTGTGGGAGGAACTGCCGGACCATACCATGGGAGCAGCTATGACTCTATCTGCCCTATTGGTGTGTGTGGACGAGTCGGCGGCCCGGGTATTGCGCGGGGTTCTGGAAGAACTCAGCATCCGGGTCGAGTCCTGTCCAGATTTTGCCCGCGCGGCGATTCGCCTGGCACAAGACCGTTTTGATGTGGTTCTTGTGGACGGAGAGTCCAACCAGGAAGTGATTGGTTTGTTGCGCGAGAGCCGCCTGTCGCGCCTGAATGACGCTACCCTGGCGGTGGTGGTGGTCTCCGGACAAGAGAATATCCGGGAGATGTTCTCCCAGGGCGTCAATTTCGTTCTCTACAAACCGGTGGCCTATGACCGGGTGCGGAGCAGCTTGCGCGCCGCCCGCGCCGCCATGCGCAAGGAAAAACGCAAGAGCGGACGGGCCGCCGTTCACGCCCATGCCACCGTGGATTACGCCAACGTGGAGCAGGAAAGGGCGACGCTGGTCAACTTGGCGCAGGATGGAATGTCGGTGCTGTTTGGCAAGAAATTTCCTCCGACCAGCAAGGTTTACTTTCAGTTCCGGTTGCCGGACCAGTTGACCACCATACGACTGTCGGGGCAGGTGATCTGGCAGGATTGGAATGGCCGCGCGGGAGTGCAATTCGTGGATGTGCCGAAGGCGTCACGGCGCCTGCTGGACGAGTTCCTCAGTGCCAACTTACCGAGCGGGTCGCAGCGGGAGCGATTTCCCGATGTGACCGTTGAGGTGGAAGAACCTCTGGCTATGGCGACCGTAGGAGCCGCAGAACACGGAGGGGAAGAAGGACAGCGCAGGTCGCAGCCCCCAGTCGCGGCCGAACGCTCGGGACAGTCGTCTGAACAACCGTCAGAACCATCAGCCGATGCCGATAACCGACGGGCGCAGACCCGCTACGCCTGCCGTTTGGGGGCGGAGGTTTACCGCACCGGTACTCCCGTGCCTCATCACTGCTGCTTGACGGACCTGAGTTCGGGCGGGTGTTATCTGGAAGTGTCTCTGCCGTTCCCGTCGGGCTCTACGGTCGAGATTCTGGTTCGCACCTATGAGATCAAGTTGCGCTTGCGCGGAACCGTGCAAGCCTCGCATCCCGGCTACGGGATGGGAGTAGCGTTTGAGTTAAAGACGAAGGAAGAACGCGACAACGTGAAGCGGCTTACCGACTTCGTGGCCGCTACGACCAAAAGCTCCTAAGAGCAGTTCTCAGTTCCTCTTGCCTCGCAGCAGACTGCTCCCCTGTCGACTCACTTCATCTTGGAGTTATCGCTCTTGAGGATGAAGGCCGCCACGTTATCGTGGATCGCCTTCAGAGAGGCCTCGTGGGCATAGACCATGTGCCCAGATTCATAAAACTGAAATTCGATGTTTTTTTGCAATTCCGGCGGAATCGGCAAGTGTTGCATTTCATAAACGCCCTCATAGAACGGAGTAGCGAGATCAAAATAACCCGCGTTCAAAAGGACTTTGAGAGTGGGGTTGTACTTCATCGCGGCGGCGAGGTCGAGCATGACGTTGGTTGCCCCGGGCAAGGGGAAGGGGACGCCGGGAGGCTGGTGCGCAAAACTCCACCATTTGAAGAGTTCAATTTCCGGTTTGTATTCCTTGTTCTCCCCATACTTCAGATCCTTTCGTACATAGTCGTTGAATGCGGAAACGTAGGCGGAAGAGATCGCCGCCGATTGCGGATCGTACTCCGCCTCTTTGCTGAGCGGATCAAACGTGGGTCCGGAGAAGCGCGTGTCCAGCCGGCCGGTGGTGAGGTTGCTTTCGTCCTGCAGGTTCTTCTCGAATTCTCCGCCGTTGATGCGCAGGTCGGCCTTCTCGATGTATGCAACCGGAAGGCCGGTGTATTCATGAAGCTTGTTGGCGATGGCGTGGCGTTGGTCCGTTGGCAGCGAGGAGCCCGCCAGGAGCGCCAGAGCGTAATCGTTCATGGCGAAGTGCTCGACCTCGGCTAGCAGAGCCGCGAGATCCGGATGAGGGCTGGGCAGTTTGTGGTGATACCAGGCGGAGGCGGCATAGGTCGGCAGATTGAGTTGATACGCCACATCGACGCCGGGATTGAAGTCAGGAAAATCTGAATCGAGCGAGAAGTTCAAGATTTGCGATAGAAGGATCACACCGTTGAAGTCGATATCGCGTTCAGTTTCCAGAATATTGCTGAGGACAGCAGATCGCGTCGTGCCGTAGCTTTCGCCGAACAGATACTTGGGCGAATTCCAGCGCCCGTAGCGGGAGAGGAATTGTGAAATGAAATCGCCAAACGCCCACGCGTCCGGATCGATCCCGTAGAAGGCTTTCTCCTTGTCTCTTCCGGCGATGCGGCTGAAGCCGGTGCCGGGGGCGTCCACAAAAACCAGATCGCTCACATCGAGCAGGCTGTATTCGTTGTTAACCACGGAATAGGGTGCGGCCGGGGTATGGGTATCATCGGCTGTAACCACGCGCTTCGGCCCGAATGCCCCCATGTGAAGCCACACGGTCGAGGAACCCGGACCGCCGTTATAGAGAAACGTAACCGGACGTGGGGCGCCTTTGTTGTCAGATTTGAAATAGGCAACGTAAAACATGCTGGCTTCCGGTGACTTGTTCTTCGGATCCGGATCGGCATTCTGCGGGACATCGTCCCAGCCTTTGGGATGCACGACCAGGGTGCCGGCAAATGCGTCGTAATTAATGACATTTCCGTTGATCGTGACCGAGCCCTTGCTGGCCTGTTGCTCCGGCTTGAACTGTTCGGGCTTTGCTGTATCGGCCTTGGCGGCTTCGGCTTTGGCGGTTGACGTTTCGTCTTTTGCCTGCGCCTGAATCAGGGCAACCGGCAGCGCGACGGTGGCGATCGTTAGTGTGACGAACCTCAAGAAGAGCGTCCGCATCGAGCGTTTCTCCGTGAGTGAGAAGTCTCCGTCTTTGATGACGAACGTCAATGTATCACGTTCCCGCCGGGGGAAGCTCGTCGCGTTCGCAGGGTAGGAGAAAGACGGGTGGGCAGGCCGCGTGGGCGGGGGTTACTTCGCGGTAGCAGCTTCTTCAGCTACGGCCTTCCGAAAATAATCGAGCGACAGGCGCAAGCCGGTTTCCAGATCAATCTTCGGCTCCCAACCGAGCAACTGCCGGGCCTTGGTAATGTCGGGCCGACGTTGTTTGGGATCATCCTGGGGGAGCGGTTCGTAGCGAATCTGGCTCTTCGATCCAGTCACTTTCAAAACCACTTTGGCGCATTCGAGAATCGTGAACTCATTGGGATTCCCGATGTTGACCGGCAGATGTTCGTCGGATTTTGCCAGGCCCATGAAGCCGTCAATTTCGTCGCTCACGTAGCAGAAGCTGCGCGTCTGGCAGCCGTCGCCGTAGACGGTGAGGTCCTCGCCGCGTAGAGCCTGCTTCATGAAATTGGGAACAACGCGGCCGTCATTCAGCTGCATGCGCGGGCCGTAGGTGTTGAAGATGCGCACGATGCGCGTATCGACGTTGTGGTAGCGGCGGTAAGCCATGGTCACGGCTTCGGTGAAACGCTTGGCTTCGTCGTAGACCGAACGCGGGCCGATGGGATTGACATGGCCCCAATAGGTTTCTTTCTGCGGATGCTCCAGCGGATCGCCGTAGCACTCGGAAGTGGAAGACACCAGATATTTCGCGCTGTACTTGCGGGCCAGGTCGAGAGCGTGAAAAGTTCCAAGGGAACCGACTTTCAACGTAGGAATGCCGTGAATGCTGTAGTCGACGGGGCTGGCCGGGCTGGCAAAGTGGAAGACGAAGTTAACCTTGCCCACGTCGAAGGGATCGCAAATATCCTTTTCGACGAACTCAAAGCGCGGCTCCTGGCGCAGATGTTCGAGGTTGGCGAGACGGCCGGTGACAAGGTTGTCGACGACAACCACACTCCAGCCTTGTGCGAGCAGGGCATCACACAGGTGGGAGCCCAGAAACCCGGCGCCCCCGGTGACTACAGCGCGTTGGCGTTCGGTCATGCCTTGTTGCCGTTCCTCAAGCCGTTTTTCAGCATGGCGGCGGGCACGCCATCGGGGTGACAAGTCGCGCGCCCCACACTGTAATAGGTGAAGCCCTGGGCGGCCATCACCTCCGGATCATACAGGTTGCGGCCATCGATCACGATCGGGTACCGGAGCTCCTGCCGGAGCCGGTGGAGATCGAGATTGGCGAACTCCTCCCATTCGGTCAGGATGAGTAAAGCATCAGCCTCGTGGGCCGCTTCATAGGCGGAGTTGACGAACGTGATGCTGGAACTCATGACCTCCTGCGCGCGATCCATGGCAGCCGGATCGTAGGCCCTGATCTTGCAGCCTTCCTGCAGGAGCGCCTGCACCAGGAAAATGGCCGGGGATTCGCGGATGTCGTCGGTGCCGCCTTTGAAGGCGAGTCCGAGCACTCCGAGGTTCTTGCCGCGCAGTGTCCAAAGTGCGCTACGGATCTTCCGCAGAAAGCGTTGGCGCTGCTCTTCATTGATGCGCATGACTTCGTCGAGCAGGCGAAACTCGTAGCCGGATTCCCGTGCCACGGCGCGAAAGGCCATCACATCTTTGGGGAAGCAGGATCCGCCGTAGCCAATGCCAGGATTCAGGAACTTGGGGCCAATACGCGAGTCCGTGCCGATGCCGTGCACCACTTGATTCGCGTTAGCGCCCACGGATTCGCAGACTGAAGCCACCGCGTTGATGAAAGAAATCTTCATGGCCAGGAAGGCGTTGGAGGCATGCTTGATCAGTTCCGCGCTCTTGGTGCTGGTCACAATGATGGGAGCAGGAATGGAAGCACGATCGGGCTGCGGAATGGCATCGGCGCGTTCGTAGTAGCTGCCGTCTGTCAGAGGCGTATAGATCTCGCGCAATAGGGCCGCGGAACGCTCGGTATCGCAGCCGATGACGATGCGGTCGGGAAACAAAAAGTCGGTGACCGCCGTGCCTTCACGGAGAAATTCAGGGTTCGACGCAACGTCGAACATATCCGGGTCGGTTCCAGTGCGCAGAATGATTTTGCGCACCCACTCGCTGGTGTAGACAGGAACAGTGCTTTTCTCGACCACCACCTTGTAACCGTTGATGCCGCCGGAGATTTCGCGGGCCACCGACTCGACATAGGACAAATCAGCTTCGCCACTTTCGGTGGGCGGCGTCCCCACGGCGACAAAGATCACCGCACTGCGGCGCACGGCTTCCTGCAAATCGTCGGAGAAATTCAGGCGGTGACCGCGGTGCCGGCTCAGCAGTTCAGGAAGAAATTTCTCGTGGATGGGTGTCTGGCCGTTGTTCAGCACGGCCAGTTTGCCCGCATCGTTATCTACCAGAATAACGTCATGACCGAGGTCGGCAAAGCAGGCTCCTGCCACCAACCCCACATATCCGGAACCTACGACAGCGATCCGCATGTTTTAAACTCCCTTGATCGAATATCGAGAAGCGGCTTGTTTTGAGACGCTTGCGTGCGGCCGAACTCGAGGGGAGGAGCCAAAAAGCGGCTTGGGAAACCCGTAGCGTCCAACGTTGGTCAATAGTACCAGTAAAGACAGCGATTGGCGAGGAGAGAAAAGACTCCAACCCGGTTGCTCTAGCGCATCTTCTGCCGTTTTGGGACTGGCCGGGTCAAGGGTTTGATGGGCTTGGCGTTCGCCGAGTCAGCGATCAGAATGTCAAGGCGTCTCTGCCGCGTCTCCCCTTTCTGGGCACTGACTACCCAGAAGGTGGCCGTGCGCCGGTACCACGGAGGCTGGCTCTGAAAGAAATCCCATGCGTTGCGATTGGCGCGGAACTGCCTCACCTGCCCGCGGCTGAAGCTTGAGTGATGACGTTGCTCGTAGGAATACTTGCGGGGTTGATGCTTCGCGCCCTCAAACGCTTTCAGGCCAGCCGGGTGCATGCGGCCCCGGTCCGCGAGTTCTTGCGCACGCCTGATGTTGACCGCGCTCCACTGGCTCCTGGCTTTGCGCGGAGTGAAGCGAACCGTGTAAGCGTCGTTATCCACGCGGTTGCGTACACCGTCAATCCAGCCAAAACAGAGAGCTTCGTCCAGCGCTTCCGAATAGGTAATGCTGGGTTTCTTTGAGGACTTCTTGTAGAACCCAACCCAGAGTTCGGAATACCGCTGGTGACTGGCTTCAAGCCAGCGTCGGAAATCCGCTGGAGATTTGAAGAAAACCAGTTTCATGCCGCGATCATCGATGTCTCACCGCTTGCTGCCTATTCGGCATTGTAGTTGGTTTCGCCAGCCTGCTGGCAAATCGTTCGTGGGGATCGAGGGAATCACGCGTGGCGAGTTGACTTGGTAGCTACGGGCTAGGAAAGGCGGACGCCCCTACCCGAATCGCCGGCGCCTGGGCTCTCTGAGCGCCTCGGGTTTGACCCGGGCTATACTCTGGTGGAACAGCAGTCCATCAGGGAACCACGGTTCTGTGTCGACGGTCTCTTAGGCGACAGATCAGGCTCATGGTTAGCCGAAAATTGTTTTGGGGTCTCACTGTACCCGCCCGGTCATAGAATGACGTGCGGAGATAATCTCCGCTGGCGCGAATTGAAAACGGCCCTGAGACAGAGTGTTCGATTCCTCCCCCAGCCGCATAGGAGAATCGCTCGAGCCATCCATAGCGGTAGTCGGTACCACCTATTGGCGCTGCACCATCAACTAGACCCTCGCCCGCGAGCAGATGAACGAACATCCGCGTGCTTCCGTGCTCAATCGGATAAAACACCGGGCCGCCAAGTAGAGTCAAAACATAGCCACCGTGTGGAGTTCCGAGGACGTTAGAGGCGCGGGCGTAATTGGAGTCTACTGTCAACCCCCAGCGCGGGTATAAGTCGACGCTTCCGCTGAGGTCCGCACCGTTCATGTTCACACGCCCTGCTCCGGGAATTGGCATGGCCAGCTTGCTATAGCCGATACTCAGGTCGTAAACCGGTCCACCAGCTGCAGGCGAGGGCTGGGTTTGCAGAGAATTCTGAGCGAGAGCAAACGCAACCAGCACGAATACGAACAGACCAACCTTACCTAAGGTTCTCATCAGGTTTCTCATTACATCCTTTCTCACCAGCCACAGGCTGAGGCGAGGGATACCGATTCTTTAAGAGCTGAGGGCAAATAGCACCAATTTTGTCGAACAATGGGTTAAGGACTTGGCGGACTTTGAGCAACTAAGCTTTTATTCGGCTGATTGTAGGTTAAGTATGGAGAGAGCGGGATAACCTCGAACGGCATCTTCTCCCGGGGGAACTGGAGAGCAACTGGCTTCGCATTCATCATCGTCAGCTGGTTGTTCCATGGATCCAACTTGACCCGGCTGCCGAGAGGAAGAGCAGCAATCTGATCCAGGCGTTGTTTCTCCAACGGCGGCGCGGATGAGAAAAGTGCAGCCATTCGAGTGTTGTCGCGATTTGCCATTCTGTTTCCCAGGTGCGGCCTGATCAAATTCGTGAGTACGGGAGAACGGTCATGAAGTGTTTTGAGAAACAGCCCTGCGCTGCCCAGCTTGTCCTTATAGGGTGAGTTCGCGAGCAGCTCCATAGCTTTCTTGTCGGCAGCGTCCTCCTCCCCAGCGTCGCGTTCGAAATCCAGATTCTGAAAGGCGTCCGTGTCGGGAAAGAAAAACCGGTCGTTGAAGGCAAGCCTGGTATTGACACGATGTCCCAGCGCAATATGGCTCAGTTCGTGAGCCAGGATCATCGCCAAAGATGCTTCGTCCGGCAGCACATCCAACAGGCCGCGACTGACTACAATCGTGTTTCCGACGGTAAAGGACTCAAGCGGTAGGGTCAGCAGCACGCGACAGCGCACGTCAGGATCGATGTTCAGGTTATTAGTGACGAGCAGATTGGTTGTCACGGTCTGCAGGACCTTGTCCATTTCGCCGGAAGGAGCGAGCAGGCCGATCTTCTGCAAATGATCTAACGCATTGTCCTCTGCTGACCGCTCCCAGATACGCTCAGCTTCCACCGGGCCGTTATCTTTACCGACAGCTTGGTCATTCACCGAGTTATCAACGTGGATCTGAGTAAATTCCTCGTCGTGCCCCAGTTGCTCCGGGTCGTAGCCCCACAGACGGGTCTGGGCCTTGAAATATAAATTGTGGGGAGATGGACTGCCTTCCTTCTTGCCTGACTCTTCGATGTAAATGTAAGCAGGCAGCCACAGACCCGGTTGCAGATTCAGACGCCAACTATCAAAGTGGAGGTAATACGTGTTGCGGGAACCGCCTGAGTAGGTACCGTTGAAGCGGACAATATTGAAGTCGCGATCTTCGACCCAGATTCTTCCGGTGAACAAACTCTTCCGGACTTTCGGTTGGGGTTGAACATCGATAACGATGCATCGTGCTTCACCGAGAAACTCCCGCCGGACGAAATCGAAACGGTAATTGTTTTTCTGGAAATCTGAATCGAGTATCACCATTTGCGCAAAACCACGTGGCAACAATCTGTAAGCGAGGGCAGATGGGAATGGATTCAGCAAGTGATGCAGGACTCCCGGACGCTCCTTCTGGAACAGCGAATCCTGGGGTCTTTCTTTTATGTCAAGGCGACCAAGGAAATACTGATCGTCTACCGGTTCGACGTCATGACTTTTGTATTCGTGAAGATCCTGAATATAGGTTTCAGCCAGAGGGTGCATGCCCTTCATGGTCGCGACGAACCTGCGCTCTCGCTCAACCACTCGGTCTAGGATTTGATCGAAGGCAATGGGAGCTAACAGCCTGAACGAACCGCTCTTGGTGACACCATAGTTGCCGTAAACCGTAACCACGGTGTCGTTGCCGATGTCTGCGTTCCGCCGTGTGCTTACCGTAAAGGTTGCGCTTTTGGAACCAGCATGGATGGTGACGCTGGGCGGCAGGGTCGCCGCCCTGGCGGGATCAGCGGACAACAATACTTGAATGTCAAAGGGGGCCGCGACGTTCAGAGTCACTGCCCCATCGAGAGTATTCCCTCTGACCACACTCGGCGAAGTTAAGCTGACTGAGGAAAGTTGGGGGTTCTCAGATCCAAGCAGGGCAGTCGATGCCAGCAGCAAGAAAACGATTGTTCTGAGACTACGCATAGCGCTCCTTACAAAGAAATTCGAAAATGATATGCACTCTGGCATTTCAACTCGCAGCCGCGATACAACGCCAGCTTGAATCTGATTTGGATCCGCAGCCTTCACTGCGTATGCAATCCAGTTCCCGCCGTTCAATCCCCACTCCCGTGGCCACGTCCGTTGAAACTGAACAGGCCTGCGACTGAACTTCTCCACACAGCGTTTGCAACCGAGCGAGACCATCGCGAACGGGGCAACCCCTGGGGCAAATGGTGCAATCGCGATTCCACGGCAAGTCGTGCAATGCCGCAGCGGTGAGGTTGAGAAGCCGGAGAGGCAGAATGCGCAGCAGTAAAAGCAGTTAGCTCACGTGCGAGTAGCTAGAAAAGCGCGCCTTCAGAGGGGTTCTATAGCACTAAAGTGACCTTCTATAACCCAGAGACTCAAGTTAATAGTGAAATTTTGTTCACACGGAAAAGGTGTTCCCACATGAGATTGGTTCAAAGGGCAATCTCCGAGTGACCGTAGGCTTCGTTCTTCACTTGAGAGGACGTCAACCCTGATTGAATTAGGTTTGAACCAAAGCCTAGTTTCTCCGGCAAGCTAGAGGCCATTGCAATTGGAGCAGTGACCAGCATGTGCTGTGAGCGTATGGTCGCGGATTCGCTGGTGTCTGATCAGTTCCAACCTACGGCCTAGGGGCACGGGCACGAATGGCGTATTGACAACTCGGTGCTTTGGGGTGAAACTCCGCTACAGAGCGTGCTACTAGAGTTCGTTTTGTCTCTCCGTTATGCCGCCGCGTCCCAGGCCGGAACCGGATTTGCCGCAACCGCTGTCTCGGTCTAGCGAGTCGGTGGCAGCGCAAGCGGACGCCGAACCCGCAACCGACGTTGCGGAACTGGCCGCCCGGTTTTCCGCCCAAAGCGGGGCCGGGCTGTCGCCGGAACTTGCTGCGGTTCTCGCGCTGGAGATCGTGCTCAACCAGATCGTGGAACAGGCCTGCTTGGCTACGGGTGCGACTGGAGCGGCTATTGTCCTCGGGCGCGATGGAGAAATGGTTTGCCGTGCCAGCATTGGTTCGACAGCGCCCGACCTAGGATCTCTACTGGATACGTCGTCAGGACTCTCCGGGGAATGCGTCCGCACGCGGCGCACACAGCGGTGCGACGATGTGCTGACGGATGCTAGGGCCGACGTCGCCGCCTCGTTCCGGCTGGGTGTGCGATCCGTGATGGTGATGCCCCTGCTGCGCGGGAAAGAACTCCTGGGAGTGTTCGAGCTGTTTTCTTCCTCGCCTTTTGCTTTTGGAGATCGGGATGAGGGCACCCTGGAAGCGCTGGCGAGCCGCGCGCTGGCCAGCCTAGAGAGAGCCGCGCAACCTCCGCCGACCGAAGCCCCGCCCACTGCTGGTAGCCCTGAGGCTCCCTCGCAAAGTATGGAGAAGGCAGGAACTAGCACTGAGATTCAGGCGGAAGGCGAAGGGAAGACTGCGAAGGGCGGATTCGATCCCATCACGTTAGTCCTGGCGGTGGCAGTGTTGGTTTGCGCGATTCTACTGGGGGTGGGGCTGGGGAGGCATCTCGGTTCGCAGAACACTAGGGCCAACGCGCACGCCGCCACCACCTCATCGGTGGTCGCGAGCGTGCCGCCGTCTGGTGCGGCGCAGGGCGCGACTTCCTCTGGCAAAGGGCAAGCCGCGAGAGGGAGTGCTCCACCGGTCATTCCTTCTAAACCGAGCGCCAGCAGTGCAGTTCCACCGGGGGGACTGCTAGTCTTTGAGAAAGGGAAAGAGATATTTCGTATGCCGCCCACGCCCGGTGAAAGTGCAACCGCAACCACCGATCACGAAATCGGCGCACAGCGGGCCGCAGCGCTAGAACCGGAAAAAAGCCAGCCGGAAGAAGTGGTAGAACTGCCTCCAGCCGAAGCTGAAAGCAGCCTGCTCTACCGCGTGGAGCCGAAGTATCCGGACGAAGCCCGCCAGCAACAGATTCAGGGCGCAGTGGTGGTGGAGATCCACATCAAGCCGGACGGAACAGTCGAGTCGACTCATCTGGTGAGCGGGCCGCCGCAATTGGTGCAAGCTGCCATTGACGCCGTCAAGCAGTGGCGCTTCCAGCCGCGTCAGAGGAATGAGCAAGCGGTGCGCATGCACACTTTGGTCACGCTGAATTTTCGATTGCCACAGTAGGAAGAAGACCGATCCTAGGTTGCGGTCTTGCGGACGTTGATGGGCACCGGAACCGGGGCCACCGGTTGCGGCCTGAGGACCGTCGAGGGAAGAATGGCACGTGATCCGCCCGTACCTAGGGCATAGAGCACCACTTCGACACGGCTCGAAACGCCCAGCTTGTCGAAGATGCGAAACAGATAATTCTTGACCGTGTGCTCCGTGAGCTTCAGGCGCTGAGCGATTTCGCGGTTGGTCAGGGCCTCCGCGAGGCAGCGCACGACGTCGGTTTCACGCGCGGACAGCAACGACCGGCCTTCCGTCTGAAACTTCGCGAAGGTAGGGTGTGCCAAGGCCTCGAGTAGATACTGAAGCTCGCTGCTGCTAGCCCACACTTGACCCTGATGAACGCATTGGATGCACTTGGCCAACAACCGGACCGGTTCGGTGCGGCAGAAGACGCCTTGTGCGCCGGCGCGAAACGCCTCAATGACGGAAGTGCGGTCGGACGCATCGAGAAGTACGATCACCCGCGTAGCCGGCGACTGAAAGCAAATCTCTCGCACCAAGTCATAGGTGCCTTGGTCTTCACCCAATTTCGCGCTTAGCAGAACAATCTGTGGCTTCTCCTGCTTCAGCAGGTGGAGAACGGCCGAATCCTTGGGTGCGGACTCGATCACCTCAAGCTCAGGGTCGCGCGCCAGCGCTTCCACCAGCAGTTGAGTACTCATGGAAGTGCTATCCGCGGCTAACACGCGAAGGCGGTCCTGATCGGGAAGGGAAGCTAAGTGAGCCATATTTAAGGTTCAGCAGAACAACAATTTCTCGCTGGCCAGAGAAATAAGCAACCTCACCACTGCGCGGCCACACGCTGGTCGCTTGACGGAAGCTATATGTGGGTGCAAGCCACAGTGACTTCGTTTAAACCATTTCACTGGGCAGCCCACGAGATTCTGGGTATATTAAGGGGAAATTCGACCCCGAGTAAATAGCACTCTTGGGGGGATGATATCTTCCGGGGTTCGCTGACCGGTGCAATCGAGCCTATCTGTCTTAGCTACTATAACTTAGCCGGTGATCGTTGGCTGCTCTGGCCGAAGATTCACTGGACGTTTTCGACCCCGCCCCGAACTGCAGTCCGAGAAGACCACGGCAAGCTTGAAGCAGTTTCTAGGCGGCTGGGCCGGCGGCGAACGGAGCCGAATTGCGACCGGCCGGATGGAGTCTGCCCTTCTAGGGGAATGCCATTCCGGCAACTGGGCAAGCTACGCAATGGCGCTACAGACGCGGTGTTTCAGCCCATAGAGACTTTAGTTAGCGAGCCTTTTGACCACTTGCAGAATCTTGCGGTGGTCTATAGTCTACGGACACTTTTGGTTGTTCGATCTGCACCGCGTCGTCGATGTTACGTTAGTAGCCCCCCCCCGACGAATGGTATCCGAGTTGGCCGCTCTACGGAGCTTAGCCATGACGATACCAATCAAGGCAGAAGCAACTGTCGAAATCCAGGTTTCTCGAGTCCACGACTGTGACTCAGAGGGCGAAGCTGTGAGCACTAATTGCCTGACGATTGAGCAGTACCTACCAGCAGCCGCGGCGAGAATCCCGGTAGAACTGAACTGGTACGCCATACGGACACGGTCGCGACACGAAAAAGTGGTGGAGCGACAGCTCCACGTTCAGGGGATCGACGTGTTCTGTCCCGTGATCAGTCAGATTCACCGGTGGAGCGATCGCCGCAAGCTGGTCGAATGTCCTCTGTTTGCAGGTTACGCTTTCGTGCGCATCGTACCCTCTCCGGAGGAGCGGGTCAGAGTCCTGCGAACACTTGGTGTCGTGCAATTTGTCGGTGGACATGGGCAGGGAATGGCCATTCCCACGGAACAGATGGAAGCGGTTCGGGCGCTGGTCTCAAGCAACGTGCCGTTTACCAAACATGCATTCTTGAAAGTCGGCCAGCGGGTGCGAGTTCGCGGCGGTTCTCTGGATGGCGTCGAAGGCATCCTAGCGGCGCAAAACGGAAGTGGGAACCTGGTCATCTCCGTCGACCTTATCCAGCGCTCGCTTTCTATTCAGATAGAAGGTTACGAGGTCGAACCGGTTTGATCTCGCAGCTACTCGGTCGTTAACTTCGCATTATTCTGGGCACTCTGAGAGTCGTTGAACTCAGCGCAGGCGATGGCATCGGAAGCTCCCTACGGGAACGAGTTCTCCGAAAGCGAACGATGGATCAGTCAGAACGCGCGATGAAACCAGTCGACCTCGCCGCCCCCCTGGCCGGGGGAAGCGACGGGAATGAGGAACCCATCCTATCGTTGCGTGTGGTTCGGACGCAGGTGGAGATTAAGGCAATTATTGCTGCGCTGAAGCGGACGGGATGGAATCGGACGCAGGCGGCACGCCTGCTGAATATCAGTTACCGTGGATTGCTCTATAAGATCCATCGGCACCACATCGATCCTGCGGCCGAAGGTGGTTAGCTGAGTGCGGATTCCCGGAGAGCCACCGTAGCAGCGCTTGCGCAGCGGGGTTCTCCAGGCAAGGACGATAACGAGAAATGTTTCTGGAATTCTACGGATTACGCGAACAGCCATTCGGGGTTACACCCGATCCGCGGTTCTTGTATTTGAGTCCCGGACATCGCGAGGCTTTGGCGTCTGTGTATTACGGCATTGAAGCCGGGCGCGGGTTCATGGCGTTGATTGCCAAGCCAGGGATGGGAAAGACGACATTGCTCTTTCACCTGCTCGAGAGGTTCCGCCACAACGCCCGGACCGCGTTCGTATTCCAGACCCAGTGCAATTCGCGGGAGTTGATGCGGTTACTGCTGGCGGAACTTGGCGTGGGCATGGAGAGCCACGGCCAGGATTTTGTGAGCATGCACGAAGAGTTTAACCGCCTGCTGTTACAAGAGGCGCGCGCCAAGAGGCGCTTCATCGTGGTGATCGATGAGGCCCAGAATCTGGACGCGAGCGTGATGGAAACGGTCCGACTGCTTTCCGACTTCGAAACTCCGCAGGCGAAACTGCTGCAGATCGTTCTCTCCGGCCAGCCCGAACTGGCCGACAAACTGGCAAGCCCGCGCCTAGCGCAACTTAGGCAGCGTGTTTCTCTACTCAGCCGCCTGACGCCGCTTTCGGCTGACGAAACACGCAAGTACATTGAGTACCGCCTCAACGTTGCCGGACATTCTGGGCCGGTGCCGTTCTCGGAGGAGGCATTGCAGGCGATCGCCCGCTTCGGGGAAGGGATTCCACGCAGCATCAATAATCTCTGCTTTAACTTGCTTTCGTTGGGTTGCGCGCTGCGCCAGCGGGTTGTGGATAAGAGTGTGGTGGATGAGGTCATGAACGATCTGGACATGAGCGCGCACATGTCGGAAGTGGCTCCGCTTCCGGTCACGGAAACAGCTGCCCTTCACATAGCCGGAGGGAATGCGCCATCCTCGTATGACACGCCGTATATCGCGGAAAACGATGTTCGGGAAACTCTGACCCTAGCCGAGGCTAAAGCCTACATGCAGCAAATGGCTGTGCAGTTCAGGAATTGGAAGCGGAATTAAACGCCCAGGAGAGGACGAAAATGAAGATGAGAACGATAACAACAATTGCGGTTTGGGCCGGTTTGCTCCTGGCAGTCGCAGCGACCGCGGGAGCCCAAGCGCAGCCGGCAGCGGCGCAGGTGGGATCAGCGCAGGCGAATGTGCCACAACTGGAGGCACGTCCGCGCTATAAGATCGAACCTGGCGACTCGTTCGACATCGCCTTCGAGCTAAGCCCCGAATTCAATCAAGCAGCTATATCAGTCCAGCCTGATGGATTTGTGACCCTCAAGGGCGTGGGCGACCTCATGGTTCAAGGGAAAACTGTGCCAGAACTCACCGAGACGCTGCGGCAGGAATACGGCAAGTTCCTGAACAATCCAACAGTTTCAGTGGTGCTAAAGGACTTCCAAAAGCCGTACTTTGTCGCCGATGGCCAAGTGCTACGTCCAGGTAAGTATGACCTCCGCGCCGACACAACCCTGACAGAGGCCCTGGCCATCGCGGGAGGGCTGACGGATGCCTCGAAGCACTCTCATGTCCAGCTATATCGGCGGGTGAGCAATGGCTGGACGTTTGCGCAGATCGTCAACGTGAAGAGGATGGAAAAGAGCGGCCAGCTGACCGAGGATCCTTACCTGCACCCCGGGGACATGCTGTTCGTGCCGAAGAACAATTGGTCGAAAGTCATGCCTTTCATACCTCGGACTGGTGCAAGTGCGGCCGCTGTCTCGGCCTACTGAAAATTTCAGAACGGAGACTCTTACCATGAATGACCATGCCTGGCCGGACGAGGATAAGGCAACAAGCCATTTCACTTTGCGCGATCTGCTGCTGGTGGTTTTCCGTCACAAGCGGTGGGTGAATCTCTGTTTCTTCGGACTGCTGACAGGTACCATGCTGGCGGCGCTGTTCGTCATACCGCTGTACTACAAGTCCATGGTCATCTTCCTCGTGGAACGCGAGCGAGGCAATCCAGTCGTTACTCCAGAGCAAATTTCTCAGACGGTCAATGAAAACCAGGCCATCACCGAACAGGACGTCAACTCCGAGATCGGATTGCTGCAGGCCGACGCAGTGCTGCGGCAAGTGGTGATTTCATCTGGATTGGATAAGCGCAAAACGCTGATCGGGTCAGTGATGGAAAACTTGTTCGGTCCCACGGACCCGCAAAAGCGAATTGAGCGCGCAATGAAGAAACTATCGTCGGATCTCAAGATTGAACCGGAGAAGAAGAGCTCGCTAATTGACGTCAGTTACAAATCCAAGGATCCGCAGCTTGCGACGTTAGTGCTTCGTTCCTTGACGGACGCGTATATGCGAGAGCACTTCGCCGCGCATACCGCGCCCGGGCAAGTTCCGTTCTTTGAACAGGAAGTGCAGCGGTATAAGAAGGAACTGGATGATGCGGAGGCGGCGGCCAAGCAGTTCTCCGAGCAAGAGAATGGAGTGGCTCCGCAAGTTGACCGAGATATCACCCTGCAAAGACTGGGCGATTTTAACCTTACCTTGCAGCAGGCACGCGCGGATATGGCCGAGGCCGGGGAACGCGTACGAACTTTGGAGAAAGAAGCCGGCGTGACCCCGGAACGCCTGACCACGTCATTGCGCAACTCAGACGATGCTCCGGTTTTGCAGGGACTTAAGAACACCTTGATGAACTTGGAAATCAAGCGCACCGAATTGCTCACTAAGTATCAGCCTACCTATCCCCTGGTGCAGGAGGTTGACAAGCAAATCGCCGAGACCCAGAGCTCGATAGCGACAGAAGAGAGTCAGCCGATCAAGGAGCAAACCACGGACGTAAATCCGACTTACGCCTGGGTCGATGAAGAGTTAGCCAAAGCTAAGGCGCAGTACAGTGGGTTGCAGGCGAGAGTCGAGGCGCAGCAGGCAATGGTTGCGAAGTATGAGGCCAAAATCCATGATTTGGAGCGGAAGCAACTGACCCATCAGGACGTGCAGCGCGCGCTGAAAGCGAGTGAGCAGAATTACCTGCTGAACCTTCAAAAGCTGGAACAGGCAAAGATGACGGACGCTCTGGATACTACCAGGATAGCCAATGTTTCCGTCGTCCAGCCGGCTTCGAGCCCTATGTTGCCTTGGAATCCCCGGGGGCTGATGGCGCTGATCGGCGTTTTACTCTCGATTATGCTGACGGGTGGTGGACTATACGTCCGAGAGCGGCGTGATCCTTCTTTCCGGACCCCGGCAGAAGTTGCTGCCGACCTGGACGTTCCGTTACTGGCTGCGGTTCCGCATCGTTTCAATGGTTTTGCGATGAACGGGAATGGCCTTCAGGCAAACGGGAATGGCCACGGCAATGGCAATGAAAGCTGGCAGGAGACGAACTCGCGTTCCGAGTCTCGTCCCAACTCGATTATTTCGCGGACTCGATAAATAAGGAATTATCGTACGACGGCACTGGCTGTCGTGAGCGGAGATCCGAATGCCGCTGAGTAGAACTCACACCCGCTTTTTGATGGCATAGAACTGGAAAGGGGACAGTAAGCGACTTATGAGCAGGAACTTCGAATTACTGAATCAAATGGGCAAGATGCAGGACGTTCTGGCGGCTAACAAGGCCGAAATACCCGTGGTGGCAGCGGCGGGGCCTGTCGCAGCTCCCGAAGCAGGAACAGTCGTGCCCCTACTGCCCCTCGAAGAAATGGCTAGAGACGAAATAAACAAGCTCGTCCATCGCTTATTCCGCACCAGCACGACAGAGGGGCCGAGGTGCGTGGTGTTGACTTGTCCGGAGTCGGGGGGCGGAACAACCTGGATGTGCGCTCATGTTGCCGATTTACTAGCTTCGCAGGTCTCCGGGTCAGTCTGTGTTGTAGACTGCAACTTCCGTTCTCCAGCTCTACACCAGCAATTCGGAGTCGAGAACAAGCTTGGCCTGGGCGATGCTTTGCGGGTGTCCAGACCGATTCGCGAATATGTGCAGCACTTGCGGGCGAATCTGTGGATGATCACCTCGGGCAACTCGTCTGAGGATGCTCAGCAATGGTTGATCTCCGACCGCATGCGAGCCCGCCTCGCCGAGTTGCGCGCAACCTTTGATTACGTCCTGTTGGATAGTCCACCTCTCAGCTTGTGTAACCACGGTCTCGTCCTCGGGGGCCTCTCCGACGGTGTGGCGCTTGTTCTGAAGGCGAACTCCACGCGCCGCGATGCCGCCCGGTTGGCCGTACAGGAACTGCAGGCCGCCAAAACACCGGTGCTTGGGGCTGTACTGAATCAGCGGACCTTCCCCATCCCCGACACGATCTATAACAGGCTCAATCCGGGTCGTATGACTTACTAAGTGCTGCCCTTCGCTTGAACTTTCGTTTCTGAGTAACGGCTTAGACCCATGGTTCCCTTGCGACGTCAGATACTCCTGAAGGGCTTCGAACTCCTCGATTTGACGGTGATGACAGTTGCCGTCGGATTAGCCACCGTACTGGCATCGGGGCAGGTGCATCTTGCCTGGATGCATCAATTTCTCTCGCTGCGAATCAAGGTTGCGAACTTCCTTATCGCGGGTGCTCTTCTGGTTCTTTGGCACATGCTGTTTGCGCATTTCGGCCTCTATGCATCGCGACGCTTGTCCAGCCGCAAGAGGGAAGTGATCGATGTGCTTAAAGCCTCGTCATGCTCCAGCCTGCTCGTGTGTGCGGCTGCGTTGCTTTTCCACATTCGCATGGCGACACCGCTCTTCCTGTTCTTCTTCTGGATTGTCAGCTCATCCATGCTGGTTTGCGGCAGGTTGATCTTGAGGGCTGTGCTCAAACAGACGCGATTGCGGGGACGAAACCTGCGGCATGTTCTGATTGTGGGATCGAACGCGCGAGCCCTGGAAGTTGCCAAGGAGCTCGAATCGCGTCCGGAACTCGGCTACCATGTCGTGGGATTTGCGGACCGAGAATGGGTTGGCGGCAAAGGCCGACATTCCCTGGTTTGCAACCTCGATGAACTGCCGGACTTCTTGCGAAAGAATGTGGTGGATGAAGTGGTTATCGCTCTCCCAGTCCGGTCGTTTCACGACTGCGCCGCCCGCGTCGCCGCTCTTTGTGAAGAGCAGGGGATTATCGTCAGAGTTCTCTCCAACCTGTTCAACCTGAAACTGGCTCGAACCTACGCCGAAGAAGTAGTGGGCGATTCCTTGATAACCCACGATAGGGGGACTTTGGACGGTTGGGGTCTAGTGATCAAGCGTGTCATCGATTTTTCCATTGCGCTGATCGGATTGATACTGGCGGCACCGGTCATTCTTATCGCAGCACTCTCAATCAAGCTGACTTCTCCTGGCCCAGTCCTGTTTACCCAGTCGAGGGTTGGTAGGAACAAGAGAAAGTTTCTCCTGTACAAGCTGCGCACTATGGTGATGGATGCCGAGAGAAGGATGCACGAACTGGAGCATCTCAACGAGGTCAGCGGCCCGGTTTTCAAAATAAAAAACGACCCCAGAATCACTTCGGTCGGCCGATTCCTGCGCAAGACCAGTATCGACGAACTGCCGCAACTATTGAACGTCCTGAAGGGGGATATGAGTCTGGTGGGACCGCGTCCGCTTCCAGTGCGCGATTACGAGGGCTTCAGCGAGGACTGGCATCGGCGTCGCTTGAGCGTGAAGCCGGGGATTACCTGCCTCTGGCAGGTCAAGGGGCGAAGCTCAATCCCCTTTGAGCAATGGATGGAGCTGGACATGCAGTACATTGACGATTGGTCTCTCCTCCTCGACTTTCAGATTCTGGCCAAAACTATTCCTGCAATTTGGAAGGGAGTCGGCGCCGCGTAGAGGCGAGAACTATTGCTTTAAGCGATTGTGTTTATACTCAGTACCCTCTTACAGAAAACTTCAATCGGAATAGGACCCGCGCCGTCTTGCATTCGATGACTTCTAAAAATACTGTTGTGCGCTGGGTCACAAAAGGGGGGCTGGCTGTATTGGACCAGGGCCTTACGACCGGGTCCAATTTTCTGATCAGCATACTGCTCGCCCGATGGTTGACGGCTGAACAGTATGGCGCGTACGCAGTGGCTTTAGCGGTTTACCTGCTGATTATTATGCTGTATCAGTCTCTGTTGCTGGAGCCTATGGCAGTGTACGGGCCTTCAGCATACCGGGACCGTCTTCGCAGTTACTTCAAGTCGTTGTGGTCTCTTCATCTAGCGGCCTCCCTCCTGATTTTTTCTCTCCTCGTTGTCTCTGCGGGAATCGCCTTTCGGGTCAACTCCGCCAGCAGCGTGGGCGGCGCGCTGGCGGGCATAGCCCTAGCTGCGCCACTGGTGCTGATGTCCTGGCTGGTAAAGCGCGTATTCTACTTACAACTCTCCCCGGGTCCTCCGGCGGCAGCGGCTGTAGTCTATTGCGGCCTCATACTCGCCGGCCTGGTGGTGGCGCATAGGTACAGCCTCCTCTCGCCCTTCTCGGCTTTGCTACTAATGGGAATTGCGGCTCTGGGCGCCACGATTCCGCTGGTGCTGTACCTGATGCGAGATCTTCCGGCTGCGGCAGGGGCAGTTTCGCTTTCGGAGGCTGGGCTTCGCCATTGGGGCTATGGCCGTTGGGCGGTAGGGAGCTCCGCTTTACAGTGGGTGCCAAACGGTATTTTTTACGCGATCGTGAGCACCTTCTCAGGTATGGCCGAGGCAGGACAGCTTCGCGCGCTCATGAATTTTAGTGCGCCCGTCTTCCAGGGCTATGCAGCCTTGGTTTCGCTATTGCTGCCCTATGCGGCTCGCATTCACGACCAACAGGGGTCCGCGGGGTCCGGAATTTTCTCACGCCGAGTTACCTGGCTGTTCGTATCAGGCGCGATCGTGTATTGGAGTGCGCTTCTTTTATTCCGCGAGCCGGCCTTCCATGGGCTTTATTCCGGTAAGTACTCGGAAGTCGCATACTTGCTGCCAATTGTTGCATTAGGCTCGATTTTCTGGTGCGCATTCGTCGGGCCGGCGACCGCTTTGCGAGCCATGGACTCGCCTGCCTCGATCCTTGTTGCCACCATGATCGCGGCCGTTGCCTCAGTCGCGGTCGGAGTGCCCGCGACCTGGGCGTTCGGGATCAAGGGGGCTCTTTGGGCGATCACCCTGTCGCAGGCATCAGGCTTTGTCGCGATCCAGCTCCTGCTGCAGAAAAAGGTGCAGAAAGCCGCCGCGCAAGCTCCGGTGTTAGGTCTCGGCACGACCTTCGAATTTCCCTCTGATATAAGCTCGAATGACTAGCTACGGAAGACTGCATGGACATCGTTGAAACAATTCGCGCCAAAGCTCGTCGGAGCGATGTTGCCTGGTTCACGTTTTTGGTGCTGTCAGGCTTGCTTCTGACCTGGCTGGCGATCGTTCAGTCATTGGTCTTCCTGGTCCTGGTGGCAGTCGTAGCTCTAACAGCCTTCACTCCATGGGCAATCGTCCGCGCACGGCGCATCGATCTGGAGCTGTGGCAATGGATGCTGCTGGCGGCTCTGAGCGGTTACATGCTTTTGAATTATGGATTCGAGAATCTGACCCTCCACCTGGGACTCCCGTTCATCGTGAGCTACGCTATGATTTATGGTTCCCTGGCTCTGGCGGTGCATCGGCATCCGAGTCTGATGATAAAGGCAGCGAAAAACCCTGCCATGATCTGCCTCTTGATCTTGATTTTTCAAACATTTATTCATCTGATCGTCGATTTACCGAAGTACGGACTTTGGGCAATCCGCGATTCCACGATCGTTCTAGATGGCTTGTTCCTGGCCTTGGGACTGCTGTGGGCCATGAAGCAGAGCAATCTGCTCATCCTCATGAAGTGGTTGATGGGCTTTTTTATTCTAGACTTAGCGTACAGTTACACTCTCCCGTGGGGCGCAGCACTCCAGAGCGTGTCCCCGAAATCCGGTGTGTTTCAAGAAGTGGCGCTGGTGGGGAATTATCGAGGGAACGTACTTTATCTCCTGATCGGTGCCCTTTTCTGTTTGCTTCTTGCCAACTACGTCGTGAGATGGCCGCGCTGGGTCCTAATGCTTCTGGCGGTCGCTCAAATTTTTGGCTTAGCGATCGAACAAGCAAGAGCGATGTATGTGGGGCTCGTACTCGCTCTGATCGTCTTGGCACTGGCTGGGAAGGCCAGAGACTCCCTCAAGCTTGCTTCTATATTGTGTTTGGCTTTGGTACCTCTCCTGTTTTTGACAGTCACAGGGATCGAAATCCAGGGACGGATAGGTACCGTAAACATGGACTTTCTTTCGGAGCACATGAAGAGCATTACCGGCGCAAGGGATACGCCAGGCTCTACGAATGAAGGTCGCATGGATTGGTACGAGCAAGCTTACCAAAAATACCGCAAGCACCCATGGATCGGCGTTGGGTTCGGTGAACCGTTGCTCGATGTTGAAAACAGTCAGAGTACCGCTATACGAATGCCTCACAACTCGAGTTTCAGCATTTTGGTAAGGTTGGGAGCAATTGGATTCATATTTTGGGTGATCTTTCATTTATATGTGGTCAAGACGTTCATCTATGCCCTTCGCCAAAGGAAGCGCTACGACAAGCAAATAGCTGACGTTGTTTTGTGGCTTTTTCTCTGTTACCTCGTATTTATGATCGAGATTAGCGTGGAAGCCGGACTCGAATTTCCCTCGGGGGCAGTGCCATTCTATTTCTTCGTGGGTCTGGCACTCGGATTGATACGTTTCCAACCCTCGGCACGTCGAATAACTGGGCTCGCGAATGACGCGCAGAAAGCCTGATGTTGTTGTTTTGAATGACACCAGCGTAGTCATGCAGAATTGAAAGCTCTGTAAATTGAAGGCTTCGAAATCGGCTGCCACGGCCTTCGGACCGATTTGGTTCAGGACTTGTTCGAACTCGGAAACACCTGATGCGAATACTGGGTTTATCGTCGTTTCGGCACAACGGCTCGGCAGCGTTGCTGGAGGACGGCAACATGGTCGCCGCGATCGAAGATGCGAAGCTGGCACGGGCGGACACTCGGGCGTTGCCCGAGGCTGCGATAAAGTTCTGTTTGGCAAAGGCGGGCGTTTCCTGGTACGGATTAGATGTGGTCGCGGTCGCGGCGCGTCCGATGCGAGCCTGGGCCCGGCGCAGCTGGGGAGCCATGCGAACTTCTCCGTTCTCCCCGATCGCCGGTGCATTTTGCGAGGCCAATGAACTCGGTGACTTGTCTCGCGACCTGGGCAACCTCCGACTGTTGAGACACAAGAATGGAAGTTCAGCCTGCCGGTTCCTGAATTTCGAGCACCATTTATGCCACGCCGCCAGCGCTTTCTACAGCTCGCCATTTGATCGTGCTTTGATCCTGACCATGGATGAAAATGGCGACGGGCAGACGGGCATGCTTGCCATCGGAGAAGGAACTGAGATCCGAGCGCTGAAGACCATTCCGTTTCCGCATTCGCTGGCATGGGTGTACTCGCAGGTCACCGGACTTCTCGGTTTCGTTCCGCGCAAGGAAGAACACAAGACCCAGTGGCTCAGCCTGGAAGGGGAACCGGTTTTCAAGGAAATCTTTTTGCGGCTGCTGCGAAACCCGCGTTCGCAAATGCCCCGGTTGAACCCGAGTTTCTTGCAATACGGAGTAACCGGATCCCTGACCCTCTCCGGCGAGCTCTGTCGCCAGGCCTGTTTGCCAGAGGACGGAGCCGATCTCAACGAGGACTTGCGTCGCGCTTTGGCCAGCAGCGTACAGGAAGCCTGTACGGAGATCGTCGTGGACCTGCTCCGGCACTATTGCAAGCAGCAAGGAGTCGATCGGATTTGCTTGGGTGGCGGTCTTTTTCAAAACGTGTTGCTTGTATCCGAGTTGGAAAAACAATTCGGAATCGATCACGTCTTTGTCCCGACTGCTCCCGGTAATTCGGGCAGCGCAGTGGGTGCAGCCGCGCTGGTTTGGCATCAATTGAAACATGGGCCGCGAAGTGATGCGGAGGCCTATCATCCGTACGTCGGTCCGGCGTACACCGGCCACGACGTTAAGGATGTTCTGGATAATTTCAAATCTCGCTATTCGGTGCCTACCACTTCAGAGCGAAGGATGGAGACTACATTCCAGTTGTTGCAGGCGGGTAGGATCGTGGGATGGTTCCATGGTCCGGCAGAATTCGGTCCACGGTCCCTGGGGAATCGGAGCCTTCTGGCCTCGCCCTGGGCGCCCTATGTGAAGGAGAACCTCAACGATTACATTAAGCACCGCGAGTGGTTCCGGCCTTTTGCCATTTCTGTACCAGAGGAAGACTGTCCGCGTTACTTCGAATTCTCCCGGAATTGCCGCTCCATGAACTCCCTGGCATGGGTCCGACCGGACGCCGATGCGGTGCCGCGGACATTTTGCCTCCCGGGAAACCGCATTCGGTTGCATGTGGTCAACCGCAGGCATAACCCAAGTTTCTGGAATCTGCTGAAACATTTTGGCGAGCATGCGCCGGCACCCATGTTGCTGAACACGTCGTTTAATTTAGCCGGTGAACCGATGGTCGCCCGTCCCCAAGACGCGGTGCGCAGTTACTACTGCTCGGGAATTGATGCTCTGATCATCGAGAACTTTGTTCTCTCCAAAATGGCAGTTCCCAAGGCTGTTCCGGAAATGCATGCTGTCTCGTGATTCTAGAAATGAACGAACACTCCAGATCCGTGGAAGGGCTACAACTGATGAACGACGAAGCCGTGTCGTCCTTGGGGGTGACCGAAGGTCTGTCGCAAAAGGATGACAAGTTCAAAGTGCTGGGAGTTCGAGTTGACGCCGTACAGATCCCCGATGTCGTAGCGCGAATGGAGAGTTGGATCGCCCAGCGCAGTGGTTCGCACTTCATCGCGGTTACAGGGATGCACGGTGTTACCGAGGCACAGCATAATGATGGCTTCAAGAAGATCCTGAACAGCGCAGATCTGGTTGTGCCCGACGGCATGCCACTGGTGTGGCTCGGCCGGCTGCGTGGGCATGCGCTGAAGCGTCGGGTTTACGGGCCAGAGCTGATGCTGACGTTCTGCCGCGCCACAGGACGGCAGTATCGTCATTTTTTCTACGGGGGTCTTCCGGGCGTGCCCAAACTTCTGGGGGACACTCTCCGCGACAGGTACGGAATCACGGTTGCCGGAGAATACTCGCCGCCATTCCGAATCCTCACGCCAGAGGAGGACGAGCAAATCCTGAAAGAAATACACGAGCTCCAGCCTGATGTTCTGTGGATCGGCCTGAGCACTCCCAAGCAGGAACACTGGATGCACGAGCACCGTCCCAAGCTGAAGGTTCCTGTTGTGGTGGGCGTAGGCGCGGCCTTCGATCTCAATACAGGCAGAACCAAACAGGCGCCAGAATGGATGCGCGAGCACGGATTGGAGTGGTTCTTTCGGCTGTTGACAGAGCCGCGAAGGCTCTGGCGGCGCTATATTCTCTACGGCTCACAGTTCCTATGGTACGTCGCCGCGGAATTGCTCTCGCTGCGCCGGTTTGAGTAAATGACCCTTTTCGCCAAGTACGAGGATCGACCAGAGAATGGCTGCATCCCTCGGATCGGCTGTACGGAGATGGACCCAAGAAAATGACAGTTGCACAGCAGTCTCCCCCCAAGCGGGCTTCCATGACTTGGGGAAAACAAGCAGCGTTCATCGCGATTTCCAATGTATTTGCGCTATTGATGCTGGCGTGCCTTGGCGAGATTGCGCTGCGGCTGCTTCCTCTCGGAAAGTATCGCAGCGCACCCTTCCGGCAATACGATCCGGTGATCGGTATTTCGCTGATCCCGAACATGCATGTGAATCATGCCCGCGGATGCTTTCAGGGAGAAGTCTCCACCAATCGCTGGGGGATGCGGGACCGCGACCGCACCCTGGAAAAACCTCCCGGAGATTTTCGGATTGCGATGATCGGTGATTCCGTGGTCGAAGCGGTGCATGTCAAGCCCGATCAGGTGGTCAATATTCGAACGGAAGAACGACTCCGCCAGTTGGGCTACAGCAATGTCGAAGTCATGAACTTCGCCGTCGAAGGCATCGGGACCACGCAGGAGTTGCTGCTATACAAGGAAAAAGTTCGCCAGTTCCATCCCGATCTGGTTTTGCTGATGTTCACGGCAACGAACGACATTCTGAACAACTCCTCGACGCTGCAGCCCAAGATCTACGGCATCCATCACTGGTTCGCTCCGTATTACGACCTAGCGCCGGATGGCAAGCTGGTTTTCACACCGGTCGAGCCCCGCCACTTGAACCGGTTACGATCCTATTTCGAGCGCCACTCTGTGCTTGTCTACTATCTGGAGCGCGTCTGGCTCAAGGTCAACTTGTTTCCCTACAAATGGCAGGGGCTCCCCATCGACTTCGAAACCTATGAGGACGATCCGATGGATAATGAGCTGAAACAGGCGTGGCAAGTGACCGGCAAAGTGCTGACGATAATGAACGACACCGTCAACGCCGACGGCAGCAAGTTTCTCGTCCTGGTTTGGCCGCTGCCCTACGACATCGACCCGGATTGGCGGCAGAGAATGATGAAGCAGTACGGTACCGTCCCGGCGTCGTTCAATCCATTCAGGTCAGCGGAAAGGCTGCAGGCGATCGCCGACAGTAATCATATTCCCATGGAATTTCTGGCGCCGTACGCACAGGCCTACCGGGATCAGCGCCACCTGCAGTGGCCTTACTTTTCACTCCCATGCGATACGCATCTCAACGCCTTGGGGCATGAGGAGAGCGCAGAAGCGATCACGGAGATTCTGGAGAAACGCAATCTTCTTCCCGCGCAAACTCAGCAATCCACGAAATCCAATCTTGTAAACTAGCAGGTTGCGGAAAAACTCGATTTGAAGCGGACGCAGTACCACGAAACTCTCTTGTTTC